>CAILEM010000079.1 GCA_903833215.1 uncultured Armatimonadota bacterium
ACTCTATGGGTAGCCTCCAGGCTCCGCTATCGCTCCGGCTGGAGGCATCATCGTAGTAGGTGGATATAGGTTCCTCGAGTCCGAGCACTCTATGGGTAGCCTCCAGGCTCCGCTATCGCTCCGGCTGGAGGCATCATCGTAGTAGGTGGATAGAAGTTCCTCATGTCCGAGCACTCTATGGGTAGCCTCCAGGCTCCGCTTTCGCTCCGGCTGGAGGCATCATCGCCGGTCGTGGTTATGAGTTCCTCGTCCCCATTGAACACAACCCTTCAATCCGCGTAGGATAGGTGCGTGAAGCATCGACTCCTTGTTTTGTTCTCGGCGGTATCCCTTCTCAGCTCGATTGGGTGCACTCAACCGCAGGCGGGAGCGAACTCTTCGCTTCCTGCGAAAGCCCCTGGGCGATATGTCGAATCGCTGACAAGTGCAGGGATTCCACGCTCCTATATCTTAAGGGTTCCTCGGGGTTACGATGGAAAGAAACGGCTGCCTTTGGTGGTACTGCTCCATGGTTGGACGGGGAGCGCAAAGACTTCCGAGATGTCCACACGAATGGGAATCAAGGCCCAGCAAGAGGATTTCGTTCTTGCCATCCCCGATGGTCTCGGAAATCCCCAAGGGTGGAATGCAGGCTTTATCGACCTCTCAGGCAAGAAGCAGGATGACGTTGCATTCATCGATAAACTCATCGAGCAGGTTGAAAGCGAAGTGGGCATCGATCCAGATCGCGTCTATGTAGCGGGCCATTCCAACGGGGCGATGATGACGAACCTCATTGGGGCGAAGCTCTCCCATAAGGTCGCCGCGATCGCTGCCGTTGCAGGCTCAATTGGTGTGCCTAAGAAAGAGGGCGGATTCAATTCGATTCCTGAGCCGGTTGGGCCAGTTTCAGTTCTCTTGATTCATGGCAAGCAAGACAAGATGGTGCAATACGAGTCAACGGCTCAAGCCCTCCTGCATGTCATTGGTGCGATGGATTCGGCGAAGTGGTGGGCAAAGAACAATGGCTGCAAGTTGGAGCCGAAAGAAACCACCAGCACAAACGCCAATATCATTACCACTACATTTGAGCGTGGTAAGGATCGAACAGAGGTGAGCCTCATATCTATCCTGAATGGAACGCATGACTGGCCAGGTGGCATTGGTCTGAATGGGGTCGAAATGGCGACGGGTCTCAACGCTACCGATGTGATCTGGGACTTCTTCAAATCTCACCCTAAAAAGCATTGAAATTGATCGATTTAAGTTGAGCCCGTAGGACTCAACTTAAATGAGTCTCAGGTGCGCAAAATCGTGCTAACGAATTGTTGCGAAAATGAGTCATAATAGTGGGCCTCGGGTTTTTTCGTGAGACCCGAGTTTATTTATGTCCGAAACAGAAAACCAAACTAAGGCAGGCTTTAAGGCGCTGTCAATTTCACCACAGCTCCTGTCTGTCCTTGACCGACTCGAATTTACGACCCCCACCCCAATCCAAGAGCTCGCCATTCCTCATGCCATCGAGGGACGCGACGTTACCGGCATTGCCCAAACAGGCACCGGAAAAACTCTCGCTTTTGGTTTGCCGATACTCGAGAGGCTGAAAACTGAGCCTGGTATCGCACTCATCCTGGCGCCAACTCGCGAGTTGGCCATCCAAATCGACGAGACTTTCCAGAAAGTTGGACGCTCTCTCGGATTCCGAACGGCCGTACTCATCGGCGGTGCCCCCATGGGCCGCCAAATCAGCCAGATTCGGGCTAATCCTGACGCCATCATCGCGACACCTGGCCGCTTGAAGGACCATCTTTACCAAAAGACCCTTAGTCTGAAGAACGTGAGTATCGTTGTTCTTGACGAAGCGGACCGAATGCTTGATATGGGCTTTGCGCCGATCATCAAGGACATTCTTTCTCAGGTCCCTGCGAAGCGACAGACAATGTTGTTCTCCGCTACGATGCCTCGCGAAATCGAAGACATCGCCAACTCCTATATGAACAACCCGATTAGGGTCGAGGCGACACGGCCTGGCATGACTGCCGAGCTCGTATCGCAGGAACTCTACGTCGTTAAGCACGAAGACAAGGGTGATCTCTTGGCCAAGCTGCTTTACGAAAACAAGGGAAGCGTTCTCGTTTTCTCCAGAACGCGACACGGTGCCCGAAAGGTTGCCCGACACGTTCACATGATGGGTCACGCTTCGGCAGAGCTTCATGCTGATCGAACGCTAGCCCAGCGACGAGCCGCGCTTGAAGGATTCAAGCGAGGCGAGCACCGAGTGCTCGTTGCGACGGATATCGCCGCTCGTGGCATCGACGTCAAGCAGATCTCGTTGGTCATCAACTACGATCTTCCTGACAATCCTGAAGACTATATCCACCGAATCGGTCGAACCGGCCGAGCCGGAGAAACCGGTCATGCCATCACCATGGCAACTCCCGAGCAGTGTCGAGACGTCCGAGATATCGAGCGCTTGATCAAGCAGGAGATTCCTGTCTCGCCTCACAGCGAGCACAAGATGGAGCGACAGGTTCAGCATGCACGTCCGCCATTCGGACGAGCACAAGCATCGCGCGGACGTCAGTCTTCGCGACCGCAAATGGGTCGTCCGTTTAACAGCGGTGGCCAACGCAGCGGTCCTTCGCCTGCGCGTTCATCTAACCGATAAACGCAATTTAGCCCTTAGGCTCCTACCAAAGTGGGTAGGAGCCTAAGGGCTATTTCATTTATCGGCCACCAGCGTATCGCTTGAGCTTGCGCTTACCGGACCCTAGTTTTCCGTCCGACGTGCCGAGCAGGGCCCGAAGAGACTGAATCTCGTCGCGGACCGTCGCCGCCTTTTCGAACTCCATGGCCTTGGCGAGGTCTTTCATGTCTTTCTCGAGACCATCGATCAGGATGGGGATATCCTCCACTCGAATCGGAGCGCCGTCCTTTCCGATCTTGGACCGAGTCTCCTCGCTGTACTGCGAGATGACTTCAGCGACGGCCTCTTGGCTCCTGACGGTTTCGCGAATAACCTTGAGAACGGTGGTTGGGGCCGTCCCGTGCTCCTCGTTATATCGCCTTTGGGTTTCACGGCGACGATTCGTTTCTTCTATCGCGCGCTGCATCGAGCCCGTCATCACGTCGGCGTACATGATGACCCGACCGTTGATGTTTCTTGCCGCACGTCCAATGGTTTGAATGAGGGAGGTTTCTGACCTCAGGAATCCTTCTTTGTCGGCGTCCAGGATGGCGACAAGGGTGACCTCCGGCAGGTCCAAACCTTCTCTCAACAGGTTCACACCGACGATGACATCGTACACGCCCAGACGTAAGTCGCGTAAGATTTCAGGGCGTTCGAGGGAGTGAACGTTTGAGTGGATATATTGAACTTTCACTCCGAGATCTTGAAGGTAACCCGTCAAGTCCTCCGACATCTTCTTGGTGAGCGTCGTAACCAGCGTCCTCTGCTTGAGCTGCACTCGCTCCTGAACTTCACGGATCAAATCGTCGATTTGCCCCTTTGTGGGCCGAACGTCAATCTCTGGGTCCACAACGTAAGTGGGTCGAATGATCTGTTCGACGACCTGACTCTCGGTTTCCTTTTCAAACGGGCCGGGAGTTGCACTTACGTAGACGACCTGTGGGACTCGCTCCAGAAACTCTTCGAACTTGAGTGGTCGGTTGTCGAGAGCACTTGGAAGTCGAAATCCGTAGTCGACCAAAACGGACTTGCGCTGCTTGTCGCCGTTGTACATTGCCCTCACCTGCGGCAAGGTTTGGTGGCTCTCGTCGATGAAAACGATGGCATCGCTGGGTAAGAAGTCGAGCAGTGTGTATGGCGCGGTTCCGGGTGCTCGGCCATCGAAGTACCGCGAATAGTTTTCGATGCCGCTGCAGTAGCCGACCTCTTTCATCATCTCGATGTCGAAGTCCACTCGCTGCCTAAGTCGTTGCGCTTCGAGGAGCTTGCCTTGGGCGGCGAACATGGCGCATTGAGCTTCCATCTCCGCTTTGATCAATTCGATGACGTCGTCCATTCGCTCCCACGGGGTTACGTAGTGGGTGGCGGGGAAGACAGAGACCTTCGTCGGCTCGTCGAGGACTTCCGCCGTGAGGGGGTCGAATAGTCGGATTCGCTCGACGGTGTCGCCAAAGAACTCAACTCGGGTGACGATCTCCTCGTCCTTGGGCTGGATTTCGAGAGTATCACCTCGAACGCGGAACGTGCCACGGTCAAGCACCATCTCGTTGCGGGTGAACTGCATGGCAACCAGCTTCTTCAGGGCTTCGTCGAGATCGAACGTTCCACCCGTTTCGAAAGTCAAGACGGCTTCGGCGTACTCGCTCGGAGAACCCAGACCATAGATGCAGGACACCGATGCGACAACGATGATGTCACGTCGTTCAAGCAAAGCGTGGGTTGCGGCGTGACGTAACCGCTCAATCTCTTCGTTGGTCGAAGAGTCTTTCTCGATGTACAGGTCAGCTCCCGGAACGTACGCTTCAGGTTGGTAATAGTCGTAGTAGCTGATGAAGTACTGAACCGAGTTGTCGGGAAAGAAGGCCCGAAATTCCTGGCACAGCTGGGCAGCAAGGGTCTTGTTATGGGCAAGGATCAGCGCTGGACGTTGAGTCTCAGCGATCACGCTGGCCATGGTGTAGGTCTTGCCGGTACCGGTTGCGCCAAGCAGAGTCTGAAATCGATAGCCTGACTGGAGCCCCTCAACCAACCCCGCGATTGCGGTTGCCTGATCGCCCTTGGGCTCGAAGTCCTTGGAAATCACAAGGGGCTGATTGAACTGAACGATAGACATGCTTCTACGTATTATACGCTGAGAGAAATGGTTCTATAAGCAGCGAAAATGCGTAGCGGATCGGTGAATTTAACGAAACCGGTTACTGCTTTCCGAACGCCCTAACGACAAGGATCGCGAGAAATGCGATTCCTAACATGATCGCCGAAAGTGTGATTGCTTGGTCTAGGTCGTTTTCCCATCCGATATAGATGGCGAGTGGCATTGTCTGGGTTCGGCCGGCGAGATTGCCGGCAAAAAGGATTGTCGCCCCGAACTCACCCAGAGCTCTCGCCCAAGAGGTTACGGCTCCACTAGCGAGTTGCGAACTGCACTGCGGCATAACAACTTTGGCGAAGACCTCAAGTGGTCGGGCTCCTTCGAGCGCGGCGCATTCTTCGATGCCGGTGTCAGTTGCCGAGAAAGCGTTGATTGCTGCTCGCAGGTAAAAGGGGCTGGAGACAAAGCACTGGGCCATGACGACCGCGATCGAGGTTGCCCCAAAACTGGTTGGAATCAGCCCCTCTCTACCAAACGCCAGAAGCAATGCGATGCCAGCCGCTGCCGGTGGAAAAACGATAGGAAGGTCGAAGAGCACGTTCACTGCCTTACGAAATGGGAACTGGTATCGCGCGATCGCGAACGCAAGGGGTGTTCCGAAGACGACGGTGACAACGATGCTTGCCAGGGATGTCTCAAAACTCAGACGAATCGCATCATTGAATTCGGAGGATGTGGCAATTCGGTTCCCAACCGATTTGAGGATTAACGCGACGACGGGAATGGCCAAGAACGCCAGCAAAGGCAATCCTGCCAGGAGCCACCACCACCATCGGCCAACAATTCGACTCATGTGTGTTTCTTCGATTGGCTCGGCTGCCTCACGTTGCCCTTGACGGGGACTGGAGATCCGAATCCGTGCTTCATCAAGGCTTGTCGGGCCGCAGGTTGGAATAGGAAATCCGTGAAGGCACGTGCCAATGTCGAATTGGAGGAACCTCCAAACCGGACAACCGGATACATGGCGGTAACTGCGAAACGCTCTGGTATCGGAATCAGGCGGACTTTGTTCTTAGCGGTCAAATAGTCGGTGACATAAACGATTCCAGCATCCGCTTCCTTGAGAGAGACCTTTGCCAGTACGGCACGAACATCTTGCTCCCGAGAAACGATCGCGCTATTAACCGAGTTCGCCCAGGATTGGCCGTACTCCGATTTTGCCTTGGCAAGCATTTCTTCGGCATACCTGCCAACCGGGACATGTCGGTCAGCAACGATGAGGCGAATGCCACTTGATAAGTCCCGAAGGGACCTCACCTTGCCTAAGCCGATAGGAACGACGATTGCTAGGTGATTGGTGGCAAAAATGCGTTGCGAGGATCGGTCGTATCGTAGAGAGCGTAGCGATTCCGCACCGGCAGTGAGCAGCACATCGACAGGGGCTCCCTGACGAATCTGGGCTACGAGTAGTTGAGAACCTCCAAAATTGAGGTTGACCTTGCAGGTTGGATGCTGACGTTCAAACGAACGGGCTATTTCAGATACCGATTCCTTCAGTGACGCGGCCGCAAAAACGTTAAGCGACTGGGCGTGTACCGACACCGTGCCAAGCACCAAACCTAACCAGATCGTGCTCGCTCGGAATCTCATTCCCCAAACTGTACTTGATGGCCGTTATTTGTGAACGGGCAGAACAATTGTCTTGGTCGAAACTTTCACCCGATTCGATATGCGAACGCGAATGGTGAGGTCGGGGATATCGGTGACTTTGGGGCGTCCCGCTTTCGTCTTGGCCTTGAGAATAGAGCGGAAGCCGCCCCTCGACACATTTTTAACATTGATGGTCGCCAACTCGAGTTGAAGCGAGTCGAACCCCATTTCTTCAAGCGACGGGGAAATTCCAATAACTTCGCCAGGTCGCGTGTCGAGAATAATGTCCAAGGGAATGGGCTTGGTCTTAGGGGATGGGATTGCTGACCACAGGAGTTCCAGCGACTCATTGGACGGGATAGGCGCTGCCATTTGTTTTTGCCGATCGATGGGAGCCTTGCTGTAACCGGTGACGCCAAGTCCCTGCATCTCACCCATGAGCTGCTTGTCTGGCAACCAAAGGTAATTTCTGCCGTTCGCCGTCACAATTTTGGCGTTCTTGTAATGGAATTCGAAGTCGTGTGGCACTCTGCGGTATCGCTTTAACATAACCTCGATCGCGTCGAGTCCATTCCATTCAGAACTGACTATCCGTCCACGGCCTTCGCCATACCGACCATAGGATGTATCTTTTGTCGTCGCATACTCATCTATGTCTGGAGGGAGGGGATGGACGATTTTTACATCCACTTGACCTTGATCGCGGTTTAGTTTCGCGGTTGCGATTTTTTCCACTGCTACGGCGGCAGATCCCGTTGGGGGAGTCAAAACGCGAACCGGTTCTGCAAATTTTGAAATGTGAATGACTGAAGTTTTCTCACTGTGAAAGGAACTGGTGATCTTAACGTCAACCGTTTTTGGCTTGACCGCAAATCCACATTTGATACAGACAACATTGATAGGACCCTTTGTCGTAATCGACGCCTGATAGTCGTTTCGCTCCGAATCTCTTGCCGACCTGACGATTGCCGGTAAAGGCGTGCCCTTCGATTTGTCCTCAAATGTAAAAACTGCCACTGCGGCGTCTTCTGGGGTGCAGACATATTTAAAGACTTCGGAGCCATCGGGCCCCTTGACCCGAATGGTCTTTCCACTCATTGCTTCGTCTTCAGCCAGGATCTCAACTTTCGGATCGGGATCAGGAAATTGGCCATGCACACTTGCGACCTTTTCTGCTGGCTTTGGGAGGCTGAATAAAGCGGCAGCGATCACGACAATAGCAATGACAGCGACGGTAACCGATTGAATTTTCAAGAATAGCCTCACCACCTATAGCGATAGGCTCCATCCAATGACGGAATGGATGGCAAGTTGGTTCTAGCAAGAACCCAGACACTGGGCTCTTACTGATGGACGGGCAGGATGATTTCCTGTGTCGATACCTTCTCTTGGTGCGTCATGAGCACCTTGATCCTTAATTCTTGGATCTCCGCTTTCTTAGGAAGTTCAGACTTTTTTGTTGCCTTTATCATCGCGCTAAGGCCCGCACGGTATCGGTTGTCGATATTTCCGCTGGCTAGATTGAGCCGGAGCGAATCTAGCCCCATATCTTCGATACTCGGGGAAATCGCTGCAACTTGACCCATCGAATAGCCTCCATTGGGGTCCTGTAAAGTTGCGTGGGTCTTGGGAAATGGAATAACAGACCAAGCCAAATCCAGTTGCTGATTGGAAGGGAGATTCTTCCGGGCACTCTTGCCTTTCTCGGCTGGCGCGCGATTTCCACCCATAACACCTAGGCCCTCCATTTCACCCATCAGTTGCTTCGTTGGCAACGAAAGGAAGTTGGTTCCATTTAAGTGAAGGACTTTGGCATTCTTGTAGATCAGCTCATATTCGATAGGAATCCTTCGATACCGACGGAGCCGTACTCTCACGGCGTCGGGGCAATCGGCCAGGATGCCGAAGCCCATGATGGCGGGTCCAAAAGAAGTGTCGAGTAAGTCAACATATTCCACCATATCGGGGGGAAGGGGCCGGACAACTTTTACATCGATGTACTTGCGATCCCTAACGAATGTTGCACGGGCGATTTTTTCAGCCGCAGCGGCTTTTGCGCCACGTGGAGGTACGAAGAGGCGAACGGGATCTGCAATTTTCGAGAGAGGAATAGTGACTTCTTTGGAACCTAGAACATGCCCATTACCGACGTTGACATTGACAACTTTGGGTTTGACCGCAAATTCACGCTTGAGAGACAGGACGCAAATGGGGCCTCCTACGCTGATCGACGCCGAGTAATCACGCTGATTCGTATCCTTTGCCGACTTTATCATCGCTGGGATTGCCTCGCCACTCTCCTTATCGCGAATCGTAAAGACGGCGATGGCAGCATCGTCGGCGGTGCAGGTGTACTTAAGAGCCTCGGCACCGCTGGCTCCTGATATGCGGATGATTTTCCCCGGCGTGGCCTCCTCTTGTGCCAGTACATCCACTTGAAAGTCTGGGTCTGGGAGCCTCGGTGGCCCATGAGGAGGTTCAGCGGTCGATCGTCGATTGATCAGGATTGCGGCAGCGACAGCCACAACGACGATAATGGGTACATAGATGGTTTGCGGTTTCAATTCAATCCATTCCGACGGAAGTGTTCAATGTGCCTAGACGCCGTTCTCTTTCACGACGGAATGAGAGGCTCGAACGTTCTTCGAATCGGATTGTGATTGCTGCTGTTTACTTGTGAACGGGCAGAACGAGGGTTCGGGATGAGATCTTTTGAAGGTGCGTAATGCGAACTCGAAACTCAATTTTGGGGATGTCTATCACAAGGGGATGAGTCGATTTTTGCTGAGACCGCAAAACTTCGGTAAAGCCGCTGAATCGTCGACCTTGCATGAACGCATCGTTAAGCGAAACCCGTAGAGTGTCCAACCCCAAGTCATCGATTTTCGGCGAAACACTCAGCAACTCCAACTCCGGTGGTGGCACGGCTTTCGTAGGGTCAACTCTCTCGCCGCGCTTGCGCCGGAATTTCCATTGAAGTTCAATGACCTGGTTGGATGGAGGGGACTGGAGACGGTGTCCCCCAAATTCCAGCGGCGGCTTGTTGGAAGCGACGATTAAGGCTCCCTCTATTTGTCCGAGTTCTTGCCGCTTGGGTAGGGAAACGAAGTTCCTTCCATTCACTTTCACGAGCTTCGCGTCTTTGTAAGTCAGAACCACTTCGCGACTCTGTTTGTGGAATCGGTCGAGGCGAACCTTTACGGCATCAATGCTTACAGCGGACGTGTTTGGCAACGGCCAAAAGCCGAAGGGTCGGCGAGGGAGGATGAACGGGAAATAAGATGAATCCACCAAAACTGCTTTTTCGACTTGATCGGGCGGCAACGGTGTGCGACATTCCACCGTCACGAAGGTCCGGTCGTGGTTTAATTTGGCAAAAGCTGATTTCTCAGCTTCGGCAGTAGTTGTATCCGGTGGAGGGACTACGTCACGAACTGGGTCGGCAATGTCCTCGATCCGAATGGTCCCTCGCCGGCGGCCGGTCACTCCAGCATTCGCGATTTCGACATTGACCGCGTCTGGCTTGGTCGAGAATCCCCTTTTAAGGGCAAGAACCTTTACGGGGCCATTCGACATCACAACCCCAAGGTAGTTTCGGGAGACCATATCTCGAGCGGTTGAAACTGCTGCTCTCAAACTCTGACCGCGGAACTTATCGCGCATCGTGAAAATCGCAATTGCCGCGTCATCGGGGGCACAAACATACTTCATGACCTCGGAGCCGTTGGGATCTGTGACCTTAAACACCTTTCCTGGAGTTGCTTTCTCCTGTTGGAGAACGTCCAGTTGAAAATCTGGATCATAAAAGTTGTAGCCATTCCAATGTCGGCGGTGTGACCGAGGAATGCTAAATACTCCGGCGATCGCCGCAGCGAAAACGACGATCGCAATGGTGATGGTTTGGACCTTCAATGCTTACTCAAAGGTGTCGTCGGGGCCACGCGTTGCAGCCTTCGATGCACGGGGAGAAGTACCGTTTTAGAGGAAACGTTTGACTGCGTCACCGCTCGGATGCTAATTCGCAACTCGGGAATGGTGCGAACCAGTGCGGTGCTAGAAGGATTCGTTGAGTGGATTGTACTGTCGAGACCGCTGACGGGTCCGCCAGACAAGAGGGCCCCTGGGATGACGATGCGAAGAGAACCGAGTCCCATCTCAGCAACCGTCGGTGTGATAGAGACAAGCTCTAGCATTGGGATCTTGATGCGGTGACTGGGCGGTGCACCTGGCCGCAGATTTTCCTTAGGGTTCCAACGGAAAGTGAGCGTTTGGTTGTTAACATGGGCACCCGGTTTCGAACTTTTTTGGGTCGTGCTTGGGGCTGTGTTTCCAATCATGAGCGTGTGTCCGTCGACGGTGCCGACATCCTGCATAACCGGAAGTGAGAGGAAGTTATTCCCGCCTATCTGGATGATTTGTGCATTTCTGTAAATCAGGGTTGAAGCAACGTAGTCATTTTTCTTGCGGTCGATTCGCACTTTGACGGCGTCGATATTCTCAATGTAGTGCGGAGGCAAGCTGTAATAGACTTCGCCCATAGGAAGGTAAGTGGAGTCAATGATCGATGGTATTTCGAATTGGCCTCGCGGTGGCTTTTCTTTGAGCGTAATTTCTACGTAGCCACGATCGACGTGCAGATCGGCTCTCGCAACCTTTTCAGCTTCGACGAGTTCTTTGCCTTGGGGCGGTGACAGGTGTCGAATGGGATCAGCGATTTCGGTGACTTGGAGGCTCTCGGGCTTGGAGCCATCGGCTTCGTCACTTTGAAATTTGACTTCAACTCGTGACGGCTTCTTAGCGAAGCCTCTTTTAAGTGCCAGCACTTTGACGGCGCCTGAACCGGACTCAATCGTGGCGAAGTACTCTCGGCCCTCGGGATCCTGAATTGTCGTGATTGTAGGAAAGACATCTGCACCGTTGGCAATATTCCTCATCGTGAACAGAACGATGGCGGCATCCTCGGGTTTGCACTTGTACTTGAGGAGTTCAACCCCATGTTCATCTTGGGCTTGAATGACTTTTCCTGGCACCGCAATTTCCTGCCTGATAACATCTACTTGGAACCTAGTGGGCTTTCGCCTAACAGGCACGAAATTTCCAATCTGCTTCAGGATTCTGCGTGCGTCGGGTAACTCGTCCGGCTTGATGGCAAAAACCCAGATCGCACTCAACCCTAATACGAGAGTCAAGCTGATGACGAGGACCTTGAGCTTGGTTTCGTTCAGTCTGGGCAAAGTGGATCCTCGAAAATCGATGCGGGAACGAACAGGCCGCCTATTCGTTAATGTGCAACGGGAAGTGTGATCGTCTTTGAGCTTATCAAATGTCGCCGTGATTCCGTCACTTCAAGGCGAAACTCCGGGATGATTCGCCTTTGAACGTAAGTATCCCTTTTGGCCGGCGCAAATACGCCCGAAAACCCAACCGATTGGCCGTCAATATTTTTGCTAGGAAGGTCCACTTTCAAAATATCGACCCCTATGGACTCGGGAGCAGGAAAGAGGCGGTTGACCTTGAGGTAGCAAGGTTCGGCGGTACGTAAGGATTTGCGATCTTTCTGCGGAGAGTCAGTGGCCCATTTGAAGACCAAGGGCTGGGTAACGCGCAGGGATTTCGTCACTCTATGTTTGCTTTGTTTTGGAAGCGAATTCTGGAGGGTGATTTTCCGCCCATGAATTGAGCCAACGACCTGCTGTTGCTTGAACAGCAGGAAGCTGTCTTTGTTGGACTCAACGACTTCGGCATTACGGTAGATCAATGCGTACGGAATCGTCTCGTTCTTGAATCGATCTATCCTGACCTTCACCGCTTGCATTTCCTTTCCGTAAAACGGAGGAAGTGGCGAATGCACTTCATCTGGCATGCAGTAGCTTGTTCCTAGTTGCGTAACCGACTCGGATTCATCCCTCGGAAGTTGACTCCGAAGTCGGATATCGACGTCTCCAGATTTGGGATTCCACCTTGCTGACGCCATCTCAAGAGCTTGCCGAGCCTCGCTCGCAGTCGGAGGCGGAACAAAAAGAGTTGGGTCGGCTATTTTAGTGAGGTTCACAGTTACGAATTGCCGTGAGCCCGCATAACTACCGGAAAGGGTCACCGAAACAGACTTGGGCGTGCGACTGAAACCGCGTTTCAACAGGAGTAAAGTGGCACCGCCCAAAGGGAAAGGATCCACTCGGTAAGCATTACCTTCAGCGTCAACGGCTGATTGGACACTTGGGACGATGTGCGTTTTGTCAAACGGGTCGTCTGCGGTAATAATCGCGAGCGCAGCATCGTTCGGTCCGCAGACATACTCCGATTCCTTGGGATCGTCTTTAGAGGTGAGTTGAAGCCGCATGCCCGGAAAGGCAGGGTACTGTTGCATCACGTGAACTGCCATAACAGACCGGCGTCGGTTGATCTCCTCGTTTTCGCCATCCCGCAATTTCACAAAGCCGACGACCAATACCGTGATCATTACGATGATCGCGATGTTCTCTGAGCGGCTCAGTGGCTTTGTAATGCGAAGAGGCATAGAAAGAAGTGATCCTTTAGGTGACATTGAATTCGACGCTAAATTGAAGTCCCAGGGTTCTGGTGGTTTGTCGTGACCATATAAGTGAGATTCTCAGAGATTTCTTGCGAATTCTGGGAAGGCACCAAGGTAGAACGATTCCTAATGCGTTCTTACCATTGGCTGCCCTTCCTTTCGGCACTCTGCCTAGCCAGCATCGCAGTAGCCCAGGTTGATCCGGACGAAGCTCCGGATGGTCCATCGAAACGCCTTTCAAAACAAGAACAGCGTCAGAAATTCCATCCAACTGCGATCAAAGGAATGCCTGCGTCCGTGTGGCAGGATGGATACAAGACACACCTGAAACTGGAATCAGAGAGCCCATTTGGTGGCATCGCATGGCGAAGCGTCGGTCCCGAAAAGCAGAGTGGTCGTGTCAATGTTATTACGGCAGCAGCAGGGGACCCGAGCAAGCTCTATGTCGCTTTTGCGACAGGGGGCCTTTGGCGAACAGATGATGATGGAGCGACTTGGACGTCTCTTTTCGATAACCAAAGCGCATTCAGCATAGGAGCGGTGACGCTCAGTCGAGATGGCAAAACGATTTGGGTTGGAACCGGGGAAGAGAACAGCCAGCGAACAAGTTATGCGGGCACGGGTGTTTTCAAGAGCACGGATGCCGGCAAAACATGGCAATGGATGGGGTTGCCGGAGAGCCACCATATCGGCAAGATCGTCATTGACCCTAAGAACGAGAACATTGTTTATGTCGCCGCGCTAGGTCACCTCTATTCCGATAACCCAGAGCGAGGCGTTTACAAAACCATAGATGGTGGGAAGTCTTGGGACCAGGTCCTCAAGGTTGATGCATCTACCGGCGCCGTTGACATGGTCCTTGATCCTCGCAACCCCAGCATCGTCTACGCGAGCATGTGGCAGCGCCACCGTCACGCTTGGGACTTTCTTGAGAGTGGCCCAGGAAGCGCACTCTATAGATCATCCGACGCAGGAAAGAACTGGAGAAAAGTCTCTGACGTACCTTCGGGTGATGCTGCCGGCAGAATTGGCCTCTCCATTTGCACAAGTCATCCCGACACCGTGTATGCATTCGTCGACAATCAATCGGAAGACGATGGTTGGGCAGATATGGACGAAACGGTGCCGTCGGGTCGATTGACTCCACGGCGATTTGTACACCTTGACGAGGAAAAAATTATCCAATTCGACAAGGCGAAACTTACGACGTTCCTCCACGCCTACGATAAAGATATGAAGGTGGATGACGTCCTTCAGCAGATTAAGGATAAAAAACTCACCGTCCTTCAACTGACTGAGCGACTCAAAGAAAAGTCGCCCAATGCATTTTCAGCAGAAACGGGAGCAGAGCTTTATCGGACAGACGATGCCGGTAAGTCTTGGCATCGAACGGACCGTGGCCAGTTTGGGGCGTTTGGCGGCTACTACTGGGGCAAAGTCTGGGTGAACCCCAGCGACGCGAATGATGTGTACGTGATGGGACTACCATTGCTCCGATCAAAGGACGGCGGTAAGAACTGGACATCCGTTTTCCAGCGGGCGCACGTCGACTATCACGCAGTCTGGAACGATCCTCGGGATCCCCGGAAAGTGTGGGTGGGCAATGACGGTGGCTTGTACCTGTCTTTTGATGGTGGAACGACCATTCGCCACTTGAATAACCTCGCCGTCGGGCAGAGCACAACGCTCGCCGTCGACAACAAGACGCCCTACAACATCTACACGGGTCTCCAGGATAACGGAACCATGAAGGGACCAAGCAGTTATCGGCCTGGAGTGAGTGATCCCAATCTGTGGAAAGAAATTTTTGGTGGAGACGGCAGTTGGGTTGCTGTCGATCCTCGGAATGACGGCGATACTGCCTACGTCGCCTATCAGTTTGGTGAGCACTCAGCGATCAGCCAGGTCAATGGCAGTTCGTGGGGTGTTCGGGCGGAGCCGCCCAAAGGCGATCCTGCTCCTCGATGCAACTGGATCTCTCCGCTTGTGATCTCTCCGCACGCCCCAGACATTTTGTATTTGGGTGCCCAGCGACTCTATCGGTCGTTTGACATGGGGCATAAGTACAAGCCGATCTCCTCCGATCTCACAAAGAACAAAACGAACGGCAATGTGCCATTTTCGACAATCAAAGACGTGAGCGAGAGTCCCGTCCGGTTTGGCCTGATCTATGTCGGATGCGATGATGGCAATGTTCAGGTAACCCAAGATGGCGGATATCAGTGGACAGCGATCCCGACGCCGACGCCAGATAAATGGGTCTCACGGGTCGTGGCAAGCAAGTGGGATGAGAAGACCGTTTATGTCGCTCAAAGCGGATATCGCGAGGATGATTTCGCTCCGTACTTGTGGAAATCCACGGACTTTGGCAAGACTTGGAAGTCGATCGTAGGCAATCTGCCGACCGAGACGGTGAACGTCATCCGCGAGGATCCGAATCGCAACGACGTGTTGTATGTCGGAACCGATATGGGCGTCTACATCACTTTTGATGGCGGCACAACGTGGGAAATCCTCAACGGGAGCCTTCCTCACACTCCGGTACATGACCTCGTTGTTCAGGCATCTGAGAAGGATCTTGTTATTGCCACTCATGCCCGCAGTGTCTGGGTGCTTCACCTCAACAAGATCTTGAGCATTACTCCCGAGCTACGCAAAACCGATTTGAAACTCGACTCTGTCGATGACATGACGACATCGAATACTTGGGGCTACGACCGGAAGGAGAGGTGGGATACCTCGGCTCCTCGGGCCCCGAAGGTGACTGGTGCCTTTTGGACCAAAGAGGCGGGGAAGGCGACTTTCGTGATCAAAGACAAGGCTGGCAAGGAAGTGAAGAAGAAAACTTTCGATGCTGTGAGAGGGTTTAACGATCTCACAATTGACCTTGAACTCACCGCGGCCAAACCTTCCACGCAAAAGAAGATCAAGTTGGCGAAAGCCGACGATGTGCTCGTTGATCCCTACTTGTCCGATCGAGCCACGTATGTGCCGGTTGGGGAGTACACGCTGGAGTTGACGGTGGGAAGTCATACCGTGACCCAGAAGTGGAAAGTTACGAAGTAGCAAGTTAGCAAGCTGTGATGCCTCCAGCTGAGAAGGTAGCGAAGCTTGGAGGCTTGCACCAGCTGCTTCCGCCAGCTACCCTGGGAACATTACTCGCGCTGATGCCTCCAGGCGGAACGAAGTGGAGCCTGGAGGCTTGAACCAACTACTGTCGATGGCGAGGGCACGGTTGGGTAGCGTATCAGTTTGAAACGGGAAGTAAACAAATTGCGGTTAGCGATTCACTTGACAAAGTTGTTTTGAGCAAATACCCATCGCCAAAACAAAAGTACACCGATCTGCAACGCGAAAAATAATATCGCGATCACGATAACCGTCATCCGTATGAACTTGGGTGATGGACGCCAGCACGGTTTCACTCCCTCAGTATAAGGAGAGTTTGGGATTCTATTCAGGCAATTCGTTCGATTCTGGAGGTTGGAGAATTTTGGGCAAGTACACGAGCGCTTGGCTATCCCTCTCTGCGAAATACGCTTGTGCTTTCTGTGGAAGCCATGTGTAATGGAAATATCTTCGAAAATTTGCTAGGACCACGTTCGGATACAGCTTCGCATAAACAACTCTGCCATCTGAGTAAACACGGTTGCCTGCATAGCACTCTATGGGTAGCCTCCAGGCTCCGCCGTTGGCTCCGGCTGGAGGCATCATCGCAGATGGTGGCAGGAAGTTCTCCCTCCCGAGCACTCGGCACTCGAGCCTCCAGGCTCCGCCGATGGCTCCGGCTGGAGGCATCACCGCAGGGTGTGACTGGAGGCTTTTGGGGCTGAGGCGAATTGCACGACCAAGACCTCAATGGTCTACCGAGTCAAACTTTGGAGGCAGTGCGGGGTCGCCTAAGACGAACCTAAACTGCGTTTTGATTCCCTTGTCACGTAAAACCGTGAATTGGTTCGAACACTGTAATAGACCACTATTAATGTGGAATCGCAGGATCCAATTCTATGCCTCCAAAATATCTCTTTACGGATCTTGGCGGAGTTCTTTTAACGAACGGCTGGGACCACAGTTCGCGGAATCGAGCGGCCGAGCACTTTGAGCTTGACCCGCACGAATTGCAGCGCCGCCATGAGGCGGTGTTCCCGAATTATGAACAGGGATTCAACACGCTGGAGGAGTACCTGCAATTCGCCGTATTCCATGAACCTCGTAAGTTCACTTCAGACGTCTTCATTGATTTCATGAAGAGGCAGTCGCTGCCGTATCCAGAAATGATTGACTACGTCAAGGAACTCAAGCAGAAAAATGGTTTGAAGGTTGTTGCCGTAAGCAACGAGGGGCGAGAGCTTGCCCAATATCGAATTGATACTTACGAACTAGGTTCCTTCATTGATGCTTTTGTCGTTTCTGCCTTTGTCGGACGGCGCAAGCCGTACGATGACATCTATCGATTGGCGCTTGAAGTTGCCGGTGCCCAAAAATCCGAGGTGGTATATCTCGACGATCGACAGATGCTCGCTCAGGGCGCACAAGTTTTTGGTTTGGATTCCATCTGGCATCAGGGATTGGAGTCAACACGTCAAGCTTTGAGCGATCGGGGGCTCAGAGTCTAGGAGTTTTTGCTTGGAAATGGGCTGAAGAGTGAAAACTCGGTGCGCCCTTCGTTCGGGTCAAAACTAACCGTTTTACAAATAGGAATTTATCATATGGCCACTCAATCCGCAAAACGCGGACATCAATTCTCTAAGATCATGATCAACACGGTGTCGCTCTTCGTGGCGATGTTTGGAATGGTCGTGCTTGGAGCGCATCAATTCCTGTACTCCGAAACGGAAGACAAAGCCCAATGGTTAGTCGCGATGAACCCCACCGTCGCACTCATGCTTGTCCTCATAGCATGGGCTTTTCGTTTGAAGGCACTCCGCGAAGACAGCAAATTCAGCGGCATCGCGAACTTCATCAGTCTCTTCATCGGCGCGTTGGCGGCGACCAAGATTTTCGGGTGGTTTACGAACAGCAACTTCGGAATCGATGAATTGTTATTCTCACAGCGATTTGCGGACTCAAGCCCCTATAAAGACCACTTGATGGAACCGCTGACCGCGCTTTGCTTTACGGCGTCGGCTTTGGCAATTCTGCCATTGAATGCCAAGAAGACCAGCAGCATTCGGTCCTATCAGATTTCTTCATTGCTCGTCCTCTGCGTGTCGATGGTGTCTCTGCTCATCTTTGCCTACGGCACGATGGCGATGTATACAACGACAAGCCCGGCCCCGATGTTGCTGCAAACCTCAACATGCTTTGCGCTTCTCGCGATTGGCCTTCTCGCCGCACGATCCGATGTTGGCATCATGCAGCTCTTTACGGGCGAAGGGACGGGAAGTATTCTGGCTCGCCGAGTTTTGCCGCTTGCGATTGCTTTGCCTTTCGGATTGGGTGCGCTTAGAATTCTCGGTGAGCGAACGCATATCATCAGTGTGGACTTAGGTGCCGCGCTCGTTGTGGTTCTGACTGTTGTCTTGATGGCGGGCACGATCGGTTCTGCCGCGGCCTACCTCAATCGGACTGACGAGCAACGTCGCCGAGCTGTGAAGGAGCAAGAACTGCTCACGGTCAACTTGCGAGACGCATTTGAACGGGCCGAAGAAGCCAGCCGAACGAAGTCCGAGTTCTTGGCCAATATGAGCCACGAAATCCGAACGCCTATGAACGGCGTCATCGGAATGACAGAATTGTTGCTTGGCACTCCCTTGACGCTTGAGCAACGGGCCTATGCGGGAACTATTCAGCGCAGTGCGGACGCGCTTCTAACGATTATCAACGACATCTTGGACTTCTCGAAGATCGAGGCAGGCAAGATGACGGTTACTCCCGTTGATGTTAACCTGCGTTCGTTGATTGAGGAAGTTGCCCGACTTCTTGCACCGAGGGCCCACGAAAAAGGGCTAGAACTCAGCGTCACCATTGATCCAAGCTTGCCTTTGGATGTGAGCGCCGACCCCGTCCGACTGAGACAGATTCTCACGAACCTGGTTGGAAATGCGGTCAAGTTCACCGAACGGGGCGAGGTCACGACTCGGGTTACACTCAACGGCATCGAGGATGATCGCATTTCGGCGCACTTCGAGGTTTCGGATACTGGCGTTGGAATTCCGAACGATCAGCTTCAAACGATTTTCGAGAGCTTTACGCAGGTTGACGGAACATCTACTCGCCGATTTGGTGGGACAGGTTTAGGACTTTCAATTACCAAGAATCTTGTCGAAATTATGGGCGGCAAGATGGGAGTTCGTAGCGACCTCGGCAAGGGAAGCACCTTCTGGTTCGATTTGGCGTTTGAGAAGGGAGTTCCCATTGATGAAGGCGTGCCAGCCGATTTTCCTGGTCTTCGCGTTCTCGCTGTCGATGATAATCCAACGAACCTTTGGGTCCTTCGAGAGTTGCTGAAGTCGTGGGGAATGGTTGTGGTGGAGGCTGTTTCGGGTCAACAAGCCCTCACCATTCTCAGACAGGATGGTGCCGAAGGCAAGATTGATTTGGTTATCGTGGACCATCAAATGCCGGAGATGGACGGCGTTGCGGTTGCTCGCGCGGTTTCCAGGGACTACACGATCAACAAGATCCCAATGATCTTGCTTTCCTCTTATGGGTACTATGCTTCACTTGAGGAACTGCAAGAGGTTGGTTTTGTGGGTGCGCTGGTCAAACCCGTTCCCAGCACGGATCTACGGCGATTGATTCATGACGCCGTCTACCGGGCTACGAATACCGAAGAAGTCGAGATGATCGACGTCAACGAACGTCAGTTGTCTGACTTCCGTGCCTTGATTGCCGAAGACAATATCATCAACCGCGCCGTAGCTGCTTCGATGCTTGAGCGTTGGGGCTGCCTGGTCATCCAAGCAGAGAACGGAGTTGAGGCAGTTGAAGAGGTTCGAAAAGCGAATTTTGACTTTGTGTTGATGGACTGCCAGATGCCTGTAATGGATGGATTCGAGGCAACCGCAGCCATTCGACAGATGGAAGCGGGTACGGGGAGGCACACGACAATCATCGCCCTAACCGCCAACGCAATGGAAGGGGATCGACAAAAATGTCTTGACGCAGGAATGGACGGATACGTGTCGAAACCGATTGATGCCAAGATACTTTTAACAACGGTTTTGAAGCTCTGTGCTCAGTCACAATCTCAAAACGTTGAGAGGAATATGAGCACTGAAGGAACGATCGACTTGGAAGGCCTGCTGGAACGATGTGGTGGCAGTAAGGATCTGGTTCACAAAATTGCCCAGAAATTTGCGGAGACGGGGCCGGGAATGGTTTCGCAGGTTCGCGAGGCAATCGAGAACCGTGACGCAGATGCGGTATATCGAGCTGCTCACCAGCTTAAAGGCGCCAGTGCAACGATGGGGGCCATTAAGCTAGCTAGCATCGCCGCCGATATCGAAATGTTAGGTCGTGAAGGGAATGTTTCTGCGGCAGCCGACCGCATCGCATCGCTCGAAATGGAATTCCAGAGAGCGGTGCCCATGCTCCTGTCTGCTTCCCAAGCCATCTAGTCACTCAAACACTGTCGGCTTGCTGTTTAGATTTTGAACAGCGAGCCGATATTGTTTGTATGCGACGCTTTAAGAAGAACCTAACTTTGGGATTGAGCCTAACCATGGCGATTCTGGTTCCAGCGCTCGCATCCTGCCAAACCGTATTCAAGTATTTCGCGACCGATTACAAGACAATCACCGCCACTCAGCCAGGACCATTGACCATCTCGGTGGGAACGTTGATTATCGTCCAAGCGGATCCTTCCACTCCCGTAGCGCAAGTCGCCACCCGAACGTTTATTGCTCGATTCCGCCCACCGCAAACCGACCAACCTCGCCTCATTCAAGCTACGGTTGAAAACCGCGCGGTAGGTATCCAGATATTGCGAAGCAACATTGACGGCGAAATGGAAGCTGCTGTGGAAATCCCGATCAGCGCAGGTCCTAATCCGACCCTAAAGATCGACTGGAATACAAAGAACTCCGGCGTTCTTGAAACAAGTATTGAGCCAACGTTGCAGGTTTTGGATTCCCGTCTGCGAAGTCAGAAATCGAGTGTGAGATACCACGCTCTCACTGCGAACGACTGCTAAACAGGCTTTTCGAGAATCAGTCACAAGTGTATTATTGAGCGATGATGTTGCCGCTCATTTCAAGTTTGCTTGTTCTTGTAGGTCCAATTGTTCGCACCGATGACTTACCGCAAGGGGATATGCTTGCCAAGACCGCCGGGAAAGTGCAGGCTGAAAAGGAAAAGCAGCGCGACCCGATCAACCCAGACCGCCCCGGCATCGCTGACGGTAGCTCAGTTGTTGGCAAGGGTGTATTTCAAATTGAAGTTGGCGCACAGCACGAAAATCACGATATTGCGGGGGGCGGTCACCAGCGACTGGCTCTTACCCCAACCTTGCTTCGATACGGCCTCGATAGTCGGTACGAATTGCGTGTTGAGTCGCTTGGATATAACGGCTTTTGGCAGAACGGCCAATCCGCCTTGGCGGGGTATGCGCCCATTTCGCTAGGCATGAAGCTACAGTTCCAGCAACCTTCCGATAAGAATGATCAGCTTTCGCTTGGCACGATCGCGCGCGTATTCGCACCAGTTGGCAGTGCCGGGTTCCAAACCCAACACACGACAGGTGACGTGAGATTAGCCGCCGATTGGACGGTTGCGCCTCACTGGTCTGTCAATCCTAATTTGGGAGTTGGCTTTTACGAGTCTAACGGGAGTTCGTTCACCGCGCTCGTTGGTGCGTTGACGTTGAGCCGCGATCTCGACAGTCGGACTCAAGCCTTCATCGATGGCGGCGTGCAAAACCCCGAGCTTTGGGGTGGAGCTACCGCAGCGATTTTGGACATCGGGATTGCATTCCTTCCAACGAACGACACTCAGCTTGACCTGAGTATCGGCAAGGGGATAAGCGGGACGACAACGCCTCATCCTTTTATCGCGCTGGGATATAGCATTCGGTTCTAGGTTAAAGTTTATCGGGTTCGTTGTCCTCGAGATTGCTTGCGTTTTCCTCGACGTCATTCCTGCGATTGGCTATCGTCTTGGTCCTTCGGTTCATCTACCTGGTAGCTGGTATGGACCTCGGGGAGCCTGTCCGCCGTAGCTCTGCGGAGGAGGGAGACGAGTTGGACTTTGCTTTACCGGAGCCCTGTGGGTGACCGCGGTCTGAGAGATCATTCCACCGGCTGAACCGGTCCGAAAGCACCAAAGGTGCGCCCATTATTGCGAAGATGCCCTGGAGTGCTTTTCTCCAAAATAACGGAGGGCAACACCCTGGTAGCCTTGGAGGATGAGATAAATCACAACGCGGGGATAAATCACGGATTGAGGGATTCAGCGACAATATATTTGGCATTGCCCTCACGCTCTTGGTGTTAAATATCAAGGTTCCCACACTGCCGACTGGCGATCAGCCAATGCTTTTGCTGCAACAGTTGGCTGCGGAATGGCCGGCGTACCTCACCTACGTCATAAGCTTTTTGACCGTGCTCCTCATGTGGATTAACCACAATGTGATGTTTGAGAGAGTACGAAAACCCGATCATGCTTTGATGTTCCTGAACGGCATGATGCTGCTTCCTGTCACCCTCGTGCCATTCCCGACTTCACTCTTATCCGTTTATTTAGTGCACCCCCAAGCGCGATATGCCGCCGGTCTTTTCGCCGGCTCGTTCGTCATGATCGCTGGCCTGTACTACTTGGTTTGGGTTCACATCACGCGCATGAACAAGACCCAAGGAGTGAACGAGGATTTGGTCCATCTGCGGAGGTCGACGCGAAAGGTACGTCTTGTTTTCGCTCTCTACGTTGGGGCGTTCTGCGTGGCGTTCATTTATCCACTCGCGTGCATCGCCGCCTGCTTCATGATTTCGATTTACTTAGCCTTGCCGGTCATGCGTAACGCGCCTGATTAGGGAATTGGTTAAGAATGCTATCTGTCACGTAGCAAAATATAATTTCGAGACGAAGATGGGAGAGAAGAGTCAAAGATGACCGGACTGCGGCTGTTGTGTGAGGTCGAGTTGGTGGCGGTCCTCATCCTGTTTGGCATCGATGGCTGGCGCATGGTGCAGTCCGACGGGATGGCCAAGACGGTCAGGCATCAGATCGTTATGTTCATTGGGCTCGTGGTCGGAATTGTCTTGACGAGACATGCGATCGATTTACGCCGCGACAATCAAGATGCTGCAGCCCAGTCCATGTTCATTGCGTCGATCGCCTGGTTGACGCTAATTGTGTGCTTGCGGACATTTGTTCGCAAGCGTGCAAAACACAGTGAGGAGTGATGAGCGAATTTGGGCATGAGTTCAGTAGTTGAAGATAGCGTGGACTTTTGAATTCAAACTAGGGTCGGCAGGCGGCGCCTACCGACGTGATGGATCGCCCTTACAGGGCTCTTGATTTGGCGGTCGCACGGTACCAGGGCGTTGCCCTTTGCTACTATGGAGCGCACCCTTGGTGCTTTCAGAGGCGAACGAAAGGACGCTACTTCAGCAATTCCTAAATGCGTTAAGCATTTTCACGGTTAACGATGAAAAATCATGCCGAGAAATGACCTAAGGGGTATTGGGTAATTTCAGAAGTTCTGACACGGAAAGCCGCCTTCTGATTGCGTCTATTTCAACTCAAATAGATGCTGAAATGTGAGGTTCTTACTCCTTTTTGAGCCTCTGATCAGTCTTTGCTTTACTGGACGGATTAAATCCGAATCCAGACTAGTGATTTACATGGTCAGTGAGGTTCCTAACCCATCTCCGCGCAACGGCGAAAACCGTCCTTGCCTTAAGTCTATTAATTCATTAGCCAGGAATCGATGCCTCCGGTTAATCAGTCTTGCCGCTTGCTCGTTGCTGGCTTTGAGCGCGAGCGCTCAACTCTCCCAGTCTGCCTGGCCCAAGTTTCACGGCAGCCCTTACAACAGTGGGCTCTCGGCAGCTTCTGGGGCCACCAACGTGCTCAAGTGGACCTTCAAGACCGGGAACTCGGTTGTGTCCTCACCGGCAGTTGGCCCGGATGGCACAGTGTACGTTGGCTCGAATGACGGCAACCTCTATGCTTTGAATGGAGCGACAAGGAGCAATCAATTGGTTCTTCGCAACGGGTGGGCCCGTCATTTCCTCGCCAGCCATCGCAAAAGACGGCACGGTTTACGTCGGTTCAAATGACGGCAACTTGTACGCAGTGAATGGATCGACCGGAACTGCGAATTGGGCTTTTAGCGCGGGTGCGGCCATTGAATCGTCGCCAACGATTGGCACGAATGGCAACATTTACTTCGGAGCCGATAACGGCACTGTGTACGCGCTGAACCCGACGACAGGTGGAGCCAACTGGACGTTCTCAACAGGCGGCAATGTGGTGTCCTCACCGTCTCTTGGGAATGATGGAACGGTCTATGTGAGTTCTGAGGATGGCAATGTCTATGCCCTAAACGGTGTGCTCGGAACCGAGAACTGGGTTTTTCAGTCGGGTGCCCCCATCGAGTCTTCTCCGGCAGTGGGCCTGAACGGCAATGTCTATGTGGGTTCAGATGACGGTACGGTGTACGGGCTTAACGGCACTACTGGAGCAATGATCTGGGAGCGAGCCGTTTACGCGCAGTTTGTAAACACATCGCCTGCCATCGGCCCTGACGGCACAGTGTTCATCGGAGCAAACTCCAACCTCGGGTTCTTCTATGCCATTGACGGTGCCACCGGAGCTGTCAAGTGGAACTTCGCCAGTGGCCAGTATGTCGAATCGTCTCCTGCCGTCGCTGCGGATGGAACGGTCTACTTCGGTGGCTCCACGAGTTCAGGAACGGGCGTGATCTACGCTCTGAACGGCACGACTGGTGTCCAAGAGTGGGCATTTGGAACCGGGGATACGTCAGGCATTTTCTCCTCGCCAGCGATAGGTGGGGACGGCACCGTCTATTTCGGCTCCAATGACGGCAACGTCTACGCCCTCGTAGGTGTTCACGCACAGTCGCTAGGCATCTATCCATACGAGATTACCGGTGGCAACTCGACACTCGGAACCGTGTCTATCAGCGCACCTGCACCTGCAGGCGGTGTCACCGTTTCACTCGCTAGCGACACGGCATCGGTAGTTGTTCCGGCTACGGTTTTGATCCCGGCTGGGCAGTCTGTCGCCACGTTCACTATTTCGACTTCGGCAGTGGATGCCTACACTTCGGCAAAGATCACGGCATCCTTTGGTGTGATTTTGTCCGCTACTCTCACAGTAGATCCAGCATCCGTCTGGTCATTAACACTCGATCCATCCTCGCTGTTGGGAGGTTCCTCCTCGACGGCGACGGTTACACTTGATGGCCCAGCAGGCCCATCTGGAGTGGTGATCAATCTCTCTTCGAATAACATCGCAGCGACGGTGCCTAATTCGATCACTTTCGAACCGGGCCAGACTTCAGGCACCTTCACTGTCTCAACGACGGCGGTAACGGGCCAGGTTTCCGCAGACATCACGGCTGCGATCGGCGGGACATCTCAGACAGCGACGCTCAAGGTCTTGTCACCGGCGGTGCTCTCACTGACATTGGCTCCCCCAACGCTTACCGGCGGCAGCACTTCGACGGGTACGGTAACCATCAATGCACCAGCTGGACCTGATGGTGTGGTCGTCTCGTTGTCAACTGGCACGACTACAGCGACAGTGCCCCCTACGGTTACGATTGCCCCAGGCGACACAACGGCCACTTTCCCAATCACAACGGCAAGCGTCAGCAACCAGACAACGGTGGTCGTCACCGCTGCGATCGGTGACAACTGGCAGACAGCGAACTTGACGATTAATGCTCCGCAATTGGTCTCAATCTCTCTCAGCCCAGATTCAGTGGCACAGGGTGCTTCGACGACGGGAACGGTGACGATCAACGGACCCGCACCATTCAGCGGTGTTGTGATTCTACTGACGAGCAATAACTCGTCGGCGAGAGTTCCAACCTCAGTCACGATCGGATCCGGACAAACCTTTGCCACGTTCCCTGTAACAACATCCACGGTGACCAAGCAGGCCGTAGCTGTTATCACCGGTTCGGTAAACGGCAGCGTGCAAAGCACCAACCTAACGCTGATGACGCTGGGTGTGTCTTCGATCACACTTAATCCGTCAACGGTTGCCGGTGGGACCGCAGCGACAGGAACGGTGACTCTGAACGGAATTTCTCCAAAGGGTGGCACGGTTGTTCTCCTAACGAGTAACTCTCCTTGGGCTCGCGTTCCGTACTCGGTTTACGTGGCGGCTGGAAAGGTCAGTGTTGTGTTTAACGCGACAACATCGCCGGTGGCAACCCAGAAGGTGGTTACGATTACGTGCAGGGTCGGGAGCTCGACTCCGTCAGCGACTTTGACGATCACGCCTCCAACGGTGGTCGCGGTCAGTCTCAAGCCATCAACGGTCCCGGGCGGGAAGTCCTCGGTTGGCACGGTTACCTTAAGCAGCCCAGCCGCAGCCGGCGGCGCAGTCGTTCAGCTTTCCAGCAGCAATTCGGTCGCTACTGTTCCGACAACGGTAACGGTTGGCGCTGGTGGCACGAGTGCTACATTTACTGTGAAGACATCGGCAGTGGGTGGGCAAGCTACCTCCACGATCAAGGGTAGTTTGAACGGAGGATCGGCCTCAGCGACCTTAACCGTTACCTCGCCTGTCATCGTGTCGCTGAAGTTGAACCCGGCGACTGTCGTTGGCGGAAAGTCTTCGACGGGAACGGTGACCGTTAGTTCTGCGGCTCCAACCGGTGGTTTGGTAGTCTCCTTGGCCAGCACCTCCGGCTCCGCCACCGTGCCCGGCTCCGTGACGATCGCAGCCGGAAAGACGTCGGCGACGTTCTCGGTCGCAACGACGAAAGGCAGTGGCAAGACCACGGCAACCATCACTGGAACGCTTGGGACTTCCGCAAAGGCGGCGGTTCTGACGATTAACTAAAGGCTGGTCGAATACCACCAGCCGTCGATGCCTCACGCCTGAGCCCTAGGCGAAGTCGTGAGGCTATTCATAGAGTGCTGGCAGAAGAGTAACTACCATCCATCACTTGCGCTGATGCCTCCAGCCGGAGCCATCGGCGGAGCCTGGAGGCTAACCATAGAGTGCTCGGAAGGCCAATGTGCCTTCGTAGCCGAAGGCTGTCGGTTCAAGCCTCCAGGCTCCGCTTTCAGCTCCGGCTGGAGGCATCATCGTAAGTGGTATTCCTCGATCTGCCCGCGCGGGGTAGTCGGTTTCATGGCCTTTCGGCATCGGCCTTGTCTCCGGCTGGAGGGATCAGGGCAAGTAGCACCACCATGCAGAAAAGATGCTATCTTTTCTGCATGGTGGTGACTGGGCTTCATACGACGATTTGTCAGGTGTCGGACATGGATCGTTCGGTGGCATTTTATCGGGATGTTCTGGAACTCACTCCAGGTTCCATCTCTCCATATTGGTCGGATTTCACGCTTCCCGACGGCAACAGAATTGGGTTGCATCCACCATTCGAAGATGCCAAACCGTGCAATGGTTCCGGGTGGGTGCTCGGGATTCAAGTGGATGACCTTCTCGGTCTCAAAGCGATACTGGCGGCTTCGGGCCACTCGCTGAGCGCGTTTCACGATGTTCCGGGCGGGGTCATTGCCAACTTCTCCGATCCCGACGGCTATCCGATCCAGGCAATCCAAGTCGGAATCACTTCTAAGGATCTCTCGTAGTTTGGAGATTCGACAACTCTCCGATGACGCGGATACGCGGGCCTGGGCAGCGGAACTCGCCCAACGCTTTGTGGCAGGAGATGTGGTTCTTCTGGAGGGCCCTTTGGGAGCGGGGAAGACGACTTGGGTGCGGGGTCTGCTCAGTGGCATTGGCTATCTTGGGCCAGTTCGGTCTCCCACCTTCAACCTGATCCAGACGTTCGATACCCTGCCACCCGTAATGCACGCCGATCTGTACCGCGTGAAGTCCTTCGAGGGCATTGGACTCGAGGACTATCTGGACACTCATCTCTGCCTTATTGAGTGGCCGGACCGAGCAGAAGGCTTGATCGATCCGGCGGATTGTTGGCGTTTGGATATCGAGTTTGAGGGAGATGGACGTCGAGCAACCCTTTGTCCACCTGAAAGCCCTTAGCAGACGCCTTTACTTCACTTCCCAACTCAAAATGCCGGACGAGTAATTCGGCTTGAGTTGCACCTCAATTCGGAAGGACTTGCTTTTCACGGGAGTGAAGTCGATGGCGTTGAAGGCATCGAGCTTGACACTGTAGTGGCCCTTCGTCTTCACTTCTGTCCACTTTTCGCCGTCGTTATACAACAATTTCCAGGACTGAGGAACCCGGCATCCGCCACCGGAACTGCGGTCGTCGAACCAGTAGACCTTCGCTTGGTAGAGAGTTTTGGCAACAGGGAAGTTGTATTCGACCCACTCGGTCGTGCCTTTGTGGTCCCACCAGGTGAATCTTGGAATCGACTGGTCGTTGGAGTTGACAGGCCGAAATCCCTGGCTAAGGGCATTGACTGAGTCACCGCCAAATACATGTGAAGCAGAAGCTGGAATGGGCGTTTTGGGGACGTGGGGACCCTTCCAGGCATGGGCTGTCGGAGATGAACTCACGGTCGGGAAGTCCGCGATTCTAAGCCGAGTCGCGCCCATGGGAATCAAAGTAACGGTCTCAGTCGGTCTCGATGACTTTGCAGGCATCGCTTGAAGAAGCCCGACTAAGCCCAAGTGGTCCATTTTCCAGTTATCGATCTTCTGTGCCTTGGCGGTGATAGAGATCGGCGCATTGGCGGGAGCAAAAGGCTGCGAGTCTGGCGCGAGCGCCTTCTTGCTGACTTTGAAATCTTGATTGGAGGTAACCAGTCCGTAGTTCCAAGGGGTCGTCGGGTGGATTTCGAACGATGGGAACTTGTCGGTTCCACCCATCCGAACATACTTCTCACCGATCTTGAGAGAGTAGGACAGAGGACCACGTTCGACAGAAATCGAGCCGTTGTATCGCGGATGAGTTTGGACTTTCATCGGAAGCGTCAACTCCACCTCGTCATGGTTCCGCCACGTCCGATTGACGATGATGTAACCGCCTGGGGTGCCGCTGAGCTTAAGGGGTTTTCCGTTAACCTTGAGGTTGGGCCTGTCGCACCAAGATGGCCACCGAAGCGTGAGCGGGAATGCCACGGAACGCGATGTACCGATTCTGAAGCTCACCCTTTCGTCGAAGGGATAGGTCGTTTTCTCATTGATGGTTACATTGGTTCCACTTCCAACTTTTGCAGTCACGGTGCAAGGGGCGTACATGACTGCGGCCAGTCCGTTGTTTGCGGCCCCGAGCCACAGATGCTCGGCATAGTAGGGCCAACCATGCGAAGTGTTGTGCTGACAGCAACGGTGATCGTAGGCGTTGAACAATAGCATCGGCCCGCCGTTCTCGAGCCCCGGTGATTTGCTCGCCTTGTCGATGAGGATCATGTTCGGCGAGGTCAAATAGTGGAGAGATTTGAGATCGGGCGTCATCGACGCGGGCAAGGAATTGAAAGCGATATCTTCGCAGCGCTCGGCCCAAATGGGATCTCCCGTTATGTTGAGAAGCATTTCATCGGACAGCATGAGCTCAACCATCGTGCAGGTCTCGGTTGCTTGCCTAGGGTCGCTGAAGCCGCGTCTTGCATTCTCGTCGGCACCATAGCCGCCACCAGGAACCTGACCGTACATGCGGCGCATGGTTTGGTAGTCGCGCTCGGTTGCATCGATCAGCGATTTGTCATGGTTGAGTTGAGACACCTCGGCAGGCTCTCGAAAGGCCTGTGCCATGTTCACGCCATGCCAGTTCGCAACGCCCTTGCTCCACTTCGCCCCACCACGGTCCAGCTTGTCCACCAATTCGAAAAGCGACTTGTCGCCGGTGCGATTGTAGAGCCAAAAGATGCTCGCGATGTTATCGCCGACGCGCTGGGGCTCCCAATAGGAGAGCAAGAAATCCTTGTCCGGAATGGTCAGTTCCCACTTGAAGTAGTGGGTCATCATGTCCAGTACACGACGGTCCTGTGAGACCTCGTAATACGATTGGAGGGCGAACAGCATGACCATGTTTGGCCACACGTCAGGCTTGCCGTTGTTGGCGGTCAGGTTTGATTCCGGCCCGAAATAGCCGTTCGGGCGCTCACTCGACAAAACGTTCTCAACCCAGAAGATCGCCTCTTGAGAAATACGCCGGTCCCGCAAAACGTAGCCCAGGTCCCCGAAACCCTTGAGCCAATAGGGGACCTCTTCCCAGCCGTTCTTCCCGGCGCCGTTTCGGCTGAGCCAAGCGTTGTCCGTCTTGTTGAGCCATGGGCTAATCTCGGTGAGTCGTCCGGTGAAGCCTTCTGCCTCCAATTGAAGTTGTTTCTTGACCCAGCCATTGGGATAAATCCATCCGATCGGGAGCTTTCGGAATGGACTTGGTGTGAGGGGCGCCTTGTTCCCGACGGCATAGGCATAGACTCCTGCATCTGGTTTTTGAACATGCCGGACCGTAGTGTCGTCTGCACGAACTTGTGAGGACAAGCCCAAAGCAATCGCTAGCGAACAGAAGATGAGACGATCAGCAGGAGTAATGCGCATGAGAGTTATTTATTGGGCTCGGTAGATGCCAGCATCGATAAATTGACCGCCCTTAATCTGGCGGCAGTGAATCGCTAGGGTGTGATTTCCTGGCTTCAGCGAGTCGGTGATCGCTTGCGGGACCTTGAAGTAGTTGTACGACGTGAGGTAGCCAGCAGATTTGATGACAAGTTTGCCGTTCAGGTAAACCTCGACATCATCGTCGTGATGCATTCGGAGATAGAGCTTGGTGCCTTTCTCGATGCTGCTCAAGTCGATCTCACGACGAAGCCATATGTCGTCTGATTTCCATTCAGTGCCAATGACGGCGCCCGGGGTGTTCGTCGTCCCGAAACCGCCCTTTCCCTTAGCCCAATTTCCATCGTCGAACTTGGAGTCTGCCCATGTCTTCGCCGGGGTGGTTGTTGCGTACTTCCATTCCTGAGCTTGTGCCTCCGATGTTGGTGCAACGGGAACGAGGACGAGCGGCAACTCGAATAGATCCTTGATCGCCTTGCGAAGTTTCTTCTCGTCGACCTTGAGCATGGCTCGGTCGTACGTCATCAAGCCATTGGCCTCCGTCTCTACGTCCGTGGTTTGGGTGTAAACCGCCGCGGATAGTCCGGGGGAACCAATGAGGAATCGGAGCCTCTCAAAGAGCCCGACGCAGGCATCGGTAAGTTCGGCGTTCGTCTTGAACGACTGATATCCCCAGTTCTCCTTCTGCCACATATGACCGGGAGTCGGCAAACCCAATCCGCCGAATTCGCCGAGAACCGCCGCTCGTTTTGGCTCCGGTTTGGGGGAGCCTGGGCCCGGATAAACGTGCCAGTCAAGCATGTCGCCGACGCCTCGGTCTGCCCAACCGGTGGTGCTATCGATGAGACGGGAAGGATCCAGAGATCGAATCAGGTCGGTGATGCGTGCAGTGTCGTACTGGCCCCAGCCCTCGTTGAACGGAATCCAAGTGACGATGGATGGGTGGTTGTACAGGGCATCGATCATCGCCTTGAGTTCGGTCTCGTATTGCTGAGCCGACTCCGGCTTTCGCTTCAGGTCAGGGTCTTGCGGGGCGATGAAGCCATCACCACTTGGCATATCTTGCCAAACAAGCATGCCGAGTTTGTCGCACCAGTAGTACCAGCGATCTGGCTCGACTTTGACGTGCTTGCGGATCATGTTGAAGCCAAGGCGCTTGGTGACTTCGATATCGTATTTCAACGCATCGTCGGTCGGCGCAGTGTAGATTCCGTCTGGCCAAAAGCCTTGGTCGAGAGGCCCTACCATGAAGCACGGCTTGTCGTTGAGGAAAAGGCGTGTGACACCTGACTCGTCACGTCCCACACGAACATCTCGGAAGGCGGTGTAGCTGTTCACCGAATCTACGACTTTTCCTTTCGGCGTTTTGATTGCCAAGCGAAGTGTGTAGAGGAACGGTGACTCTGGGCTCCAGAGCTTCGGGAACATCATCGGTAGGTTGATGTTGGGTGTTTCTGAATCCAAATTCGACGCCACGACCTCGGATCCGTCGAGAAGTTGAACGGAGTACTTCAAGCCGTCATTTCCTCCGCGAAGCTTGAATTCGATATGAAGTCGGTTCTGGGTTGCCTCCGGTTTGATGACCACTTTCTCGATCGAGGTTTGGGGCACGGCTTCCAACCAAACCGTCTGCCAGATCCCGCTGGTGGAGGTGTAGAAGATTCCGCCAGGTTTGTTGACTTGCTTGCCACGAGGCTGTGTACTGCCGTCGGTCGGGTCGATGACTCGGACTTCGAGCAATTGATCCGGTTTTGTGGTGAGCGCATCAGTGATGTCGAATGAGAACGGGTCGTAGCCACCTTTGTGGCCTCCGACTTCCTTTCCGTTTACGTAAACCGTGGTCGCAAAGTCACTAGCACCGAAATGAAGCAGAACTCGATCACCGGCCGGTCGAGTGAAGTTTCTTCGATACCATAGCTCGCTTTCTTCTGGAACGTGCATCGCCAGACCGGAGAGCGTCGATTCGGCAGGGAAAGGCACAAGGATTTTCTTGTCGTATCGAACGTGACTTCGGTCCAATGGATGGGTGACGGTGAAGTCCCATTGGCCATTGAGGTTGGTCCATCCCTTCCGCACCATCTGAGGTCGTGGATATTCTGGATGGGGAGCAGACTTGGACACATGGTCCGCCCACCGAGTCTTAATTCGCTGAGTCGGTTGAGCAATTGAGGACATGGCGAGAAGGAGAAGCGGCAGGACGGTAAGCGTACGCTGGATCATGGCTAACTCGTCGGAGGTTACCGCCAAAAACGCCGCCGGTGTTTTGTCCACAAAGCCCAGTGTTGAGCCCCGCAAGGGGTGTTCGCTGGGTTATTGCATGGACCCAATCTAAAACCCTGAAGGGGTTTCGTCCCTGACTGTTCAGATATGTCTCGCCTCAGGGTTTGCGACGCTTGGCTGCGACCCGACCCAAGGTGGCAATGCAGCCTTCGGCCCTCGGGACGGAACACTTTCAGCGTTCGGGATGGTGGGTGATTGAAGGTGTCCCAGGGTAGCTTCGCAACCCTAGTAAGTTAATGAGCGGGACCACTCGGGACCAAGCCGCGTTCAACCCTTGAAGTTTAGCTTCGTAGCCCAGATCGCGGACCCGAGTGCGCTCACGGTTTCGGATGACTATCGTGGAAGT
>CAILEM010000080.1 GCA_903833215.1 uncultured Armatimonadota bacterium
GATCACTCCTGAAGTTGGACCTGGTACCTACCAGAACGTTGGCATCATCACGGTTAGCCGAAACTAGTCTCTAACGATTCCCACCCCAAAACATCAGAATGGCGAGGTCCTGCTCCTTGGACCTCGCTTTTCTGTTTGTGCTTCCCCCATCCCCTACCCGCGATGATGCCTCCACCCGAAACGAAGTGGAGCGTGGAGGCTACCCATAGAGCGCTCGGTAGGCGAACCTTCCAGCCCCCACCCACGTCGATGCCTCACGCCTGAGGCACCGCCGAAGCCGTGAGGCTAAATGACAGAGTGCTCGGAAGGCGATGGCGCGTTCGTGTTCGAAAGCAGGTGGTTCGAGCCTCCAGGCTCCGCTAGCGCTTCGGCTGGAGGCATCATCGCCAGCGTGGTTTTCGACAATCTGTCTGTGTGACTACTCCACCGAGTAGGAAAAGCTGTCGGCAGCCTCGTAGACGCCAGGAGCAGTTCGGGCCTTGAACGTGATCGTCACCTTGGGCCCATCGATCTCGACGACGGCATATCCGTACTTATCTTCGATGTGCTTGAGATTCTGGACCTTCCAGATGCTGTTGTTTCCGGGCTCGCCCTTTCCGTGGACGAGGGGAGCCCCGGCGGTTCCGACTACGAATTGGTGGAACTCCTTGCCGGGAGCATCGCCGGGAAGGCTGATGGCGAGGTGATCATATAGGTGGTCATGACCGAAAAAGGCAGTCCGTGCTCCTGCCGCGATCAGGGACTTGATCAGGGCGTCGCGTGAAGGCGGATCGATCTCCATGCCGTCCACATGGTTTCCACTTCGGAATGCCATCTTGTGTGAGTAGATGAACACGTGCTGCTCCTTCTTGGTCTTCAGCACGCTATCCAACCACGCCTGATTGACCTGTCCACCGGCTTTTGATTGGAATTCATCGAGGCCCACGACGAGCACATTCTCGTGGCTTACGGTGAAGCTCATACCTTCTTCGCCTTTTGGCCCGTTGTCGGGCATGGCGTAAGGTCCAACAAACTTCTTTCGCCAGACCACTTCTGGATTGGGCACATGCATCTCGTGGTTTCCACGGATGTTGTAGACCTTGATGCCGGCCTCATACACCGGCTTCATGATTTCGAGCCACGTGTCGAGCTGAGACTCCATCTCCTCATCCGTCTTGGGGCCTGCAACCAGGTCACCTGAGAACAGTACAAACTTGGGGTTTTCAGCGACCATCGCCTTGGACAACTCACCCATGATCAGCGCGTTGACACCGTTCTTGTCTTCGGGCCGGTTCTTTCCGGATCGGCCGTCCCCAGTGACGATGAATTTCCAGGAATCTGCCGAGGCACCAGCAAGCAGTGCCATCGAAACGGAAAGAGCCACGAGCACACGTGAGAGTTTCATTTGAATTTCGTTTTACGATGAACCTGTTAGGGTCGAGTTAAGCTAAGGTTAACTTTCGATACATCAGCCTGCGACCTAGGGCAAGTTGTACGATAGAGGCGTGAAAGTCCTCATTACAGGTGGAACCGGCTTTATCGGGTCGCACATCGTGATGGAGTTATTGGCAGCAGGAGATGAAATCACTATCTTCGCCAGAAACCCCTCAAAGATCCCTGAATTTACTGATATGCCAGGACTCACTCTGTTGCAGGGCGAACTAGATAATGTCACGGAGCTTCAGCAGGCTATTCATAGTCAGGATGCCTGCATCCACAACGCGATCATCTGGGACGAACAACCCACCGAATTGCAGCTGAAAGACACGCTTGCGTCACTTCGAGTCTTTGAAGCGGCTGCAAACGCGGGCGTCGGGCAGTTGATCTACACCTCATCAGCCGCTGTCCATCGTCCTTTCACGGCGTTGATGGATGAATCGCAGCGAACCACCACCAATGACTTTTATGGTGCCACGAAGGCTGCGGCGGAGGCATTTCTCCATGCTTTCTCTCATCAAAGCTCAATGCGCTGCAACGTTATCCGTCCAGGACCAACAATTGGCCTTCCCCTGTTCGAAGGTTCTTCGAGTGGGCGCAATAACAGGATTGAGGCCATGGTTCATGCGGCACATCGCGGTGAAGACATTCAGGTAGTGAGTGGTGACGGTAGGCAGTTCATCGGGGTCACCGATCTCGCGAAGGTCTACAAAGTTTTGTTGCGCTCCAGTGTCAATCGCGAAACCTATATCGCCGTGGCGAAAAACTTCACACCGTGGCAAGAGATAGCCGAACGAGTCGTCAAGGCAGTAGGAACCGGCAGGGTAGCGGTGTCAGATGCCAGCAAGAGTGAAGCACCTTGTGTGTTCGACGTGACAAAGCTTGAGCGTGAGTTGGGGTGTGCGTTCGACTCCGATGCTTCCATGATCGCTGCAATAGACCATATGGCAAGTCAACTCGTACCTGCTAAGTGAATCATATTGCTAACGTCCAGTCCACGGATCCCGACCGAATTCAACAGCATCCGTAGCCGTCCTCTCCGTGGGGACGCAGCCGCCGTGCGGACAAAACGAGAGCGACATTGAAAAGCGCTATTGCCGTTCATCTCGGCCTAATTAGTTTTCGAGTTCAGGAGGTGGAAAATACCGATTTTGCAGAACGCCGTTGACTCTGGATACATGTCCTGTTTGAGTTGGTCTTCGATGCCATCACCGTCGCGGTCTTCAACCCAGTTATACACCCCACCGAGTTCATTTAGGAGACGTACACCCCACGGATTGTTGCCGCAAAGGTAGCTGACCATGGACTCCGCCCGTTGTCGATATCGGTTGTCTGCCGTGAGTTCAGCCAGTCCAGCAAGCGCATGTATCCAGTGTCCTGATTGGTAGAAGAAGATGTAGTTTCGATCTCCCCATGCTTTGGGATCGAGATGTGACCACCGATAACTCATCGTGTCGGGAGTCAAGCGCAAGCCGAAATGCACGGCAGGTCCCATAAACTCTTTGAGGTCCACTTTTGCTGTCAGCCAGCCGTTCGCACACCTTTCGGCAGCCGCTCGCCAGCGCTTTGAGTCGGGTTCATTGGGCAAGGCAAGGGCACCTTCAGCCAAGGCGGCAATCACCATGCTGTCGACATTTGAGTAAACCGCCCATTGCCCGTTTGGCTGCTGGAGGTCAACCAGCGCATTCAAGGCCTCAATGCAGATCAAACGCAGTCGTTTCCCAGGTTTTAGCGCGATATAGTCGGGCGAGACTTTACAGGCATTAACTAACCCAAGAGCAAGGTAAGCATGCTCGCCGGCGTCTCGCCAATAACGATTTCCTTTCGCTGTGATGTGGGCATAGCCCGTCGCCTGGGCGTCGTTCAGGCAAAACTGCAATCCGAGCGCCAGAGATTCTTCGATTTTGGTTGCGAGGGGGCCGCTCGGAAATGCTCGCAGTCCTTCACCAAGGGCCCAGATCGCACGCCCATTCAGCACTCCGCCCGCCGCATAGTCTCGGAAGGCGGGATTGTAGAACCAACCCTTGCCCTCCGTCATAAAGTCGCCATTCACGAACATGCCGTAGCGGAAGGCTCCCGCCGTATAGGTTTCTCGGTGTCCGGCAGAATCAGGAAGCGAGAAATTCGTGGCCTGGCGATGTTGACAAGCGATCAGGTTTTCCAGCCCCTCTCGGCACATCGACTCCAAGTTTCCTTCAGCCTGGTCGGTCAAGCGGTACCGAGTGAGGTGCTCGATCAGAATGTCTGCGAAATCGTTGGTGAATGCGTACGGCAGATAGTTTGATGACTTTTGGTTTGTTGGATTGCCATCAAGGGGATGGTCGTTGGTGGAGTTGAACCACGTATTCCAAACTGATTTCCAAAACGTCCGTGCGACGCGGTGGTTAGTGGCTCCAACCCAATTCTTGCCTCGGCCGCCGAAGTCATAGAGGGCGATATTGTTCTTGAAAAATGTGAAATCAGTCGGATTGGCAAGATCGAAATCAGCGTTGCCGATGCCAGCGAGGCGCGCACCATAGCTGTGCATGTAGAGATTGACCAGGCTTAGGGTCCCAGGCCACTTGTCGGAGCGCTGATCGCTTTTGCCCTGCTTGTCGAGCAGGTCGGTTGTGAAAGCAGAAGGGTAATCGGGCAGTTGGCGAGTATTGCCATCGAAAACGAAGATCGTTGCCTCCGCATTTCCTCGCAAAGCCGGTTGGGTGAAGTTTGGCTCCACTGTTGCATCGACGAAAAGGATTCCTGGTGCCAGCTTCGATGCATTCGGGAAGTCGACGGGATACGACGCATGAAACTTGCCTGCCGTGACGCTGGCGCGACGCGAAAATGAAATCCCCCTACTCGTGGTGACTCTCAGTAAGACGCTGTGAATGTTGTTGTCTCGCACTCGACCCGAGATGATCACCGGACCGTTCTGGGTGTCTCTTAACACTGAAGGCTGCAGTGAATCACGAAGATCTATTTGGGAAAACGCGGGGTTCGTACGTTCAAAGCCGGCGCCGGTTTGAGCGACCAATGGAAGCTGGCTTTGAAGTAGACCACACCCACCAACCATCATCACACGCAGTAGAAAACTATTCATTTTTCGATCTGTGAGCATACTTTTTCCTATTCCTGGTGTGGCGAATATGTAGACCAAGTATATGAGCCTGGCCCCAGGAAGGGCCGACCGGCTTCAAGGTAACGTGGCGATATGGCAAAGAGGCTGGTTTGTTCGTCTCCCGGAATCATAGGATGGTTGGACTCGCCGGAACGTGATCCTCGGCCCGGCGAGGTTCGAGTCACGCCGACGTTCGGTGTTGAGAAGCATGGGACGATGGCAGCCTTCGTCAAAGGCTATGCCAACGAGCGTGGGAGTTGGGATGCCAAGGACCGGGTCCACAAACCGGGGGGCGTTCTATGGAATTACCCGGTGCCGTTGGGGAACATGCAGTTCGGCGTGACCGAACAGGGTGAAGAAGTGGCCTGGTGGGGGCCATTTGAAGATACACCGATCATCGATTCTTCAAAGCTAAGAGGCCTGAACGGGATTCACTGGCGACATGCTTCCATGCTTGATCCCGGAACATTTGCCCTTGGGGCGCTGCGCGACGGTGGGATGCGGATTGGCGACGACGTGGCCGTATTCGGCCTCGGCGCAATCGGTCTCGCCGCCGTTCAACTGGCACATGCTGCCGGGGCTCACCGGGTATTCGCCATTGATCCGATCTCCCAAAGACGCCAGGTTGCCGAAGGATTTGGAGCGATCACGATTGACCCTTCAGATGGTGATGCAGGAATGGCGCTTAGGGAACTTACGGAAATGCGTGGGGTCGATGTCGGAGTCGATTTCTCCGGCTCCTGGCATGCGCTCCAAGCCGCCTTTCGAGGGGTCGGCTATGGCGGAACCATCACCTACGGTGCCTTCCCAGCCCCATTCCCAGCCGGAATAGATTTCGGAGGCGAAGCTCACATGAATCGACAGCGAATCGTGTTCTCACGCGCCTGTTCCGACCCCAACCCCGATCATCCGCGATGGGATGAGACACGGATCATCGAATCTGTTTGGCACTTCATCCAGTCCGGTGCCCTCAAGGGCGATGCGATTATCGACGAGCCCGTTGCCTTTGCGACCCTTACTGAGGCCTACCCGGAAATTGCAGCGCATCCGGAGCTTCACTTGAAGCTATCAGTGCGTTACTGATCACCTGATGTCAATCGCGCAGCGGAATCCGATGGTTTCGCTCCGATCGAGCGAGGGGTAGAAGTGGAGGTACTTGGATGACCAATCGGGGCTTCTTTGGCCGGAGTCGGCGTACCACCCTGAGCCCTTTGCTTCCCAATGGCATCCACCCTTCAGGATGCTGAATTGGGTGTGACCATCGGAGTGCTCACTTTCGGTCCAGTTCCATATTTCATTGTGGAATGCAGGGACCTCCGACATCGCCAGCTGCCACTCGATTTCCGTCGGAAGGCGCAATCCTGCCCACTTTGTGTAGGCCCGTGCATCTTCGAGGTCGACGAAAACAACGGGCTTATCGAGGTCAGCTTCTAGGGGCTTTCTGTTGACCCAGTGCTTGAGGAAAGAGTCAGCATGTTTCGGCTGATAGCCTCTCTCGACGAATTCCAAGAATTGACGGTTCGTTACCTCGTGGCGTTGGACGGCAACAAACCCAATCTCAACGTTGTGTTCGAATGACTTTTCATAGTGGACTGAGACGGCAGAGGAACCGCCAACTTGGGCAGAGCAATAGTCTCCACACTCTCGTGCCCACATGCGGGAAACCACCTTTCTCGGACCGGGTCCAAGGGTTACACACTCACCTTCAACGGCGCGTTTGGTCGACTTTGGGGCCGGCGTCCGCTGGATGATGGGCAACACTCGTGCCAGGGGATTGGCGTAAGGAATGAATCGCTTTGCCTGCTCGCCCAGGAACTGCTTGAAGTCTTCGTCAACTTTTGAAGAAGAAATTGCTAGCACCGCTCCGATCCAGCGTGCAGCAATTTCGAGATCCCCATGGTCGATCTCTATCCCACGAATTAGGTCAAACAGGCGGGTTGATCCATCGGTCGAAACAGAGAGAGCATGCCCCTTGGCGACATGTTCAGTTCGATTGACAAGCGTCCAGAGACTTGTTGAACCTTGTGACCAACGAGACGCATAGACTCCATCAAGGGTTGTGGCAACAAGTGGCTCCCAAGAACCATTTTCGAAGAGGTCCGCGAAGCGCTTGCGAACCGGGATCATGGAGCGAAGGATCGCTTTGTCGCGGTTATTCCAACCGTTCCATGACCCAAAGATGTTCTCCCAAACAAGAATCCCAGCTCCATTCATCCATGCCATCTGCAATTCGCCTGAATGGTCCTGATCCCATCTCCGGATGAGATGCATCATGTGATGTCGCTCGATCCATCGATTCCGCATGACGCCAGGTGCCTCACTGTCGTCGAACCACTGTGCCCATGAAGCATGGTTCGCCGCCATCGACCCAATCGGAAGTGCCAGTTCGGACTCCATCACAACGCCTGGCTTGACTGCATCCAACGCATTCCTCAAGGCAGAATCCCCTTCCCTTAGCGTGTCGAGGAAGATTCCATCAAAGTCGTATTCGGACACGAGAGCGGCAATCGCCTGGGGATCGGGCTTGCTGGATCGGTGCGTTCCAGTGTCCCACGGGTTATAGGCGAGATACGCCTTGACACCCAATGCGTGAAGCTGATCGACTGCTTTACGGAGCTTTGGCGCGAGCGTGTAGTGATCGAATTGATTCCGCGAATCAAAGCCGATTCGCGGATACGCCTGCCAAAGGACCAATGCGTCCAGACTGCCGAAATCGCGACGGTGGCGTGCGACAAACTCATCCACTTTGAAAGTGTCCGAAGCGGGGTCATAGAACTCGCGGTCGAACATCATCACCATCCCGCACACGATGTTGTTACGAGCCCAGAGGAACTCGGGTCGATCATAGGCAGCAGTGATCTCAGGGCTGATCTGTTTCGCGCGGAACTGCTCGAGTTCAAGTCGCCAGTCCGCCCACTTCGCCGGATCCGCCGGAGCCGGAATCAACGCAGCATCATCGCCCATGAGAAGAGTTTACAGCGATAAACCTATGAGGTTAATCGTGAGACAGCTTTGTGCCCCGCTGTGGACGAAGATCGCTTCACTGCTCCTCAAATTCGCTCTTGAGGATTCCAGACTGGCGAATAATACTCGCGAGAGTCCCAATTGCTAGCTCGTCGTGAAGTGGAATTGGCACGGTTACCGTTCCGGTAGCCGTGACCTTCTGCATCACCACATGACTGCCTCGTTGCCTTACTTGGCTGAATCCATGCTGATGGAGTATCCGGCAAACCTCTTTACCGGAAAGGCGACGGAGCCTACCCAACGGCCACTCTGACGGTCGTGATGAACGGTTCTTCTCTCATCCTCCGCTCAATCTCCTCGGGTTCAGCAACTTCAAAAAACAGCTCAAGCGCTTCGATTAAGTTTTCGCGAGCAGTCTCAATCGTATCCCCTTCGCTCGCAATGTCTACTTCCGGACACAGCGCTACATACTTGTGTTCTTCACGTTGAATCACAGCGGTGAGTCTCTTTTCAATCATTAGTTGATTGTAGTACAGCTTTCGATGAATCCCCGCTTTTTGGCTCCGATTCAACGATATGCATTCCAGAGGTTTCTTCGCAAGTAGCTAATCAACCCAAAACAGATTTGGGTCTTCGGTCAGCCTTTGCGAAACATACTCCCGAAGCCTTGCCGCATCCACCAGGCGGCATATAGCTTGCGCCACCAAACCTTTGGTCTGAATGCCAAGGCGATCCAGGTCCCCATCGATAACCATGAACCTGCGTTCCTTCCATGTGTGGAATTGGGTCCGACGCATACGCTCATCACCATCCCACCCTGTCACCAGACAGTCGGCATAGCCATTGAGTGCACCAGGGATATCAAGGAGTTCCTCAACCATGTGCAAGCTCGTGTTCCGCTCGTGATCCACACCTAACAGGAGGATTTTGCCAGTTCCGTTCGGTTGTTGGCATAACCGGTCGTATGGACTGCCAATGCCGCAGATGCCGCCATCATAGTGTCCTTCAGTCAGCCACCGCGAGTCTGGGCCGATTGCGGAGACACTGTGGGTTGGGTGAATGCTGCGCGTCGCCCCCGGCCAGCAACGGCCGCATTCGGGAATGATACCGACACGAGCACTCGGCTTAAGCGGATGGAAACTCGGCGGATTCTCAGCATTCGCGCCGACCCAGGTGTGGGCGGGAAACATTACATTCCCATTGGGGCCGACGGCATCTAGAAGGGAACGAACGACGTCTGCAGGTTCGCCACCATCGGGCCCCAAGGACTTGTAGCTTGAATGCACAAGGACCGTGTCACCGTGACTCAGCCCAAGACGAATGAGGTCCTGACTAAGAGAGGTCGAAGTCCAACTCATGCGATCAGCTCTAGCAGATCCTCTTGAGACAGCTCGATAATGATTGAACCGAGGGCTTCAGCGAGGTGGAGGGCATCTCGAGTACCGACGATCGGAATCACCAGCGAGGGCTGGTTCATTAGGTATGCGAGCGCGATCTGGGTGGGTGTTGCGTGATGGCTCTCAGCGATTGACCTGGCAGCGGCCAAACGACGTCTTGAATTCGGGCTGTCGAACGCCTTTCCGTGTTCAACCGATGTTGCGAAGTATCCGTTTGCGGTGCTCGAATATGCGGCGACAGCGATTTGTTCGGCCTTCAAAACGGAGATCTCCCGATCTTCAATGAACCGCACTGCCCCAGGCGCATTTTCGTTGTGCCAGGTCGGCTGGGCCAGACTCCACTGGTTTTGCAGCATGACGAACGGTTGAAGGTCCTTGGCGTGCGCGTATTTGTTTGCCGCCACAAACCGCTCCACGGTCCAGTTACTGACACCGAGATACCTAACTTGGCCGGATTGAACCACCCCGTTGCAGGAATCAATGATCTCTGCAACCGGGACACGCGGGTCATCGCGATGGAGGAAGTAAAGGTCCACGCTTGGCAGTCCGAGCCTGTCTAGGCTTTGATGGAGGTCCTGCCGCACAAGTTCGGGAAGGAGGAAATCATCCGGTCGAGGATAGCCATCCATTCCGTGATGCCCACCTTTGGTCGCAATAATCAGCCCATCTCGGCCAAACGCACGAACTACTTCACCGACGAATCGCTCGCTCGATCCCGTTCCTCCATCGGTCCAGAAGCAGTAGCAGTGAGCCGTATCCAGGAAGTTGCCGCCTGCATCAAGATACTGTTCTACGAGCTTGAGCCCGTCCGCCAGCGGAATCGTCCCATCAAAGCTCCCCATGCCGTAGGCGAGTTGTGAAACTTCGAGTTCAGTATTTGGGAGGTGGAGATGTTTCATCATTCTTTGCGCCGGTGGACAAGCCAAATCAAGGATACGACTTACATCACGTCAAATCTCCAGAAAATGGACTGTGTTAAGGAGAAGGTTCAATTGGCCCGTCGTAGAAAAGTCTCTCAAGCACTACATCGGGCTCATTGAAGTCAGGACTTACCCAAATTTGTCCAGTGAGAGCGCCGAGTTTTCTGGGCACACTGGGACGATCATACGGAACGAGGCGGGCGATAGGGCTACCTGACCGGGAAATAACGACTTCTTCGCCTTGCTCTACCATCACCAGGAGGGCAGATAGCTGGGCTTTTGCTTGCCCTACATTCCGAATCGTCATGACAGTTATTGAGACGCAGTTTGGTCTGGTTTCTTTCCGAGAGAATTTGGCACGCGGTCTACCTCAAGAGTCGAAACCCGAAGCTATCCACTCAGGATTCGCCCCGTTATGAGCCCACGAAACCTTGAGAGTAAGAAGGCCGTCAATCAGTGTATGGAGACCGTCACTTCTCATACTCCTCAGATTTGGTTCTGCGATCCGCTTCTCATTGCGGGTGAGGATGGCGAAATCATCTATGCGGACAAAGCGACGATTGAATTTCAGCCTCTAACTGATGGTGAATTCATCGGTCATGCGGCTGTCTCCGATGCAGATGGGGGACCTCCGATCGAGATCAACGTGCTTTCGCGACTTGATCGCATGGACCGCATTCCCGATGTCCGCTTGGGTTTGATTGATGGGTTCACTTTGCTAGGTACTCAACCGGATGGTGAGGCAGTTGCCTGGCACCTTAATGGTGCTGCCCAACTCTATGCGATGGCTCGGGCCGAGATAGAAGGTGTCGAGACTGTCCGAGCTGAGATGTTGACCATACGTGATGCTGGAACCGGTGAAGTCCTGTTCTCCGGCCCTGGCGAATACACCAAGCACCTCCCCGATTCGGCGGAGAACATCGAGAGTCTGCACCTCGTTATCTCAGGTGATGGCACAGACGCACCAACAATCGAAGTCTCCGATACCCACCACGTCAGAAAGCACCTCATCGGCCCGATCCTTGCGGATGTTCTGACAGGCGTGGACGGGCATGGCAGAGATGTGGAATGGATCTTTGGCGATTCTGCGTCTCTGAAGTAGTGTCGCCTAAGATTAGGACTTCTGAGTTAGGTTGAGTGCGATCACTCCGTGTGTACCCGCAACCGAAAAGCCCGTCGGAGTGACCGACGCTGATCCCGTCTGAACGGTCATCGAGTAATCGAAGTTCTGCCAACGATAGTTGACGTGTTGGCCGCTGATTCCGACGAAGGATGACTTCTTTGGGTCCCACTCGAAATCGAGGGTCAGCAATTCACCCGAAGTTGGCGTGAGTTGAATGTGAACGGATTGCTCGTCAAACCGGATGTGAAGGACTTTGCCGCCTTGCACGGGTAACTCGCCAATCAGTGAATTGCCGGATTCGGTGATCTTTGGTTTCCCTGTTAGTCGGAGTCGCTGACCACCCAATGCAAAGAACCCACCGGATCCAGGCTCCTTGGAGATGTCGTGGTGGGTACTCCAGTGGAATCCATCCAGAACGGCCGGCATTCTCTGCTCGACGTCATGGCTGGTGGTTGCCATGGTGAGAAACGGCTGAGGATTGTGATCGCTGTATACGGTCAGGTCGCGTAGGTAGGGAAGATCCCCTTTGAAGTGGAGGTCGGCGCGATAGAAGCGACTTTGATACCATGCCGTCGTCTGAGCGGGTTCCGTGTTCTCGTAGGGATCGGTGAGCATGATCTGCGCCTGGGTCGGCGTCATGCTGAATGCCTTCTTGAAACGTCGGCCGGAGTCACCCATGGTCTCAACATGAACCGAGCCAGCATCACGCAAGGCGGCAAGGGCTTTCATCTGCTTGGGATATGCCTCGGACTGATCACGCCACGGGAAACTGTTCTCTTGCCCGAGTTGCGCGTAGGCGAACTTCAGCGTGGGTGAGTCAGAGATCATCGACAGGAACTCCTTGTTGAAGGAGGCCGACCTGCCCGAGGTCCAAACCGGTTCCATCGTGTCCGGTTCGTGAATGCGTCTGCCGTCCGGCAGCTTCAACTCGGTGTCGTAGTAGTACACCGGATCCTGGCCGAGCATTCGGAAGACGGGTGTCGAGATCTGGTTCTGCTTGTGGACGGCGGGGCTCCAGCAGTTGGTCGTGCTTGGGTAATAGCCGGCAATCGGAGCACCCCAAATCGTAAAACCATCGGTGGCGATCTGGTCGCGACACACGGCGTAGGCGTCGATTCCGTACTTACTCGACAAGTGAGCCATCGTGATCGAGTCGAGATTCCAGCTTGCGATGGAGCTTGGGTATTTCCCCCAAATCGACTTGAACTTCTCCATCGCCGTATCCGCGAGCTTGATTCTCTCTGCTTCCGTGTAACCAATCGTAAATGCGACGGTGGGGTAGTGATCCCATTCATAGCCCGGTCGACCACGCCAATCCACGCCCGCTGCATTGCAGTGCATTTCGTTCATCTCGAACCAGAACCCGACCTCGTGATTGTCGGGCATATGTGACTTCAAATAGTCGACAAATTTCCCGGAAACGAGCGCATCAAATTGCAGCAACCAAGTCGCGGGCAGTTTGTGTTCTACGATCAACTCCATCTGCTTCTTAACCGGCAGCAGAAGATCGGTTTCAAATCGTGGTTCCACCCCGCGAATGAAGTTGATGACGTTGATACAACGGATTGAGCGAGAGCGAACACTATTGTTCATCCCGGAAATCGTGCTGACGAGGGGAGCGCAACCGGCAAGGAGTGCTGTTTGTCCTGAGACTTTGAGAAGCGCGCGCCGGGAAATCATGGATGGGATTATTGCACCCCATCACAGATCTCCTTATTTGGACGAGCGACCTTCCTCGGTATAGTCGACCCAATGATCATTCAGGACAGCGTTATCATCGTTACGGGAGCCTCGTCAGGCATCGGCTTAAGCGCAGCGAGACTGCTGACCCAGATGGGTGCCAAAGTGGCACTCGTCGCAAGGTCCACAACAGCTCTGGAAGAAGTTCACTCCGAGCTGTCGGGCAGTCTGCCGGTGACAACAGATATGACGAACTGGGACTCGATTCGCGCCATGGTCCAGGTTGTGCATAACCACTACGGCCGGATTGACGGCTTGGTGAACAATGCGGGACGGGCATACGAAGCTACGATCGAGCAGATAGATCCCGACGTATTCGAGGAGATCTTTAAGCTCAACGTGCTTGGCCCGATCATCGCGATGCAGGCGGTCATACCGATCATGCGTTCACAAGGCGGTGGCACCATCGTCAACATTAACTCGGGTACCGCGTTCATGCACATTCCCGGTTACTCCGTGTACTCCTCCTCGAAGAGGGCACTGGTTGGGGTCAGCCTTACGGCTCGCGAAGAGTTGTCAAAAGACGGAATCGTGGTGTCCCAGGTGTATCCAGGAATGACAGCAACGAACTTCGGCGTGAATAAGTCGGTTGCGGATCTGGAAAAAGGAGCAAGCGGGAATGGCCCTGTGCGCGACTACACCCAAGGGGATCCTCCTGAGATGATCGCAGAACTGATTGCGAAGTCGTTCTCAGAGGGTGAAGCGGAATACTTTGCCCATGAACGCTTCCGAACCATGGAAAACCGATAAGAAAGCACTTACCTTTCATCCTCAGGATCGTGCTTTGGTTTTCTGCGGGAACTGGGCGCGTATAATTCCCCTCATACGCCCATGAAACGATTGCTCCTTTGGGGCGTGCCCATGTTGGCCCTGGTACTCCTCATTGGGTGGCGGTATCAGGTTCAGAAACATGCCGAAGAAGGCACGAAAGCAAAGTTCGGTTCCAAATCACCGGTTGTTAGCATCGCACCTGTGGGAAGCCGAGACATCGTCGAAGTGATCCAAAGCGTCGGCAATGTGGTTTCACCCTTCAAAGTTGCAATTTCATCCAAGGTTTCGGGTCGCATACAGTACCTAACTGCGAGGGAAGGTGACTCGGTTAAACCGGGCGATCTGTTACTCAAAGTTGACCCAAGTGATCTACAGGGCGCTGTGCTTCAACAAGAAGCAGCGTTGAATGAGGCGAGATCGCGGCTTGCTCAGGCTCAAATGACGAGCGGGGCTACCGACGTTGGAGTCTCAAGCCAGATTCGTCAGCAAGAAGCTGCCAGCCTCAGTGCAAAGGCAAACCTTGAGCAAGTTGAAAGGAACTACGAAGCTCAGGTTGCCTCGGCGCAGGCCCTCGTCCGAGGTGCCGAAAACGCAGTCTCAAGTGCAAAGGCGAACGTTGCGAAGGAAGTTTCAACTCTTCAAAATGCTCAGTCGCACCTTGCTAGGACGACCAATCTGTATAGCAAGGGATTTCTGGCTGCTCAAGATCTTGATGATGCGCGAACGGCAGTTGAGGTTCAGAAGAGCTCGGTGCTTGTCGCCCAAGGTCAGGTAGCGGCGGCAGAGTCTCAGTTAAGTGTTCAGCAGCAAAACCTCGTAATAGTTAAGCGAAAAGGTGTCTCCGACATTGCTGCCAGTCGTGCCAGCTTAGCTCAGGCCAAGGCTGGTCTTGACGTCGCGAATGCGAATCGGTCCCAGTCGCCAGCATATCGAGAAAATGTCGCTGCATTGAGCAGTCAAGTAAGTTCGATGGCCGCGCAAGTTGCTCAGGCAAAAGCACGACTCGGCGAAACCGAAATTCGGTCCACGATTGAAGGAACCGTTACTGCTCGAAAGGCCGATCCTGGTGGTTTGGCAACGCCGGGCAGTCCGGTATTAGAGATCCAGTACATGGATTGGCTCTATGTGAGTGCGAGTGTTCCGATCGAACTTGGAGACCGGGTACGCCAGGGTGAGATCGCTGAGGTTACGATTGATGCCTTACCTGGCAAAGAGTTTTCGGGACCGATCGTCAATATCAACAGTGCCGCAGATCCACTGAATCGCCAGTTCAGTATTGATATCCGTCTGGATAACAAATCGCGAATGCTCAGACCTGGAATGTTTGCGACCGTAAGAATTGTGACAGGCACGATTCATGCCTCGGTCGTTGTGCCACGGGAAGCCGTGACGACGGATTCCTCTGGAAACTCCACTGTTGCCGTTATCGATGGTCAGAATGTCGCCCATGTCCGCAAGGTCGAATTGGGAGCTGCAGATGATCGCGGTTTCGAGGTTCGAACCGGGGTTCGCGCGGACGAGAAAGTTGTCGTTCTCACGTTCAACCCCCTCAAAGAAGGGCAAAAAGTAACTTTGGGAACTGTCGATGGAAAGGGACCGGGACAAGCCAAATCTTCAAGTGGGAGACGCAAACCTAAACCATGAACATTGGTAGGTTCTCGGTTACCCGACCGGTAGCCGTGACGATGCGCATCGCTGCGCTTGTCCTGCTCGGATACATCTGCCTTCTTCGTATACCGATTGATCTGTTACCGAGAATTCAGATTCCAGCGATCTCCGTTGGTGTGAGTTGGCCCAATACTCCGCCGGAGAACATGGAAGCTCAGATCTCGCGCCCACTTGAACAAACGATTTCAACAGTTCAGGGCATCTATACCGTCACCTCGACTTCCCAGCTTGGGTCCTCGCGAGTAACGGTCCAGTTCAACTATGGGGTTAATATCGACCAGGCAGCACTTGATGTCATTCAAGCTGTTCAAAGGGCGAAACAACGATTTCCGAATGATACCAATATCTCTGAGCCTTCGATTTTCAAGTTCGATCCGAACTCATTTCCGATCCTGAATTTCGGTGTGACCGGTGATAACGACCTCGTTCACTTGCGAGACATCCTCAATAATCAGATCAGCCCGATTCTTGAGTCGTCGGGTGGGGTGGCGCAGGTCAATGTCTCGGGTGGATACGATCGCGCCATTATCGTGGACGTCGATCCTAAGAAACTCCAGGCGTTCGGTATCCCGATGTCGGTGATCTCCCAGAGACTGGGGCAGGAAAATACTTCCTTGCCAGCTGGTTTTGTTCAACAAGGGCATACCCAATACAGCATCCGCAGTATCGGCTACTTTAAGAATCCGTCCCAGATTCCGAAGATGCCTTTGACGACCTTCAATGGTCGCATCGTGACGTTGGGGGACGTGGCACAAGTCCGCGACGCGAACCAGGACATCCTCTATTACACGCGAGTCAACGGAAATCCGGGAATCGGCGTCAGCATTCAAAAACAGGCGGATGCAAACACCGTCGAGACTGCGAATAACGTCAAGGCCAAGTTAGTTGAGATCCAAAAGAGGTATCCGAACCTCAAGTTCAGGCCCGTTTACGATCAGTCCTCCTTCGTTGAGAACTCAATCGGCGACCTTAAACAAACAGCTGTGATCGGCGGCGTCCTTGCCATCATCATCATCTCATTTTTCCTGAGGAACCTTCGAAGCACCTTTGTCGTGGCGCTGTCGATTCCCATTTCCATCGTTTCGACTTTCTCTCTTCTGTATTTCTGCGGGTTCACGCTGAACACCATATCGCTCAGTGGACTTGCACTGGCGTCGGGTCTCATTGTCGATGACGCAATCGTCGTCTTAGAGAACATTTATCGGCACATCGAACGCGATAAAAAGAGTTCTTTTGAAGCAGCGGTGAGCGGTACCCAAGAAATCATTCCCGCCGTCCTCGCCTCGACCTTTACGGTCATGATCGTGTTCCTTCCGCTGTTGCTCGTGAAGGGGCAAACCGGGCAGACCTTCCTGCAATTCGCTCTGGTCGTCATCTTCTCCCTTTCCGTTTCTCTCCTTGATGCAACCACAGTGGTTCCGATGCTTGCCTCAAGGATGATTCGCGAGAAAGATGTTATCGCGGAAGCCCACCCGGAAATGCGCGAAGAGCTTGGGATCAAAACGACGATTTGGACTCGCTTCTTTGACACGATTGGGGGATGGTTCCATGGGCTGGACAGTTCCTACCGAAGGGGGCTGACATGGGCTATCAGCCATCGCCCATCCATCGTTGGTATTGCGCTTCTCGCCATCGTCGCCGCCGGGGCTCTCTGGCCATTTGTCGGACGGGAAAAGCTACCCAAGACAGATACTGGCAACCTAAGCATCTTCATCCGGCTGCCTCTAGGCACAGCCCTTGAGACCACAAATGCGGCGATGAAACAGGTCGACGCGATTCTGTCGGAAGATCGGGACGTGGAGACGTTCATCACGGGTGCAGGGTTCAATTTCCGTTCGGGAGGAGGAGGCCCTTCCAGCCCTAATAGCGCTGGGGCAACGATCCAACTCAAGGCCCAGCGTAAGAGCTCGACAGACGATGTCGTCAAGCGACTCCAGGCAAAGCTCAAGCGCATTCCTGGTGCGCGAATTCAGGTCAATGCGTTTGATATCGTCGCAAACATCATCGGGGCAAACAATCTTGGCCTTTCCATCGTGGTGTATGGAAATGACCTCGACCAACTGTCGGTGACGATGCACGATGTCCAAGCAGCGCTTGAAGATATTCGTGGTCTTACCGGTGTGGATACGTCGCTCCAAGACGTCACTCCCGAAGTCCATATGAACGTGGATCGTGACAAGGCACAGACGCTGGGAGTTTCTTTTGTGGACGTGGCCAATACGCTGACGACTGCCACTAATGGCCAGCTTTCGACTTACTATCAAGAACGAGGCTTTCAGTACCCCATCATCGTGCAGGTGCCTCAGAAGCTGAGGTTGACCATCGATCAGCTGAACCGATTGCCAATTGCTGGAACCGAAAATCGGCCCACCGGACCGATCCTTCTCGGCCAAGTTGCGAACGCCGTTATCGGTAGCGGTCCTCGTCAGATTCAGCGCCTAAATCGTCAACGCTACAACGATATTGGTGGGCAGCTCGCCGATCGACCACAGAGCGAAGTGATGGATGACATGACAAAGGCTCTGGACAAAGTGCACTTCCCAACCGGCAGTTATTGGACGTTCAGTCCTGACCAACTCAAAGCGCAAGAAGACTACGCGGGGCTTGGAGTTTCTGTTTTCCTAGCGATAGCCTTGATCTACATGCTCCTTGCGACCCAGTTTGAGTCCTTTGTATTTCCGCTTGTGGTCTTGTGTTCCGTTCCACTCTGCGCCATTGGCATGGTCCTCGCCCTCTATTTGACGGGTAGATCCTTTGGACTCACCGCATTTATCGGCCTGCTCATGCTGATCGGAATCGTTGTAAAGAATGGAATTTTGCTGGTGGACTATACGAACCACTTGAGGCTCCAGGGGCTCTCGCGGGACGAAGCGGTGTTAACTGCCGCACCGACGAGGTTGCGACCCATCTTGATGACGACCTTGGCTGCGATCTTGGGAATGATGCCTTTGGCGATCGGGGTCGGCACGGGTTCCGAGATGTATGTTCCTCTAGCGACCGCGGTTATTGGGGGACTGGCGACCTCCACGCTTTTGACCCTGTTCGTGGTTCCGACCGTGTACACCCTTGTCGACGACTTGATCCTACGAATGGGTCGTAAAAAGGGAAATACTGGGCAAAAGGGAAGTGATCTTCATGAGACTCTGTAGGCAGTTGAAACCAAGCATCATCACCAGACCTCAGCTCTGCAGGGCTTGTGTTTGTTCAGGAGTCCTTGTCGTTGCTAGCTTTGGGTTTGCTCAAACGAAGGCTACCGGTCCTGTTCAATCGAGCCAGACGCAGCCAGCGAAGCCAGTGATTCCAAACACACCCGATGTTGTTTTGCCCCAGGCTCAGGTGCTGCCAACAGATACGCAACTGAAACTCGGCAGCGCACCCATTACTGTTCACGAGGCAATCGAGATTGCTCTCCGCAGGCAATCTCAGATTGCAAAGTCGCAGGGGAGCCTGCTATCAGCACAGGGAAGTGTGCAGCAAGCATCCGCTGGCCTCAGGCCACAGATGACGGCGACAGCTGGGTACTTCGGAAAGGGAGCGATCGGAGCGGGAAATACCCAGGGCGCCCAAAATCTCTACAGTGCCGGTGTTGGTCTCAGCCAATTGCTCATGGATTTTGGTCGAACACGAGATCAAGTTCGGCAGGAGCGAGCGCTTGAGAGGGCAGCCATTCAATCGATTGATGCAGTGAACCAAGAGGTTGCTCTCCAGGTCAAACTTGATTTTTACGCCCTCGTTCAAGCCCGAGCCAACGAAGCACTTGGTGAGGCAGACGTCGCCAATCGGCAGCGGCAACTTGATGAGGCGAGCGCAAAAGTTACCAGTGGCATTGGCGCACCTTCTGATATCGTCCAGGCAAAAACGAATCTGGCAAACGCATCGATCTCTCTCATCGAGGTCAGAAGTGCAACCCTACTGGGACGGATGACTTTGGCATTGGATATGGGGATTGATCCCCTAACGCCTATTACCCCTGTGGAATCTAGCGAACCGTCCCTTGAAGGCGAGGGAGATCTTGGTGTCTTGATAAGTAAGGCTCTAAGTGATCGCCCCGACGTCAAAGTAGCCAAGACTCAGATTGCTGCTGCCGACGCAGGGCTATCGGTTGCGAGAAAAGCGTCATCGCCTACACTTTCGCTGACTGCAGGCACATCGGGACAGGATGCCAGCGATCCACTTAAGACCCAACTTGGCTACGTTGGATTGAATTTAGGCTGGACGTTTGGCGATGGTGGCACTCGCTCTGGTCAGATCAAACAAGCAAAGGGTTCCCTTCAAATCGCAAGGGCCAATCTGGTGCAAGTTTCGCAGCAGGCGTCCAACCTGGTTGGAAGTGCCTTCGTCGACCTGAGTTCCGCCCAGCAGCGTGTAACCCTTGCTAAGGTTGCCGTCGCCAACGCCGCTGAGTTTGTTCGCATTTCCGAGGGGCGCTATGATGGCGGCCTTGGAGCGTTTTTGGATATTACGAGCGCTCAAAGCTCCCTGGTGACCGCACAACGAAGCCTCAACCAAGCGCTCGCTGACGTTCAACGTGCAAGAGCGAGACTCCGAAATGCGGTCGGGATATTGGAGTAATTCAGCGACGAGATTAGTGCTTTTCGCCCGCCTTCTTCACAGCATCTTTAGCAATCCCATACCTTTCCTCGGCTTTGCCTTCCACAACTTTGGCGGCCCCTTCGATCTTGTCGCCGCTTGAGTGAAGCAACTTGCCCTTCACTTTTTGCAGCTTGCCTTCAAGCTGCTTGATCTTTCCCTTAACTCGGTCTTTGTCCATAGTGATATTAACTTCTGTCTCCGGAAATCTCGCGACAAGTTGGCACTACGCCTCCAAACAATGAGAATTCGACAGAGTGTTGAAGCCTCCGTCCGTCCGACCAGGACGGACGAAGCAATGTTCCGAACGAGACCCAAATTTGAGGCCATCTCGATGGGCGGCTCGATGAGGTCGCCGAAACACCCGGCCTAGGGTGTCACGGTGAGAGTTCCCGAAACGGTGACGCCTCTCGCCGTCCCTGAGATCGACACTGTCTTCGAGCTCGTGACCGAGGTTGTGGTGATTGTGAAAGTCGCCGAAGTGCTTCCTGCCGGCACCGTAATGGTGACGGGAACTGCCGCGGCACTGTTGTCTGAGGAGAGGGTGATGACAAGACCGCTGGGTCCAGCTTGTCCATTAAGGGTGATTGATCCGACGGCATTCGTTCCGCCGGTTACGGATGAAGGCGAGATCTTCAAGCTTAATGGGGTGGCAGGAGTGACGGTAATTGTCTGAGTCTTATGGCTGAGATTCTGGGTTGCAGTGATGACGCCCGTCGTCGAGGAATCTACGCCCGCCGTCTGAATCGTGAAGCTAACACTCGTCGCTCCCGAGGGGACCGTGACCGTTGCTGGAACGATGATGCTTGGGTTGTTTGAGACAAGGTTGACGGCGACACCTGCCGGGCCAGCGGTGCCTGTGAGGACGAGTGTTCCCGTGAGTGAATTTCCTCCAACGACTGAGTTTGCCGTGACGGTGAATCCACCTAGGCCAAGCGGGTTCACGGTCAAAGTTGCCGATTGACTCGCAGTACCCATCGAGACCGTTACCGTTGCAACGGTTGCTGAGGCCGCCGTCGGGTTGGTGTTGACGATGAAAGTCGTCGAAGACGATCCACCTGGAATGGTGACCGTGGTAGGAGTCATGGTGATGGCACTGTCCGATTTGACGGTAACAACAGCTCCATTCGGTGGAGCTTGCCCGTTCAGGGTAATCGTTCCCGTAGATGGGGATCCTGCGTAGACCGACGTGGGGTTGAGTGCAAATCCAACAAGCGACGCGGGTGACAATGTCACCGTAGTCGACTGAGTGACACCACCCTCCGAACCGGTTACCGTGACCACCGTCTTCGCCGCGACTCCAACCGTCGTCACCGCGAACGTCGCCGAGCTAGCACCGGCGGGAACTGTGACAGTGGCGGGCAGACTCACGCTCAGACTATTTGATGATAGTGTGACGATGGTACCTCCTGCCGGGGCGGGCCCAGTGAGGAAAGCTGTGCCTGTTGCGCCATTGCCACCGATCAATGTAGATGGTGAAACGAAAATGCTCTGCATCTTGATCGGCGTGATCGTTAACACAGTGCTCACTGTCGTTCCCGAAAGTGTTGCCGAGACGGTTGCAGCTGTCTGAGCCGTCGTCGCGGATGTGGTCACGGTAAAGGTGGCCGAGGTTGCACCTCCTGCCACTGTAACCGTTGCTGGAACGGTGGCTGCGGTCACGTTAGAAGCTAGGTTGACGACTAAGCCAGCCGCGGGCGCGATGCCGTTCAACGTGATTGTTGCGGTAGAAGAGACACCCCCGGCAACCGTCGTCGGCGAAAGGCTAATTCCCGTGAGGACGGGTGGCGTGACTGTCAAGGTTGCCGTTAAGGATGTCGCGCCTAGCTTTCCAGTGATGGTTACAGAGGTCGACGAGGCGACGCCAGTGGTGCTAACCGTAAACGTTGCTGAAGTTGCTCCAGCCAGCACTGTCACCGTTGCTGGCAGCGTCGCGCTGACATTGCTTGAACTAAGGCTGATGACCGCGCCGCCAGGTCCGGCCGGTCCACTAAGTGTGACCTTACCCGTGGAAGATGTTCCTCCCAGGACCGATGATGGGGTCACCGTGATGCCGGCAAGGCCAGCTGGGTTAACCGTCAAAGCTGCGGATTTACTGGTTGCCCCCAATGTGGATGAAATCGTTACCGTAGTCGCGGCTGAGACTGCGGTTGTACTGACTGTGAAAGTGGCTGAGCTTGCTCCGGCTGGGACTGTCACTGTCAACGGCAAAGTCGCAGTAGCGCTGTTGGAGGAAAGGCTGACAACAATGCCTCCTGTTCCGGCTGCTCCCGTCAAAGTGACTGTCCCCGTCGAGGAACTACCACCTGTAACAGATGCTGGCGAGACAACCACGCTTAACACTGTTGGTGGTGAGATTGTTAGAACTGCGGTCTGAGTGACGGTTCCCAACTTCGCTGAGATCGTCACATTGGTTACCGTCGAGACCGATGTGGTGGTAATCGTGAACGACGCCGAAGTTGCTCCCGCCGCAATCGTTACAGTTGAAGGTGCGACCGCATTCGAGCTACTAGATGACAGTGCAACGACAAGCCCTCCGGTTGGTGCGGGACCGTTGATGGTGACGGTGCCCGTTGAGGTGGCACTAGAAGACACCGATGACGGGGACAGCGTCAACGCCGTCAATGCAGGAGGTGTGACGGTGAGGCTCGCGGTGAGCGACGTCGTACCCAACTTAGCGGTGAGGGTTACGGTCGTTGATGTTGTTACCGAATTGGCCTTGACCGTAAACGTAGCTGAGGTTGCCCCTGCTGCAACCGTAACGGTTGCAGGAACGGTGGCAGCGACTCCGCTTGAAGACAAGTTGATCACCAAACCGCCCGTCGGAGCGGCACCGGTCAGAGTGACTGTTCCGGTAGAGGAAGTTCCTCCTGCAACCGAGGTCGGTGCTACGGAGAATGTACTGAGGGTCGGAGGCTGAACAGTTAATGTGGTGCTCAGCGATGTGCCCTGAAGCGAACCCGATATCGTCGCGTTGGTGGATGTGGCAACAGGTTTGGTCGTCACCGTGAACGTCGCTGACTTAGCTCCAGCAGGGATCGTTACGCTTGCTGGAACCACCGCACTGGTGTTGCTTGACGTCAAGGTCACGGCGGAGCCGCCCGTTGGAGCCGGGCCGTTGAGGTTTACGGTACCAGTCGAAGATATTCCCCCGACGACAGAGGTTGGAGACACCGCTATGGATGTAAGGGATGCCGCATTGACGGTCAAAACGGCTTTGACCGAAGCGCCTTGATTGGCACCGACAATCGTTGCCGATGTTGATGTCGCGACCGCCGAGGTATTGACCGTGAAAGTCGCCGATGTTGCACCGGCTGCGATCGTAACGCTCGTTGGAACGGTGGCGCTCGTGCTGCTTGACGACAGAGAAACCACAAGGCCTCCGGTCGGGGCAGGCGTACTCACAGTGACCGTTCCCGTTGAAGGAGTGCCACCGACAACGGAGGTGGGGGAAACGGTGAGGCTAGAAAGTGTCGGCGGCGTAATTGTCAATGTTGCGCTGACAGAGTTTCCAGAAAGCGTGCCTGTAACTGTCGCCGATGTCGAAGTTGTGACCGTTGACGTTGTCGCCGTAAAGGTCGCTGAGGTTGCTCCAGCCGCGACGGTCACACTCGCCGGAACCTTCGCGTTAGCGTTACTAGAGCTGAGTGCAACGATTGAGCCGCCGGTTGGCGCGGGTCCATTGAGGGTAACCGTTCCTGTCGAGGAGTTTCCACCAATCACGGTCGATGGTGAGAAGGAGATGGATGAGGCAGTCAACAGATTGATGCTGAGATTGGCACTGACGGTGATGCCCTTGTAAGTTCCCGAGATCGTTGCGGTCGCTGCCGTCGTGATTGGCTTGGTGTTGACGGTGAAGGTTCCACTTGTCGAACCCGCAGCTATGGTGACAACGGAGGGCACACCAGCATTGGTGTTGTTGGATGAGACGGTAACCGTGATCCCACCAGAAGGCGCGGGGCCGGTGAGCGAAAGCGTTCCCGTAGATGAGACGCCTCCGATTACGGAAGTCGGATTCAAAGTCAGACTCTGGAGGTTTACGGCAACGGTTCCATTGGAGATCTCCCAGATAATTCCATCACCTTCCAGCGTGTCTCCGCCATTGCCGCCCTGGACCGTAGTTCCGTAGAGATTCCCGGCTGAATCGAAGGTGACTCCCGCATCGGTGACGGCACCATCAAGAATCTTGGTGCCGTTTGGCTTGATGATGGTGCCTCCGAAACTATGAAGCAAACTGAATTTGCCGGATGGGTCGATGATCCAAACAGAGCCCTGTGCATGACTACCGGTGGATGAGCTATGTCCGCCGAACTGGGTAGTCCCGAAAAGATTGCCGGCTTTGTCAACCGTGACCGGTGCCACGCTGCCATTCCTACCACCACCGTCATCATCATTTGATCCGTGGCCAAAATCGTGGAGGACGTTATAGTTCGTATCTGTGTCGACTTCCCAGACAACTCCACTGCCGTTGCTGTCATGGCTGGTATCGCCACCGATCAGTGTTGTGCCGTACATGTTCCCGGTGCGGTCGAAACTGACGCTGGCAAAGGGACCGGCTCCATCTGGAATCTCATTACCTGAGGCGTCCGAAACAGTTCCACCAAAATCGTGGATGTCCTTGTAGACGCGATTTGAGGTCAGTTCCCAGAGGATGCCTCCGCCGAATCCGAAGTTGGCATCCATGTTTTCGCCACCCTGATTCGTGGTTCCGAAGAGGTTTCCTTTGGAATCGATTGTCACCCCGGCGTACGGCAAAGCACCATCTTGGATAAGTTTGTTGGGTGCTACCAGAAGTTTGCCGCCGAAATTATGCAGCACCAAGTAGCTTCCCGCTCGCGTAATTTCCCATACGTTTCCACCGGGAAAAGAAGGGCCACCATTAGAGCCACCACTGGAGCAGGTTCCAAACAGATTTCCTTGGGAATCTACCGTTACTTCTGAGTAGGGCCAGGAACCATCGCTGGTGGTTGTTCCGTTCGAATTGCGTGCCAAGCCGCCAAAGTCGTGGAGGTCTTTGTAGACTCCGGCAGCAGTGATCTCCCATACCATTCCAGCGCCAATACCGGACGCAAACTTATTCGGACCACCCGTACTTGCCGTCCCGTACATGTTTCCGGCCGAGTCGAATGTAATCTTCCCACGGGGGACTTGTCCATCGGGACCGGCTTTACCGTTGGCATTTGTAATCGTTCCGCCGAAGTTGTGGAGAACCTTGTACTGACCGGTCGTTGTCAATTCCCAAACTGTTCCACCTGCTCCCGAGCTGGTGACTAAGCTCCCCCCATAGGCCGTCGTGCCGTACATGTTGCCTTTGGCATCAAACGTCACGCTGGACATTGGGTGTCGGCCGCCCGGATTTGACTTGAAGTCGTGCAAATCGAGATAGGTGCCCGACTGAGCAGCGCTAAGGGCCGCTCCTGTCAAGATCAACCCTGCGATTGCAAAAGCACGCTTTCCGTTCCGAACAGTATTCAGACAGCGTTGGATGGGCAGATTTGGGAATGTGAAAAGCATAAGGTGGATCCGGTCAATCCTCAAAGAGGACGAAGATTCGACGATAAATACAATTATCCGCCGTTATTGTTAAAATGAATCTTTGGACCTAGGACCTTTGGGAAACTACTTCGGACACAGACAGGGCTAGTACCTTCGCGAAAATTTGGCAAAGCGAACCACCGACCATTGCTCGCCCCTGGAGATCGGTCCCAAAGCGCATAATTAGGTGTGACCAAGGAAGGGCGGTTGTTGTCGGTTTATATGGGACTGACAACGGCTACCACCGGATTCCTGCAGCCGTTTGTGCCGATCTATCTGCTTGAGGCAGGACTGTCGAAGTCTCAGATCGGCATGGCGGTGGGCTCGGGAGCGGTCATGGCGGTATTGCTTCAGCCGCTACTCGGGCGACTGTCCGACAGATTCGATGCGCGACGGCCGTTTGTCGCGATCATGTCGGTAGTGGCAGCCCTCGCCTACCTGTCGTTTCCGTTTCTTCATGGTGCGCCAGCCTTCTTGTTCGCGGTCGCCCTCGGCCTGAACGCAAATTTGTACATGCAGGGTGTTGGCGGTGTTCTTGTTGGGCGCTTAGCCAAGAAGGGCCAGGGAGGAGCGACTTACGCAGCCTATCGCGTGTGGGGATCCATCGCTTACGTTGCCGTCGCTTTGGCGGTTGGTTTCATCATCAAGCCGGAAGGGGGCCTGGGCCGCAGCCACCTCAACCTGATCTTTGAAATTGGGCCGCTTCTGTTCTTTGGTGTGGCGATCCTGGCGTACTGGCTGCCGGATCCGAAGAAGCCGGAGGAAGATCCTGCCGAGCCTCAGCCTCGAAGGGCGTTGATCTCACCCAACCTAAAGCGCTTCCTGGCCGTTGACTTTCTGTACATTGTTTCGCTTTACGGTGCAACTAACTTCATCTCGATTTTCATGCAGCATGTCGGTGGTCGCGGGCTGTTCTTAAGTTGCGTATTCCTTCCTGGGGTGATCACTGAGGCTCTTGTCATGCGATTCTCGGGAGCCTTCTCTGACCGCTATGGCCGACGACCAGTTCTCGCGGTGTCGTACGTGCTTCTCCCGTTTCGTCTGATGATTTATTCCGTCGCATTGGGGCCGTGGTGGGTACTTGGGGCGCAGGCCTTGCATGGGCTCAATTTTGGGATCGTAGGAGCCGTGGCGATCGCGTTCGTCAATGACCAAGCCGATCACCGAACACGCGGGGCATTGCAGGCACAATTGGCGCTCGTCACCGCTGGGGCAGGAGCTATCGGTCCTGCCTTGATGGGTTTCGTCGCCGACCGTTACGGGTTGCCCGTGATGTTTCAGGTGGCTGCCGCGTTAGCGGCAGTAGCCACCGTGATTTTCATTTTGTTCGTCAACGAGTCGAATGAGCACGCCCAAGGCACCGGAGTTCCGATCTTGGATCGCGCTCCCTTTGCAGTTGCGGCGGGATCGCCCAGCGATTAACCTTAGGTGGAACCACCCGAATCTCGATTAGGTGGCTGCCGTGCCAACTGTTCATGGGGTCAGAGTACTGATCGATTGCTCCGAAAGTAGCACCTGCAAACCAAGCGTTGCCGTTGCCGCGTGAAATGCCGCAACCTGTTCGACCATTGGCACTGTCGGGGACGATAGCGCACCAATCGCATGCCTCAAACCACCATGGGCGGTCGTGTAGATGAGTGTTCGCGTGGTGGGAAAGTCGAAATAGGCCGAATGGACGTCCTTGCGCCAATGGGGCATGAACCAGCCCATGCGCAAATAGTTGCCAAGAAGAAGTGCGATGTCCAAGTCACTTAGGAATCGAGACCGGCGAGCATAAGTGAGAGCGGGAAGAAGAGTCGTGCGGTCATCTTCGTCATCGGGCACATCACGGTAATCCGTACAGTCGAAGTAGTTGAGACAAGTCGCGAGTGAGTTCCCAGGTGCGCTCACTACCTGATTTTTGTGCAGGCTCGTAATCTTGCTTCGAGTCACATAGAGGAGGTCTAGGAAGGAGGGCTCATCCAATACGGTTGGGAGGCGTTTAGGCGGGATGGGATTGACGATCCCAAAGGGTGGTTTGACTGCCTTGTCGTTCCAAGTCACGTGCGCATTGGCAAGACGTTGGCCATGTTTCTTTGTCCTCATCGGGAAGGAAAATGCGTTGGCGAGGCTGGAGATACATCGAACGACGACATCACCTTCATTTGAAAACAGATGCGCCTCCCGAAACCGATGAATCGATGCGGCGAGGAAATTCGCCCTTCCTGACATCAATGCTTCGGCCGGTATGTCTGGGGAAACAAGAACCATATTGCCGAGTTGCAGCCTTTTTCCGACATTGGAGGTTGGTTTGCCGTGTTCTCCCGTGTCTAGGTTTGCCATGGAGTGTTGATCGAAAACATCCGTGAGAATACGAACCGAGCCTGTGACAACCAATGCCCCCATGCTGTGTCCGATGAGCGAAAGTGAGATTCGCCGATCCGGCAGCCCGCTTGCCGTCAACTGGCGATCGAGTTCAGCATCAAGGTGACGAACAAACTCGACGAGGTCGGGGACACCAAAGTGTTCAGCCCGATACGCATCTCGAAAGTAGACCAAACCACGAAAGAGGATGACGACGATCGGCAAGGTTAAGAGGAGGCCGCCAATCAGGATGGGTGTGAATACGATAAATTCTGAAGCGACATTCTTCAAGTGGGATAAATGCCGAAGTAGACCGGTCCAATTGAGTGGTTCGATTTTGCCGATGTAAGGCTCAATTCCTTTGAAGTAGTGATTTAGACCAACGGTTTCGGAGTGAAAAATCAGCCAGATCATCGTGATTAAGCAAAGGAAGACTAACGTCAGGGGAGGCGTACTACTGGGACCGTCAGAAGATGCTTTCTCACCAGACTTGAAAGTTCGCTTGGCAGCTTTGGCATCGTCAGAAAGCTTCCAAAGCGACGCGACGCATCCCAAGAGTGCACCTAGGGCAATCACCCACCACAGAATTCTTGCGAACAATTGCCACCCCCAGCCATCAGTACGGGCGAGCTTTTCCAGAAACAATCCAGCGAACAGCATCCCGAATGAGAAAGCCGTCAGAAATGCAGCCGGCCCAGGAAGTGCCTTGAAGCTCGATGAAATGGTGCTGCCCATCGCCTCACCCGGCCATCGATACCCGACATAGAGCAATCGGTCGCCGCCAAATTGTCGATAGTGGTCCCACGCTTGGCCATAACGGGTGTAGACGACCTTGTCTGGGTTGTTGAAACCATGGACCTGCACCACCACCGAGAGCTCCTCCTTATCGTGTGCCTTGGCAACCAGGTGAGCACATGCCTGCTCAAGACATTGGGTGCTCGTTGGACTGGAAGTTTCTACCAACGGAGTCGCGATCGGTGTGACAAGCCCATCTTCCACATTCAGGGGTGCGGTGCTTTCCACCAAAAGCCCAAATGGGCCACTTTTCACCATATCTCGAAGGAGGCGGATTGAGAGTAATGCTGGCATGGTTGGTTTTCCTCTGCATTGCCGTAACGCGATAATTTGGAAGGCGTTCGTCAATTGAAGTGATTAACAAGGATTAGCAACGAAATCTAACAGGGTGATCGAGCTTTTGCAAAGAAAAACCGGAATTACACCGAAGCTGCACTTCGGAATCGCAGCAGGCTAGGAACCAAATGTGCTTCACTGAGGCCGACAAATCCCAACCATGGAACTCATCTATGCCTCCGCTGTTCAGTTGGGTGAAGCCATTAGCTGAAAGCCCCTATCTGACATATTCGTGATGTCAATTCAAAACAGAATGCCCTAGCAAGAATGGAAGAGCCCAGAGCCATGCGAATGCTCTGGGCCACCTTTTACTGGCCAGCTCAGTTAGTTATCTTAGGGGCAGCATCTTCCGGCGATGTACTGAGGTCCAGTGACAGTGCCGTCGCATGTCTGGGCATGCCCGCTCGCGTCGATGTAGCTGTATTCGGGCGCAAAGTAGTAAGCAATTTTTGGTTTACCGCTATTACATAGATTAACCATGTCACAGCAGTTACAGTAATCATTCACCAACAAAGGATCCTTGTTTTGACTACCGCATGTGGGAAGTTTGGCGAAGGGCATGCTGCTAGAGCAAGTGCGATTGGTAGGATGCCACAAATGGCGCAGAACAAGAGACGAGTTTTCATCATAAGTATCTCCGGCTTCCTTTTACGTGAAGCGATTACAGGTTATCGAATCCGAGTTCAAGAGCACATATCGGCTTTGCCGTGAAAGTAAAGATCGGCACGTATGCGGATGACGGAACCTTTTGAATTTGCCCACCCTCGCGGGCAAACAAGTAAAAGCTCTCCTGTCCAGTTGCTGCCGATCGTTCCGAGGCGTGGTTAAGATCCCAGATAAGTGGGAAATCCGACTGCCGAGTCTCACGACATTGCTCGTATTCAGTCTTGAAACGCAAAGTTTTGGCCACATCACCAATCACGACGGGAGCAGATCCGTTGAGGGGATAGTCTGTTGAGACCTTGGATGATGTTTGGGCCGGGCATCGTAGGCGAGTGCCACCAAGGTAGGTGGAATTGAGAGCGTTTTGATTTTGCGCTGGTGGATAGGCCCCGTTATCGTCTCGGTACAGTTGCATAGCTACGTAAAGCTGATGTAGGTTCGATACGCAAACGGTCTTATTTGCACCGCCCTTTGCAGACCCAAATACCGGGAACAAGAACGCAGCCAAAATACCGAGAATCACGATAACGACGAGAACCTCAGTTAGTGTGAAGCCCTTTCTCAATGAGCACCTCCGAGCGGACAAGCCAGAACCAAAAACCAGTAAGCAACAGCGTAACCGCACCAATCGCTAGGTGCAGTGTAGGAGCAAAAATCGAGTCAAACGGCCATAGCCACGAAGCCGCCATGTCTAGTAATCCGCATGTGCCTAGCGCGCCAAGAAAGCGAATGTCATCAGGATATGGCTTGCTCAGGAACGATTCCCGACGAGCCGTGCACCAAGTTATCCCGAGTACGACGCCGATACATGCAGGTAGCATCCATGGCTGTTGAGACATGTGCCAATAATCAAGCGTTCCTTGCCAGACCCATGGGCCGCGGAATCGAGTCATGATTAAGTAGCTAAGGACGAGTGATGAAAGTCCGATGACCCATGATCGCTTTCCTAATCTAGCCGCCACGGTTACAACCCAGAATGTCGCGGGAGCAAATAGGAAGTGGCCATACATCACTAACCATCGACTATCAGAACCCAAAACCCAACGCTGCAAGCCAAAAAGCAACATAAATATATCGAGCGCAGTCAGTGCAATGAAGGGTGCTGCCATAACAGCAATACTGCCTCTTGATTCAGTTTCGTGTTCTGCTCGCATAGAAATCGTTTAGAACCGCTGGCCATAAATCCAATTTCTGCTGCATGAAACAGAGCTTTCCGTATCGATCAAATACGTACAGCCTCGGTGCAAATGCAACGTGAAGAGATCTAGTAAGGCTGGGTGACAATGTCCTCACAGAAGCACCATACGAATGGGCAATTCGCTCCACAAGGGCGTCGCTCGGTTGAGGCGAAAGAAGGACAATATCATCAACTCCCCGTACAGTCTCGGATACCGTGGGAAAGTTATTCGTACATTCACCTCAGTCAGTTAGAATGATCAGGGCTGTACTTCGACCGTTGCGCACAAGGCCGACCGGCCCTTTTTGCCCAAGCTCGGGTTCAGATGTTCCTTCAAGTACATATGACCGTCGATGGTCAGGCTTTATGTATCCTGCTTGGATTTTGGAAACGATAGGGCCGAGCATTAGAGTGCTCAGTAGGCATGCCCCAAACATTATTAGGGCTGAAATTTCATATTTTAGGACTCCCCCTCGTCCAAAGTTGGATACGGATGGAGGACAAGCATTGTTTACGAAGCAACGTTGATCCTGATGACGGTTAAACACTTTAACGCATTATATACGGTGATTTGCGGAATGCCAAAAAATTTCTATTTATTTTTAGAGGTGCTCGCTTTAAATTCATTCTTTCGATTATGCGGGTTCATCGTTGAATGTCCAGCGTCTGCAGCCGATGGCTTTGTCGGAGTCTATTGTTCGATACTTTTTCGCCGCTGGTGGCGCCGAATTGTTAATGAGTCGGAAGGCTTGCAAGCGGTATCCTAGTCTGAATCCAAGTAATGCCTGTGGCCGACATCATCTATGCCTCCGCTGTCCAGGTGGGTGAAGCCATTCGGAAGAAGCAAGTTTCCTCGCTTGAGGTAACAGAGGCCCATCTCGACCGCATTCGCGATGTCAATCCAAAGTTGAATGCCGTCTTCTATCTGGCCGAGGAAGCGGCACGCCAAGCGGCGCAAAAGGCGGACGACGAATTGGCACGAGGAATCTGGCGCAGCCCGTTGCACGGGGTTCCTTTCACCGTGAAGGATTGGATTGAAGTTGCGGGAATGCCGTGCGTCGCGAACGACGAGAAGTACCGAAACCACGTGCCCACCCAAGACGCGACGGCTGTCGCCCGAATGATCGAAGCTGGCTGCGTCCTCCTCGGCAAGACCAGCGTGATCGAGGATTCCAAAGTCTACGGTCCCACCCATAACCCGTACCGGTTGGACTACAGTCCGAGTGGAAGCAGCAGTGGCGAAGCTGCGATCATTGCTGCGGGTGGCTCCCCATTGGGTCTTGGTAGCGACTCCGGTGGCAGCATCCGAGATCCGGCTCACTGCTGTGGCATCGCCGGGCTGAGACCCACAACGGGACGAGTTCCAGTCACGGGCCACTTACCGCGGATCACCACGTTGGTTGATCCGCGCACCGTCATCGGACCAATGGCGCGATTCGTCGAAGACCTCGATGTTTGCCTCAGGATCATTTCCGGTGTTGACTGGCGGGACGCCAGCGTTGTGCCGATGCCCATCGAGGATTGGAAGCAGGTGAACCCTCGCGAACTGCGAGGAGCCTTCTACTCGCACTACCCAGGCGCCGAACCTTCCCCTGATTGTGGTCGGGTCACCCGGTCCACCGCGCAGTTCCTCGTAGATTCAGGCATTGAGGTGACTGAGGCGAGCCCCAATCGCGTGGAGGAGTATTGGACCATTACCCAGGATTACTGGAGTCGAGCTGGATCTGAGGATCTCAGTGAAGAGTGGATGCCTTTGACGGACGGAAGAATGTCCGGCCTCGAGGTTGAACATCATCTTTTCCAGTGGGACCGATATCGTCGCTCGCTGATCAAGTTCATGGAGCAGTACGACTTCATCTTGACGCCGGTGGCTGAGTTTCCCGCGCGAAAACTCGGAAGCGACGGCTGTGTTTCGTTCTGTTTGCCATACAGCCTGGTCGGATACCCATGTGTTGTCGTCCGAGCGGGAAGTGCTGCTGACGGGATGCCGGTTGGTGTCCAGGTTGTGGCACGTCCTTGGCGAGAAGATGTAGCCCTGGCGGTAGCAAAGCTGATCGAATCCGGGTTAGGCGGCTGGCAAAAGCCACCCCTTTAGGCTAACTTACGATTCCTAATGGGCACGTTTCGCCAATTTTTGAATCTGAGGCAAAAGAACTTTGAGCAGGTTGCAGGTTTCAACGTCGGAACGCAAATCTGCCGAGATTTGTTTCTTAGTGTCTAAAACCGTCGTTTTGAGAGACTTTTCCCGTAATAGTCCGATTTGAACCCATATTCTCCCACTCAGAACATCTGTCTCAAGGTATCTGGGTTGAGCCACGTAGTGAATTCTGAAACCCTTCCTTTCGAATTCAGGGAGCGAGATGGGAACTGCCGCTCCTTGCCGACCCCAGTCTCGATCGTGGACGACTTTGGAGAGGTCTGTTCCCCTTGGGAATGAAACGGCGTCGACAGTCAAACGGCGAATTCCATCTGAGTAGGATTTCCTCGCAAGAATCGTTCCCCCATGAGACGCAAGAGGAAATGTGCCGACTTCTTCCCTAAACCTCTTCAATGCGGGAAGCTTTCCAAGGTCATCAAACGGACCCGAAGTCAGTACTCCGAAGACCCCTAGAACGAGCAGAATAGCTGGCATAAGTTCAACCTCAAATGCGGAAGATTGAAATTCAGGTTCAGGAGCCATGATTGAGTGGCAGTAACCCAAGAATTCTCCCTGTCATCATTTTGACGGCTATGCATGCCGAGCATTTCGCTTGCCATCCTTGAAAAACGAACTCTTCAGTGAACGGAGAGATTTCAGAGACATCCTGCGGATCAAAACTCGGGCATCCTCAGAGTTTGTTGCATCGATCGAGCAACTTGCAGAGGTGGTCATTGCTTCATGAGGCGCATTTTTGCAGAAGGTTCCATTGTGATAGCAAAATCTTTGCTGAATAAGCGCCTAAATGTATTGTCGGTCTCTTGCCATGCAACAGACCGTATTTATCAGTGTTCCTCCGATGCTTGGAGAGGCCAAGGGGAATTGCCTGATGGATTTCGTTGCCGAATGAATCATAACCATGAGCACTCTCCGTAAACCGTATTCCAATGTCGCGCGACGCAGATTGGCGTTCACGCTACTCTGGGTCCTTCTTAGCGGCATCCTTCCCGGGCTGATCTATGCGTACGGATTGCCACTCGACGGAACCAGCGGTACACAGTTCTGGTCTATGAACCGAGCCATCGTCAGAGGTTTTGGCGACTACGGAATTGAAAGTGACATTGGATCACTAACAAGCGAACCTTTCGGCCTTTCGAGCTTGACCATAAGTCCAGACGTTGTTTATGGAGGGTACTCCTCGACGGGGACGGCGACCCTTTCTGCTCCAGCCCCGGCAGGTGGATCGGTCATTATGCTTTCGTCGACTACCTCGCTAGCCACCATTCCAGCGTCCGTTACAGTCCCCTCCGGTCAGTCTTCGATCTCTTTTTCAATAGTCACAAAAGCGGTGGCAAGCTCGACATCCGCTACGATAACGGCATCCCAAGGGCGATCCACATTCTCTGCCTCATTGTCCATTCAGCCGTTACCGATAATATCGAGCGTGTCAACGTGGCCTACCACAGTCTTGGGTGCAAGTCCTTCCCTCGGAACAGTGTTGCTTTCGTCGGTAGCACCGCCTGGCGGTTCGGTTGTCTCGCTCGGTGCCACAGGTCCAGCGGGAGTTCCTCATTCAGTCTCTGTGAGCGCGGGGTCAACGACTGCGACCTTCCCAATAACGACACCCGCAGTTGGATCGAACGAGACCGCAACTATTTCAGCAACCTTAAGTGGCGTGACCAAAACTGCGGTGCTCACAGTCAATTTTGGCGGATTCAAATCATTGACGTTGTCTGCCTCCACTGTGTTGGGTGGAACGTCCGTAACCGGAACCGTGACTCTCGGGAGCCCGGCTCCTGCGTCGGGCATAACAGTTAGGCTAGTGTCATCTCACTACCAGCTTATCCTTCCGCCAAGTGTCACTGTAACGGCAAACAAAACATCTGCCACATTCACGGTCGTCACTAGGGCCGTAGATCAAGTGACCGAGGTGGATGTGAATGCCTCGCTCGGCGATGTTTGGAAGAATGCAGAACTCACGCTCAATCCAGCCATTCTAAGCGGCGTTTCGATATCTCCGTCAACCGTGTTTGGTGGTTCGCCATCCGGTGGCACGGTTAAGCTGAGAGATCCAGCCCCTCCTGGAGGCACATCGGTTCATGTTTCTTCGAACAATCCTGACGTCGTGCTTAACGAAAATGTACCGATTCTCGCTGGGGAGACGACGGGTGTTTTCGGATTCAGCACCTTGGCCGTAGCCAAGGTCGAATCCGTGACAGTTACGGCACGGCTGGGCAACGTGACGAAGACGGCACAGGTAAGCCTGACACCTTTGGGCCTTAGTTCGATCTCAGTGGATCTCGGGAGCGTCGTCGGGGGCAGCTCTGCCACAGGGAGTCTGGTGCTGTTATCGGTCGCTGGCGAAGGAGGGTTTGTGGTTACCCTGTCGTCCGACAACGCTGCTGTCGTTTTGCCCAGCACTGTAACGATTCCGTTTGCACGAGCAGGGACTTCATTTAGTTTCTCCACCAATCCCGTGTTGCACTCCACAAATGCAACGATCACCGCAACCCTCTTTGGTCTTTCCAAGACCACACGGCTAACCGTCAATCCCCCTGTTTTAGTGAGCCTGGCTCTGGCGCCAAGTGCCGTGTTCGGTGGCAGTTCATCTCAGGGCACCGTCACACTAAGCTCAAAGGCGCCATCGGGAGGCATGCCTGTTAATCTCTCATCGAGCGGCTCAGGTGCCCACGTGCCGGCAACCATTGTCGTACCCGCAGGTACAAATTCGGCGACCTTTTATGTGACCACGTCAAATGTCACCTCTGTGACAACGCCAACGATATCCGCTACACAAGGTGGCATAACAGTTTCGCAGCCCTTGACAATCGACCCTGCCTCGTCTTTTCGATTTACTGTCGCGCCGGCATCGGTCGTTGGTGGTGCAACATTGATCGGAAGCCTTACCCTGGGGAGCCCAGCGCCTGCCAGCGGAATGACGATCACCCTCGGGTCCAATAGGAACGATGTCAAGGTTCCTGGTTCAGTGACGTTCACGGCTGGGCAGACATCTGCCAACTTCACGGTTACAACCTCTCTCGTAGGGTCATCCGAATCGGCGACGATTACCGCCACATCAGGAAATATTACGAGATCGGCATCAATCACCCTGAATCCTGCGATCCTCAGCGGTTTCTCTCTCTCCGCATCCAGTGTTGCGGGTGGCAACTCGGTTACCGGCAAGGTGACCCTTTCTGCCCCAGCTCCTGTCGGTGGTTCCACCGTCAACCTGTCGATCTCTGATCCCGCGGGATCTGTGCCTGTGACCATCACCGTTCCCGCCGGTGCGACTTCTGCGACTTTTACCGTTTCTACCAGGGTGGTCACGGCGAACGTCTCTGCCACCATCACCGCGAACCAAGGGCACTCCACATTCACCGCTGGGTTGTTCATCCACAATCCATAGCGACTTCGTTGTATTTGATTCGCCCGAGTTTGCTCAAGCCTCGACGTACTTGCGAATGTTCTCCAGTTCCTCATCCCAACCTTCCGTGTTGAGACCGAGCGACTTGGCACGACGGTCTTCTGAGATGTTCTCGAAGCCGGTCTCAGTAAGGTGCAGTTCAGTTCCTTCGTCCATCTCAGTAAGTTTCATCGTAACCGTCGTGAGTTGCTCCTGCGGAAAGTCCGAGACCTTCGCATAGTCACCTGGGTGCCATTTGTAGGCAAACACTCTCGGTTCGTCGATGATGTGGAGAATGATGTCGTTGGCTTTGCCGCTGGGCCAATACAAAACGACGGTTTCCCCCGCCATCCATTTGCCTTCAACCCTTGTCAAGAACCATCCTGCGAAACCCTCAGGCGTCGCAATGGCGTCCCAGACCCTCTGTAAAGGTGCCTTGAGCACCAACGTCCGTTCAATCGTGAGTTGTTGATTTGAATCCATAAGCAACCTTTCAGTTGCTTATTATAGCGGGCCACCGAACGATGTGCAACATCATATTTGCGTGAATGGTTTGAGGCTCTGCCTTTGGCAGCACGAGCACCTATGCAGCCTTGACTCGCTTGGGCCGACGGATGGTTCTTACGACCGGGGTATTGCCTCCGCCACAGAAGAACTGGTCTCCCCCATCGGATTCGAGTCCAGAGACAAATACTCCTGAGGGCATGTCAAGTTGTTCGAAAACCTCACCTGTTTGAGGATCGATTCGTCTCAAGTTGCTCTCGTCACCCTCCCAGGTTCCGTGCCACAGATCTCCATCAACCCAGGTGACACCGGTGACAAAGCGGTTCGATTCGATCGTTCGCAAGACCGTTCCCGTCTCTGGGTCGACCTGTCGGATCTTCCGATCCTGATAGTTTCCAACCCAAAGCGACCCTTCTGCCCAAGCGAGACCGGAGTCACCGCCTCCACCAGGTGCCGGGATCGTGGCCAGCACACTTCCAGTTTCCAGATCGATTTTCAGGATGCAATCCTTGTCGATTTGGAACAGATTCTGGCCATCAAAGGCGGTCCCAGCTGGGGCGGCGACGTCAATTGTCCGGACAGCAGTACCGCTGACGGGATCGAACGCGACGAGTTTGTCGTCTGCGGCCATCCAGGCATTTTGACCATCGAAAGTAACTCCACCCACGCTATCGACGCCAGGGAAAGGGCCATATTCGCGGATGATTTCGGCAGTGGAAGGGTTCATGTCGATATTGTAGTCACAGTGGGAGTTGAGTGGGGAGTAACAACGATGTCGTGAATCCAATGACGGGCGGTGCCAACCAACGGCGAGCCCGACCATGACCAATCCACTGCACTTTGCCTTTGGCAGCAAGCGACTCAAGACCTCTTTGAATCGTCCGTTGACTCTTACCCAATGCGAGGGCAAGGGCTGAACTGGACCAAGACTCACCATCCGCGAGAAGGGCAAGCATTGCGGCATCCTCCTCCTCGATGGGGCGTGTGAGAACCACAATCCTTTGGGCAGCGATTGGCTGAAGGGCAAAGCCGCGTTTTGTGGCTTTGATGTCGGCGAGGGATCTGAGTTCGGCTCGCAGTCGCCCAATTTCCACTCTCAAGAGGGGACGGTAGGTATCGTCTGCGAATTTCCAACCGAAGGCACACTCGACCAGGTCATCCCTTGTCACATCTTGCGGCCATGCTTCTCCGAGGGCACGGGCAAGCTCGAAGAGTATGGGGCGCTTTGCGAGTGAAATCAGCGTGCTTTCGGAACACACAAGACTTCGACAGCCATCAATCACGAGTGCCTTTCCCGCCATTAAAGTCTCAACTTCTTCGAGTGACAGCAGGCGATTTATTCCGTTTTGGATCTGACGAGCAGCAGGCTGACCTAGGATAGATTGGGCGCTGGTGACTTCCGCAATAAGAGATGATATTCCCGATTCCTGTGCGGCCTGTAGCGCCCGCTTGAGAGCACTACGCGCGACAGCCGCTTGCATACGCCGGATGGCAATGCCGGCAACTGCCAATTCGTGAGCAGCGCGGTGGGCAGGTGGTAAAGGGGTAGGATCGAGCTCAGCCAGACTTTGGACGGCAAGTTCGATGCGGCCAACAAGCACGAGCCAGCGAACCTCGAGGTAACGGGCGTAGGCTGCATTGGTAAGGTCGCCATGCTTCTCAAGCGTGGAGCGCGCTGACTTGAGGGCCTTCTCGGACCAACCGAAGTCACGTGAGGCAAGCGCGATTTCAGCCTGTGCGAGAGTGCATCTCGCTCGAGCGACGGTTTCCAGCGGACCGAAGGCGCGCTCCGCACTCCGTAACAAAAGCTTGGCCCGAGCGAAATCGCCCAGTTGTCCCATAGCGATCCCACGAAGGGCGAGACCAGGTGCGTCCTCGCGTAGGCCAACCCGCTTGAGAGCTCCGAGAGGATCACCGACAGCGAGCGCACGTGCCGCCCCATCAATTATTGGATCCATCGAAATCCCGTCACATTTGTAACTCCCACTTTTCGATTTCCGGCGCCTATAGTATCTCATCACTTGAGTGATGACCGCGTCCCGGACTCACTCATTAGTAACAGGAATCAACATGCCACAAACAATCGACTCAGCATCATCATCCGTCGCGCTGGCCAAGAGCCAATTCGAGCACGTCAACCATCGCCTTCTTCACCTCCTCACGTTTGTTCCCGATGACAAACTCACTTGGACGCCCTCGGCAACTGCAAATTCGGCTCTCCAGATCGTGGCCCACGCCGCAAAATCAAGTCGAGTTTTCGCAAAACTCATCACGGGAACGATGGACGATCCCATGCCAGCACCGCCCGACTTCTTGGCTTCCCTGATGCCGAAAGCAGACGACTATCCGACTCGAGAAAGCGTGATCCAACTTGTCCACGAGACCGCTGACGAACTAAGGGCGGCTTACGAAACCATCAACTCAGAGAATATTGATGCTCCGGTAAACAGTCCGTTCGGACCCATTCCAACGAGATTCTGGATGGGGCTAGGTCACAACCACATGGCCGGCCATGTCGGCCAACTCGAGTACCTGCAAACCATCTGGGGCGATCGCGACAACCACATGTGATTTGTCCAATCCGTCAGAACAACCGTCAAGTCGCCGCTGGAAGCACCTCGCCCCCAGCGGTGGCCTGTGACCTTAATCGAGTGATCCGCAAGGCATTCCTAACATGCAATCGCCGACGAAATACGCTAGATTGAGGTCATGGATTGGATCGTTCCGTTTGGCTCGACTGGACTCGAAGTTTCTCGCATTGGGCTCGGGGCTGGGCAGGTTGGGTCCAGCTCACTCGATGATGCGGAAGCTGGGAAGCTACTCAATGCGGTTATTGACTCAGGCGTAACGCTGATCGACACCGCTCGTGGATACGGTCTCTCGGAAGAGCGCATCGGGACTTATATCTCTCACCAGCGCTCCGAGTTTGTCCTTTCTACCAAGATTGGTTACGGCGTTGATGGATTTGAGAATTGGACACCCGAGATCATTGAAGCTGGAATTGACCGAGCGCTCAAGCTGATGAATACTGACGTCCTCGACATCGTCCACCTTCACTCCTGCCCATTGGACACCCTGAGAAATAGCGGTGTCGCTGAGGCTCTCGTGAAAGCGAAAGAGAACGGAAAGATCCAAGTTGCCGCCTATTCAGGTGAGAACGATGAACTTGAGTGGGCAGTGGAAAGTACTCTTTTCGGTAGCGTTGAGACATCGGTGAGCATCTGTGACCAGCTTTCCCTCCGGCAGTATTTGCCGACCGCGAGCGAGAAAGGTCTTGGGGTGATTGCCAAGCGACCCATCGCCAATGCGCCATGGCGGTTCGCCGAACGACCGGTTGGTGATTACGCCGAGGAGTATTGGGTCCGACTTCAAGCGATGGATATCGATCCCGGCGACCTCCCATGGCAAGAACTCGCCGTTCGGTTTTCAGCCTATGCCCCCGGCGTTTGCAGCGCCATCGTGGGGACGGGAAATCTCAATCACTTCCTGTCAAACGTAGAACTTGCCCGAAAAGGGCCATTGCCGGCCGAACTGATAGAACGCATTCTTCAGGCATACGATCGAGAAAACCAAGGCTGGACTGGCCAGATCTAGGCTACCAGTGGCTCATGATCCATTCGAAATAACCGGAAACGAAGCCACGTGAGGGCAATCATAGACTGGAATGAAGCTCTGAGATCCGGCTTACTGGGGATGGCAGTTGTAGCCGTAGAGTTAGTGGGCCTCTATTTAGAGCAACCTCAACGAGTCGATTTCTGTCCCAAGCCCGCGCCTGATCCGAATCCACCCATTGATCTCGAGTCGCAGCATCCGTTTTCAGGCGGTCCTCAAGTAGCAGTCTTCGGATTCCGCCCTGACGATCCCGAGTCCAATATCGGAGGGCTGCTGACCGAACTGAGTCGGTCTCGTGCCAAGGTCGCAATCACCATGTGTACCAACGGAGATAAAGGCTTCTACCCAAGCTTCTTGGCTGATGCTGCAGAAAATCGGCAAGTTCGGTAACTGGAACAGATCGAAGCCGCCGCCCAGTATGATGCCGAGGTCGTCTTCCTACACGAGCCCGACGGTCAATTTAGGGTCAACAAAAGAGTCATCGAAGCGATTCGGAATGAGCTCAATTCCTTTCAACCCAAATATATTCTGTTCTTCGACCCGCTCTATCGCCCACGCCTCCAGCACAACGACCACTTCCGAACCGTAGCAGCGCGCTGCGGGCTTAGTCGAGGATCTAACACAGTTTTTTGAGGTACGTGGCGCTGGAGCATTTCGCTCAATGCCCTCGACTTGCAGGCGCTGGCTTAAGGTTTCTATGATGAATTGCCTGTTGAGTTGGAGAGTAGGTTAGTAATGCTGGATAATCTGATTCTAGTTTTCAGATAGCGAGTTCCATAGAAAATAGATTCGATCTCGGAAGTGTTCAACGTCTACGAGACTGACGAGCCCCTGAACTCTTCGTGCTTCACTTAAATTCGCATAAAGAGTCGTGTCGTGGAGTAGCTTGCGGAAAATCGACCAGGTACTCAGCCGAGCGATAAATCGGCCAGCTCGAATATCTCCATTATAGCAATTCGCTATTACCGCATTGGCATAGGCCATCGCAGACACGTCGTCACCGAGCCTGGCTGCGATCCAGCAGAGATGAAAGTTGTTCCAAGGAGTAATCATCGCGCCGTAGTTATAAGAGCTTTCTACACTAGCAAAACTTTGACTGGGATCATCGACGAGCTTCGCAATGGACTGAAGGTGAAATCGAGTCATCTTATCGTGGACTCGCGCCGCTGCCGCTTTAAGTAGCCGCCATTCCTTCGCGCAAACTGCCCACGAGAACCAGATTTCAGAATTAAGATCCTGATCAAGCAGATCGGACCCTAGCAAAAACCTTGAGGCAAGTTCTATGCAGCCCAGGTCCATTAGTGACCAAGATGTGTATCGTTGCAGATGATTTGGGTATCCGGCGATCGAGAGCACGGCCGTTACCTCTGGTTTCCCAATAGCCCAGGCAGCGTTGGATTCGTCTCTTGCCGCAGATTCCGTGGCACTGATAGCAATAAATGATCGCAACTCCGAGAAAATCCCTAAGGCTTCAGAATTAGGAGCATGCAATGCGCGGTAGGCATATGAGATAAGTTTCTCATTAGCGCTAAGCCCCTGAGAAGCGATCGATTTTGTGCTACGCGTGTTATGTGCTAGCCCTTCAAAACTTGCTCGCATGCCATTTGCTTGACCCGCAGTTGGCGCAATTGAGCCGCTTGGATTGGAAGGAGTGGTAATTTCCATCTGGAATTTCTCCTTGGATCCGTCGCCAAGCAAAGACAGTCCGTTCTCCTTCCATTTTTCGCGTACACCTGGCCTCAGTTGCCGAATTCCGCAATTGACGAACCACAGGGCATCTGGGTCCAACGTTTTGCCGTGCCACTTAATTCGCTGGTGAACCTGGAACACTTGATCAAGTTTTTCCAGCTCGATTGAATCAATCTCAATTGAATCAATAACGACCCCAAGGATCACTCTAGCGCTACGGTCTGCTGTGAGGTCGAACAAATCGATCTCTCTTTGGGTCCATGAGCGTGAAATATAGGCGGGAGTTAGAATTGCTAGCAGATGTTTGCTTTCTCTCAGGCCCTGTTCAAGGCCCGCTCGAAATCGGGAGCCGGGAACAAGTTGCTCTTCATCAATCCATACTTTGAATCCACAGGATCGAAGCCAAGCCACCATCTTGCGTGCGAAGTCCGCGTCGGAGTTTGCGTAGCTAAGAAAGACGTCAAACGAAAAGTTCTGGTCTAAGGCTGCCTGTTCTATTTCTTGCTCTCCACATTCGAACCAACTTTGATCTACTCGAACCATAATATTGGCATATCAGTCTAGTATCTCGATTTGGAAATCCGCCCGTTCAATTATTATCCAGTTGGTAGGACGGCAATTGCCGATGAAAATAGCGTTGTGTTTCCAGCAGACTTCCGTTCCGCCATCAAACAATCAGCTGTTCGACTGTGCATCCAAATCTCAACCTCAATGCTGGAATTGAACGGACTCGGAAACAGAGAAAGCCGTTACGGAACGGTACGGTGGGCCAATCCGATCACTTCATTCAACTACCATGTAAATATGCACCTTTGGCTAATTCGAATGTAGGTGAGGAACTGCCTTGCTGGTCGATCTAGGCGAATTCAGTGACGGTTGACTCAACAGGAAGAGCCGCCAAGCCCAAGAGGGTATCTGGATCGTCCCTCCGAATCGGGTTCTGAGCGCTTTGCTGATCTAGAGCTTCAACGTCAACTCGGCAGGCTTACTTCGTGAGATCGTGACCATTTTCGATACCGTCTTGCCGTGAAGCGTAACCGAAACGCGCACCGTGCCGCAGAAGGCTCGTGCTTTGGCGGTTCCCGTTGTGGAGGTAGTCGCTGCCAGTTTGGTCCACCACTGTCGTCGGACCAAGTTTTCCCACATCAGTGCTGCTGGACGCATCGTCCAGTCTTTCCGAACCATCGCGCCACCCTCGGAGGCGCGCCAGTGGGCGCCTTCCCAGAATCCCCACATAATGAACGCCTGAACCTCGGGGACGCTGTACATCGCGGTGAGGAAATCGCGCATATAGTCGGCGTTGAACTTGTCATCCCACACTCCCAAGTCGTATTCGGTGACCTCCAGCGGCTTACCGAACTTGGCGATTTCGTTGGTGATTTCGATCACGCGGGACATCGGCGTAAGCGGCACTCCGTCGTGTGACTGCAGACCGATAGCCTCGATGGGAACGCCTTGCGAGAGCATCGTCTTAACCAGCTTGAGCGCGGCATTTCGGTGCTTCGTGCCCGTCGCCTCTTCTTCGGTCCAGTCAAAGTCGTTATAGCAGAGCGTCACATTCGGGTCAGCTTCTTTCGCCCACTGAAACACCTGCTTGAATTTGTCCATCCCGAGACGGTCCCATAGGTCGTGCTCGGTGATAGCTTCATTCACGACGTCCCATAGATAGAGGCGGCCTTTGAACCGCGTTACCATCTCTGTAATTCGACGGTGCAAGGTTTCGAGGGCCTCTTGGTCTGACATCTCCTTGATGCCTTTGGGAAGGAAATTGTAGGAGCCCCAAACGAGGTTGTGCCCGCGCACACTGAATTTGCGAGCCTCAAGCCACTTGATCGCGGTATCGACATCGCCGTAATTCTCTGGGGCGATTTGGTGCCACTTCAGGTCGTTCTCGAAGGTGACGGTGTTGAAAAACCTCTCAAGGTTGGCTCTGAAATGATCGCCCGTCGGGCTTTTGTCGACGATGAGCTGAGCCGGAGCCGCAGTTCCAAACTGAAACTCCTGCTGGACCTGCTCAATCTTCACCGTCGCGCCTTTTACAGCCTTTCCGTTGGAATCCTTGACGTGAACGGTCAGGTCACCCTTTCGAAACTTTTCGATGCGAGCGAGAGCAGGTGCCCGCCACGCCTCCGTGTTCGGTCGGCCATAGTAAACGATCGTGACGGGTAACGAACTGATTGGCTTAATTCCGAGATCTTCGGCGCGAAGATCACCGATTTCAACAGTTCCTGCTCCGTAACCCAGGAAAACAGTGACAGTGGCTTCTCCCGCCCCGTAGCTCGCATCGCAGATCCCCGCAGTTCGATACTCTTTCCATTCAGGAGTTAGGTTGAAAACGGTATTGATGCACTTATTATTGGGTGCCGCCGCTCGTTCGAAAATCAAACTCACCTTCGACGATTTCGGGCTTCTCATCCAAGCGCGAAGATATACGGTTCGGCCTTGACGAACAGGTGCTACGGTCGGGATATGAATAGACACATCCCACGGATTGCCATTCGGAACATCGCGATAGGTCGCTTGAGTTGCCGTATCGAAACTCAGCTGTTTTGCATTGACAGCCGTAAAGCCGCTGAATCCGGTCGGTGCCCATTTTGGGACTTCGTTCGTGCCGAGCCGGTGGGAGCCGATGAGATCAACAGGCGTTTTGGGCTCGGGAGTGCCTAATGTTTCGACACGCACGTTGGCAACATCGACCGAACCGGAGTTGTATCCGAGATAGATCGTGAGTTGTGCTTCACCAGAAGCGTAATTCTGAGTAGCAGTCCCGTCAGCTTCGTACTCTTTCCAGGCAGGAGTGAGCGTTAGCTCCTTCATGACGACCTTCGTGTAAGGCTCCTTGTTCTGCTCGAAAACGAGAGCGACTTTACTCGAGGTCCGGCTCTTCAACCACGCATGGATTTTGACGGGCCGACCCTTGAGAACTTCCGCTGTTGATGGCGAACTGAGAACCGTATCCCAGGGATTCCCGCCCGGCTTTGCGTCCGAAGTTGCCCGGAGTTCGTGCTTAAACGATGGCTCGGCGGCTGCAAATACCTCAAGGGGTTTTGCGTTGGAGAACCACCCCGCCGAAGACCCGTCTTCAAACCGTCCGTTTTGGATCAGGCTCACGGGAACCAAGTTGTTTTGTCCGATTCCGGAAAGAGTAAGAAGCGCGATAAGGGGAAGAATCATGTGTTGGCAGTCCTAAACAAAGTTAGACGAGGAGATTGTGGCGGAGTTTGCCTCTGCTGCAAGGCAAGTTGCAACTCGGTCAATCAATGCCGCATTGTAGCGTAGCGCCCAACCTACCACTTCGACTATCCTCTTGCAATGATTGCGCAGACCCATTCCGCCACCCTTGTCGGCATTGACGCAGTTCCAGTTGTGGTGGAAGTCGACCTGCAGGGTCCAATTCAAGGGGATGGGGATCGGTACTTCCTCTTGGTCGGTTTGCCCGATGCTGCCGTCAAGGAGAGCAAAGAGCGGGTTCGTACCGCCATCCGAAACTCTGGGCTCGATTTTCCGAACCGGAAAATCATGTGCAACTTGGCACCGGGCGACATTCGGAAGGAAGGCCCTTGGCTAGACCTTCCGATGGCAGTCGCCATCTGTGCCGTCAACCGTCAAATCGCTTACCAAGAACTGGAAGGGACGCTTCTGCTCGGCGAACTCGGGCTGGACGGGACGCTCCGTCCGATTGATGGAGCGGTAAGCGTCGCCTTGATGGCGATGGAGAAGGGATTCCGGCGGTTGATTGTGCCGGTGGCAAACGCGCCCGAAGCTGCCGTCGCAACTGGGGTTGATGTCTACGGCGTGGAGTCTTTACTTGAAGCGGTCGAACTGCTCAATGGCTCCGAAGCGCTGAAGCCCGTTCGGTTTGACGACTCGCCAAGCAATCGACAACCCGAATATTCCGTCGACTACACCGACGTGAAGGGACAGCGCCATGCCGTGCGCGCCCTGGAAATCGCGGCCGCCGGTGGCCACAACATGCTGATGACGGGCCCTCCTGGCTCGGGCAAGACGATGCTCGCCCGGCGACTTCCGACCATCTTGCCCCCGTTATCCCTTGAAGAGAGCATCGCCGTCACCCGGATATTGAGCGCAAGCGGCGAGAAGGGTGGAAAGCAGGGTCTCATATGGGAACGCCCCTTTCGATCGCCTCACCACAGCGCCAGTCACGCCTCGATCGTCGGTGGCGGTCGCAACCCAAAACCAGGCGAAATCTCGATGAGCCATCATGGCGTTTTATTTTTAGATGAAATGCCCGAGTTCGAAAGGCAAACCCTAGAAGCCCTTCGGCAACCGCTGGAGGATGGAGTCGTCACAGTGGCGCGGGTGCAAAACACGATGACGTTTCCTGCCGAAACGATGCTCATCGGAGCAATGAATCCCTGTCCATGCGGTTTCAAGGGCTTACCCGAGCAGAAGTGCGTGTCGAATCCCAACGCATGTAGCAAATATGCGGGGAAGATCAGCGGCCCACTGATGGACCGAATCGACCTGCACATCGAAGTCCCACGCCTCAAGCCCGACGAACTCATAGGCGCTCAAGGCGGCGAACCCAGTTCTGCCATTCGGGAGCGAGTGATGGAGGCGCGAGATAAGCAGCACGCCCGTCTTGGAAACCACCGCATCAACGCAAAAATGACTCCCAAGGAGATTCGCGAGCTTGTGCCTCTCGACAAAGAGAGCGAAGATTTCATGAAACTCGTCATGGCCCGAATGAACCTCAGCGCCCGGGTCTATGACCGACTACTCAAGGTCGCCCGCACCATCGCCGATCTCGCCAAAGAGGATCGGGTAGCGAAGAAGCATCTGTCCGAAGCCGTCCAGTATCGAGATCGCACCGAAGGGTAAGCGTGGAATGGCGAACTTCACGAAGTATTACGGGTCGCCTACAAGTCGATCTGACAGCCAATCGGCGTACTATACTTGAGCGTCTTGGAAACTCAGAACAATGGCCAAAACACTGGACATGGACACGCAGCAACTGGAGATACTAGCCAGAATCGTGAGAGCTGAAGAGAAAGTCCAGTTACGCCTTTTTCGGGTCAGCCGCTTGTTGAACGAGGCGCAAATTCCCTACGCGATTATTGGAGGTCACGCTGTCGCGGCGTGGGTGGCGACCAAAGACGAGAGTCTGGTGCGGGCGACGCGCGACGTTGATGTGTTGGTCAAACCTGAGGATATTGCGCGGATTCGAGAGGTCCTTGAGGCGGATGGCTTCATTTATCGGCATGTCGCGGAAATGGACATCTTTCTGGATGACAGTGACGCAAAGGTTGGAGATGCCGTCCACCTGATCTTCTCTGGGCGAAAGGTGCGACCTGATCACGTCCTTCCGGCACCGGATGTCGACAATTCGGGAATCGGCGAGGATTTCAGCGTGATTCCACTGGAATCGCTGGTTCGCACCAAATTGGTCGCCTGGCGGAGAAAGGACCAGGTTCACCTTCTCGATCTTCTCGGCGCAGGTGTCATCGACGCATCATGGACTCACCGGTTCCAAGAACCGCTCTGCGGCCGTCTTCAAGAATTGATCGACAACCCGGAGTGACAGCCACCACATTGCGGTTTCAGGATCGAATGGAGAGATGAACCACAAATGCCGAAGGTGATTATCATCGCAGGGCCCAATGGGGCGGGGAAGACCACATTTGCTCGCCAGTTTCTTCCTAACGAAGCTCGCACGATTCAATTTGTAAATGCTGATTTGATCGCGGCAGGAATATCACCGTTCGATCCCAGTTCCGCGAATGTCAGTGCGGGGCGAGTCATGCTCAAGCGTCTCGTCGACTTGGCGGATGAAGGACTTGATTTTGCCATTGAGACAACTCTGTCTGGGCTATGGCTGAAGGACCACGTCGAGAGTTGGAGAGCGCGCGGATATTTCGTAGAACTGTATTATTTGCGAATCTCTACAGTGGACATCACGCTCAATCGCATTAGGAATCGCGTTAAGAATGGTGGGCACGACATTCCTGAAGAAGTTGCCCGGAGGAGATTCAAGCGGAGTTTGGACCTGCTCGAAAGCGTATATAAAGACTCCGTTGACGCGTGGATGATATATGATTGTGATGAGGCACCCATTTTGGTGGACACTGGCGGACGGATATGACGAACGATAAGCGAAAGGAAATTGATGAGAAAGCACAACTTGCCCTTAATGCCATGCGTCGTGGTGTACGCCTAGCATTCCTCAACGGCACCGCGTACGATCCCGACGGAAGCGGGAAGGCGTATTGGCAAGCCTGTGACGAGTCAGGGAAGTTGATCGAAGTTAAGAAGACGGCGTGAGTGCCAGGCATGTCGAAGTAAATTTGCCACCTTTCCGGTTCGCCAAGGGCGATGTTCTGCAAAAAGCGAAGGCTTGAGCGGGCGACTGCACTAGCCTGGAATCTGAAGTTCATTCCGCCGCCTATGCCAAAGGTATAGCGTCACCGGCATTTTGGGATGTCGGTGAGATGGGGAAGCGATGAACATCTCGGGCATGAAGCCATCGATCGTATCCAGACGCAACGCTTACAGCGTAGGACCGATCTACGACGCGAATACCAGGGAAGGTCCCTCGCGGGTCCATCTCTTCGATCCCTGGAGAGGAACGGCTTTGCCATGCCGGCGGATCACGATCCGCCGCAACGAACAACCCGCTCTTCGAGGGCGCGGCATCGGGCGGTTTCGCGTTGCACTCCTTCAAGAACATCTGACGTTTCGGCAGGGAAACGGCGGAAGAAGTTGCTGAGACTGCGTAGGTGACCAATCATGCCTTGTAAGGACGCGGCAGGGGCTTTTGACAATTCAACTTGTTCAATGAGTCTCTGGACAGCGAGTACCCCATCTCTGGCGGCGACGACAATTTCGGGGGCACAAGGCAATCGACCCTCCGTACCTCCAGGGCATCGAGGAGGCAAGGCGAATTCGTAGAGGCGAATCAATCCCTGCTTCTTGAGGGTGGCCAACTCATCGTAGATTGCGCGGTCAGTTCCCTTATCGGCGATAGGTCCGCCGCGTGGATCTTGGTTGAGAATCTCCTCGATCCTATTGACTCCACCCCATTTGGCGAGTTCATCCGCCGCGAGTGTGTCGATTGCACTCTGTCGATAGGGCCAAGGTTCGGCCTCCACGAGACGGGATGCGGTGTTTGGAAACACCATGAAAAAGAGGTCGTCGCGAAGTTGAGCTGGCGAAGTCTTACCGCTCGACGTCACCATGCCTAGGCGCTGTATCGTGGCCAAAGCGGCTTCACCCGATTCGGTGGTTGGGCCGATGTCACCGTAGATGGCGTAAGCGATTGCCTTGGTTGCGGGATCGTATACAATGGCGAGATCGCCGATCTTCGCCTCCGGCACCATGCCGTCCGGCAATACGATGTACTGGGTGTGCCGGGCATCGAGGTATCGGTTCGGGTCGAAAACAGGTAGCGATGTGTTCTGTAGAGTCGTTCTAGAAACGTAAAAACCTTTGAACTCTCCGCTTGGCTGAATAAAAGGCTTGCCGTCCACCCAAACGACGATGTCGGGCGATGGCTGCCCCACGAGGACCCCGTTCGGCTGACCGTTCGCTCGCCTTGCTCCTGCAGAATCGATCACATCAAGCGACAATCGGTCGTCAAGCGGGTGATAGGCATTCGGTGATCCGTCAACGTCGCAGCTCAACTTGCTCTGGAAAAACAGCGCGCTCGTGCCTTCGATTCGACGCAAAGGTACACGGTGATCGCTTTTCTCATAAGACATGTTTCGGACAGTCTCGATGGGCAATTGGGGAGACATGGCGACCAGAGCCACAACAAACGCGCAAAGCATGACTAATCTTACGATGCCCCATTTGCTTGAATTTCGTGGGCTCTGCACTCGTTATAAGAAGGGCAAAGGAGACCGAATGATCCGTATTCGACGATGATTACAGGCGCAATGGGAATTTCACACCGCTGTATCGAAGCGAAACTCCGTGTCCATAAAAACGAAAGGCACCACGATCACATGGATCGCAGTGCCTCTCTTGTTTGTGCGAGGGCTATCGGTTAGCCAGGGAACAGAGTGAGCTGAACGCTCTTGGTTCCACCTCCATAGGATGCAGTGATCGTCACATAGTCGGCACGAAGGACCTTAGAGTGAGGAACGGTGATTGTCGTGGTATCGGTACCGGCCGCGATCTTCAAAACAGACGGAACTGTGACATGGGCTGGATCGGAGTTGGTAAGAGTGACGAACGTGTCGTAGGCCACCTTTGCCGAGAGTGAGACCGACAAGGTTACGACTGTCGAAGAACTTCCCGTGAAAGTCGACGGCGTAATCGTGAACGATGTAATCGCATTCGGCATTAGGGTCATCGTCGCAACCAGCTTTTCAACGCCATAGGTTACGGTGACCTTCATGGAATCGGGTGCCGAAATGCTGTTCGCAGTAACCGGGATGATGACCGTCTGAGCCCCTGGTGGAATATTGAACGTCGAAGTGAGGAACTGGCAGTTGACCCCTGATAGGTTGACGGTGAGTCCCGAGGACGGGGCCGGTTGTGTCAATGTCAATATGACCCCGGTTGATGTGCAACTCCAAACCGAGGGAGCAAGAGGCACCAATGTGCTGAGTGCGGGTTGAATCTTGAGCGGCAAATCAACGGACGACCCGTCGAGACTTGCAGTCAAGGTTACGGCGGTGTAGAGTCCCACCGTTTTGGACGTGAAGGTCCCGTTTCCACCGCTTGAGAGGGCAGGAACGGTGATCGCATTCGGCGTTGGCACCGTTGCCGTATCCGACGAACTGATCGGTACCGAAATAGCTGCCAACGGAGTCGCATTCAAGGCGACTTTGATTGGAACCGTCGTCCCACCCAACCAGTTTGTTGCAGTGGCATTGAACGAAGTCACCCGGAATGGATTCAGAGTCAACGGCACCGAAACCGTCGAGCCTGCATACGATGCCGATATGGTGACCGTCTTCGGACTAGTAACCCTTGAGTGGCTAACCGTGAAGGTGGCGGAGGTTGCTCCCGGCATGATCGTAATCGGCGAATTTACGGTCGCCGATGGGTCGGATGACTGAACACTGACAAACGCCCCCGTTGATGGCGCTGGCGCCGCGAGGCTAACAGTCATCGTCACCACATTAGTGCTTCCACCGACAGTTGACGACTGAACACTCTGCAATCCAAGTGCAGAAATGAGGTTGAGTGAGCGAGTGAAGGTCGATCCGTCAAGGCTGGCAGTTAACGAAACCGGAGTCGTCGCAGAAACCGCAGTTGACGGGAACGAGGAGCTCCAGCCGGTAGTATTCGCACCAATCGTCACTGTTCCTGGACTTGGTAATGAGGCTGAGTTCGAGGACGTCACCTGCACGTCAATCGGTGTCTGCGATGCGGCATTCAGCGAGTACTGTACGGGAACCAGATTTCCACCCACAAATGAGCTTCCCGAAACCGTGAAGTTGGTGAGTTGGAAGGGCATTACCATCACACTCTTGATTCTCGTCGTATTGAGGTACGACGCAGTGTAGAACGCGGGCGTCTGAACATGGACTCGGCTATGGCCGATGGGCAGGAAGTAGCTCTTGGCACCAGCCGGGATCGTGACCTGGGCTGGAATGCTCAGGGCTGGGTCAACCGAAGTGAAGAGGATCGTGGCGCCATTTGCAGGGGCTGGATTCTTCAAGTTGATTGTCAAGGATGCAGAATTAACGGATCCGCCAACGATCGATCCAACATTTGTGGCGATCGTAAAGTCTGCCGGCTTGATGGAGACGAGAGCGGTCTCGTTGAGGCCACCGAGTGTTGCTGTAATGATCGCTTGGATAGGCGCAGAGGGATTCAACGTTGTCACGACGAACGTTGCCACGGTGTTGCCTTCCAGCACGGTTACCGATGAAGGAACCATCGCGTTTGGATCACTTGACGACAACTGAACGAGGGTGCCGCCCTTAGGAGCTGGCGTCGGAAGGTAGACCTTGCCCACGGCGGCGTCGCCGCCGTACACCTGGTATGGACCAACCACCAAGCTCATTCTTGGCAAGCAAACCATGAACTCGTCTCCAGCGGCGATTTGCGCCATCCCGATGAGACCATCTGGAGGAGTTGATTGTCCCGAAGCATTGTTACCCCAGGCGACAACCGAACCGTCCGTTTTCAGGGCAGCACAGAATCCGGCACCAGCTGCAACCTGCATCACGTTGGAAAGACCCATTGGAAAATCGTTTTGGTAATAGGCATTGTTTCCCCAGGTCGCTACCGTGCCATCCGCCTTCAGTGCGATCGCGTGGGCACTGGATGTTGATAGCTGAATAACGTTGGCCAGCCCTGAAGGAATGTTCATCTGGCCCCAGTAGTTATCACCGATGCCGGTGACGGTTCCATCGGTCCGGAGGGCGTAGGCCTCATTGAAGTCCCCAGCGATCTGCACAACGTCTGATAGCGCGCTCACGAGGGAGAATTGTCCGTAGCCGTTGTTGCCCCAAGCAGCAAAGCCTCCTGCCAGTTTATGGGCGAAGGTCGTCGCTCCTGCCGCGTACATTGCGTCCGTAATAAGCCCCGCTGGAGAGTTCAGTTGCCCGGCAGTGTTGTCGCCGAACATTTGGAACGAGCCATTGGTGGCCAACGCAGTGGTGAAAAAATGGCCGCAGCTAATGCTCTTGAATGCATACGGCATGACGGAAGGCAATTCGGTCTGGTGATTCCGATTACTTCCCCAGACTGCAATCGTCCCGTTATTTCGCAAGAAAGCAACGTGCGCAGCGCCTGTTGCGATGGTCTGCAAGTTCGTGAGGTTCTCCGGAGTAGTGGTGTGACCGTAAAATCCATCACCCCAGCCAAGCACGTGCCCTTCTTGGGTCAAAGCGACGGCTCCGGTTTGGCATGCCGCTATTTGTGACAGACCGCTAACGGCTGGCGGGGTCATCAGGCCGAAGGCTAGGGGACCCCAGCACACCAACGAACCATCAGCTTTGAGGGCAAACCCGCTCCCACTTCCGAGTGCCAATTGGGTCACTCCAGATAGGTTTGATGGAGGGCCATAGCCGTTGTTGCTCGAACCCCATACGGCGACAGTTCCGTCTGCCAGCACAGCGCCGCTCTGGTAGGCGTTTGCAGCAACCCTCACCGCACCGACATTACTGGACGGAACCGAAATCTGGCCGTAGCCATTGTTACCCCAGGCGATGACGGTTCCGTCACCCTTCAGTGCCAAGCAGTGATTAGCCCCCGCCGCAATATCGAGAACGTTGTTTACGCTCGCGGGGACTTGTAGCACCCCAGAGGTCGGGTCACCCCAACATACCACGGTGCCATTGCTTCTCAGCGCCATCGAGATTCCGCCACCTGCAGCGACCTTGGTGACGTTCGAAAGGCCGATTGGCACGGCACATTGACCGAAATTTTTGGCGCCGAAAGCCCTCACCGTCCCATCGGCTAGGAGAACTAACGAATGGTAGTCGCCTGCAGCAACCTGGATGGCGTTGGTGATGCCATTAGGAACGTCGCATTCCTGATCGCGGTTGTAACCCCAGGCGACGACGGTTCCGTCCTTTCGCACGGCGATGGTGTGATAGAAGCCCACCGCAACTTGAGAGATGGGTGCCGATGACCCGACCGAGTCCTTAATGGTTCGGTCACCGAAGAAGACGAGTCCATTCGGCCCGGTTTGAGCCCGACTCGTAGCAAGCAGCAATAGCCCAAAGGCAATGCACACCTGCACGATGATGTGTTTGAAAATTCTCATTGAACGTCCTTTTCGTGCCCTCGACATCACCTGTAAATCCGACGCCCAGGGCATAACGGTTGAATTGTGAGGACACGTTTTGGAGTTCCGCGAAACGTAACGCAACTGTAACGCGCTTGTAGCGCACATGTACCGAAGGTCCCAGTGATTGTGGTCGGCACGCTGCGCCTCTATGCTGAGCCGAGGAATGGCAGGCACCACAAGCACCCGTAGACGCTGATCGTACCGGCGTCCGGAACCGAGGAATCACACCGTGCCTTGGTGGATGGTGAGCCCGATGTTCGACTGAATTCGAAAACGAGCTGCGTCGGTACGATCACCGCCGACTACGTGGTCGGGTGAATGCGGAACGCCTCCTCACCTCCCGGTTGGTTACGAGATTCCCATGTTTACGGCTGCCTTTCGAAGAGCTGCGATTCTTTGGTTGGCTTTGATACCAACATCGGCATTGAGTGGGTCAGCCTTCACATAGGTGATTGCGGCATTGAGATCTCTCACAATCGCCAGCGCACGAATGTCCTTTTGGATCCATACCTTCTCCCGATTCCAAATTGAAGAGTAGGCGAGTCTGACAGCGGCGAAACCATGGCAAGCGAGGATTAGCCAGAGATTAAAGCCAGCGAGGAGCATGCCGGCAGCGCGGGCGGCATAGACAGGCAACGCCTTGACGAGTTGTGTTGTCAATGGGACGTTCAAATCCAGCAAAGCCCAAACGACGGCAAAGCGCTTGGCATCAAAGCTCAACTTGCTCCAGTTGGTGGGGAGGCTCATGTTTGACCCATCGGCAATAGCAATGGCGAGAGCCAACTCCTTGCCGCATCGCTTCTGAAGCACTTCCACCGAACCAAATCCGAATTCGAGCGCCGCCGTTTGAATCATGTCGACATCTACCGGCTTCGGCTTGCCTTCAGGTACCTGGCAATCGAATAAGTTCCGACCTCCAATAAGGAAGAAAAATATGGATGCCGAAAAAATGGGAGACATTAGAAGGAACGGTCCTCTCTCGTCAAACCCAACGATCCAGCGCTGGCCCATCCAGGCTACTGCCGCTGTAAGTAACGGATCGATCAGCATCCATCCGAGCAGCTTCCACCGTTTGTTCACACCTATCAATACGATGGTGGTTTGGAAGGGTTGAGCACTAGAATCGGGCTCCTCCTGTAGTAGCTGCATCCGTCCCGTAACTCGAAGGGCTACGCCACGTCCAATACAACGAGTGAAGATGAACGTGTTAGCGATTCGGGCATTCTCCGTCTTGTCTCTCGCCTTTGCAATTCCATTTGCGATCGGGCAGGGGTTCGGAGGCATCGACTCGGATGGTGGCTTTGGCGGTTTCGGATCCATCACCTTTCGAATGCAAAAGCCAGAAAAGGCGACCCAGGCGCAGATCATTGCGCTCGTGGGCAAGCTCGGACCCGGTATCTACCACCGGATGTCGGGATGCACTCCACCGCCAGGGTGGGGCACCGGGAGTCCTGCCGATGAGGCGGCTATGCATCTTGTTCGCATCGGTAAGGCGGCAACTCCGTTCGTCATTGAACTCGCCAAAGCACAAGACGAGGCCACGCGGGCGCTCGTCATCGAGGTCCTCAGCAGAATCAAGGACGAGCGATCCATCCCACTCTTGATCGAAACATGCCTTGAAGACCCGAGTAGTCGCGTTAGAGAGTCGGCGGCAGAGGGATTGGCCTATTCGGGAGATAAGCGGGTTGCGCCCGCCCTCGTCTACGCCCTTAAGGACACCAATCGGCGCGTCCAAATGTATGCCCTCCAAGCGATTACGAAGTCACCTCAAGAGAATGCCATCGGGGTTCTGGTGGAGTTAATGGGCCATGCGGCCGAGTCGGTGCCATCGATTGGTCCAAGTACTTCAGCGGCGATGGTTGCTCAACAGGCTGCTTGCGCTCTAGGCGCCATCGGACCAAAGGCGTTTGAGTCGATCACGAGACTCCTAGATTCTCCAGATCCTGCAGTGCAGGCAGTTGCACAAATCGCCCTCACCAACTGCAATGATCGGCGGGCGATTTCCAAATTGAGCGAGTTGTGCTCGTCGCCTGATGACATGACCCGGCTTCGTGCCGCCCATGCCCTGGCCCGATGGCCCGATCCACGATCCATCGCCACACTGACCAAGCTAATGCGGACGGGCGGAGGCAACTCGGCGGGGATTGCAATGCAATCGCTTGCTCAGATTGGAGGAGTCGCCCTTAATCCGATCTTCGAGGCGGCTCACGACAAGAATCCAGGCTGGGCGGATGCAGTGGCAGGGTGCCTTATGGACATCCGCGATCGATCCGCCGCTCCTCGAATTGTGGAATTACTGAAATCACCCAACGACAGACTGCGCCAAATGGCAATGTTTCACCTGGCGACGTGGTCCGATCCCCATGCCATCCCGGCTGCCATTCACGATGCCGCAGATAAGGACATGGAGAAGCGTCGTTTGGCCATAGGATCGCTCGGTTACTACAACGACACCGACCACCCCGAAATCATCATCCCTTTGCTGAAGGCGATGACCGATCCTCACGAGTGGGTTCGCAGCCAGGCCGCCGGTGCTCTATTCAAGAAGCGAGACAAGCGGATTCCTCCCGCGATGAAGGTGCTCTTGAACAGCAAAGTCAAGGATGTTCCTGCCCTGGCTCAGATGGTTCTGAAGCAATATCACAGCTAAAAGACGGTAGGCTCTCCGGAATGCTGCGGCCTGAAATAGCGGAGTTAACATCGAAGACGAATCTGACGGAAGCAGATCTCCAAGCTGTTCTCAAAGAAAGGGATCTGTACTTTTCGCAGGGCGATGAACTTGGTTATGCCCACTGTCTGACCGTACTCGCCTTCGTCGTCATATGGGTCCGCTCCGATAACAACCAACCACCGTTCGATCGCGCCTATTCACTGGCAATGGAAGCGTTGCCCATCATGAAACGCCACCAAGATTCGGCTGGAACGATCGATGCTCTGCTCGGCGCGGTACCTTTAAGCGCTCCAGCTGAGGCGACCAGGATGCTTGACGAGGCTCTTGAGATTGCCAAGGAGATGGGCGACGACTTCCAAATCGCACGCGTACTCGGTCGTCAAGCTGCGATGTTGGGCCGTTCTGACCGAAAGCAATCCTTCAAGTTAAACAGCCAAGTACTCGAAATCTACGAAAAGATCGGTTCCGTCAGCGGGCAAGCTCGAACCCTTTTCAGCATGGCAATTCAGTGCGAAGGCGACGAGGCCAAGTTTGACTACTCCGTTCGATCGGCGAATTTGTTTCGGTCAATTGGTCGACTTGATCAGTCCGCACGAGCGATTTCACTGGCGTTGATGTATGGAACCGAACATGTGCAGAGTTCTACGCTGCTCGAATTGGCAGAACAAGGTTTACGAGACGCTCAGACCGTTGGCAAAACGCTACTCGAAGGTTGTTTCTACAAGCATGTTGCCCAAATCCACGGTGGGCTCGGAAACTTCGAAGAAGCTGAGAAGTATCAGGGCTGGGCTCAACAAATCGACGAATCCGATGGCCTTAGCCCCAAAGAGCGGAAGCAGCAGGAGTTGCTGTTTACTCAAGAGATGATTGAGATGTGTAAGAAGCAAGGCAACGCTGAAGCGGAGAAGATGTTCAAGGAGAAGCTGCGCGAACTTAAGAAGACTAAAATTCAGAAGAAGCTCCGATCCGGAAGAGCTAAGCCATGATCAAGTTCGAACGCGTCGTGATCGGCATCGCTGGTGTGCTCTTGTTAACTCTTACTGGCTTCGTGGCATTCTTCAGTTCGTACGGCGAACTCTTTATCTCGACCATCCGCAAGAAGGAATGGTTCCTCGCGGCCTCTTTATCTCCACTTGTCTTGATTTACTGCTACATCGTGTTTGTTGGATTCGCGTACATCTGGCGAGCCATCAAAGGAAAGTGACGAGGGCCGAAGAGTTGCCCGAAGCCCACGTAGTCGGCGGTGATCGTACCGACGCAACAGCCGATGGACATGTATCGAATTGAAGTCAGTTCATGCCTCCATCTTTGATTCCGGACGTCGGTACAATCACCGCCGCCGACTGGCTGGGAGGTCATCCACATCTACTCTGAAACTCGGATTCAAGCCTATATCTGGTGAGTCGTCTTGCGAGGTATCGAGTCCGGCTGAGCGACTTCAGGATATTCAGCCCCATGCCTTATGAAATCCCCATTAGAGATAGCTCTGAAAATGATGTATGATGAATGAGGAGTTATAAATGTCATTCAAAGGTGATCTAGAAGCGCTAGTGCTTGGGGTGTTACAGGATGGAGATCTGCATGGGTACGAGATCTCCAAGCGGATCAAACAGACGGGGACAAAGGCCCTGCAGGTTTGGGAAGGTCAGCTTTATCCGACCTTGCATAAGCTTGAAAAAGAAGGGAATGTCAGCGCTACCTGGGTTCCCCAAGAGGGCAAGCCACCTCGCAAGGTGTATGCCTTGACCGACGAAGGACGAAAGGAACTCGCTTCCCAGCTCAAGACCTGGCACGAGTTCTCGGCCAGCATCGAATCGCTTTTGGCTCCAAGAAAGTCAGTTACCGGAGGCGTTCAATGAGATTTGGAGATTCAAAAAGAGACCTTAATCGAGCAGAGTTTCTGGAGGAACTCCGACGTGAATCTGCCCTTCATTTTGAGCCAAATGTTGCGACGGCGATGTTGCTGGAAGTTGAGGTGCACCTTGACGAAAGTATTCAAAGTCGCCTCGAACTCGGCGAGTCAAGGGAGTATGCAGAACAACAAGCCGTAAAGTCTTTCCATGAGCCCAAGCGCTTCGTGAGATCCATGGGGGCTGTCCACGAGGATGCGGTCAACCATGATCGAATCCTGCTACTGATCGGGCTGGGCCTGGTCGGTTGGATCGGCTTTGGGCTCGAGATCGAAACCAACAGCACGGCCTGGTTTGCGTGGCCATTGGGCATTCTCGTATTGGGCTTGCTGCTGGCCGTGCGAAGCATTCAAATCGGATCCGTTCGAAAAGGGACGCTTGCGGCTCTACTCTTGACAACAACAGTCTGCATCGGCGGATTAATGCCCCTGACTTGGATTAATTCGTGGGCCTATGGCGGCATGGGATATATGCCGATATCAATGGCCAGAGAATTTGTAGCCGACCCGAAGATTTTTGAAAGGATGAACTCTTCCCAGGAGAATTCATTTGTTTCCTATGTGCCTACGCAGTCAGAAGCTGAGCAAGTGAAGGCGACCAAAGCAGCTTTGGCAGCGCCGCTTTTGGAAAGATACGCCGCTAATGCGAGCGAGACGACCCAGCTGTTCATCTTCACGTTCGCTTTGGTTAGCCTGGGGCATTTGGCCCCCGTTGCCATCCGTCGCCGTTTCCAGCAACGGTCTGGAAGGCGCGCCAGGGCTGCATAACTGCCTTAAGTTCAGGGCCATATTGGATTGAGCCCGGTCGGGAAACCAAATCTCTGGAAACTCTCGCCGTAACTGGGTTTGAACCCAATGTGGATTCGTGGTTCGAAACCGTGCGTTGGCTGAGCCCTCGTAGCCGGCGGTGATTGTGCCGACGCAGCAGCCGAACGGCACGCATTGATTTGAGTCGATTTGATACCTCCCTGTCGGTTCCCGGACGTCGGTACGATCACCGCCGACTACGTGTCTGGGATGGTGGTTGTGATTTTCGAGTGCCTTCGTTCGGCTGTTGGGTCGGTACGATCACCGCCGTCTACGTGGCTGGGAGGTCACTGTAATGCGGATTCCAGAACTGACGCAACCTTGCCGTCAACGCCGTCGAAGGCTTGCGATCCCGTCGCTCGCGTGTACTTGGCGAACTTCTTGAATGCTTGTTCTAACGCAGACCAGAACGGGACGGTGGGGCGGAAACCGGATTCCCAGTGCCACGTCTTCACGTTGAGCACGCCTTTGACGACTTGAACATCGAAGCGAGCGACGAGTTGATCTCCCCACAAGACCGGCAAAACGTAGTAACCCCATTTCCGCTTGGGCTCCGGCGTGTAGACCTCCCACAGGTAGTCGAAATCGAAGACTTGGCGAATCGCCGTGCGATCCCACATGAAGTGGTCTAGCGGAGCGATAAAGCGCACCTTGCGTGGTAGCGGTGCCTCGTCAAGCAAGCGCAAGTGAGCCTGAGTCGTATGAAATACCATGCCCTCGACGTCGACCGAAATGAGATCGCCCGACTTCAAAAGCTCCCCTATGATTCGCGTGCGACTCTTGTCGGGGGTTCGGAAGGACCAGACTTCATAGTTGGCGTTCGGTCTCAACAGTCCGACCGCATCAAATCGATCCAAAAGTATGCTGCGCATCGCATCCTCGACCGACATGGGAGGAGTGTCCCGTAATCCGGCAGGAAGGACTCGTTCGGCCAGGTCGTAGATGTGTTGGCCAGACCGTCGCGAATGAGTCATCACCTCGCCCGCGTGCCATAGGCTGAGAAGTATGCGCTTGGCCATGCTGGTCCCGTACCAAGAACCTTTCAGTTCTGGGCGCTGTTCCTGATAGGCAAATTCACGTGGCGCGAGTGGCCCACGATCTCTCAGTTCACTCAGAATCGCCTCGATTGCCTGGGGGCATTCGGCCTGGTGCTCTTTGAGCCAATCGCCATGCCAATGATGGAAAACGCGCCTTACCGGCCATGCGGAAAACGGCACCAGGCTCGCCTGCTTGTCCCAACCGTCATAGATGAATCGATCTTTGTAGGCGGCCTTTTCCCAATCGCCAACCTTGTAGCCCGGAACTCTAGATTGAAGAACTAGGTCGTGGTTGCTTCCGGCTGGCTTGAGTGGATCGAATTGAACACTCTTCAACCGTCCGAAGATTTCGGTCAGCGTGCCGGGGCGGAAATGGTGGCTCACCATCAATCGGCGTGCGTCCGGTTTCGTGAGCTTTAGCGGTTCCATATTGAATGTTCGATCTTGGCAGAAACGGATTGGAAGCACAAGATGCCAACCTATATGCGATGTTATGCTTTTCCGGGCACGGGCACCCCTTCCATCGGCGCCTTGATCATATGATCTGCGAGGTTCCCGACATCAAGGAAGCCTTCGAACTGTTCCTCAGCCTTGGCTTTCCTGAGGCATGGCCCATCGGACGGTTTTGGCCGCAGGGGCAAACGGCGGCAGTCGCATTAGGCCGCATTAATCTCGAGTTCCTTCAACTCGACGAAGGTAGCCCGAAAATAGCTCAAATTCGAACTCTGGTGTTCGAACCCGTAAGCATGGACGCCGCTATCCAGCGTCTCAAAGGCAGTGGCCTTGACGCGGATGTCAAAGAGAAGTGGGAGTCGAATCCCGAGCTACTTGCCCTCAGAGGTTTTGATCCCGAGGAGTGTAAATCCCCCCAACTGATCTGCCGAAACGCCACTTTTGGACCCCAAGATCGAATGCCGGTCGACTTTTTTGACTGTGAGTACTCTCCCAAGTTGAAACAGAGGCTCGCGCCGAGTGCCTTTCCGGGACTTCTTCCGGTCGATCATGTTGTTCTTGGAACACCCACTCCATGGGAGAACTGGCACACCCTAGGCGAACAATTCGGACTCAGTGAAGGGAAGCGTGCTGTCGATATTGTCCTTGATGAGGAGCCTGTTGAGTTTCCAGAAGTCATAAGAATCATCTCCGACCGCGGCCCCATTGACCTGAAGGGATGGCCCGCTCGCTTCCAATTCGCCTAAGCGAAAAATGCGTTCCAAGTACACTTCACCTCACGAATATGGAATTCAACGTCGTCGACTTGGGAAGAATGCCTTACTTGCCGTGCGTCGAACTCCAGAAGTCGCTCTTGGAACAGGTCATCGAAGGCAGCCAGCCGAGCACGTTGCTCTTCGTGGAACACGACCCTGTTCTGACTCTAGGAGCGAGCTTTCACGAGCAAAATCTGCTTCTCCCAATTGCAGAATATGAGCGGAGGGGCATTGAGGTGATTCGAACGGATCGTGGTGGGGATGTCACTTTCCATGGCCCTGGCCAGCTGGTGATGTACCCAATCTTCAACCTTTCCGAAACGGAAAGAGATCTTCACAAGTGGCTTCGGAGCCTTGAAGAAACGATGATCGTGGCCTTACGCTCGCTCGGAATTGAGGGCCGACGATTTGCGCCTCACACCGGTGCTTGGGTGAGAGATCGAAAGATCGCCGCCATCGGAATCAAGATCCGAAAATGGGTTTCAATGCACGGTATTTCGTTGAACTGCGACAATGACCTAGGTTCCTTCGACCTGATCGTCCCGTGTGGGATTAAGGGCTATGGAGTGACCTCGCTGACCAGGGAACTTGGACGCACGTTCACCATCAGTGAGGCAAAACCAGTAGCACTAGAGGCCTTTCGGACCGTATTTGTCGAATAGTTGACCGCGTTGATAGACATCATATTTTTCGCCTCATACTGTTTCGTCATGTGAGCCGGGGAACGGGGCAAATGATCGTTTGTCGATAGTCGTGCCGAATACCTTGGGAGTCAACCGCCGCAGACGGTTCTTCATGGGCCACATTTCTAGGCCATGGGTACAGGTCTACTAACGCCAGTCGGAGAGCTTGATTTTCTTCGTGAACTCGAAGCAGAAGCGATTTACACTCTGAGAGAAGTCGCGGGCCAATTCGAGAGACCCGCCCTCCTGTTTTCGGGTGGCAAGGACTCCATAGTCTTGGTTCATCTCGCCCTAAAGGCGTTTGCACCGGGACCGATTCCATTCCCGCTTTTGCACGTGGATACAGGGCATAACTTTCAGGAAACGCTTGATTTTCGTGATTGGCTTGTTAAGCACGTCGGAGCGCAACTCATTGTACGAACCGTCCAGGATTCGATTGATCGCGAACGTGTCGTCGAAGAGGTGGGCCCTTACGCCAGTCGAAATGGACTCCAAACCGTAACGCTTCTCGATGCCATCGCCGAACTCAAAATCGATGCAGCTATTGGTGGGGCGCGGCGTGATGAAGAAAAGGCGCGGGCGAAAGAGCGGGTGTTTTCCCACCGAGATGTCTTTGGACAATGGGATCCGAAGAACCAGCGCCCCGAGCTTTGGCACATCTACAACGGCTTGAAGGCTCCCGGCGAGCACTTCCGAGTCTTCCCCCTAAGCAATTGGACGGAGTTGGATATCTGGCAATACATCCAAGCCGAAGAGTTGGCGATTCCATCGCTGTACTTCAGCCACATTCGCAAAGTTGTACAGCGCGACAACGTCTTACTGGCCTGGTCGGAGTACCTGACGCCATGGCCCAACGAGGTGCCGGAACAACGACGTATTCGCTTCCGAACCGTTGGTGACTCGACGTGTACGGGCGCGATTGAGTCGGATGCATCAAATCTAGGAGAGGTCTTGGCCGAAGTTGTTTCTGCGCGTGTCACCGAGCGAAGCGGACGTGCCGATGATAGGCGTTCCGACGCTGCGATGGAAGATCGAAAACGACAGGGGTACTTCTGATGAGCCACCGAAACATCCTTCGATTTGCGACAGCAGGGAGCGTCGATGACGGCAAGAGCAGCCTTATTGGCCGCCTGTTGTACGACTCCAAGTCGATTCTCGAAGACCAAATGCTTGCGATTGAGCATGCGAGTCGCCAGCGTGGTTCGGGCGAGGTCGAGCTTGCGTTACTCACTGATGGTTTGCGAGCCGAACGCGAGCAGAACATCACGATTGACGTCGCCTACCGCTACTTTGCCACTGCAAATCGTAAGTTCATCATCGCCGATACACCCGGACACCTTCAGTACACGAGGAACATGGTCACGGGCGCGTCCACGGTCGACCTATCCGTGATCCTTATTGATGCTAGAAAGGGAGTCCTGAATCAAAGCCGCCGTCACGCCGTGATTTCTTCTCTGCTGGGTATCAAACACCTCGTGGTCGCCGTAAACAAGATGGACCTCGTCGGCTTTCGTGAGACTACGTTCTGCGAGATTGTTCGCGAATTCGGCGGATTTACTCGAAAGCTCGGCTTCCCGGACGTCACGTTCATACCCATCTCCGCTTTATTGGGTGATAACATTGTCGAGGCGAGTGCAAACACGCCCTGGTACGACGGTCCCACGCTCCTCCACCATTTGGAGCAAGTCGATGCGACTAAGATTCTTCCCAGCCACTTAAGACTTCCCGTTCAATACGTCATCCGCCCGCACCAATATTTTCGTGGGTTTGCGGGTCGATTGGAAAGTGGGTCCGTAAAGGTTGGAGACACTGTTCAGGTCGCGTCATCTGGACTCCAAGCCGTGGTTACAACGATTCGAGTCTCAGGTGTTGAAGCTTCCGAAGCGGCGGCTGGGCAAAGTGTCGCGATCTCGCTTGACCGTGAGATTGACGTGAGTCGTGGCGACCTATTTCATTCGCCAGCGGAAGTTCCTCCTCATGGATCGAGATTTGAGGCTCTCGTTTGCTGGATGCACGAACAACCATTGGAACTGGGCAAGCGCTATGTTGTCCTCCATACGACACGCAGGGTTTCAGCAGTTGTCGAGGCGGTGGACCACCGCTTGGATATTGATTCGCTGGATTCTCTCGATGCGTCAAGTCTCGGCCTGAACGATGTAGGAAAGATCGTACTCAAGACCGCGAGTCCGCTATTCTTCGACAGATATTCCGAAGTTCCAGGAACTGGAAGTTTCGTGTTGGTCGACCCCAATACGAATGCTACGGTCGCGGGCGGAATGCTGCAGGGATTGGCTGATAGAGGTACTGAGACGCATCACTCAGAACATGGTGAGGCGATTTGGCTAGATGGATTTGTAGCGCATACCTCAGAATTAGCGACTCGCCTTCGCAATTTCGGTTATCCAGTCGTGTTGATCCAGGAGTCAGACGGAGTTTCAGCGGCGGATCTAGACGAGTGGGTCCCGCGTCTGCAGCACCAGGGTTTCAACGTATTGATCGCAGGCTTTGAGTCCTCTTCGGACTCAAATATCGTCATCAGGCTTGCTTCCGTTTCGAATGTCGAAGCCGCGATTGAGGAAATTCTGAACCGCTTCCGTGTAGGGGCGAGGCGTGCCTCGCTTACCCAAAGTTTGGGGCCACAACGGTAGCAAAAAGCGAGGCACGCCTCCCCTCTACACATGCATCACTCTATTTATGTCGCTCATCACGATCACCTAACTCGCCTTCCGGTTTTCGATCATTAGGCCAGACCACCTTCAATCAGTCGTTTTTTCGGAATTGTCTAGCGCGTTGATAGGGATTAGGGTGTTTAAGGTTATCCCCGTAAATATCTGGGCTACCTTATACGTGCGGCGAGGTCCGGAAGGGCTCCCCGGACCCGCTGCACTTGGATCCACTTGCCATGGCCATTTCACCTTCCTTCTCGATAGATGAACTGCAGAAGCAGTTCGAAACAGCCTCGTACGACACGATCCTGAAATGGGTCGCTGCCGAGTACGGATCAGCCTTTTCGCTTGCCTGTAGCTTTGGCGCCGAAGATGTCGTGCTTCTCGATGCGCTCTTGAAGATCGATCCAAACGCGAGAGTCTTCGTCCTCGATACGGGGCGTCTTCACCAGGAAACGTACGAAGTCATGGAGCGCTTCCGTGGGCGCTACGGGGTGGCTTTTGAGGTCTACAGCCCTGACACTGTTTCGCTCCAGAATTTGCTCCGGGCGAAGGGACCGAGCTCCTTTTACGAATCCATCGACAACCGCAAGGAATGCTGCGGCATCCGAAAGGTTGAACCCCTCAAGCGAGCGTTAGCTGGCCAGAAGGCGTGGATAACCGGACTAAGAAGAGAACAAGCTGTCACTCGTCTTGCCTTGCCCAAAGCTGAGATTGACCTTAGCCATGGCGGAATCTTGAAGCTGAACCCTCTTGCCGACTGGACCGAAGCACGAGTGTGGCAATACATCCGCACCAACGACGTGCCGTACAACGCATTGCACGACAAAGGGTTCCCAAGCATCGGTTGTGTGCCTTGTACGAGGGCAGTTTTGCCCGGAGAAGATTTGCGAGCGGGTCGTTGGTGGTGGGAAGCACCCGAACACAAAGAGTGCGGACTGCACACGAAGAGAAAATGAACGAAAACGAGAGAATAAAGAAGGAAAAGGACGGCCTCGATGTATTCGAAGACATCCTTCGATATGCGAAGTCAGGCTTCGGAAGCATCAATCCCGATGATTTCACGCGGATGCGATGGTACGGGCTCTACCAACAAAAGCCAAACGAGGGCCACTTCATGCTTCGCATCAAGGTGCCCGGTGGCGAACTCAGTGCCGAGCAGCTTAAGACCGTCGGCGAGATCACAAAGCTATATGCTCGCGATATCACGGATATCACCACTCGCCAGAATTTCCAATTCCATTGGTTGACGATTGAGGACTTGCCTGACATCTTCGACCGCCTTGCACGCGTAGGTGTCAGCACCGCAGGAGCGTGCGGGGATATCTTCAGGAACGTTACCGGCTGCCCAGTTGCCGGCATCGATCCCAACGAGGTTTTTGATTCACGCTCGCTGATCAATGAGATCAACGCCTTCTTCCTCACCAACAAGGATTATTCGGACCTTCCTCGTAAGTTCAAAACGTCGATCGCTGGGTGTCCGCTCCACTGCTCGCAACCCGAAATCAACGATATTGGTGCGACGGCGGTAAAGCGGTTGCGGGCCAACGGAGATGAGGAAATTGGGTTCCAAGTTCGCGTCGGTGGCGGTCTCTCCGCCCGGCCCTTCTTTGCCAAACCGCTCAACATGTTTGTTCCGCAAGATCGGTTATTAAGTATTTTCGCGGGGGTGACCGGCATTTTCCGCGACTATGGCAACCGCGAGAATCGTAAGAAAGCGCGCCTCAAATTCTTGATCGACGACTGGGGCATTGAGCGATTTGAGGAAGAGCTTCGGGGCAGACTCGATTGGAAGCCAGATGCAGGTGAAGACTGGCCACAGCCACGAAAGAACTTCCGAGATCACCTCGGCGTCCATGCCCAGCGCCAGGAAGGTTTGTATTGGATCGGGGCGTGTGTTCTCAGCGGACGATTGAATGCGAATCAGGTTCTTGAGGCGGCCAGGATTGCTCGCGAGTACGGCTCAGGTTCGGTACGAACCACCAACCAGCAAAACATCCTCTTCCCTGGAATTGAGCAAGCCAATGTTGATCTCGTTCAGCGTGCACTTGTCGACGCTGGATTTGCGATCGAAGTATCGCCATTCCGTCGGGCCGCGGTGGCCTGCACTGGCAACGAGTTCTGCAACCTTGCACTGACTGAAACCAAGAAGCTCATTGTCGAAATCGTGGAGCACCTTGAGAAGACCGTTTCCGTGGATGAGCCGATTCGAATCAACTTGAACGGATGCCCAAACTCTTGCGGCCAGCATCATATCGGAGCCATCGGTCTGCAAGGTTGCGTGGTTAAGCAGGGCAAGGGAGTAACGGTTGATGGATACGATGTCTCTCTTGGTGGTCGCCTTGGCCAAGACTCACGTTTCGTTCGACCGATTTGGCGCAAGGTGCCTGCCACCAACGTCAAATTCGCACTCGAAAACCTCATCAACGGCTATGTGGAAAAGCGGGACGAAGAAGAGGATTTCAGTGACTTTGTCGATCGCCATTCCGACGAGGATTTGGCGGCGCTGATGAAGACGACGTTTGCCGAGGACGCGGCGTTGGCCGCGGCTGAGGTGTAGGGAATGCCATACACACTCTATCATCCTGTCTACTTGCACTTAGGGGGTCGTCCCGTCCTCATTGTCGGCGGCGGCGTGGTGGCGATTGAAAAGCTGAACTCGTTGATTCCGAGCGGGGCCAAGATTACCGTCGTTTCTCCGGAAGTGCGGTCCGAGGTCCTAGAATGGCACCAAGCCGGCGTCATTTCCTGGGTTCAACGGGAGTTTCAACCTTCTGATATCGAAACCGCGTACATGATCATCGCCGCCACTTCCAACCCCAATGTGAACGCTTGGGTGTACCAGTTGGGCAATCAAGCCTTAAAGCTCACCAACTCGGTCGATGACCCTGTGAACTGCAATTTCATCATGGCCGCCATTGCGAAGAGCGGCCCGATGCAGGTTGCGATCTCATCAGCCGGATGCAGTCCGGCGCTGGCTCAACGTGTTCGTAACCGGATTGAGAGCGAAATTCTCACCGAGAATGTTGGTGTGTTGGCCGAATACCTCGGGGCTCGAAGGCCAGACGTCAAGCATACGCTGCCGAACTACAAGGCGCGTCAAGCGTTTTGGGAGCAAGTCATCGACTCAAATGTGCCGCACCTCCTCGCCAGTCAAGGTGAGCAGGCTGCCGACAGCCTGTTTCACTCGCTGTTGAGGCGCGCCGTCATGGCCGCGAATGAGCCTCCTTCGGTGGACCCTCTCAAGGTCTATCTTGTCGGCGCTGGTCCCGGCGATCCTGGGCTCATCACTGTTCGAGCCGTCGAAATCCTCCGCAAAGCCGATGTCGTTTTGTACGACCGCCTGGTCAATCCTTTGCTGTTAGCTTACGCGCCTCCCGCGGCGGAGTGTGTTTATGTCGGCAAGGAAGTTGGCGCCCGAGGCAAAGTGCGGCAAGACGATATTCACCGCCAGTTGATCCAATACGCCCAGAGCGGCAAAATCGTCGTACGCCTCAAGGGTGGCGACCCGTTCGTATTCGGTCGAGGTGGGGAAGAGGCGTTGGCGCTTGCCGAAGCCGGAATCAGCTTCGAAGTCGTCCCCGGCATCAGCAGTTCCATCGCTGCCGCTGCCGCTGCGAATATTCCCGTAACCCATCGCGGGTTATCGACTGCGTTCGCCGTTTTCGCCGGTCAAGAAGCCGAAGATAGCACCGGCGAACGAATGGCCTGGAAAGCTGCGGCTGCGATCCCAACTGCGGTGTTCCTGATGGGTGTCGAGCGCCTTCCCACCATAGTAGCCAAGCTCATCGAGCACGGACGAGACCCCGAAACGCCCATCGCGATTGTGTCGAACGGCACGTTGCCAACCCAACGCGTTGTCGTCGGAACGCTCTCAACCATCGTCAATCTCGCCACTGGCGTTCATCCCCCAGCTGCTATTGTCGTCGGCGAAGTCGTCCGCGTGCGAGAGCAACTGGAAGCCTTCTGCTCAATCGACCGAACTCTTCGAGAACGGGCAATTGCCTGTTGAGGGAGAGCACGATGTCGAGTAGAGCATCACGCGGAGGACGCTAAGGAGACGCAAGAGGGGAGAGGGGCCAGAACGATGTTCAGTTCTGTTCCTTTGCACCCATCCGCGGACTTTGCGAGAGATATTCCCCTTCTGCGGACGTGATTCAATGGCTTAATGCATTTACGGGTCGCATTTCGACTTAACACCTCAGCCTGTGACTCGGTGTGGTCACAATGCGGAGGCATCACTATACACAGTCGATTCGTCATATACGGCGAACGTCGACTGGCGAATATCGGTCACACTTTGGCTCCGACTGCCTATGGAAGCGATTAGCGTATTTGATATCTTCAAGATCGGGGTTGGGCCTTCGAGTTCGCACACGATGGGGCCCTGGCGGGCGGCTCAGCAGTTTCTGTCGACCTGCGATCGAAAGGGGATTCTTAGTGCCGTTGCCCAGGTTCGAGTGGACCTATTCGGCTCGCTAGCCAAGACGGGCAAGGGGCATGGAACCGATATTGCGATCCTTCTTGGACTCAGCGGAGAAGACCCGGTGACCTGCGTCACGACGTCGATCCATCAGCGGATTGAGGCGATTACGACTGCCTGCAGCCTGGCTCTCGGAGGAACACGATCAATTCGATTCGATCCGGCAACTGGCATCGTGTTCCATCGAGACACCGTCCTGCCTTTCCACCCAAACGGGCTGTCTTTCACCGCTGTACTCTATGACGGTGCCAAACATTGCGAGACGTATTACTCGGTGGGCGGAGGTTTTGTCGTCCAAGAGGCTCAGGACTCGGATCGGCATGAGATCACCAAACTGCCGTTCCCAATTGAGCATGCCTCTCAACTCGTGGGTTACTGCCATGACCAAGGGGAACCGGTTCCTCGCATCGTTTGGAAGAACGAGATGGTCTGGCGGTCCGACCTCGAAATTCGGGCTGGAATCGAACGGCTTTGGCAGGAGATGCTCCATTGCGTCTATCGCGGTTGTCATACCGACGGTGAGTTGCCCGGTGGCTTGAGTGTGGTGCGCCGTGCGGCCCACATGAACCGAAAACTGCTTGGCGACGCCTCCTACAACTCGCTCGAAACTTGGCTGGAAGCAATTCGATGCAGCGGAAGAGACTTCCAGGTGATCTCACGCTGGGTCAGTTGCTTCGCGCTGGCGGTCAACGAGGAGAACGCCTCATTTGGTCGCGTGGTTACCGCTCCTACCAACGGTGCCGCAGGTGTCATTCCCGCTGTAATGCTCTATTACTACTTGTTCTGTGATGGCGACCAACGAGGGATTGAGGACTTCATCCTGACCGCGGGCGAGATCGGAAGTCTCTTCAAGAAAGGTGCCACGATCAGTGCGGCGATGGGAGGCTGCCAAGCGGAAATTGGAGTCTCCTCCGCAATGGCTGCAGCAGGGCTGACGCAGTGCCTTGGCGGAACGATTGACCAAGTCCTCATGGCCTCGGAAATCGCGATGGAACACCACCTTGGCCTAACTTGCGATCCGATCGGGGGGCTCGTTCAGATTCCTTGTATCGAGCGAAACACGATGGGCGCAATCAAGGCGATCACCGCCGCGAACATCGCGATGGACAGCGATCCAAGTTCGGCAAGGGTCAGCCTCGATGGTGTGATCAAGTCGATGTGGGAGACGGCGCTCGACATGAATGCCAAGTACAAAGAGACCGCAGAAGGTGGCTTGGCTCTATACATTCCTGTCAACGTCAGCGAGTGCTAACGCGGCTTTTTGCGCCGTCGCCCGTTGATCCTGGCAATAAGCATCGCTAGCACACCTAGCCCGCAGAGTCCGCCGCCTGCCATCTGCGCCCACGACATGTAATCGTCCCCGCGCATCGCATTCTTGCCTTGCATTTCGTAAATCTGGTCGTACCAAGGCTTGATATATTCGACACCGGGCCACCCGTTCTCGCGAACCTGAGTGATGGCGAAGGTAGCGCCGATGATTAACAGTCCGAAAATAAAGAATGACCTGCCGATTCCCGCTTGAACGCCGCGCTGATCCGCTGTAGGTCGGCCATCCCGTGAGTCACCACAGCGGTAGCAAAAGCCCTCGTTCTCATAGAACATGTGGGGGCAGGAATAGATTGGAGGACGAAATGTTGTCGGTCGATTATCTGTTCCGCAGTACGGACAGAACATCCAGCCAGATTCAAGCTTCGAACGACATTGTTTTGAGACGCAGGCAGCCATTGACTTCGTTGTTCTGAGGGCTCACACCATCCAGAGGACACAGCATAAAGAGATGGGCGTCATTATGCTAGGCACTTAGCAACATCCTCAAGAAATCCAGGTGTTTTTCCGTGGACTAGATCCCCTTCATCACCCTGGGCGTGAAATCGGTGTCGGGGCGAACCCGCCGGCAATAGGCGGCCATTAGCTTCGCACAATTCTCGACATCGGTCAATGAAAGCAACTCACAGGGAGTGTGCATGTAGCGCAGAGGGACACCTAGAATTCCAACTGCCATCCCGCCGCGATTGATCTGCATCGCATTTCCGTCGGTTCCTGTTCCACCCGGAGCGACATCAACCTGATAAGGAATCTCGTCTGCTTTGGCTGCTTCGCAGACCATCCTGAAGACGATCGGATTGGCGTTGGCTCCGCGCATCACGGAAGGGCCCTTTCCAATGTCCAAGGTGCCATATCGTGTCTTGCTCACAGTCGGGTAGTCGATGGCGTGGTTCACATCAACGGCTAACCCGGTTTGGGGTGCGATGCTAAAGCTTGAGGTTCTCGCGCCGCGGAGTCCAATTTCTTCCTGAACGGTCGCAACCGCGTAGACGCCGACATTGGGATCAAGCCCGCCATCGGTTTTGAGGAGGCGCAACGCTTCGGCCACGATGAAGCTACCGATCTTATTATCGAAGCCGCGTGCTGTGGCGCGATCGCCCATCAGCTTCTCAAATTCGTACTGGAACGTCACCACATCGCCAAGCCGAATGAACTCCTCAACTTCTGCTCGAGTGGCTGCGCCAACGTCGATCCAAAGATCGCGCAACTCAGGCTTCTTCTTTCTCTCGTCGTCGTCGAGTAGGTGAACCGCCTTTCTGCCGATGATGCCTGGCACTCGCTTGGTACCGTGAATCCACACTCTTTGCCCGACGGGAATCACGCTGTCGTGACCGCCGATTCCACTGAAATAGATCAGACCGTCGTCACTGATGTAGTGGATGATAAATCCGATTTCATCCATGTGCCCAGCGAGCATGACCTTCATCTCGGCCTTGGGGTTTAGGATCGCAGCAACGTTCCCGTGAACGTCGGTGGTGATCTCATCTGAAAAAGCACTTGTGTACGCTCGATACACTTCTGCAGCATATTCCTCATATCCAGAAGGACTCGGGGTGTTAACTAGTTCCTTGAGGAAAGTGAGGGATTCGTCACGCATGCCGTCAAATATAGCAGGTTCTCGCCATCAGTGTCATCTTCTTGCTGTAAATCAATAACTTGAATTTCGCGTGAACGAAACAATGATGATCAGCTTCAAGCAAGCAGTTCTGAAATTTGCCTAATAATTCGGTCCGGCTTATACGGGGATTCCGGGGGCAGACCTCGACTCAAGTGGTCATTCCAAATTCCCTTGATCCCGTGCCTCTGCGGGGCCGCGACTTCCCACTCAAGATTATCACCCACCATCCAGGTTTCATGTGGCTCGACACCCAGCGTCGTCATCGCGTAGGTGTAGGCCCTTGATTCTGGCTTGCCAAAGCCCATTTCGCCCTCAATTTGGATGAGGTCGAAGCGATGGGCCAAGTCAAAACCCTCGACTTTCTTTCTCTGGACGTCCGCGGCCCCGTTCGTCACCAAAGCAAGCCTCACGTTTCTTCGTCTCAACTCATCGATCGTTTCAAGGGCACCTGGAAAGAACCGCGCTTGCGCGTCGCGGTGGTTGCTGAACTCGGTGGCAAATTCTTTCGCTACTTCAGGAGTTAATGCAGGCGCAAACTCCCTCCATGCCGCGAAGATTTCTGAAACGATGAGAATCCGCGAGTCGAGCAGATTGAATCTCCAGGCTTTGTGCCGAACTTCATCCGCCCAGAACTCGACAAAAGCACGTTCAATTTCACATCCCGCTTTCTCCGGGGTCATCGAACCCAATTCGGCCTTGTATTTCTCAGCGACGAGCGTCAGCGACTGTTGCCGGCTACCGAAAGAAAGAATCGTGTCGTCGAGGTCAAATAGGATCGCGGCGGGCAAAACTTCCACCCCCAAAGGTTAGCATGAACACAACTCCGGTCACTGTAGGTGCGAGACGTGCCTTAATGTCAAACTGTTTTGGTATTTCAACAACCGCTGTAGCCGCCGGGTGGCCTGTACCGGCGTTCGGACCGTGCGCCAAGACCAAAAATGGGTTCAAGCCGCGAGTTGGTTGCGCGGCCCCAAACCATGCAGCGGCTACAGAACAAGCCCATTCCGCCAAAACTGTTTGACATTAAGCCACGCCTTGCTCCTATACGGGACCTACTTTCGCATATCGTATGACTGCAGCGCCGGGCTGCTCGACCAGATTTACCGGCAAGCCAACTTCTGCCAACTCCTTTCCGCTGACCTCCTTGCCATCGCGATCGCTGGCGCCTTCAAGAACGGAAATCCGATAGCGAGCTTCGGGCAAAAGACCCCTCAACTTCAAACGAATTTGGGAATCTGGCGATTTCGGCCGCCGAAATGCTTGGACGACGCCGTCGTTCTTTTCGGGACGATCGAATTGCCACGCGATCCAGTTGTCGTCTTGACGAGTACATGGAGTGAGCGGATAGTAGTCTCCGTAGTAATACGATCCCAGAGTTCGCCAATTCGCAATGAGTTTTCGGAGTTTGGGGTAATCGATGCCCTTTTCCCGGATGTCGATTCCGCTCCCTAAGCTTGGAGCAGCGTTACTCCAGAAGGCATAGGAATGAATCGGTGTCACCCCTCCACCATAGTAGGGTGCGGTCTCATCGGCGACGGTGCCAGTGCCGTGGAAGGGGAGCCACATCGAAATGCCGTAGGTCATACATTGATGCCCAATCGGCTCGTAAGCGTAGTCACTCCGCCATAGCGGCACCGAACGGCGCATTGTCTCCAGATCATTCCTGCGCCCGCCTGAAGCGCAAGAATCGATGAGCATATTTGGATGTCGCTTTCGTAGTTCGTCCCAATAGGCAAGGTAGCCGACGATGTGTTTGTTTTCGGTGATTCCTTGGCGATCGGGAGCATCGTTACCTCGCCAGAAAGACAGCGGGTCGATGTTGAAGTCTTGTCGATAGAGATCAATGCCGTTATCAATAAGGAGTTTGTCAACGTGCTCAACAAGCCATTTCCAAGCGACTGGATTGCCAAGATTGAATAGGCTGTTGGAACCTGCCGCGTCTTTGTTGATCTGATCATACGGACGGAAAGTTTCAGAATTGGGAACCTTCCCGGGAGTCAGATAACCGTAGGTCCAAGCGACGTCGCGGGCACCATATTCCTTTGCAGCATCGTGGGCAATGCCGTCAGGACCCGTTAGGGTCGCTTGCAGACCTGTCGAGTCATAGGCGTAGTTTCCATTGCCGTTGCCCACAACGAAATCACAGACCTCACCGTTGCGCAGTTCGACCGTGTGGTCAGCCTCAACCCGCTTTCCAAGCCCTTCTAGCTGAATGAATGAGTCAAACACAGATTTGCCATTTACGAAGATGTGTACGTCCGTTGTCGTGAGGTTGTCGATTCCTTGGAAAACGCCCCGCACCTTGTAAGTACCCTCCTTAGGTGCAGTGAAGCGAACGACGCTGTACTCGCCCTTTGGCCCCGGGTGGAATGCAATCGACTTCGCATCCCAATGAATGCCGTTGTAGTCGATGGCGTGGTCGTTACGATTGAACACAACACAGGGTTCAGGTATGCCCAGTTGAGTGGATCGGCGCGATTCAAGCCCTGATAGGGGGCTGAGTAGCCATTCGGGGTGATTATCTGAAATCCAGGTGTTTGCAGCGACGCGTTCTGGCTCGAACCAAACGAGGGTCTTAACTCCCTTCGCGTGGCCATGATCACTAATGGGTTTGAATCCTTTTGGAAAACGCTTGCGATCGACTTCCCATGTGCCTACTTGCGGCCAGCCTTGATTTTGAACGTACCAACCCGCGTCCATCCACCAGTAGTCCAGCTTTAGTCCTTCTTCGAGGTACCGGTCGATGTGCATGATCTGGTTTGCTTCATTTGCCCCGATCATTTCACCGTAAGCGCGGCCACTGGAGGCGAGAAGCATGGGAGTGGGAAGCTTTCCACCTGGCTTTGGCATGCCGTGGGCCATCATCCAGCGCCTCCATTGGTTCTGCCCCTTGATCCAGTCGCCCTGCCAATTCATCACCACCATCAGTGGGGTACGGACCTCTTCGCCAGGATGGAGCTTAAAGTGCGTCTGCTCTTGGCCAGCCCGAATCGCCAATTCGCGACTGCCGACTCGGGTGAAATCTGCTGCCCATTGGCCGGGCCACCCGACAACCACGATCTTGCCCTGATTGCCCCAGGCAAAATTGAAATACGACATGTCCGAATTAGTTGGCCTTCCGCCCGCGCCTCCAAAGTGAAGTTTTGTGTTTGCGGTCATTGACGTTTCGATGGGGCGGTAATCGTTGCCGTCAGCGGGCGAACCTACGTTGTGATGAAGGACAAAGTCATCACTTTCCGGGCAAGGAAACGACGACTCCATGGCCTGAAAGTTCTCAACGATCGGAGTATCTTTGTGCGAAGTGTTTTTGAGGTAGACCGTCCACTCAATGGCAGGGAAGTCGGAGTAGCGGACTGCGACGCATCGGACTTCCAAACCGCTGGTTCGGTCGGTCCAAGTTGTTGTCTCTTGTTGCCGCAGTGAGTCCAGACTCCTGGTCCGCACTTTGCCGCTCCACTGAGGAAGAAGATCCGAAGATTTCTTTCCATCAAACAGGAACGAAAATGAAGGCGCATCGACAGATGCGATTTTGCTCATCAATACACCTCCCATGGCGCTCGCGAGCGATGCAAAAGCGGTCAGGACGAGAGCAGAAAAGCGAAGTCTCCTCACGACCGCAGATTACCAAGCTATTCGGCTATCCGCCGCCAGATTTTCCACCGGTCGTCGGTGGTGGGGGCGGCGGAAAAGTTTGTTTCTTGTCGTTCTTTGGGATTTCGTCGTCGCTTATATAAAGCGAGCCGTCCGCGTTGTTGCCTTCGATCGAGTCGTCGTCTTCTTTTGTTGAGACGAGAATCCACTCGGCCCTCATGTGGTCTCCAAGTGAGTTCTTCATCAGAGCTTCGGGCTTCTTGTCAGTACTCAGGAGTTTGAGTGTCTCCAATTCGCCGTCATACAGTGCCTTTTGGGCCCAAACATGACGCCATTCATCATCCTTCAGCGCTTGACGTCCCTGTGGTGTGCCTGTGATTACGGCATGTCGACTGCCTTTGCCGTACCAATATTCAATCTGGCTGGAAACGACAACCAATGGGAATTCTCGAAAATTCTTGCTTGAGCGAATCTCGTCTTCCTTGGTCTTTTGCTCATCTTTGCTTAGCGGCTTGTTGCCGTTGGTTGCAACGACTTGGTCGTAAGTCACAGCCTTGAAATCTGGGAGCTTCTCAATCTTCGGAGGATCGTCTTCTTGCGCCTTTGGCTTGACGTACATGAAGACGTGGCCAGAAAGCACAACTCGTTTCTCCTTTCGGTAGACCACGCAGCTATCGGCTTTGATGTCGGCTTTTCCTGAGTAGTAGTCGATACCGCCGGAAGCAGTCAGAACGTCGGTCTTTTGGTTGACCTGGACGGTCGGGGCGACAACAATCAACTCACCGTCGGTCGCGGTTGCGTTATCCCAAATGGTTGTGTCCGTCTTATTACCGAGAGATTTGACGTGGTTGCTCTTGATATCCCACTTCTTTGGCTTCTCCTGAGCATCGCCCTGAAATCGGAGCGCTGCCATTCCTTTCCACTCAATCGGACCAGCGTCGACGGTGCCTGTCTTCATGTCGTAGATCAGCGCAGAGGCGACCACATCCCCATCATAGAGGCGGCCCTTTGCATCGCCTTTGATTTTTAACAAATTGGATTGATCCTCAAAGACCAAGCCGAGGGCGCTGATGTTAATGTCTTTATTGCGAACTTTGACGCCGCCGGTCACGGTGACAGACTTGGTTTGGAAGTTCCAAACTGCGTTTTTGGCTGAGTAGTGAATCGGTCCCTGGTCGCCGGTGAATAGCCCGTTTTGGACTTCGTAAAGCGTTGCGGCCCGGCGGTCCCGACGGACATCAACCCGATCAGCGGTCGCACTTGAGGTTAGGGTGCCGCCTTTGAAGTCACGAAGCTCGACCGCATCCATGCGAATGCCAATCGATTCGTCAATGGGCTTGATGCTCTGCTTGTAAAGGCCAATAAATGGGTCCGTCGTTACAAATAGCCCGATGGCTCGGTAAAGATACGGGGCGGCGATAATCGCAAGCAAAGACAGCGCTCCGTTGCGGAGCACTGTCTTTCTCTTCTTTACTTTGATCGTACGGTCGTTCATGGCTTGTGGGGTCTACAGATGCATTAACAGGCACCCGTCCCGAATAGTGCCATTCGGACGGAACGACACTACCTAGGGAACAGCGAACTGTCCGACCGAACTCAGACTCTGGTCGCCTGCACTGTCAAAGCCTACCAAAATGAAGTAGTAAGTTTTGCCGCCGGTAAGGGCGGGACCGTTGTATGTGAATGAGGTTCCCACCGAGTGATGGTTGGCGTTGTCCCAAATATCTTGCACTCCGATGTCAGGATACTGGTCGAATAGGAACAGTGCATAGCTTGTGGCACCGATGGCTGGTTGCCAGTTGAAGGTAGGCAAATTGGATGCCGTCACAGAGTCAACCGTGAGGGGCCCCAACGGAGTTGCGGTTACCGTGGCACTTAAATCACTCTCTCCACGAATTCCATCGACGCTCGTGGTGACGGTGGTAACAGCGTACGTGTAGGTGGTGCCAGCCGAAAGGGTGCGATACATGTCCTCGTAAACCGAAGCGAGGGGGTCGGCGAGAAAGTCGATATTGACGGGATCTGCTACCGAGTCGGAACCGTAAATTCCAAAACCCAACAAAGAATTATTGGTGATCGGATTCCAAGCTACGTCAATCTCAACTGGATTCCCAGAGGCAAGCTTTGTCATTCTCTTCGAGTTGGGAGTGCGAAGATGGCGTCGAGGGTTCACGATTGACTTTACAGCTTCAATCGCTTTTCGTAGTCGCGGTTGTGTCGTCGCTTCTCCCGGGGAAGTGTAAGCCACGGCTGTCAGACCTGTCGGCGGCGAAAGTGTCGTATTCACCTTCGGGGGCAGCGTGTAGTTCACGGTTTTGGATTGTCCGGCGGAAAATGTTTGGAAATCCGTCACGCCACCATATCCGAGGCCTGTAGCCTGAATGGTGTATGCGGTCCCTGCCAAAAGGCCGCTGATAAAGTAATTGCCCCTAGAGTCGGTAATGCCGTATGCACTGGTCATCAACTTGCCGGATGAGGGGATTGCGTAAACCTTAGCGCCCCCAAGTAAGTAACCGGCGGTGTCGCCAACATTTCCTTGAAGCGTCGCGAGCTGAGTCTCGGGATATACGGCAACGTTGAGGGTCATCGTCCGTTGACCGGTGTTGATACGAGCCAGGTTCTGTCCAAAATAGGTGACACCCTTGCTCACGATTTGACACTGAATCAGATCGTCCTCTGCAGGAATTCCTTTGAGGATGTAGGCACCGTTACTGTCTGAGAAAGTCTGTACTTGGTTTCGTGGTCCGCCATAGTCAAAAAAGACCTTGGCTCCTCGGACGATTTGTCCATTTTGGTCGAAAATGACTCCTGAGACAGAACCATAACCTGGGGAAACGTAGCCCCCACCACTATCTCCGCCGCAGCCAGCTATGGCCACACAAAACGCAGTCAACAAGGCCAATTTCTGTATCACGATGGGTTTACGCATTTTCTCCGCTCCAGTTCATGGGAAACGCCCGGGTAGGGTTGTCTTTGCCTTATCTGTTGGGCTCAACCCCGAACGGTACTACGCACGAGCTCGATATTCAATTCCGCCAATTTTCGCATTTCGTCCCGCTTACGCTCGACAATTCGGCCATTGCGCTCGCGATCCTTTTGGAAACTGACAAATGTGTCAAACAACCGTTGGGCCGTCAACCCTTGGACGGACAATGGCGTCCCAAGATCCATCATTTTAGAAAACGCGGTGACTTTGGGGTCGTAGCTCACCATAAGCGGTGGAATCCCGACTGTAGCGGCGAGAATGCCTGCATGCAGTCGCATACCCACGATGCTATCCATTCTTAGCAAACGCTGCTGCAGCTGCATCGGTGTGGTGATCTTGCGAAGGTCAGGAATCTTGCCTCCTTGTCGCTTTGCGATTTCGGCAATAAGCGGACCATCCTCTTCGCGATCCATCTCCATCAAAACCGGCATGGAACCGTTTTGGTAGAGAAGTCGGCAGAAGTCACCGAACAGACCGACAACATCGGTTTTCTTGTCGAGAGGCCGACATGAGATTCCGACCGACTTCATGTTTCCGACGTTAAAGCCTTGAACATCGTCGGTGAGTTGAACGGGGGGGAGCAAAAACGCCATATCCGCAGTCATGCGGGCGGACTTTCGCACTCCCAAATTCTTGAGGGCTTGAAGTGATTCTGGATCGCGGACCGAAATGATGTCTGCGTCGTTAAAAGCGGAGGCAGCCATTCGCTTTCCTAGAAAGCTATCGAGTGGGCCGACCCCTTGACCAAGAAGAAGCACCTTCTTTTTGGCTTTCTTGGCCATCGTGACGAGTTTTGAGTAGTAGCCAACGCTTCGCACGCTCGTGGAGTCTTGGAAGATGCTGCCACCGGGGAATATCAACGCATCACAACGCTCGATCGCTGTTTCAATCTGTTTGAAGTCTTTACGGTCGATGACGGAAAAGCCATAGAGCCTGTTGGTCTCTTCGGGCCTTCCGCTCATCGCGGTGATGTCATAGCCCGAATTCCCGAGTCCCTGAACAAACCCTAGCGCGATCGCGTCGTCGCCAAGGTTTCCACATCCGATATAGCCGGCGAGTAGTAAATGTCCTGCCAATAAATTAAGCCTCGACCTTTGGAAGCAGTCTCAGAATCATCGTCCAAAGTGCCAATCCGATAATACACCCCAAAACAGCTCCGAGCCCGATTCTTATGATGCTCAACACCACTGGGATGTGCAAATGGCACAGAGTGTTAACGATATCCGTCTGCCCCATCGATCCCACCATCATTGCGAGGGCAGCCCAACCCGCCAAGAGTTGCACTCGATTTTGCTCAAGTGTCGGCTCTTCCTCGCTGTCTGGGCGTCGTTGCGACTTAAGGAATCCGAGGAGACCGATACCGACAATCAGTAACGGATGCCCGATCATAAACTCCTTCGTGCGAGGTCGAACATACATCACCTTGTCAAGAATTCCACGGAAGGCAATCTCGCCACCACTCGCGCTCGCCCCCGTATCGTTTCCAGTTCTGGCAATCATGAATCCGAGCATTCCTAGGATCACAAAGCCGAGAACGATGGAACCCCAAGTGATCGGGCTCGCCAGAGTCTTCTTGATGTCACCGAGTCGAGACAAATAGAACACGCCTACCGCAAGAATTGGCAAGAAAACAGAGATCTTTGTTCCTTTGAATTCATCCGCCTTGACGTAGAAGGGGAGACCATTGAGCATGCCCGCGACACACAATCCGCCTAAGAGGCTAAAGAGGCATATAAGGACAAACGTGGGTAAAGGCTGAAGCCATTTGGGCAACGGGAATTCCGGCAGTTCCTCGGCAACCATAAAACCAAGGAGAGGGAACGAAATCGAGGCAAAGAAGGCCATGGCGTGCTGGCCGATTCGGACGGCACACGCGAGGGCAAGTAATCCAATCAGACCTGCTCCGATCAGTCTCACCGTTCGGTTCGTGACAAACGTGGCGACGCAGAACCAGATGATAGGTGCGATGGCGAGCCCGAGAAGCACTTGGAGGAACCTCGGAATCGCGGGCTCCTTGTACGGCTTCGGCAATCCGATGGCTCCGCCTTCTTTCACGATCTGCTCATTGATCTTCTTGATGAAGAACGCCAACGATGAACTGGGCTCAGGCCCGGCGAGGCTGAACGGACGAATCAAGAGAATGCGCATGTTGCGCTCGCGGGACGCCTTGGCGAAGCGTTCTACCGCATCGGCAAAAGTCAGCTTATCGAGTTCGGCGATTTGTGCCGAGTGAAGCCGGATGACGTTGCCCGGGTCTGCCTCGACGATATTGACGTCCCCACCAATTTTCGCGAATTCGGGGGTCGCGTAGCTCATCGAATTGTCGTTGAGGGTCTTGATTGTGGTACGGATAGCATCCCTTCGGCCAATGACTTGATCACCTTCTGGCAAAAAGATGGTTGCGCCCATTTCGTGAGCCCATTCCAAAGTTTGCCTCACACCTTTCTCGCTGACGCCGGGAGGATTTGCGCATCGGGCAATGATGAGGAGTCCGTTTCGCTTGGCGACATCCACCTGTTGAGGATCAAGCCCAATCGGGGTCGTACGGATCAGCATCGGTGAAACCGGCGGCAAATCGAGGATGTAAGGTTCTCGGCCCTTGAGCCGATTTGCGAGGCTTTGAAATCGGTTTCGCAATCCGCGTTCGGCACGGGGAACCTGACTGGTATCGGAAAATGTCAGGATCGACATTGGCTCCATGTGTGGCTTAGAACCCGTGGTCACTGGCCAAGCGGTGGACTGTAGCGTAGCTTGGCCCTTGGCAAGCAATTCTCCTACAGTGCCTTCCGACATGACAACCGCATTCACGCCTTGTGCCTTAAGGTCGATCAATGCCTTGTCGATAGAAATCCCTTGAGCGGAAGCCAATGACTCGAGGTTTTCAAATTCGACAGCGAGCGATGTCGCTCGATTTTCGGACTCGACCTGATATCGCTTGTAAACAGAATAGGAAGCGATCAGGGCAGAAAGCACAACTGATCCAATCAGCCATAACGGTAGTTTTGGTTTTGTCATAAACGTTTTCGTGATTCAGGCTCTGCCCCAGATCTTACGCAAGTTCCTGTTCAGATTTGCGTCTTTTCAAGACGGATGAAGGTCCTCCCATGACAAGCACGGTTAGCATTCCCGCAAGAAATCCGCCTACATGAGCCCAATTCGCCACTCCATTCTGCGGCACGAATACCTGCCAACAGAACCACACGCCAAAAAGTATCCACGCCCGAACGGCGAAAGACAAAAAAAGTAAGGGTGGAAACACCATTTGAATCTTGTTTCCGGGAAAAAGGAGGAAATATGCACCCAGCACCCCTCCGATGGCACCTGAAGCGCCCAATGTTGGCGCAGCAGACATGGGATCAACGTAAATTTGTGCCGTTGCCGCTGCCAACCCCCATGCCATGTAGTAAATGGCGAAACGCGCTCCTCCAATCGCTTCCTCGACTCCTGGGCCAAAGACAAGTAGAAAGATGATGTTTCCAACAACGTGAGACAGACTCGCGTGCATGAACATCGAGGTGAGAACCGTTACAAGTGCGAACAGATTGCCGTTGGGGTCGTGCCGAACGATGGCTTTGAGCGAATCCATGACCTCGACCGGCCGCATCGCCAAGTCAGCGAACACAACATTGGGTCCGAAAATCTGTCCTTTTCGATCCCAAACATAGATGATCAAGTTGAGCGCAACGAGAGTCAAAGTAAGGACCGGAATCGAATCCCTTCTTTGATTGTCTCGCAACGGAATCATGTCACGGTGAGTCTACCGGTGGCTCTCCCTTATCCTCGCCGAACTTCAGGAGGAAACGTGGTTCCTTATCAATGAAAGGCGGCAAGGCTTGGGTCCGTCCGGCCGAGCGCCTCAAACGCTTTGTTCCGGATTTGGCATGAGTCACATCGCCCACATGGTTTTCCGCTCGGATCTGGGTCGTAACATGAGTGAGTTAAGGCATAGTCGACCCCTAGATCCATTCCTCGCTGAATGATCTCTGTCTTGGTAAGTTGGATCAACGGCACATGGATGCGGTAAGGATTGCCCTCCACGCCTGCCTTGGTGGCCAGGTTCGCCAACTTCTCAAAGGCTTGGATGAACTCCGGGCGACAATCGGGATATCCGCTGTAGTCGACCGCATTGACGCCCACAAAAATATCTTGGGCACCGAGAACCTCGGCATAACCTAATGCGATGGCGAGCATCACCGTGTTGCGTGCGGGCACGTAAGTGACTGGGATATTGCTAACCATCGTCGACTCGTCACGATCTTTCGGAACATCAATGTCGTCGGTTAGGGCTGACCCACCAATTTGTCCAAGATCCACCGAGACAAATTTGTGCTCCCCTACTCCTATCTGGTTTGCTACTGCCTTGGCCGCACCAATCTCGACTCGATGCCGCTGACCGTACATCACGGTAATGGCATAAGGTTCGAATCCAAGGGATTTGGCGATCGCTAGGCAGGTGGCCGAGTCAAGGCCGCCACTAAGCAAGACGACACATTTCGGTTTGGTGGGGATAGGCACCCGTAAATTATAGGTCCGGTGTCAACGGTTTTCCTAACTCAAACCGAGGTTGATCGTGCGGTGGCCGCGTTGTAGAGGCTCTGAACGCTTCAGAATAGAGGTGTGTCGGCAAGTGACCGCCTTCGAATAGCGGAAATCTTCTCAAGCGTGCAAGGTGAGGGGATTTGGGTGGGGGTGCCTTCTACATTTGTGCGTGTCAGTGGTTGCAACTTGCGCTGTGTTTGGTGCGACACTCCCTACGCCAGTTGGCGCCCGGAGGGGCCCATGATTTCCGTCGACGACCTGGTCGCTAAGGTCAAATCCAGTGAAATTGAGCACGTCGTCCTGACTGGCGGAGAGCCGATGCTTTTTGATCCGATTGTGGATCTGGCGACCGAGCTCAAGGCATTGGGACACGTCATTACGATCGAGACTGCGGGCACTATTTATCGAGATCTACCATGTGATTTGATGTCGATCAGTCCGAAATTAGCGAATTCCACACCTGTCAATGAGCCTACTTGGAAGAATCGACATGATGAAGCCCGGTTGAACTTCGATTCGCTGCAACAACTGATCGATCGCTATCACTATCAGTTGAAGTTTGTCGTGAACCCAGACACCGGAGGCGATTTGACCGAAATCGAAGGGATCCTAGAGCGCCTAACAGGAGTGATTCCTTCAAACGTGCTTTTGATGCCGGAGGGAACCGACAGCGACAACCTTCATCGACGGGCGCGACTCTTGGTTGAGCCCGTGATGAAACGAAATTGGCGACTAACCCAACGCCTGCATATCGACTTGTTTGGAAATACGAAAGGAACTTAAGACTTGAAGAAACTCTGCCTCGCTCTCCCTCTCCTGCTGCTCTGCTGCGGGTGCAACCGAAACAGTGATCTCCTACCATTCCTGGGCAAGTGGCTTGGCCGTTTTGAGATTTCTGAAATTCAGGGGGGCGGAACGGCCCAGGATATTAAGCGTGAGACCTTGAAGGGGTACGTCCAGGTCTACGCCACAAGTCGTTCCTACAAGATGGAGATGGAAGGGGAACAAGAGGTAATCAACATCACTGGCACTTGGACGATCAAGGCAAACCGAATCACTCTCACCCCCAAGAGCATTATCATCGATGACAAAGGTGGCGAGGACAAGCGGGATCCGAACAAGAAATTCATCGCATCCAAGGATGTGCGTGAGGCCTATGGCCGTCCGCTTCTCCTAGTAGAGTCCGCCGACAAGAAGTCTCTTACCGGCTTGAAAATCACGATCGGAAATCTCCTAGGCATTCATCGGTTTGTAAAAGACAGCTTCTGATCGGCTACTTTTTGAGCAAATGGGGTCCGCCTTGACCGGACCCCATTTGCTTTTAGCCAGCGCCACGAGCTTTGAGTACAGCCAAAACGGCCGGGCTTCCCTCAAGTTTGGTGGGTAGCTTTTCTCCCGCATCAAGGACAACTTCAACCGTCTTTGCGTAGTCACCATGAGGCTCGTTCCAGTACAGGGAGCCCCAATAGGCCCACATGATCGGAGTGCATTTGTGGTTCGTCTCCACAACATCAAGTGGGGCTCCTCGTTCGAGGAGGAGCTTCGCCGCTTCGGGTCTTCCCGCAACGCAAGCCCAGTGCAGTGGAGTCTCGTTGTGAGGTGTCACGAGTGCTGGGCTCATCCCCAAATCAAGAAGAGCTCTAAGAGCGCTGACATGACCGAGGCGGGCCATATCGTGAAGAATCTGCCCCGAAGAGCCAAGCGCCAAGCCGTCGTTCTCTTGCCTCCCAGCATCGGAGAATGCGGTGAGAACTTCAGGAAAAGCGTCGGCGAGGCGTTGGACCTCCGCAGTGTTTCCTTCGGCTGCGGCGATGAGGATTGAGTCGTGGGGAGTGAAGTCCTTGTTTGCACCGCGGGCTTCCAGAAGGGCAGAAGCCTGTTTGTTTGCCAACCGACGAGCAAGGATGTAGGGTGTGGTCTCGTCTTCATCGGGCTGATTCGGATCCGCGCCCGCGTCGAGCAGCATTTGCAGGACTTCAAGGCTTCGCCCGCGAAGAATCGCGTGGCTTAACGCTGTCCTAGGGCGATTCGCATTTGGGTTTGCTCCGTGCTCAAGGAAGAGTCGAATCCCTTCGACGTCTTCAAAATCGAGTTTTCGCTTGAAGCAGTAATCAGCCGCGATCTGAGAGGGGTTGGCCTCAAGAATAAGGCGGACGCACTCGTTCTTGCCGGGGTGGTCGCATGCGTGGTAGAGCGATTCGCCATGATACACGCCATCTTGTATTGCACCGTCATCCGGATCGGCACCTGAGTCCAGAAGGAGCTTCGTCAATCCCGCATGATTCAGCACACCCGCCGCCCCGTACAGGGCCGTCTCCCTCCACTTTTCCGTTCCCCATTCGATTTCGTAAGCCGCATCTGGGTTTGCTCCGGCTTTCAGTAGCATCGAAGCCACTTCCAGAATGGAAGCTTCAAAATCTGGATCCAGGGCCAATTGCGAGAAGCAAACGTAGCAAAGCAGGGGGCGCTGCTTTGGCGGCAATCCCGCTTGCAGTAGGTTCCTATCTGCAGCTATTTGTGTCGAGACCGATGCGAGGTCACCGGCGATGGCGGCCGCCACAAGGTCTTGACGAAGAAACTCACTGTGATCTTTCCACCAAGCCTTTGCTTGTGACAGCTCGCCTTTGAGAGCGGCGTCAATGAATGCTTCGACAGTCGGTGGCGTTAGGCTTTCCATGTGAGACTTAAGGGCGAGCCAACTCTCGAATCCGTACTCACGAGCGAGAACAAATTGGGCTTTTGTCAGGCCAATGTGGTCAATGTTCGGGAAGTAGTTCGCAAAGGATGCGGCAGCACCAGGGTCGCCTGCGCGAAGATCTTCCAGCAGATCCTTGGCCTGCTTCTTGAGAAAAACCAAGCTCGGCTTGGTGGGCAATATTCGATTCATCGTGTACCTCCATGCATTTACCTGCGGTCTGCAAACAGGCTGCACAAAGGTGCGCGGGATGTCAAAGTTGTGATGGTGGGTTCGACCCTTTCCGCAGACCCGGAGGCGTCCGTAGCGCCGCTGGGATTATATCACTGGGGCCTGGATATTTCACGCAACGATCCAGAACATGCCCCCGCCTTCCTTTCGAGATGCCGTGCGCTGAGGCTGACCTATAATAGTTGCAATGTTTGCGACGACCGTGTTCTTGTGTGTTGTAGCTCCCGCTCCTGGTCAATGGACCTTAAATTCCGGAACAAAGGCTTCGTTCGTTTTCGTGCAGCCATCGCAAAAACAAGCCTGGCGACCCAATGGCGAATTGGTTTCGTACGCATCGCTGCCAAGACCTTCACTCTAGATATCCTACGTTTGTTTGCACGCTTTATCCGGGACGTTCGACGGATATCCCAGTCGTAGGTTAGGTTTGATTCACAATCGAGTCGAATTTATCGAGGGATCCTACAAGTGAATGCGCGACGTCGTCAAGAGTCGCTTTGCCAAACGCGATCTGGCGGTGGTAGAACAAAGGGCCAAATTTATTAAGCTCCCCCCTTTTTTCGTTATTCTTCCTTCGCTCCTTTGCACCGGTGAGTTTGAGCTGATCCGAGAGTTCGGTCAATAAGCCTTCGACGGCGTCTGAAAACAGAATTTCCTTGGCGGATTTTATACCGACATTTATCACAACAAACCTGAGTAGGTCGTGTTGGAGTTGAACCCCGATCATTGGAGCGGCCGTTTCAATTTCCTGAGGGATTCCAGGGGCAAGACGATACATGTCGACCAGAGCCGTACCGTGAGTGAAGTTCGAAGATACGGATGTCTTCCCGTTCGGATCAAAGTGCTTGTCGCCCGGCAACTCGACTCCTTTGTAGAGCCGATCTCCAAGCAGTTGTTCAAGTCGTAAGGCTAGCGTCTCATAGCGCCACTTGTACACCAGGTCATGCAGCTTGACCTTACACAGCAAGTCGTAATCGGGTCCGGGTAGAAATGTCGCAGTTGATTCGGCTGAGCAAAGATTCCTCAGGCAGATCAAACGGCGGATTAGTAGCGCGTATTCCGTAATCAGCCTGCACATGTAGTAGTCCGATTCTCGCTCAGCTACATCCTCGACCACCTCGGCCAAGGCTTCATACGTGAGAAAAGACCACGCCCCATCCTTTATCAGGTCCAGCCCCTGGCGCGAGTCGATTGGGCAACTCGGTGCCAAAAGAACTAAATGGACTGTGTTTCCCCGCGCTCTCAATTTTTCAGCTTTCGCCGCGTATGCCAAGAGCTGGGTCGCTGCTGGGATGCTCTTGAATTTGTTTTCTATGACCAAGTAGCTGTTCGGTGAGAACTGGATAACCAGATCAAATGAGTTCCACTCCCGCAAGACCAGCGATTTGTCAGACAGCACAGCAGGAATTCCCAGCTTGGTTAAGAGTCTTTGAAGAAAAATCGACGACCTGTTCTTCCCAAGCCAAGCGATCATGTTGCTGTGGAACAGTTCCCTGCTTCCCTGAGACATAGCAAAAACTTGGCTGTCAGATAGCTGCTGAAGAACCTGTTTTAGCGGGTCCCATGCCATGGGCGCGCCAGCTTCACCCGCATTCGGCATTGCTAGACTTTCTCGCCAAGCCCTCGGGGAATTGACTTCTAAGTCACGCGTAAACTCCTCGCCTGTTTCAACATCCTCCAGGCCAATGGTTACGACGTTGTCGGTTTCAGCGTCCTCCACGAATTCCATGTACGGAGCAAACTGCACGACCCTTTTGTGTAGTTCATGAATATAGCGCTCCGTCATGCCTTCGGTGGGATCTGGGTCCGCGTCGTCAATATCTACCATCAAGCGAGCCGAGCGGCGTGCTTGTTCCTCGTAATAAAACCGAACGATGTACTCCCGAGTTGCCATGGAGGGATGCTACAACAATTCTGCTTGAGGTGTTGGTCTGTCTGGCATACTCGAGTTCTCTTTGAAGAGCGGATCGGGTCCTGAATCCAATGCCAAAGTGCAAATTCCAATGAAACTTCAAGCCGGATCGAAGTCTGAGCTACTAGTCACTACACACCCCTGGGTCATTCTCGATATCGGATTTTCTCAGAACAAATCCTGCGGTCTCATTCTGGGGTCGTGCGAACCAATTTGCCTTAACTTTGGTGAAACCTGTCGCGCTGTCGCTGACTGGATAAATCACCAGAACTCTCCGATCAACCTGATGATCGAAGCACCGCTTTCCATGGCTTTCGATCTGAAAGATAATCCCGTGCCAAGAAAGGTCGAAAAACTCGGCTCCATAACGCGCCCGTGGTACAGCGGGCCTGGTGCCACCGTCTTGGTCGCTGCCATCCATCTGATCGCATACCTGCGTGATCGCTGCCCGGACGCGTCAATAGTCCTATTCGAAGGATTTGTCAGCTTCAAGCCTCGGGAAGGGAAAAGTGATCACAGATGGGATGCGAATCGGCTTTCTGAGTCTGTCCGATCGGGCCCAAGCGCATCCGTGGAATTCTGGGACGAGGCAGATTTACGCGCCGATGGCACCACATTGATGAGCGTATTTGTGCCTTGCGGCTTTAATCCCGGTATTCCCGCAATCGTTCGAGTTCTGGGTTGAGGTTGTGAGAATGATTCCATCACCGAAGGATGCCTGCCAGGTCCCTCTTTAGCCTGAAGTCTCGATCATATATTAAAGATAGTCCAACTGAGAAACGAGAGCTTTCAGCTCGTAATGAATTGAATCCGGCTTTTGATACTGGTATTGGGTATTGTTTGCAAAAAGTCTCGACTGCAATGACACTTTCTGATTGTGATCCCGTGCGCGTGCACCATGCTCATCAGTCAGGATCTGATGTAGACTTTACGCAGTAGCAGGAATAACCTCTGGCTAACTGTCGCATCCTAGCTTAAGGAAGGTAATGGCGAATTGAGCCAGGGGGCTCCCTGCATATGCTGGATAAGGGGCCAAATGAATTGCGCGTCGTAACTCCATCTGAGAGCACCCTAATTCGGCATTGCCGCTGGGTCCACATTCACGACGGCCTTTGGCTCGCGGATGAGTTCGGTGTGACCAAGGGAAATCGCGTCAAATTTGTTGCCTATCCTGATCGATTGGTGGCTCCCATAAAGCGCCCTCCGTATCGCTACTACTGGAAAGAATCACTCCCAAGATTTCCGCTGGAATTCTGGTCCGAAGTTTTGGCCTATCACATCGGTAGCGTGGTAGCTGTACCGGTGCCTCCGTGCTTCCCGGCGACGTATAGGCAGATGTTGGAAACCGAGCACGAGATAGACCGCATAGGCAGCCTTTCGTTGTCACTCGTAGAGCCCTCGAAGGGCGAAGAACTCATCCATGGGGGAGATCTTCTCAGCATAATCAAACCTGATTACGAAAGGAGAAAGGGGGCGGAGCACTCGGTTCAGCTAATTCTGAAGGCGCTCGACGGACTGATTGGTGACATCTCACTTTACGCCTTGTTTTTCAGGCAACTTGTGTTCGATGCACTCATTGGTAATTCCGATCGCCACCAAGATAATTGGGGAATCAGGGCTACCATCGTCGAAAACATGCAATCAAAATTCGAGATGCTTCCTGCTTTTGACAACGGAACAAGTCTCGGTCGTGAATTGGAGGAAGCAAAGATTCGATCCTGCCTCAATAATCAGGATGAAATTGAAGGGTTCATCCGCCGTGGAAAAGCACATGTTCGGTGGGACGGGACGGTCGGTGCTGAGCATTTGCAGCACGAAGAGCTCATGCGCCGCCATTTGCAGACCTTTCCAAAATCTCGGCGAGTTTTCGATGAGATCATCAACTTCAACGAATCGGCCTTACGTCGAGCGGTTGGTCGTGTCTGTAGGCTGTCGCGAGACAGTGGACCAGAACTAGACGTAAGCATAAGTCCAGCGCGAGAGGAGTTCATCAACCGAGTCATCCTGCGGCGGCGTGAACTTCTCCGATCCCTATGACTTCGCCTATACTTGAGACAATGCTCCCTGCCCACTTCGATGCCATTAAGCTCATTTGGCGTCCAGAGCCACATACCATTAGGCGTGTGGTGGGAACGCTTTGCCGTTCGGGTGAGAGCTACAGCTTCTGCTACGACGGTGCAGATCTGGAGGTCGCTCGGTCTCTTGGATTTCGGGGATATCCAGGAATGGGCGAATTCGATAAGACCTACAACGGCCAAGCTATGAGCGCATTTTCGAGTCGCCTTCCCAGCCGGGACCGAACAGACATCGACAGGCTGTTATCGGGTTGGGGTGCCAACTCTCAGATGGATGACTTTGAGACTCTCGGACTCACCTTTGGTCGCTTGCCTACCGACATGTACGAGTTCATTCCGGTGATTAAGCCCCTTCCAGGGACGTCGTTCTATTCGGATTTAGCGGGGCTTCAGAACTACTCGGAATCCGAAGCGTTCAGGACTCTGCCTCCTGGTTCACCGCTTGATCTTGTGCACAATGCGGCGAATGAATTTGACCCGCATGCCGTTCAAGTCATGCATTTAGGAAATCAAGTCGCTCATGTCAAAAGAATCCATTGCGAAAGCGTGTACCAAGCGATGCAGGCAGGACTAAAGGTTTCGTGCGAGCTAGTCCGTGTCCGCCCGAATGGGATTATTAAGGAAGCTATCGTCGAAATCGCTTACAGCTAAGAATAAGTCCGCTTCTGGGTTGTCAACTAACTTCAGACGTGATCCTAGTATGACGTCGCGACCTGCATTTCAGGCTCTATGAGGTTTTGTGTGGGTGGAGTTCGAGTTTTCCAAGAAAGAACAGAATGGCAATTCTGAAGTTGTGAAACTTTCTAAATCCTCTAGCGACGGTTTTGATTTCTTGAATAAGGGCATTGATAGCTTCTCCGTA
>CAILEM010000081.1 GCA_903833215.1 uncultured Armatimonadota bacterium
CGAAACAGCTCAAGGCACGAAGCAGCTTCATCGAATGAGTTTTGGAAGGTGTCAAACATCAAACTTCCCCGAGAGTCTTCCATACGGACCTATTATCATACTCAGGTCAGGTCAGATTCGGTATTCACCACTGTTAGGAAATCCATCCGAAAGGGCCCAAGCCCGGAGGACCGCCGCAAAAACCGAACTACTTCGACGCTAAGGTAAGGCATGCCTAAGGTGATGCTGGTGACTCAATACTTCGGAAGACACAGTTGTCGATGCCCAAACCGGAAAGAAAGCGTATGATCCTCGTTGATCGGTGACCGACCATATTGTCACCTGGCTGGGCCAGGGGCCCAACGGTCAAACTATTGTGTCCAAGTTCTACCCGGCGGCGAGGTGAGGCCCGCTTCAGTCGCATGGGAGTCTTACATTAATAATTACGCCTAGGATCTCCCGGAAAGCAGTAGGGTCAAAACTGGAGCTATAACTGCTGCGATCGCATCATTGCCTTTCGGATTTGGATGGTAGGCGTTGTAGTAATCTGCGTGCCTCAGATCAGCAGTTAGGAAAGGAATTCCCTGTCCCTCTACCATCTTCTTCAATTCGGCTCGCGCCTCAATTGTGTGATCGGGTAGGTTCGCAATGGGGTCTAGCTTGGATTCGAAGACGACCACCTTAGCGCCTGCCTTCCTGACGACATCAATCTCGGATTGGATGACCTGCCGAATCAGCGCTGCCTCATGCAAATTTGGCATATCTTGGCCGGTACCGGGGTCGTTTTGATTGAGTCGAAGCAGGTAGCGCATTACCCCTTCTTGGACGGCACTGAGAGGGTTGTGGTCAGGGTAGCCAGAGTGGAGCCCCACGATGTCTGGCGCTTTGGGCTGGAATAGGTCGCCGTCATTGTAAACAAGAACAACCACCTTGCTGCCAAATACTCCATGCTCGCTTAGCCAGCCTAACTCATTTGCTGGGGCCCATCCTCCACACGACGGATTCAACGTCTCAAGATTTCCTACTTTGGCTCCAACTAAGTATGGGATAGTCTGCTTCTGCTCGGTCTGGGCTCCGCCCCAAGTAACAGAGTCACCGATGAAGAGAACGCGTGAAATACCCGGTCGAGGCGCGTCGCTTAACTCCTCGCTCCTCATACCCCACTTATTTATGTGGATATGACGGCCAAATCGCCGAAGATCTTGGCTAGGTTTGAGGGCATACATCGACGCGGGATCATGGACATACAAGGGAGGATGACCCAGGCCAATTCTCCGTGCACCTAGCTCTGCGATAACAAGGAAGGCGCAGGCTGCACCGGCCACATAAGCCGGCCACCGCCGCTGCCGGTTCGTCTTGACGACCACTTTTTCTTCTTCGTCGGGGGTTCCTATGTCCTGCACTTGTTGGGGGATTATTTTGTTAGGAACTCTCAGGAATGGCCACTCGATCAGTTGCGTCATAACAATTCCAACAAAGATCGCTGATCCATACTGCAACAACATAAGCGCAGTCCACTGTAGTCCTTGGGGAAAGTGAACCGCGATTTTCATTGCGGGCCCACGGACACTATTGTGGTACAAATAAATTGCGTAAGAGTAGACGCCTATCATCGCGATGAACTTATACAGCCAAGTGTCTTTGACTCTGGAAGAGTGGGAAAAAACTAGTAATGTGAATGCTGCTGCGCCAAAGTAGATGACGGTAAAACCGATCGTGTTCCGGATAGTCACATTCTGGACGAACACCATGAACATCACGACTGCCGCCGTGATTGCGACTAATGGCCAGGCTCTTTTGGAGATCGTCTCAAACTTCGCAGGAAAGAAATGAAACAGGGACGCTAGAACCACCCCCATGACAAGCGAATCAATGCGAGTATAGGTCATCTCGTTTGCACGGGGAAGGCCCGCTGCAACCGTACCGCAGCGCAGCACGAATACTGCACCCATGATTCCGAGAAAAACTTTCAGAATCTTCTCGATTGACCACTGTCTCGATGTCCTCCAACCCATCAATAGGGCGAGAAATAAGTAGCCGCCTCGGCCGAGAAATCCAACAACGTGGGCACCAACTTGCTTCGCTGCTTTCGCTGCCTCCAAAAGATTCTGAGAGTTGCCGGACGTCGAAAGGAGCAAGACCATATCGGTTGGTTTCGCAAATGCGACCACCATTCG
>CAILEM010000082.1 GCA_903833215.1 uncultured Armatimonadota bacterium
CGAAACAGCTCAAGGCACGAAGCAGCTTCATCGAATGAGTTTTGGAAGGTGTCAAACATCAAACTTCCCCGAGAGTCTTCCATACGGACCTATTATCATACTCAGGTCAGGTCAGATTCGGTATTCACCACTGTTAGGAAAGCCATCCGAAAGGGCCCAAGCCTGGAGGAGCGCCGCAAAAAACGAACTACTTCGATCCTCAGGGAATGCAGTTCTAAGATTGCGCCCGCGACGGGTTCCGCAATGAATCAAGTTCCGTAACCCGAAGGTCTACATTGAATCTTGGGTTATCACTTCTGGGCCATGATCTGCTTGAATCCAGCCTCTATCGCGTCGGCTAGGAGTCGGTAACCCTCTGCTGTTGGGTGTGTCCCATCTTCAGTCATGGTGCCTGGGTCAAACCCCACACTTGGATCTACTACTTCGATCTGCTTACCTTTCGCCTGCCACACCTTCGCAACCGCGTTGGCTGCGTCGTGAGTGGCTGTAATTAACCGCTTGCCCCCGTTGCCAGTCTTCCACAGGCAAAGCGCCCAGACGATCTTAACGTTTGGAGCTACCGAGTAGATTTGGGCCAAACAATCGTTGTAGCGCTTCTCCATCTCGGGTTCATCCTTACCGTCGTTGGTGCCGAGGTGGAAGATGATCAGATCGGGTTTCCCTCGCTCCACAAACGCTGATGCTGGATGCTTTGGGCGGCCAGCGACGACCGTACCCCCAACAAAGTCAAGTGTGGTCCAACCCGAATGGCCTTCATGCCGAGGTGATCTCATCCCCTCAGACTCGGTGGTTTGAGTCCCGACGAAATGGAATTGATACCGGGGATAGAGATCTAGGTCAAACAACTCTCGATAGGCACCCTGCACCATTCCACTCCCAACAGTGATGGAATCGCCCATCGGCATTATCTGAAGCATCTTCCGTGATGAGGCCCCGCCTCCACCGCAAGAGCAACAGAGTCCGCAAGCAAGCAGACCAGCAGCCGGTAGCAACGGATAGAATAATCTCACTCCGCTATTTTCGCTGGTTTCGAGTCGAATATTCTATGGCAAGGGAACCGCAAAACCTTCATCCGCCATCCCGGAGTGACTTTCCATGCGCGACTTTCTAGCGACCACCATTACACTTGCACAGCCATGAATGCTTGTGTTCGACTTGCCCTCTGTAGGAGTCAATGGTCCGACGACCGAAGGTAAGCCCAATCATATCAGTTTTCAAGAGGCGACCTCCCGCGTGTGAGTCGTTGGTGTTACAGCGATCGGCAGACAGGCCGAAGTCTTTTCGATTCTCAGTCTTTTGGTAGTCACTACAGTCCTGATCCCGCACTCACATAAGCAAGTCGAGGTGTAGCATCTCTTGTCGTTTCCAGAATGCGATTCAACAAATCGTCGACCGAGCCCTGCCCAAAAGTACTCAGTCACCACTACCGCCGACAAGCCAGGATGCCTCAGGCTGGCCGCGAAGCCACCGCAGGGGATCCTTCACAAATCGTCCTCTCCCGGCGGTACATTTGGGCAACCAGAGCTAGAGGAAGGGATGGCATGACCCGCCCAAGACGGCGTGATCTCCGACCTGAGCGTTTTTCCCTCCGCCCTTGTGGCGGCCCGGCAGTGGGCCAGAGGATTCGCATACGCGGTTAATGCTAGCCACGCCGCGCGGTGAAAAGCGAACTAACTGCAGCCGTTATTTTAAAGACGAACCAGTACAATATGAGCATTTGCGCAAGGTCTCGTACTATCCAGGTGAGATAGTAGATCTCAGAGTCGTGACTATTGAGAGAAAGAAACGCACCACAGATCGGATAAATATTTACTAATGCAGCAGGAGAGATACAAATAAATCTCCTCGGATCCAAAGAACCCTTCCGGCTCTTGTAAATCACGATGAATGAGTCAAACGTCGTGAACATGACTAGGCCGGCCAAGGCGAAAAGGGGAAAGAAGAGCAGGCCGTGAAGCAATAAGCCGACAACAAGAACATTTCCGGTTCTTCTAGCGACAAGATCTGGAGTTGCATACCGTTCGTCGTAAAAATAGTCAGCGAATGACTTCTGGTTGTACGCTAAATCCTTATTGACGCTTAAGCCCAACGCGGTAGTTATTGGCGCTGGAAAGATCTGGATTACTTTTGTTACAGCAAGATTCTCAATATCTCGCTGCTCAACGGGCGAAATATCTTTCCCCCAATCAAGCATGAGATCGAGGAATTTAATGTCTATGAATCTTGACAGGATCTCATTGTGGACATAAATATCATTACCTTTCTTAGTCTCGAGGCGAGCCCGTGCATTCTCAAGCTCGCTTTTCTTCGACATGCTCTCGACGGTCGTCTGAATTAGCTGTACTGCCGTGGTCTTATGTCTGGTCGCCCTAGCTACGACAACTGCAGTTGCTAGGTCAGCTACCACCGGCATAAGTAGCATTGCAATTACGGAAAATATGAGGACGCGCCGGAGCCCCTTTCCGGTTATGGGCCTGATCCCTAGAATAGCCCCAAGCAACGCCCACACACCGAGGTTAACTATCGGCAAAGCCATGAGCGCTCTACCGTTCAGCCCCATGCCCAGGACAACAACGATGCCGAATTGTAAGAGGAGAAATGGTTTCGAGCGACTGTTCCCTTCCTCTTCGCTGAATAAATGGCGGGCGAGAATCAGGAATGGGGCGAATTGGAGGGGCATAAACCCTTGGGCGAGACGTGTGAGCGTTACATCATCATGGTGCACCTTTTCAAACAACACACCAGTTGCAAGCATGTACACGGTTGCTAGTGCTCCGACTGCGCCCATCATCCACAGCTGCTGATCTGTCGGGCTACGAAAGACGCACAGCGGCTCAAAAACCCTGGTGCTCAAGATGTGGCTCATCCTAGCCAGCGTCTTGGAGCTTGAATAGATGAGGTATGAGATGGCAAGTGTAAACCCGCCGACCGCCGCGAGCGCAAAACTTTGGGCCGGCACTGCGAGGTTGTAGGTTAGCGGCTGCAACTCCTGTGTCTTGGCCAATAGCGGCAAAATCATGTAGCTCGCCACGTACAACATGATTGAGATGACTGGTATCGGGTGTTGCTTAGCCGTCCCAGTGCGAAATACCAACCAAATCACAATGAACGGGCAGGTCAAACAGATCAAAACGCAAAGAAAATTGGCTAGGGTCGACTCAATACCGAGTTGCACTATCCCTGACAGAAACATCACTCCAACGCCGAGTTGTTGCAGTCGAAGCCAAACCCTGCGCGAGACGGGCAAATCGGCCGTGGACACCTGTAAACGCTGAATTGGGGCCATAGTCTTCATATCAGATTTGGTCGACTTCGTTTTGAGTCTGAGATCGCGCGTCATGGCAATACTCAGACGACACAAACGCGGGAGTAGCGATGCAGCATGTCATACCAGGCCTCGCATATCTGCCAACCGGCTTACCACGCGAAGAACCCAGCCATTAGCCAGAAGACTTTCTTCATCGCAAAGTATACCGATGCGTGCGTGCTTAAGGCCGTCGCGATATCCTTAACAGGGCCTTCGGAGGGCAAACACTACGCTAGATCAGTCCACTTTATACAGATACGCACTACATAAATGACCAGCAGGCACAGCATAAATCAGATAGGTCATATACGAATTGAACGTGCAATCGACAGTTCGCCAAGTTCTTAACCAAAGGCAAGCACATATCCATAGCTTCATGAGCAGGACCACCCAATTAAGTGGCTACATGGGTAAGTAATGATGAGGCTCTCCCTTTGCGACACGACCTATCGGTTTCCGTGGGGCGATTTTTGCAGCGTCAATCCAGATTGGAAGCAAACCATAAGAATCCATAGGATTCGATCCGCAGTTTGCCCGGGGCAATGACAACGCGATTACACAATGGTAGCCACCCGTCACCGCCTCCAAGAAATCCCACGACCTGCGCTCCACCTTCTATTGCTCCCAGCGCAACCTAAACCAAATGTGTTGATTTGCCTGAAGTCGAAAACAGAATCAACATATGGTCTTGCATTGCAATCGCGCCCACCACGTGTGAAAAACTTTGTCAAATCTGGCTTCGTTGCCGACGCAGGTCAGGTGAGGCGGATCGGATAAAGCCATTGTTGGAAAACGACCACGATCATCACGAAAGCTCCCCGTCCACTCTCCGGCGATATGCATCGCATCAGCCATGCTTGTCACCGTATCCAGTCACAGGGCCATCTCCACCTCTTGTACAGATTATCGTCAAGCGCTCAGCAACGATCACCGTCTCTCGCAGCATTTCCTTACAACTTCTGCACAACTGTAGTCACGCCGAGGCCTCCCGAAATGAATACTGAAGAACGTCCGAAATCACAGACCAATACCATCCACATCAGGATCAAACATACAGTCCTCCAATTATAAACTTCCAGCAGACCTCGATAGGTTGTACCACCTTCAGGTGGTCACAATGACACATTCCCGTTGTATCTGATGAAGCAGATCAATGGCGAAAACGCAATTCATAAAGTCAATGGAACCCATAATCCAGTTCCTATTAAGTGCCTTTGGATAAAGCCCGCGTCAAGCCTAGCAATTCGACTTTGTACCTAATAGACCTCAATCGGCCCAAAGCTCTTTGTGGTTCACAGTTTTCTTGAGGTGCATAGGTATTATTAGCGGCACGAGCCGCACTTCGTGGCCTTTACGGAGTCCCCAAGAAACAATGAGTCTATTCGCGTCACTTGCCTACATACTCTTGCCTGGTATTTTGGTGCACTCGCAAGCAACCTCTCCTCAAGGGGCTTACCGGCTTGAACCTGAAGATGTAATTTCGATTACGGTGCTTCGGCATCCAGAGTTCACTTCCGAATACATCATTCCGCCCAATGGAACGCTCGACATGCCGTTTGGCGGAACAGTAAAGGTTACTGGCCACACGGTTTCTGACCTGGCGGTGGAGTTGACAACAATGCTGAAAAAGCGATTGTTGAAGCCAGAAGTTTCGGTGTCGTTGAAATCACTCCGTATTCGGCGGTTTTATGTTGTGGGCGACGTAAAGTTATCGGGCGTATACGACCTAAAACCCAATTGGGGTGTTGCTGAAAGCCTTAGCATGGCTGGCGGCTTGCTGCCAGATATCCAGCAGAAAGATGTACAGGTCACCCTTGAGCACGTCGCAACAGGTCAGAAGCTGACTCTGCCACTTGATGAAGCCCTTCGAAAGTCCACGGATCCTGACCTGAAGATCCAGACTGGAGATGTACTTCGGTTGGAGTCCATCGCAACCTTCCCAATCTACGTGACGGGCAAAGTCAAGCTTCCCGGTATGTATCGTATGAGGATCGACTCTACCGACCTGATGGCTGCAATCGCCCAGGCAGGTGGCGCGGCGGACGATGCATCGATTCGAAGGGTACGAGTCATTCATGTGGATGGAGCAGAGGAAGTTGCCGACCTAGTTCCCGCTCTGCGCAACGGTGATTCAACGAAGCTCCCCAAACTGCGATCAGGAGACATGATTGTCGTCCCAGAGCTGACTGAAAAATTTGCCGTCCTTGGCTACGTCACCAAACCAGGTCCGTTCGCCATTCCTAATGGCGAGACGTACCATCTTGCCGATGCGGTTGCCCTTGCTGGCGGAACCGTTGAAAGGGGCCGTATCGCACGTATTGCACTTCTCAGACTGGTCAATGGCAAAGAAGACAAACGAGTTTATGACCTTGGGAAATTCATTCACAAGGGTGATGCTTCGCAGAATCCAGTTTTGCTTCCCGGTGACGTCATCTACGTCCCTGAGACAAACAAAGTAGACATCAAGACCATCCTTACCGGCTTACAAACCGCAGCGATCACCTACTTCTATACCAAGTAGAAGTTGGCCAATTCCACTCAACCCATGAAGACCCCAAAACCATCTGAAGGTATTTCCATTCAGGCAAGCGATGCCCTTCTGACTGACGATTCGTCGGAGTTAGGCTTTCAAAATTTTACGGCACTTATACGCCGGAGAGCTTCGGTAATTGGCCTTACAACCGCCATAGTGTTTTTCTCAATTGCCTTCTTTACCATGATCCAGATGCGGGTCTTTGAGGCAACCACGAAACTCGTCGTTGCCCCTAAGGGCTCAGGCTCCGGTGGTGGGGCAGACGACAGTATCCTCTCCAGTCTGGCTTCACTCCGACAAGGTCGAACGGTCGAAACTCAGGTTGAAATTATCAACAGCCGCGACCTCTTGGATACCGCGTTTAAGAAATTCAGCGCAAGCGAGCAAAAGGAAGGATTTAAGTCGAACACAGTCCTGGACAGAATTCTTCCGAAAAGTTCAACCGAAGCCGAAACGCCTACAGCACCGTTGTGGTCATACGATATCAAAAGCCGACCAGACACTGACGTCATCACAATTACGGCGAGGTCTTATCGTAAGCAGCTTGCCGCGGATTTCGCAAATGCCATTGCAGATACCTATCTAGAAGAAGACAAACGTCGTAACAGTCGAGCAACGTCTTTGGCGAGAGAATACGTTGAGCGCGAAAAGGAAATTTCGCAAACCGAACTTTCAGGTGCCACAAAAAATCTACAGAGATTCAAGGAGAAGACCGGGCTCATCGCGCCAGAGCAGCAAGTCAGCGAGCTTGCCCATATTGAGGTTGAGCTTCAGAGTTCTCTTGATACCGCTCGGTCCGACGCCCTAGCTGCTGAAAAGCAGTTAGCAAATGGCAGACAGCGACTTCGAACCCTAAGTCCTGAAATTGACTTTCAGAAGACCATCGCTGAGAATCCTGAGATCACTCTTATCCGAGCGCAAATCGTCGAATTGCAGGGCAAGTTAACCGATCTATTGACGGAATTCACCAAGGATTCTCCTGAAGTAACGCAGGCTCGCCAACAATTGGAAGCCGAGAATCAGGCACTTCGGCGACTCTCGCGCACAGTAGTTGTTGATCAAGTCAAAGCGTCAAACCCTCTTGTCGAAAAACTGGCCGAAGACTTTGCCGATCAAACTGCCGAACTCATTTTGGCAAAGGTCAAAGTGGACTCCCTTCAGAGCCAGCTCACCAGCACGAAGCAGTTCCTTCGCAAGTATCCGCAAGAAGAACGTGAATTCGCAGAACTCCAACAGCACGTAGACGTTCTCACGCGAACCTTCAACATGTTGTCGGATCGCTACTACGCACTTCTTATTGAAGAGCGGTCGAGCTTACCGAGTGGTTTCGTAGCTGAGAAAGCCCGAACACCACGATTCCACACGTCTCCGAAAGTCGGACTTAGCCTCGTTTTCGGAATGCTGTTTGCATGCGCTTGCGGCTTAGGCTTAGCATCCCTGTTCGAAAAGCTTGATACGAAACTTCACCAGCCAGAAGACGCAGAGCGAATCACCAACTTGCCCGCTCTTGCCTTCATTCCTGAAGCAACTTCGACTGCAGAAAGGTTGGTCATCGGTGAAGCTCAGCCAAGCCACTCGTTTATCGAAAGTTTCCGCCTGCTGAGAAACAACATATCATTTGCAGCACCCGACAGAGAGATGAGCCTTATTGCTGTGACCAGTGCTGGCAAGGGAGAAGGAAAGTCTACGGTGTCCTTTAACCTCGCCGTTGCTATGGCCATGGACGGCAAAAAGGTGCTCTTGGTCGACGCTGACCTTCGACGTCCAACGATTCATAAGTGGGCAGGCGTTGCCAACGAGCCTGGACTTACCTCGGTCACTCGCGGGATCATGACGACTGAACAAGCCATGCATACCACCCAATGGGAAGGTCTCAAGATCCTTTCCTCGGGTGCACTGCCTCCTGACCCAACCGAGTTCTTGAACTCTCAGAAGACTCGAGGAATTTTTGCCAGCATGCGGTCGGAGTTTGATGTGGTCATCGTCGACGCTCCTCCTTGTACAGGATTGAGCGACATGCAGGTCATCAGCACCATGGTTGACGGCGTCGTCGTCGTGGTATCGCTCGACGCCACTTCGAGGCCAATGATTCACGCAACGATGCGATTGCTGCGACAGGCGGGCGCACCATTGATCGGTATGGTGCTCAACCGAATGAAGCACTCGAACCGTGGCTACTACGGCTACTATGGCTACTACGGGTACTACGGCTACTATGGCTACAGTGCTTACGAAGAAGACGATCCTGCCGACGGCACGAAGAAAGTCAAACGACGCAAGAAGAGCAATGGTGGCGGCAAAGCATAGGCAATCCCGTATTGTCTACAACGAACACGGCCAAAAGGCGCCAAACGTGCTTCGACTCCAATTGAAATGTCCAGGGCCTTTTAGATCTGCTAGAGGGCCCTGTTTTATTGCAGTCCTTTGGGTTGATCTGCGAACGGTGTCCTCACGCTCACTCAATATCTCGGCAAAGAACTTCGCGGCTAAAATCGTTTGTGTCATACTAGGCCAGACTTCATCCCATCCGGCCGTAATCCACCCCAAAAGCCGGGCTAGGCTCTTCTGCTGCTTGAATATGCATTATGAGTGAAACACTAACTTCGGAGGATCCCAGGACTGCTACTGCTTTACCTCCTGTTGATATCTCCTCGTCGGATCTCTCAAATCTCGATTTACTGAGAACAATCGCGGTCGGCCTCGTCTTTGCACGACATTTGCTGGACGTTGCACATAACCCGACAAACGCGATTTTTTACCCTCAGGCTCTAGGGATTCTGGGTGTTCTGTTGTTCTTCGTGCATACCACGCTCGTGTTAATGATGTCGATGGACAGACACGGCAGCTTAGGTAAAGGGTTCACTTGGGCAGCTTTCTCTTCTTTCATGGTGCGGCGCGTGTTCCGCATCTATCCCCTGAGCATCATTACAGTCTTAATTACCTTCTTCGTGCTATTTCCCCTGTCGCTTTACCCGCACACAAGTCCGACAATAAGGCAATTAGTTTCGAATCTACTTCTGACACAAAACCTAACACATTCTAGGTCGGTCATCGGACCACTTTGGAGCCTACCGCTCGAAGTCCAGATGTACCTTTTCCTACCGTTTCTCTACATAGCGGCAAACAGGTGGGGCTATAGGTTCCTAATGCTTGTAGTTTGGCCCGTGAGTGTGGTTTTGGGGCTCATCACCTACCGGTTCCACCTAAACCAGCAGATTACCGCCTATGCACCGTGCTTTATCCCGGGCGCAATTGCCTTTGATCTGCTCAGACGACGAGAGCGCCGTGCCCTTCCATTTTGGGTGCTCCCGGCGGGAATATTCGTTTTGGCCATACTGTATATGGCTGCTGTGAAGCGCTACTCGGCCATTTACGTATTTGGCTTTCCAGTCTGTCTAGCACTGGGGTTGCTCCTCACGCACGTCAAGGAGATACCACCGCGCTTTGCGAAGCTTAAAATACTCTTCAAGACGATCGCCAAGTACAGCTATGGGTTCTACCTATTCCACGACATATTTATCTCTATTGTGTTCTACCACTGCCCTTGGCTCCCGTTGGCAGCAAGGCTGCCTGTCACACTTCTCCTAACTGGGATTACTTCATACATCGGTTACCAGCTGATAGAGGCGCCTTTGATCAGAGTGGGATCACGAGTCGCTTCGTCAGTAGATTCGCGGTGGCACCCAGCGCGCATCAGCTAGGGGCTAAGTGGTCCGGTCTCGCTTAAGTCGGACCAAGTTCCGTATGCGGTTCCTAGTAGGATTCAGGCGCTCACCCGCTGCAAGTGTCCGGATGCCTTCCGCGGCCTGGTCGTCGCTGGTTTTCGCGCTGGCCACTCGGGACAGACGGGGCCTGAGGAATATTGAACGTAGGACTCACTTCCGAAGGACTCTCGAGAGCCAACCCTGCTTTTGCACTGATTGCACGGCTTTTGGTAGCTTGGGTAAGACGTCTCCCCGTATGACGGCCTCGGCACTTGCCCGCGTGAGGATCTCTAGGTACTCGCTGTCCAGCACCCCTTTGAGCGAGGCCTTTGCCACGCCTAACACTGGCTCCCGTCTGGCTTTGTGGCAATCGGAAGACAGGAAGTGTGCCCAATGCCGCTTGAGAATCTCCAGGGCCACTGTATTAGCCCTGGTGCCATATCTTCCTGACAGCGAGCGGGCGTTCACCTGACACGAGATATTCCTCTCTAGGTAAGGCACCAACCGATTGGGATCGTCTTGAAAATACGCGCAACGCTCGGGATGAGCAAGGATCGGGACGATGCCGCGCACTTGGATCTCGTACAGGATGCTGTCGAAGTCATTGGGCAGCGATCCCATTGGCAAATCGACAAGCATATGCTTTCCCTTCCCTGCCAGAGTTAGGGACCTACCTGCATCAAGCGCTTCGAAGATCGCCATTGTTGGATAGATCTCGCCACCCGGATAGATTTTGGATTTGAGACCGACCTTGGCCACTTCTTGTGACAGGTCTTGAACTCTTTCGGCGACGTCGCTGAGCCGCCTATAGTCTCCCCGATCAATAAAGTGAGGTGTCGCAATGAATGCAACGGTCCCCCCTTCTTCTTCGCTCTTGATTAGGGCAAGCGCTTCTTCAAGAGTGGCGACACCGTCATCGACTCCTGGGATGATGTGACAGTGAATATCAATCAACCGTTCCACCGAAGGGTCGTGCAAGTATCCGCGAAAGATTATTCATGGGGAAGCTATATTAGAGCATGTTCCATGTACTCCTTGGCCTTGCGATTCTCTCAGCCACCCACCTCGACTCACCCGTCATTGCCTCTGGCGCCACGGTTCAGAAACTTGGAGGAGGCTTCGCGTTTACGGAGGGGCCGGCAAATGACGCTCTGGGAAACGTCTACTTTACCGATCAGCCAAACGACCGGATCATGAAATGGAATATCGATGGCACCGTTGAGGAGTGGTTGAAGCCGAGCGGAAGATCCAACGGAATGGCCTTCGACAAAAAAGGGAACCTCATCACATGCGCGGATGGCCAGAACGAGTTGTGGTCCATCTCACCAAAGAAGAAAATCACGGTTCTTGTTAAGGAACGCAACGGAAAATTGCTTAACGGCCCGAATGACTTGTGGATTCGGCCAGATGGCGGAATGTATATCACCGATCCCCTTTACGCTCGACCGTACTGGAAGCGATCTCCTGAAATGCAGCAATCGGGCCAGCACGTCTATTTTCTCTCGCCAGACCGGAAGACATTGACACAAGTGACGAGCGACCTGAAAACACCCAATGGAATTATTGGCACACCTGAAGGGCGATTCCTGTATGTCGCCGATTTGGGCGCAAACGTGACGTTTAGATATCGAATTCAGAAGGACGGTTCGCTGGCTTCCAAGCAGTTGTTCTGCAAACTTGGGTCGGACGGCATGACGCTGGACGCGAATGGCAATCTCTATCTTTCGGGCAAAGGCGTTACCGTTTTCGACCGGACAGGCAACCAAATAGAGCACATCGATGTTCCCGAGGCCTGGGTAGGACATGTCGCGTTCGGCGGAAAAGATCACCAACTACTCTTTATCACCGCAAGCCAAGGCATCTACGGCCTTCAAATGAAGGTCCGCGGCGTTTACTAAGGACTCACACCGTGACTGCGATGGAGCCCAATTTCCAACTTCTAGATTCGATAGATGTCAAGAGTTTTTACGTAGATGGCAATTCATTTGTCGCAAGGGCTAGTTTACAGTCCTTTCCTCCCGAAAACAGGAATCAAGTTGGAATACGCGGGCACAAAAATGTGCCGCGCTATAAACTAGCCTGGCAAAGTAGCAGCCCATTCGACCCAAACTAAACGCGAGTAAGCTGGCAATCGGGCTGCCAGGTGAGATTAGTCCAGAAGTTCTTTATGCTAAGAGTTGCGGCCGTCTCTCGATTTGGATAACTTTGCCAGGCAACCACAGGAGCGGGTGCCACCATTGCGAAGTAATTTCCCACTAGCGATTTTTGTCCCACCACACTCACAGTTGCATTGCCATGAATGCTTGCCATCGACCTTTCCAGCATAGGAGGTGACTGTGAGCTTCCCGAACGTCTTACCAACCATATCTACTTTCAATAGTCGGTCCCGAGAGAGTTCGTTCGCAAAGCAGCGGCAAGAGGTCGATTTTCCGCTGGTCAGCCGCGCCGTAGGCACCTCGCTCGTGTTGCCGCACTCGCAGAGGCAAGTCCAGTTATGGTCACCTTTACCTTTGCCAGCATATGCGACGACGACTAATCTGCCGAACTTCATGCCCAGCAGTGACGGCGGGTTGGGTCTGGCTCCCCCAGGTAGACAACCGCAACTCTTGTTCCGCCCGAACGAATTAGCACCAATTTCGGTTGTTTTGCCGCAATCACACTGTACAGTCAACCGGAGTTTTCCATGAACGTCTCGGTCGGGGGCATGCCCAACAAACGTTAGGCAGTGTCGCTGCTCGCCCGGTATTAACTTTCGACCCTTCGCCATCCAACAAGGATGTTACCAAGTAAGCGATGATAGGGCAAAATGGATCCGATGGATTTCGATTTGGAATGCCACGCAGCAGTTCTCGAAGCACTGAAAGAGCATCAACTGATGCAGCAAGTGCAATTGAATGCCACTCCAATTCGAACCGAAGGGATGTTCGACCCGAAAATGCGGCAGCCTAACTCAGTCCTCGTACTGTGCTGGATCGTATTAAGCCTGATTTCACTGATCGTCACGCTAGCATTCTGGATCGCATTGCCGGGAAGCCCTTAACTATCAACCAAAGGAAGCCCGATAAAGCAACGACGCGGTCATTCTTCGTGATTAGCCCAACTGCAAGTGAGGCCTCTCAGGTAGGAACAGGGAGGTTGTGAGTATCATTGTCCCGATGTCTTCACAAGCCTTTGTTCCTGGTGTGTTTTTGGACCGTGATGGAGTCCTGATCGAAAATAAGGAGAATTACGTTAGGACTTGGGAGGATGTAGAGGTCTTTGAGCAGGCGCTGGTTGCTTGTCGAGAAATCTCGGAAGCTGGATTCCCAATCATTGTCGTCACCAATCAATCGTCGATTGGACGCGGCATTCTGACCTACGAAACCGTGTTAGCCATCCATAACCGCGTCATCGATGTTTTTCGCGCAGCCGGTGCCAACGTTCTATCTAGCTATATCTGTCATCACAGCCCCACTGAGGACTGCGATTGCCGAAAGCCAAAGGCAGGGATGCTCTTCCAGGGTGCAAAAGAGCATAACATCGATTTGGAGCGTTCCTTCATGGTTGGGGATGCGTTAACTGACATGCAAGCCGCCCGTACCGCGGGTGCGCAAGGGATCTTGGTCAGAACAGGTCGGGGTTCGACTCAGGAGGCACTTATGGACGGCGAAACTGACAATGGCTGGATCGTATGCAACGATTTACTTGAGGCATCTCGGTACATCGTTGGTCGTAAGGACCTGCTGGTATAATTTCGGCTCAAGCAACCTCTACTTTTCTATTTTTCGTGGTGACATCCATGACTTTCCTAACAAATTTGTCATTTGTTAATTAGGTCGAAATAGTAAACGCGATTAGGGTTGCGCTTTATATGGGAGTTTTTGCTTGATCATAGTGAGAAACTCCTTTTTGATGCTTATGACGAAAGAGATATATCCGAGCTCGGCATTATTGGGTGTTTCTGATGGCCCCCACCCTTTCCTTCCCATCTTAGCGACAAATTACAGGCTCCAAGATGGCATGACAGAACTTGGAAGAATTTCAAGTCGGGTATCGACTAACGAGAAGTCGAAAGGGCACCAAGATTGATCATTTCTCGAACTCCGTTAAGGATTAGTTTCTGTGGAGGCGGCACCGATTTGCCAGCCTTTTACACCGGAGCCGAAGAAGGCGCCGTTGTTTCAACCGCCATCAACAAGTACATCTATATTAACGTTAATCGAAAGTTTGATCACACCATTCGAGCAAGCTATTCGGTTACCGAAATGGTTCAGAACGCAAAAGAGCTCAAGCACGACCTCATTCGAGAGTGCCTTGATTTACTTGGAATTCACGCCGGAATTGAAATCACTTCGATTGCAGACATTCCTTCACAAGGCACCGGACTAGGAAGTTCAAGCTGCTTCACAGTAGGCCTACTGAACGCCCTTTATGCCTACACCCATCGTCGAGCTGGTCAGGAGCGACTCGCTCGCGAGGCTTGTGAGATCGAGATCGAGCGACTCAAAAAGCCAATCGGCAAGCAGGACCAGTATGCGTCTGCATACGGCGGATTGACCTACTATCAGTTCAATGGCGATGGGACAGTGTTCGTGGAACCCATCCACTGCAGCCCGCGCGCCAAGGCCCAATTAGAGAGCCGACTCTTTTTGATGTACACCGGGGTCGTACGATCCGCAGACGGCATTTTGGCCGAGCAGAGTCAGAACTCTCGTGATGATGTCGAGGTCCAACGAGTGCTTCGAAAAATGAAGTCTCAAGCTGATGAATTGCGCGATGCCTTAAATGACGACAATCTTGATTCGTTTGGAGACCTTCTCCATGAGGGATGGTTGCTCAAGCGACAGGTTGCGAGTGGCGTTTCAACGTCTAAAATCGATGAGTGGTATCAGACGGCTCGAAAGCACGGCGCGATCGGCGGCAAGCTCTTGGGAGCTGGCGGCGGCGGCTTCTTGCTTTTCTACGCCTATCCTGAACACCAGGAACAGATCAAGGCATCGTTGCCGGAATTGGTCCACATGCCCTTTAAGTTCAGTCCACAGGGATCAAGAATTGTCTATGTGGAAGAGAACGATTACGTATAGAGCCCTTAAGCGAAACAATCAATGGATAACAGTACCGGTAACCTCACCCAACAATTTTCTGAATACGCGAACGACCTATCAGCAGCCCTGAGCGAATCCGTTCTGGCGGCGCTTGCGGCAGCAACCTCTCGAGTAGAAAGTGCTTATCATTCGGGAGCTACTGTATTTATCGCCGGCAACGGTGGAAGTGCAGCAACAGCTTCCCATATGATGGCTGACTTCCAAAAGACAACTCTTGGCAAAGAGATTGGCATCACGAAGCGCATCCGAGCAATTGCCCTTTCTGACAATGGGCCCGTCATTACCGCCTGGGGTAACGACTTCGGATACGACTTGATCTTTGCCGAACAGTTGAGGACACTCGCAAAGCCTGGCGACCTCATGATTGTGATCAGCGCTAGCGGCAATTCACCTAATATCGTTGCCGCTCTTGAAGTTGCCAAGCAGGTTGGTGTGGAAACAATTGGCTTCCTTGGCTTCCAAGGTGGCAAGTCAAAGGCTATGTGTGATGTTCCCGTCGTTGTTGAAAGCACGAACTACGGAATCATCGAAGATGCCCACTCGGTATTCATGCACATGATGACCGCTGCCCTCCGTCAGGTCGTTCAAGCTTCCAAATAGAGCGCAACACAAAATCAGCCCGACCATCGTGTCGGGCTATTTTGTGTCCGAAATTGCGAAGTTTCAGCGCAACGCGCGAAAGCTAAGCTACGATTACATCTACGATGATGAACAGCCTAGTCTTTTCGACAGAGGGTACGTGGGATACCACAACCCTGCTTAACAATGCCGAAGAGGTATTCGCCACACGACTCTTCTTCAGCCTTCGACGTAAGCGAGGGTGGATTGGAAATGACCAGGGCGGCGAGCTCACTGCCTACGTTGTCACTCAAGATGAGCCGGATGAGGAAGTAGGAATCTTCCCTGGATCGCTCGAAATTCAGGTACCTCGCCACAACATCCTCGTTACGAACCAAGATCCCCACTTCGCATTTGAGAGCACGCAGATCTACTATCAAGAGATTGACGTCACCGTCAGCGTGGCGGAACTGTATCTTGAAATCGATTCTGACGAGAATATCGTCCAGTGCTATATGAGCCTATTCCAGGGCCATGGCATCGGAAGCGGGAACGCTGAAACCTTTACGATCCTGTAAACGTGGAGAATAAGTAATGCATCGAAAGACTGTCTTTGTTCGCCTTCTTGCTGCGATCTTAATGATCGCGATCCTCTTGGTGCCCATCGAGTCGTTTGCCCAACGCCGTGGCTCGTTTGGCGGTGGCGGTGGCGGTCGGTCCTTTGGTGGATTTTCTGGAGGCAGCCGAAGGTCCTCAGGCGGATCGTTCGGTGGCGGATCCCGTCAGTTTGGCGGAATTAGCGGTGGATCTCGATCGACCCAAAGCCCTCGTGGTTCGTTCGGACGAAGCAACACCTCCTCAAGTTCCAGCGCACGAAGTTCGAGTTCCTTCGGTCGCCCGAGGACGTTTACGTCAACACAATCACGCGGAGGATCGCCATTCAATAGACCATCCTATTTAGGATCAGGATTCCACTCTTACGGTGGTGGCTATTATTACGGCGGCTACCCAGTTCGCTACTACGGCGGCGGATATGGCAGCTATTGGTTCCACCCAGCTTGGTACTACTACATGCCGTTCCACCCCGCGTTCTTCTACAGCCAGCCTTACTATTCGGGCGGTTACTATCAACCAGGTGGGTTCAGCATCATGCGGCTGTTCATCGCCATCCTGTTTTTCATGTTCATCTTCTGGCTGTTTAGCAGGATGTTCTCAAGAAGATATTGAAGCCTCAGTTGTCCAATACCGGCAGGAAGCTACTGGTATTGGACAACCCGATTCATTGCAGGATATGTATCAAGCGAGATCAATTCTCGTTCCTCACCCATGACGCGGTAGACAGCGACTTCGCAGCCTTCCTTGCCGGAATTCCTGACTCTTGACTGGCCAGACTGCTTCCCAATGCGAAACGTCTGATAGTCCTGCGTCTGGCGAATTTCTGAGACCACTTGTGGCTTGACCGGGATTCCCTTCGGTCCGATCACGGATATCACCAACATGTCTCCCTCCTGTGATCCTTGAATTCGAACCGCAAAGGGGTAAGGATTCTGAAACTTAAGGTCGATGTTGCTGTACGCAACAGCGGCATCTCGTCCCGGCTGCACATAACCGGGAGCAAACCGATGTCGATGGCGCTCGACAATCTTCAGTCCCGCCATCAGCGCAGCATTGTAGAGGGTCGTTGACGTCTGGCAGACGCCTCCGCCCCAATCGGATATGAGTTGCCCGTTGTAGCTGACTGGGGCCCTGCGGTACCCCTGATCCTGCGAAAAGGTTCCCACGCGACGATTGAAGGAAAACTCGCCTCCTGGTCGAATCTCTGCCCCCTGAAGCCGGTTTAGCGCGAGCAATGAGTTGTGCCGCTGTGAGTGACTTCGACCCTCCAAAGACGTTCCGTACGAGGCCAAGGTCTTGTCTCTGGGTAGGTTTGAGAACGCCAAGGAGCCCATCATCACAGCAAGAGCGATGACAAAAAGTGCCAGGATCGCCTTCATTTGACCTCCAATAGGGTCTCAGCACCTGACGCACGCTCTTTCAGGTCATACATATTTGAGAGGGTCGTCGGCAATGCGTGGGCCATGCCAAGACCTTCGGCTCGCATCGTGTAGGTGAGTGTCTGCTTTCCCTCGCGAAGGTTGCGTACAAAGAACGCCACCTTTTCATCACGAACCACAAAGCGGTCCCACCAAAAGCTCCATTCCTCTCCCTCGCTCAATTCTTCCCTGTCGGTTACTCGGCAGTTGCTCGGAGTTGGATCCTCGATCAGGATAAATTGGCGTGCCTTGCTCGATTCCACCGTCAATTCGACTCGAACGATATCACCGCTCTCCGCCCACTTTACGGGCCTCTTCGTCGGCATTAGCATCATCGAGCCATCTTCGAGTTTTCGAGCTTCCATCCGGAAGTATTTCCTCTCGATCTTTAGCCCAGGAATCGGCTGAGACGATGCGATTTGTGGCTGAATTTCGGTCGCCTGCATATCCATCGCGACATAGCATGTGCCTGTCCCGGTTTTCTCGACGCGGAACGTGTTCGGCCCAGAGTGTAACTCCGCGAGTGGGACATACAAGGATGTCGCCTGCGAGTCCGACTTACTGGAGTCTATATGGGCCTGCTTTACAAGAACTCCATTCACCAAAACCTTCACGTCCATCTTGCCGACAATTTCATGTCTCGCCGAAAGGTATCGGGTCACTCCGATGAGGGAATACGACGTATCTCGAGTGGAATCCCACATATCTCCCTTTCGATGAGCCATGAGATACCGCACGATGCGGGGAGCGATCGGGTCGGAAGGTCGAACGGTCATAACTGCCGTAAGCGCTAACGCTGAGCTCTCTGAGCCCCAATCAGAATCCGAATTATCCCAGTACGCGCCGGTTGGGCCCTGATGGGCAATCTCAATCAATCGATCCATCATTCGGTCCCGTTCTGCTGTGAAATCTGCCCCCATCTCGTTCGTGGCCAACACGAGAGTTGCGCGGTCAGCTGCAGAGGTCTTCCGAGTTCGAATGCCTGAATATGCTAACTTTGCGTCCTTAACTTGCCCATATCTGGCCAAAGCGTAAATCACGTAGCACTTGCCACGCATGTCATCTGAGGCCCATTCTTTACTTTTGGCCCGTTTTGCGCACCACGTAATAGCCTTGTCGAGATTCACCTTATGGACTGGAAAACCAGCTTGTTTGCAGCGATCCAAACCATCCAGAACAAGAGCCGTCATAAAGGGATCTGATTTGTCGTTTTGCCACCAACCCCAGCCGCCATCCTCATGTTGCATTCGACCCAGGCGAACCATGGAATCGGCAGCGATCTTTGGAATCTGCTGATCCAAATTCGGATGCGGAATACCAAGTTCCCTTACAGTCTTTGCCACGAGGATGCTGGGCATAAACCGGCTCATGGTCTGTTCGACACAGCCATATGGAAAGCCGATGAGACCGTCGAGTGAATTCACCAGGTTGCCAGCGATGCTTCCTGCCACGCTAATTTTGACCCTGCCTGTTGTTCGATCCAGCTTGTTGCTCAAATCGATGTTATAGTCCTTGGCCTCCGTGAATTCATCAGCCCAGGTGTTGGATACCGACACGCCATGTGCGTACACGGGAAATCCCTGTTCCACTCCATCGCTTGCTCCCCCATCGATCCACGCTTTTGCAGTCACTACTGCGCGGCCCGGATTTCCAGTTTTGATTCCAAAGTTCAGCGATGTTGGTCGATCTGCCGCAACGCGAATGGTCTGTTTCAAATCCCCTGAGAGATTGATCCCAGTCGCCAAGACTTCGAAGTGAACATCCTTGTCCGAGCCCGTGTCGTTGGTCACAATGATCGTCATCTGGCGATCGTCTGACTGGACCAAAAACTCAGGCATTTCAAGTCGGACCATGAGTTTCTTCCGGGCTCGAAACCTGGAAATAGCTTTTCCAACTGAGGTGCCATCGGTTACGCCGATAGCAGTCGTCCGCCACTCGGTGAGGTTGTCGGGAAGCGGCACAGATACCCTGGCCGTCCCGGTGGCGTCAGTTTGCACTGTCGGAAGCCACGCCGCCGTATCAAGAAACCTCTTTCGAATTGCGACGTTGGCACCGCCCTTATCGCCACCATCAAGGTAGACCTCCGAGAACGAGTAGCTCGTCGTTACTGAGTTCATCCGTTTCGGATAAAACGATTCGAATACGTTGAAGTTATCTTCGCGGATGGCGTAAATCGACTCATCGACAACCCCGAGTGAGACTTCGGCCGGGACAGGATGTCCTTGAAAGTCCGCGGTATGGACCGTGAGCTTCGCAACACCGCCAGGCTCGAATTCGGGTTTGTCACTTTCGACCGACACCCTCAAGCGCTGGTTGCCTGGTTCAACCGTGAGCCTTGAATCTCCCTCAAAGAACTTCTTCTTGTGAACGTATGCCACGCTCACGAAACAATTGGGAATGAAGTTGGCCTTAACGGGTATCTCGACTGTTGTGGCATCCGCCGTTAAGGCAACCACCTTTTTCCAAAGTACGGAGTCGGACTGCACGGTTACGAGTGCTGAGCCACCCGGCACGATGGTCCGAATGAGAACCTTCGCAGAATCCCCAATTCGATATTTCCGCTTGTCCAAAACGACTTCGAGCCTTGACTGGTCAGCCTGAGAATTCCATTTCCCACCCAAAATATAAGAGTGTTCATCGGTCACGATGACTTTCCCGCTGTCGTCTTTACTGTACGCCTTCAGCCGAAGTGTGCCCTTCCCTTCTGCCTTAACCGCCACGTGGACAACACCATCGGGGCCCGTGATCGCATGATACGTTGATCGAGGAATCAACTTTGACTTGTTTCCAACCCATTCCTCGTTACTTGCTTGAATCGTTACAGATCGACCGGCGACCGGCGAGTGCATCGCGTCGTAACCCGTCGTTCGGAGTTGCAGATCAACAAGGTCACCCGGGGAAACGAGATAGTTTTGACAAGTTGCCGTCAAGTTATAGGCACCTCTCACAACGTGCACCGTTCCAGCGCCGTCCGTATACTTTTTGGAAGGGTCAGTCACGCCAACGTTTACGCCGAAATCAAGATCGCTGAGCAGGATCGAATGATCGTTGGGCTGACGGGTCTCAAATTGCACCACCGCCTCGCCTTTAGTGTTCGTCGTCACGTCGATTGCCTTTGAATATTCCCCACCCGAATACGAGCTTCGCCCTCTTGAATCGAAATCGTCGTCCGGATCGGAACTCGCTGCAGGTGATTGATAGATCGAGCCCTTGACGGTTGCCCCAACCACAGGACCACCATAGTAGTACGTGCACTTGATTGCGAACTCGGCCTTCTCGCCAATCACGTAGTAGGGCTTCAGCGGCCGAATTTGAACCGACATCTCCGGTTTGCGGTAAGCCATCATGTCGACAAAGTGCGAACCTCGTCCACCGAAACCCTGCGCTACGATTCTATAAAGACCAGGACCGGCCTCTTTGCTGGTCTTGAAGTGACCGCTAAACGATCCATGGTTTGAGACAGTCGCTGTCAGTTTTGCAATTGGTTCATCGTCGGTGTCATTGATTTGGATTTCGACATTTCCAGAGACAGGCGGCAAGTATTCCGAGCCAGACTTCCTTCGCACGATGCCCTTGAATTGGACTTCATCGCCGGGTCGGTAGATGGGTCGATCGGTGTAGAGAACGAATTTGGCTTTTCCGGAATTCTCCGAATCCTCATTCGTATAGACGCCAACCATTCCCACGGAGTTTTCGTGTTCAGCCACGAGACAGGCTCGAGAAGCATCCTGATCGGGAGAAGATGCATACGTCGTCTCTGCCAGCCCATCGGTGCCACAGAGAACTGTGCGAACTTCCCTAAGCGCATTTTGAGACCAGACTTTTGCACCCGGAATTGGCTTGCCGGTGCTGAGATCGGACACGTATGCGAGCGCCTGACCTTTGGCTGTCTTTGTCACCAACGCCACATGGGTTACGTTGATATAAGCTGCCGCCTGACTCCCATTGCCGCTACAGCGGACCCAATAGATCCCTTCCGCCAAATTGCTGAGATTCAAGGGCTCGACAAACGCTCCCTCCGAATCCTTCTTCTTCACCTTATGCCTAAACTCCAACTCCTTCTTGGAGTACTTCTCGAAGTCGGCAGGAATAGTGAAACCTTCCCGAGTCCTTAAGGCAGAAACCGCCTTACCGAATTGACCGGAATGCAGCAGTTCCTTGAACGCGACACGATCGATTTCCACATTAATGGTGTCGCCAGTGCGAAAGCCATGGAGTTCGACTTGCGGTTCATCGCCGGTCAACCACACTCGCTGACTCGCGTACATTTTCAGGTACGGCTCATTGGGTTCGAGGCGAACGTCAAATTGAGTTGCACGCCCTTCTTTCACAGTGACGCGCTTGGCCTTGGCGTGGTGTTCCTGTGCGAATACGTGGATTTCATATTCGCCAGCACGCACATTGCGGAATCGGAAATGCCCTTTGCTATCTGCCTCGGCGATACGGTCCCGTATGGAATCGTCGTCTGGGACCGACAACGTGACTTCAGCACCGGCTAAGGGCTTTCCCGTTTCAGAGAGAATGACGGTGCCCTCAAGCTTCCCGATGGGGACTTCTTGGGTGACGCCATAGCCAAATAGCACGACGCAGAACAGGATTCCGACAACCAAGCTGAGAAGGCCCACGAGGGAACCCAAACTTTGGATTCGTTTCACATTGCCTCCGGTGAAATACGCTTCCAAGAAACGGCTACGATGCCGATGGCAGCAATGGCCATAGCGAGTGCCCACCAGCCAAAGCTGTGCAACTTCTCTTGGCGGGTTAGGTCCATGGCATCGCCAATCCAGTCAACAGCAACGGCATTCGCTGCTCCTGCAGCGATAACAACGCCAAGAGTGGCAAGCGACCACATGCGCCGATATGCAAGAACAAAACCGCTGAAGCCTAAGCCAACTACCACACCCGAAGCCCCTTTCGCCCCCAGGACAACGATCGAGAGAACCGGGAGGCACACGAGAACAAACCCCCATAGAATGCTGGCGACGGAGTCCTGTGCCGCCTTGATCTCAACTTTTCGCGAACTCCAATCTGCATACAGAACGGGAATCAAGGCGCCGATTGCTATTCCCGTGACGCCGTAGTGCTGACCAAGGTCAATTGCCCTCGACGAATCTGGCGAGGCGTCCCGCAGGACACGATAAATCACCAAGCCCATTACTGGCCCCATCGTCGCAACTGCTCTTCCATTCCCAAGTAGTAAGAGCACAACCATTCCTTCGAGGACGGCAGCCGCCATCCCAAACCCACGAAGCATCGAAAAGCCGATCGTTCCCAAAGCAAGCCAAATGACGGTGGCTAGCCCAACACGAAATGGCAGTGGCTCGGAATCCACCGGCATCAACCAGTGGACCACGAGGGCTGAGACTGAGGCGATTCCCAAGACGATCCATAAGTCCCCTCCAACTGCCCATCTCGATACTGCATAGCCTGCTCCAGCTGCCAACACAGCGACGAGTGCCGGGTCGAGACGAGTCTTGTCGCGAGGAAGGGCCTTTTTGATGGCAACAAATACAACTGCCGCCACTGTCAGCACAATGCCAAGGGCAACGCCGATCACGGCATGATTGCCCTTTTGCTCTCCCGCCTTTCCAAGATAATCCGTCATCGTGATCAGCCCTCCAGCCAGCCCCGCAATTACTGCACCTTGGAATGAGCTAAAGAAGATCGATCCGATGGAGACCGAAAACGCAAACACGAGGCATACTCCGGGGAAACTATCCGCGCGTACGAGGTGGGGCATGCATGCACCCGCCGCGGCAAGCGCAATGGCGACACCACCTGACAAATCGCTAAAAACAGCTGAGAGTAAGCAAACTCCAACCCCCGCAACGGCGCTGAAAATCACTGCACGCTGATCATCGAGGTGCCCGAGTTTGATGGCACAAAACGTTGACGCCGCCACAAACGCCAGATAGGAAATCACGGCCCAGGGGCTTGGCCATCGGAATCGCTTTCCTGGCGATGGATTGCCGGAAATCAAAATACAGAGCACAGCTAGAGCCAGCGCCAAACACGGATGAAGCGATGTCATTTTTCCCTCGATACCCGCCCTTGCCCGGACGGTCGAGGCGGGTGATCAGCGTAAGGACGTGCAACTAGCTTCAGCGTATTCCAAGATTTTTGATTTTCTTTTTAATGCCCGTTTGGAGGTTCAAATAGCTGTCATAGATAGTACGGACAGAGTCAAAACACCGTCGCGGGGTACCCTTTAGTCTTAAGGGAGAAACTAGAGCATTGACTACGGCACAAATCCAACAGCTACTCGCCAACGAAGAATCGCTCCTCACACACGTCGCAACAGCGATTCCGAAGGAAACACTCCACCTACCCGGCCCCGACTTCATTGATCGGATCTTTCAGCCGACGGATAGAAACTCTCAAGTTCTCCGCTCGCTGAACAGCCTCTATGGCCATGGTCGGCTCGCAAACACTGGCTACCTCAGCATTCTGCCGGTTGACCAAGGTATCGAGCACAGCGCAGGCGCAAGCTTTGCGAAAAACCCAATCTACTTCGATCCAGAGAACATCGTTAAACTGGCAATCGAAGGCGGATGCAACGCAGTCGCATCGACGCTCGGCGTCCTAGGCGCTGTCAGCAGAAAATACGCCCACAAGATCCCATTCGTTGTAAAGGTAAACCACAACGAGTTGATGACCTATCCAAACAAATTCGACCAGGTGATGTTCGCCCAGGTTGAGCAGGCTTGGAATATGGGTGCTGTCGCGATCGGCGCGACCATCTACTACGGCAGCGATGAAGCCACGAGACAGATTCAGGAAGTTTCGCAGGCGTTTGCCCACGCACACGAACTCGGAATGGCCACTATCTTGTGGTGCTACCTCCGAAATCCAGCGTTCAAGTCAGATAAGGACTACCATGTATCGGCTGACCTTACCGGTCAAGCCAACCACCTCGGCGCAACCATCGAAGCTGACATCCTCAAGCAGAAACTGCCAGAGAACAACGGCGGCTACAAAGCGATGAAGATTGCGGCAGGCGACTACGGTAAGTTCGACGAGCGAATCTACACGAAGCTGTCAACCGAAAACCCAATCGACCTAGCCCGATACCAGGTCGCCAATGGTTACATGGGTCGAATCGGTCTCATCAATAGCGGTGGCGCTTCAGGTTCCAATGACCTTGCTGACGCAGTTAAGACGGCTGTCATCAACAAGCGAGCTGGCGGAACCGGTCTCATCAGCGGACGCAAAGCATTCCAAAAGCCAATGGCAGACGGCGTCGAATTGCTCAATGCAATACAGGATGTCTATCTCGACGAGAACGTCACCATCGCCTAATGGTAACTATAGGCAGCTATAACGAGCTGGAGCTCGTTCGGAAGGTGGACTTCGGAGTCTACTTATCCGACGGTGAAACTGACGTATTGCTGCCACTACGGCAGATCCCTCCGCGCGCAAAGCAGGGGGATCTGCTTAACGTTTTTATCTACACCGACTCAGAAGATCGCATCATCGCGACGATGCTAACTCCCCACGCTGTTGCGGGTGGTTTTGCGTTGATGAGAGTTCTAAGCGTCGGCCCTTTCGGCGCGTTTGTCGACTGGGGTCTTGAAAAGGACCTGCTTGTTCCCCATTCCGAACAACGCTATCCGCTAAAGGAAGAGCGAGCCTATGTTGTTCGGGTTCTGCTCGACAAGCTTTCCAATCGCGTCATCGGCAGCACCAAACTCAGCAAGTTCCTTTCCAAGGATACTTCTGGCCTCAGAGAGGGCCAAAAGGTCGAAGCGCTGTTTGTGCAACACACCGATGACGGAACGATGGCCGTCGTCGACAATACATACGCCGCCGCCCTCTTTCCAGACGAGATTTTCAAGCCCACGCGAATCGGAGACCGCCAGACCGCATATATCAAGAAGATTCGCGAGGATGGCCGCGTAAGCCTGTCGCTGAGCCCCCAAGGATACGAGGCGATTGCCGCAGAAGCACCTGGGATTTTGGGATTATTGAAGCGAAACGGTGGATTCCTGCCCTACAGCGACAACACACCGCCGGAAACCATCCGTGCTGTTTTTGGGATGAGCAAAGGCTCGTTCAAGAAACTAATCGGTGGGCTCATGAAAGAAGGCAAAATCGAAATTAGCTACCATGGCATCCGCCTGAAAGAGTAATGCGATTCAGCCCCTCTAAGGTTCGAACTCCCGAGCTAGAGTTGTTCGAATCGCTGAAGTTTGGAATGTTTATCCACTTCGGCTTGGCCACCTTTAGCCAGGATGAGTACGCCGACAGGCAAGCCGACATCGAACTCTATAAGCCGACGTCCCTCGACCCAGACCAATGGGTTCACACCGCGAAAGAAGCCGGGATGAAGTACGCGGTCCTCACCGCTCGGCACCAGCAGGGGCATTGCCTTTGGCCCTCGAAGTTCACCGAATTCAGCGTAGCCAACAGCCCTGTCCAACGTGACGTCGTGGGTGAGTTTGTCGCGGCATGCCACAAGCATGGTGTCCTTCCTGGCTTGTACTACCTGCTTGGGTGGGAGTTGAAACACCAAAGTCAACTCGACCCGCCGAGATACTCCGAATTCTTGATCAACCAGCTTGCGGAGTTGCTCTCGAATTACGGCCCAATTTTCGAGTTGTGGCTCGACATCCCGTTTGATCTCGGCCCAAACACCCAGGAGATTCTGCAGAAGCTCTACGAGCATATCAAGTCGATCCAACCCGGTTGCCTTGTCATGCTGAATTGCAGTGAATGGGAAGGCGAATCCATTCGTCGTCGGAAGGCGACCTATAACTTCAAGGATATCGATGGCCCGGAGATTTCTATTTGGCCCGCGGACCTTATTGACGGCGAGCGGACTCCCCCACCTGTGGCCGGACACGATCCCAAAATTGAATTCGAAGGGGCGACCTACTATTTGCCAATGGAGGTCTGCGACACCATCGGTAAGTATTGGTTCCACATTGACGGCGATGCACCCAAGAATACAGATGAGTTGGTTGCCTTGTACCAAGCAACGGTTGGTCGTGGAGCTAATTTGCTGCTCAATGTGCCGCCTGATCGTACGGGCCGCATACCACAGGAGTGCATTGACGCCCTTGCAGACCTGGCGAAGTCGATCTCTTGATCGGATCCAGCGCTCCACATGCCTTGGCAGAGATTCCAAGGTGACAACCCGTATAATTCAGACATCGAACGATCACACCGTAGTTGGTTCTTGATGTACCTCGGCATAGGTTTTGCCTCGGGGCTTGCTTCAGTCAGCCTTTGGCCCATCCGAATTTTGGCGGAGGCGCTTGCGGTTGGGGCAGCAGTTTGCTTCTGTGGTGCAGCATTGGCTCTTCCTGGCCTCCTCAAGGAACGCTTTTCAAGTTCCCGCTACGACCTACGGGAACTCAATAGGTTGCATGAACGCGAAGAGCTAGAGCAGATTGAGCTTGCAGAATCAGCTGAGTTTGACAGTGTGCACTGTCTCGCCTGCGGCACCGTCTACAACATGCAAATGCCACTATGCCCTCACTGTGGTGCCGCACCAGGTCGCGGTCCTTGTGGGTAGCCCCATTCGGAGCCCACGATTCTATGTCGCACATTTCGTGTCGGACTTGGCCCTTCTCTAGCGCCAGTCAGAGGCTATTTACAGCGGTTACATCCCATAATCGCCTATGTTGTCATTGTGCGCAGCAATCGCTTTGAGTTCAGGTGCCGAGTTGCCGCTAAAGATTTGGTTCGATAAGCCCGCAGAAAGTTTTCAGTCTTCCCTTCCCGTTGGAAATGGACGGCTCGGAGGAATGCTTTTTGGAGGTCCAACTTCTGACCGGATCGTCCTTAACGAGATTTCGATGTGGTCGGGGCATAGGTCAGACCAAAACCGAATCGCAGCCTGGAAGAACCGCGCGCACATCGTCGACTTGCTCAAACAGGGGAAGAATGTCGAAGCCGAGTCGTTGATGAACGACACCTTCACGTGTGATGGCCCAGGTAGCCAGGAGGGTGGACCTTATGGAACTTACCAAGTTCTGGGAGACTTGCTTCTAACCGACAAGAACCCATCCGAGACCTTGAGCTCCTACCGGCGAGAGCTAGACCTCAGTAACGCGGTTGCCAAACTCAGTCTGTCGTCGGCTGCTGGTACTGAGACGCGAGAACTCATCTCATCAGCCCCTGACCAAGTCTTGGTTTACAGGCTCAAGAGGGATGGAAAGTCCCGTCTCAATTTCGATGTAAAGCTGAGCAGACCCGAGCGCGCCCAAATTGAGCCTGACGGAGACAACGGACTGAGAATGTTCGGCACCTTGAGTCCAGGAACCGATGCGCAGAGCAAACCCATCTCGAAACCTGGGCTCGGCTATATGGCTCGCCTGCGCGTCGTCGTTTCCAAAGGCGGGATCGTGCGGTTCGCCGACGGTCACCTGAGCGTCTCCAACGCCAAAGAGGCGTTGATCTTTGTAGCAGCCGGCACCGAGTATGACGGCCCAATTGCAGGTCTCCACATGGGAAAGGCCTATAAGGAAACGACTCTCCGCCAAGTCGAATCAGCAAGCAAGAAATCGTGGAGGCGCTTATTTACCGCTCACGTGAAGGACTACCAGCGCTTCTTCAACCGAGTTGACCTTGGGCTGGATGGCACAAATCGCACCGACCTCCCAACCCCACAACGCTTGGAGGCTTACTGGAAGAGCCACGACGACCCAGGTCTTGCCGCACTTTACATGCAGTTCGGGCGATATTTGCTCATCAGTTCTTCAAGAGAAGGCGGATTGCCTGCCAACCTGCAAGGCCTATGGGCGGACACGGTTCAGACGCCTTGGAACGGTGATTATCATCTCGATATCAATGTCCAGATGAACTACTGGCTCGCGGAATCTACCAACCTTTCGGAATGCCATCTCCCCCTCACGGGGCTCATAGAAGCACTTGTTGATCCTGGGCAGAGGACTGCCAAGGAATATTACAACGCACCCGGGTGGGTCGCTCACGTAATCACCAACCCGTGGGCATTTACCGCGCCGGGTGAGAGCGCGTCATGGGGTAGCACATGCACAGGGTCAGGTTGGCTTTGTGAGCACCTGTGGGAGCATTGGCTGTATTCAAATGACCGCAATTACCTTAAGCGCATCTACCCCATCCTAAAAGGCGCTTCTGAGTGCTTTATGTCGATGCTGCTGGAGGAGCCGAAGCACGGTTGGCTTGTTACTGGGCCATCCAACTCACCTGAAAACGCGTTTCGCCTTCCCGATGGTGGCGTTGCCCACACTTGCTTGGGGCCAACGATCGACGAGCAGATTCTGCGGGAACTCTTCGCCAACACGGCTGCTGCTGCACGAGAACTCGGCAAAGATAAGGAATTCGCCGATCATCTGGATGCCACCGGCAAGAGGTTGGCACCCAATCAAATCGGACCGGATGGACGCTTGCAGGAATGGCTCGAACCGTATGAAGAGGTTGAGGTCCACCATCGACACACCTCCCACTTATATGGGCTATTCCCTAGCGACCAGATTACGCAGTTTGGAACTCCAGCGCTGGCCGAAGCAGCACGAAAAACCCTCGTTACCCGTGGTGATGAAAGCACCGGGTGGAGCATGGCGTGGAAGATCTGCTTCTGGGCGAGGCTTGGCGACGGAGACCACGCAGAGTCTCTACTACATCGACTTCTGAAGCCAACCGGCGCCAAGGGATATAACATGACCAACGGGGGCGGAACCTATCCAAACCTGTTTGACGCCCACCCGCCTTTCCAAATCGACGGCAACTTTGGCGCAACCGCTGGCATCACCGAAATGCTCCTGCAGAGCCACCGTGAGCGCCCTTCAGAGCCGTTTACAGTTAGTTTGCTGCCTGGATTGCCATCGTCATGGAAATCAGGCGCAGTGAAGGGATTGAGGGCCAGAAATGGCACGGAAGTCGACATCGAATGGAGCCACGGCAAACTGGCCTCAGCCAAGATTCGGCGAAAAACGGGCGCATCAAATGTGATTCGCCTGCGCACCACCGTTCCCGTCACGGTTTGGATTGACGGCAGCGAGGTTCAAACCCGGCCCGAAGGAAAAGGTGTCGTTTCTTTTGAGCTATCCAACTCGGCGGAAGCTTTGATAAAGTCATAGCATGGTTGGGAAAATAAGACTGGCTCAAATTGAGGACGCGGAACAGATTTCGGCGATCTATTCGAGATATGTCCTTGAGACTCCCGTTTCATTTGAATCCGTGCCGCCTTCCTCGGTCGAGATGGCAGCGAGAATCGCTCAAATCCTCGAAATGTATCCCTGGCTCGTCTATGAGATCGACGGCGTCATCGCTGGCTACGCTTACGCCAGTCAGCACCGGGCCAGGCATCACTATCAGTGGTCAGTCGATGTCACCGTCTACATACAAGACCAGTTCCAGCGGCAAGGCATCGGACGTGCCCTCTACTCGCCGCTGCTCGCAATTCTCCCGTTACAAGGCTATGTTTCCGCCTACGCGGGGATCACTCTGCCCAACGCCGCAAGCGTGGGCTTGCACGAGTCGATGGGCTTTAAGCCAGTCGGTGTTTACGAAAATGTGGGGCACAAACTCGGACGGTGGCATAACGTCGGTTGGTGGCAAAGGCCACTTGCCGCCCCCATGGGAGCACCGCAAAATCCACTGGAGTTGTCAGCAGTACAGGATCTCGCTGAGTGGAAAGCGGCTTTGGCAGTCTGAAGCCACCTCTAGGGCAAGATGACCTTACATCATCGCAAGCTACTTGGGACTCGCCGTTGTCCTCTGCAGTCACATGGATGCCAGCACGCCCGAGCAGGAAGCACGTATCGTGAAGTCATTCGAAGTCTGCCGGTCGGAGCATACGGAGGCATGCCAAGCTATTCATCGCTGGCATTTGCGGGAAGCTGATCTGTTTGATCTCAACTTTGGGCTTGACGATTACGAGGTGATTCGCCAAGAAGACATGCGCGCCATTAACGATCGAAATCTGTGGTTTGCCCAAACATCGGTTTGGATCTTTGGGATTTCGTGGTCGTTAATGGCGCTGCTATCGATCTATCTGCATCTCAAGAAGAGCTAGCCCCTTTCTGTTGAGGACTGTAGTGCGGAAAGCCGTAGTTGCCGGTATCGCCGGTTACGTTTCGTGGAGCGGTTCCGTCCATCGCGAACTCGTAAATGGATCGAGGTTTGTTCGGCATACGCAGTGCAGCAAGGATGTGTTGACTGTCAATGCTCCAACTGGGCTCATGCACGTCTCCTCGATACTGAAGCGGCTTGAATGTTGGGTCATTTGAGGTCGGATAGGTTGCCAGCCCTGCAATTTGCAATTCACCTTTTTCCATTTTTCCAACAACGATCGCAATCGCTTTGCCGTCGGGGCTGATAGCCGGTGATGTGAAGACGATGTCGCCTTTGCTAGCACCCAGAATTACAGGATTGCCCTCGAACGCAAAAATACCAAGGCCATTAATGAATGGTTTCGTAATTTTCTTACCATCTTTAGGTTCTGGTGGCTTTCCATCGGGCCACTGGAAACCTTGGACGCAATAGACAATATTCCCGTCCTTCGGATTGATGGCAAACTCAACGTGCTCGCCCGCGATGAGGACCTTGGGAGGCGGCAACTTGCCTTCGGCGCGTTGCATATCCTGAATAACCAGAACCTCTCCCGCTTCGCGGCGCATAACCGCGCAGATGTACCGCTGGTTTCCGCACCACTGCCCCTCTCGGAAGCTCGTTCCAAGCGTTCCGTAAGCACCTTCAAACTGGCCCGCGGTACCACTTTCATCTCCGCTCTTCGCCTGCGTGATCTCTTTTGATGTGGGAGGAAGGACTTGGACGGTGGCGGAAGTCGCAGGATCAAACTCCTGTACAACACCGCCCGTAGTCAACAGCGCTTTCGCAATGTTGTCTGGCTCCTCGATCGGTTGTGCAGGAAACCTCAGGTTGCCTCGAGATCGGGTTGTACCAATCGTTCTTTGCTCCGACTCCTTTTCTGAGCTCGGCGACCAACGAAATACGTTGAAGTTGTGGTCTACCCGATCGCTGGCGAAATAGAGGAAATTGCCTTTCGGAGACCAAGTGGCGTCTCGATCAATTGAATTGGCGGTATGACCGGGATCCTTATGGACCTTTCCATCGGGAGAAATCAAAACGACTTGTTGCCCCTGAGGGAGATACTCGATTGCCGAAATCCAACCGGCAGTGTCCGACTTGATGAGTCCACCCAAGTCAGATCGGACCTTCAAGAACCACATGAGTCCAACTGCGAGCGACCCGACCCCAACAATGAGAGCGAGAGTTCTATAAGCGAGAATCCTGTTGATCTTCGGCAGGATAGTTTGTGAATTCTTTTCGGGGGTTCCCATATTTGCTTTCAAATTAAACACGAACCAGGCCGAATACGTGCCCCATTCGCGAAATCCTTACCGGACATCCTCTTTTTACCTTCTGGTTGCACTTCATGAAGCTCCAATGCGCCTGAACCAAATGCGATCGTTAAAGGTGATACTGAAACAACCACACCTGGCTCACCTGACGCTTCCGAAAGCCGCATGCTGCTTAGCTTGATGAGCCCCTGAGATGTGCGAATAAATGCTCCCGGCGCGGGAGTAAACGCTCGAAATCGATTGTATTCAACGATGGCGGGCTTTGTGAAGTTTAGCTCAGCTTCGGCCTTTTCAATTTTTGGAGCGTTGGTTGCTAACTCGTTGTCTTGGGGAATGCTTTCGTAATCTCCGACCACAATTCTTGGCATCCATTCAACAGCCATTTCGGCAGCGATGATTGCCAGCCGGTCTTGCAGTTCGCCGTAGGTCTCATCTTGCCCGATCGGTGTTCTCACGACCTCGATCATGTTCCCGGTGTCCATGCCCTTATCCATCTGCATAAGGGTGATTCCTGTTTCGGGTGCACCCTCAAGGATGCATCTTTGAATCGGTGCGGCACCGCGGTATTTCGGGAGAATGGAGCCGTGGAGATTGATGCCTCCGCGCTTGGCACTGTCGAGTACCCTTTGCGAAAGAATCTGTCCATAACTCGCCACGACGAGCGCGTCGGCGTTTTCAGCCTCCAGACGACTCACAAACTCTGGTGATCTCGATTTTTCTGGAGACTCTACAGCTAACCCAAGTTCCAGGGCAACTAACTTGATGGGCGAAGGCTGGAGCCGCATACCACGGCCACTTTGACGGTCAGGTTGGGTAACTACGAGCGAAACACTACCCGCGAGAGCACGTAGTGTGGGAATTGCGAAAGTGCCTGTGCCAAAAAAGATCAATCCCATATAGCCTTGATACCAAGACTACTCTGCGGGATCATCATTGGACTCGGGGTTCATCCAATGAAGCGTCTCGGCGATGACCTTGTCTATAAAGAGAATGCCTTCTAGATGATCAATTTCGTGTTGGGCAATTCGAGCGGGCATGCCCTCAAGTTCGTAAGTTAGTTCTCGTCCACGCCGATCGGTCGCCTCAACTTCGACATAAAGGGATCGCTTTACGTCACCGTAGAGCCCAGGAATGCTCAAGCAGCCCTCTTGACCGATCTGCTCGCCTTCGGCTTTGACGATCTTGGGGTTGATGAGGGCAGTAGGGCGCATTCCTTCGGGATGGATAACGATGACACGTTGCAGAATTCCAACCTGAGGTGCGGCCAAGCCAACCCCGTTTGCCTTCCGCATGATTCGCATCATGTCATCGATCAAAGTCAGCGTCTTCTTGCTGATCTTGGTCACTTCGGGCGCGACTTGACGAAGAACCTCTGCGGGGATCTTTACAACGGGGCGTTCCCGGTTCTGCACATACAGAAAGCGGTATTCGTCGGGCACGACGATTTGCATTCCACCGATTATGTATCGTCAAACGGCAGTTTGGTCTACTAAATCTTCGTTCTCGTTCGTGCAAACGACGACTCTAGGGATTCCGGCCAGGTCTCGAACCGTCTGAGCGTGAGTCCAACCAGCATCAGCAAACAGTTCCTCAACGGTTTTTGCTTGCTCATATCCGACCTCCATCAAGAGAAATCCTCCCGGATGAAGTCGTTGTTTCGCTTCCATACTTAGCCGCAAGTAGAACTCCAAACCAGTGTCTCCAGAATAGAGTGCCTGGTGTGGCTCAAAGCCTTTCACCTCTTTGGCCAACGGTTCATTGAGCCCGATGTATGGCGGATTCGTTACGATCACATCGAACTTCCGTGAGTCCATGCCGGCAAATCCATCCGCACAAATCCAAGTCACATCTGCGTTAAGATATTGTCCGTTTTGCATAGCAATCTCCAGCGCTTTTTGAGATAAATCGCTTGCCGTAACATTCCACGTAGGGGCTTCAAGCTTGAGTGTAATTGCGATACAACCCGATCCCGTGCCGAGATCTAAGATATTTGGCTGAGGAACATTGAGGCTCCGCATTGTCGAGAGCGCCGCTTCCACCAATATTTCCGTATCTTGCCTCGGGATAAGCACACCTGGCCCAACGGCGAATCGACGCCCATAAAACTCCCGATATCCAAGAATGTAAGCTAGAGGCTCCCCATTCAATCGCCGATCCAGAACGGACTCACCAGCAAGCTCTGGAAACGGCTCCTCAGCATGGGCAAGGAGCCACGGTCGGTTGACGAGTAAAACATGGCCGGCGAGGAGTTGGGCCTCGAGTCCGGGAGAATCGACTCCGTTTGACGCCAACCGCAACTTGGCAGAGTCGATCCAAGACCGAACGCTTATGGTGCCGTCTTCCATTACTCGATGGCGTATCGAGCCAATTTCTGCCGCATCTCATCGACAACCTCGGCTTCGATGTAGATACCGTTTTCCTGATACTCCTCTTTGAGCACACGTCCGAAGTCGTAGCACTCCTGAACGAGGTTCTGATGAGCATAAGGAATGAGAACTTTCATCATTCCAAGAAGTTCCTGCACAAGTCGCTTGATGGCCGTCTGTAGATCGGCCATACCTTCTCCTGTCGCTGCAGAAATCGCGACTGAGTTGGGCCACTCGGCGACAATGCGACGAAGCTCGGTCTTGTCGGGCACGACATCGATCTTGTTAAACAAAGTCAACATCGGCTTGTCGTGCGCGCCTAAGGTTTCCAGAGTTGAGAGCACGGCATCGCGTTGAACCTCCCATGCTGGATTGGAGAGATCGACTACGTGAATGACGAAATCGGAGAACGTGACCTCTTCCAACGTGGACTGGAAGGCAGCAACAAGATGCGTCGGCAAATGCCGAATGAAACCAACCGTGTCGGTAAGGAATAGGGCATAGCCGTCGGGCAGGTCGATCTTGCGTGTGGTTGGGTCCAGCGTCGCAAACGGCATCGCATCCACGAGAACATCTGTCCCTGCCATGCGATTCATTAACGTCGACTTTCCGGCACTGGTGTAACCGACAATCGAGGCAAACGGAAATGGGTGTTTGCGTCGACTCGTCCGCTGCTGATCCCGAACGCGCTTGACCTCTTCAATTTCGTCTTTGAGCGTAGAGATCTTGTCACGCGCCAAGCGCTTGTCGGATTCGAGCTTGGTTTCACCGGGACCGCGCATACCGATACCACCTTTTTGACGTTCGAATTTGGTGTACACCGACATCAGCTTGGGAAGCATATAAGTAAGTTGAGCTAGCTCAACTTGCAGCATTCCCTCTCGGGTTCGCGCTCTCCTAGCAAAGATGTCGAGAATAAGTTGGGTTCGGTCGACGACTCGGCATTGGAATTGTTCTTCTAGATTCCGTTGCTGCATTCCGCTGACCTCGCCATCGATCAGGACTACTTCGGCCTTGCATTCTTTCGCAAGAAGGGCGATCTCTTGGACCTTTCCCTTTCCGACAAATGTGCCTTTGTAGGGTCGACTGAGGCGTTGCCGAATCCCTGCGACGGGCGTGACATTGGCGGCCTCGCACAAGCCAACGAGTTCATCTTCGACGGTCTGATCTTCAGAATCGTCTTCGTTGATGTAGACGAGAACTGCAGTCTCGTTTGGTATTTCTAAATTTGAAAGAGTTTTTGCCATCCGCTTAGGTTCGAGTGCGTCCGGACGGCGATATGTTCCTCAAACCGCTGCGGCAAATGAATAGTGCCGCAGCGGTTCGATACGACTACAGCTTGAGCAGCGAATAAGTCGCCGATAAAGTGATGCCGTCGAAACTAAGGCCGTTCGCTTTTGTAAAATAGTTATATGCGGCGGTGATCTTGAGTTTCTTGGACAAGATCACTCCAGCTTCGGCTCCGGCCGTTCCGCCAAACTGCTTTGCAGAGGCGTGCTGTCCGGTAGCGAAGTCTGTGATGCTGTAATCAAAGTAGGCAATGCCTACGAAGGGTCTGAGATAGGGCAGGGTCTTCGAGTTATTGTCCGCCCCAAAGTGCATTTCATAGCCATACGTGAGTGGCAACATGAACAGCTTGTTGCCGTTGCCTCTTGCCGAGATGAAATGGTATTCGGGTGTGATTGCACCTTGTTCGGGTCGTTTAGAAGTCGCCCCCCCAAGTCCGAAACTCATAAATTGATCTCCAAGATCCTGTCGGATATTGGCGCTCGTTGGTTTGTAAACGCCTACGGAGATTCCAACGCCAACTTCTGACGACGATTGTTGTGCACTCACAGACGAGACGACCGCGGTCAGTGCGGCTAATGCGATCAATGGCTTCATAGTCATGAGACTCTCCTGGGCAAGTTACAGCCCTCGGAGAAAATACCCGTTTGCAATGGTCTGGAGTTCAGATGTCACTGCCAACACCGCAGCATCGAACAAGATTTCGCCTTTCTGTGCGGTAGCAAGTGTCGCGTAGCCAAATGAACCCTGTTCGGTGATCTCGTCAAAGTGGTGAACAGCACCGACAAGACGCGGTTCTGCGACCAGGCCATCGTCCCGCAACTTCTCTTTGCGAACGAGCCCAGGATGCAGATGCATCATGAGACTCGTCTCGGCCTCACATGCGTGGCGAATCTGCTTCAACGGGCCGGTCAATACCTCGGCGACCTTTGCCTCGATGAAATCGTAATAAGCGGCGTTACCAAACGTCACCTCAGGGTGCGCAGCCTTGAGGACTCGCACCACTCGCCCGTTGGGCTCCTTATTTCCCCCATGGCCATTCAGTACATAGAATTTGTGAAATCCGTGGGGCAACAAGGATTTGACGACGCTTTCTATGGCTCCCTCGTATGGATCAAAGTCAGCGCTCAAAGTGCCAGAGAAACGAAGGTGATGACCGCTGGCACCCAACCACAAGGTCGGTGTCAGCAGAACCTGGGAAGCCAGTTCGCGTTCTACAGCCTCGGCGACCGAAGTTACAAGGAGTGTATCCGTGAACAGGGGCAAAGCCGGACCGTGCTGTTCCAGCGAACCGGTGGGGATAAGAACCACACCGCTTCGGTCGAAACCATCCACTTCTAGCCAGGTCGCGTCTTGGAGCTTCACAGCGCTAGATTACAGCAAGGCGTCTGATTTACGCGTCGGGATAGAGATTTCGAATGAGCATCTTGATCGAGGCTCGCAAATCCTTATCCTGATGCATCATTTCGGAGATCTTGGTGTAGCCATGCATCATCGATGTGTGATCCCGGTCACCAAACAATCCGCCGATGTGTTTCCATGAGTCGCCTGTGATCTCTCGGGTGATGAATACGGCCACATGGCGCGCATGAACGATGGGAGCCTTTCGCGAGACGCCACGGATCTCATCAGATGGGATGCGGTAATACTTGCCGACCGCGTCAACGATTTGGTTAAACCCAGGCTTCGCAAGCAGGCTCGCTCGGTAATACTGCTCAATCATGATTTGCGCCAAATCGAGCGAGATCGGAAGATTTTCAACACTGGCTTGAGCCACAAGCTTGGTCAGGGCGCCCTCAAGTCGACGAATATTTCCCGGAACATTCTCGGCAAGAAACATCGCAATGTTGTGATCAAGTTCAACTCGTTCTTGAGCGGCCTTCGTGAGCAAAATTGCGCACCGGGTCTCGGTGTCGGGCATCTGGATATCGGCCACAAGCCCGGATTCAAACCGTGATCGCAGTCGCTCGTCCATCAGGTACAGGTCCTTCGGTGCACGATCCGAGCTCAGAACAATCTGCTTGCCCAATGAATGAAGGTAATTGAAGGTGTGGAAGATTTCTTCCTGAGTCTTATCCTTTCCGACCACGAACTGAATGTCATCAACCAGCCACACGGCAACCGATCGTTGCGCTCGACGGAACTGATCAATCTTCCCATTTTGAAGGGCGTTAACGAACTCTTCGGCAAACTGCTGGGCACTGATGTACACCAGAGAAGTCTTGGGGTTGACATCCAAAATCTGCCTGGCTATCGAATGCAGCAGATGGGTTTTGCCAAGGCCAGAAGCACCGTAGATGAACAGCGGGTTGTATTTCGTGCCAGGGTCGTTGGCGACTGCTTTCGCACCTGCGAAGGCCAAGCGATTGCTTTGTCCTTTGACAAATGTCTCGAATGAAAATCTCTCAGATGGTCGAAAACGGTTATTGATTTCGGAAGGAATCGGCAGCGGAGCCACACTCGACGAGGGAGATGTCTTCTTCTCTTGAGCTTGTAGGATCAGTTCGATCACCACATGGCCACCCAACTCATCAGAAAGCAAGCTTTGGATATTGCTTAAATATCGCTCCTTTACCCACTCCAAAACAAAGCGCCCTGGGACGTTGACCATAGCAACACCACCTCTCATTGCAACAGGCTCAAGCGGGCGAATAAATCGCTCAAACCAGGCCGAAGGAATTTCTGGCCCTAACCTCTTTAGGACATTTGACCAAGCTTGCTGAAGGTCTGTCCCTTGGGAGGAGTTGTCGTCACTGAATAGATTTGTCATGGTCTCATCGGGGCGACGATTCGCCCGGTTGGGGAACGGATTATACACGCCAAAGCAGGTCGAAGCCGTCGACGAGTAGTGCCCTTGAATAGCGTGAATTGGCAGATATGGCTAACTCTAAGCCCTGAAATCCCTAACCATGATTCATTTTCATCAATTTTCACGTTTTTTCGCGTATTGAATCAAATTTCTGTGATATGTATCCAAACGTCTACGGAGTTCTGGAACCTGCTAATTACACCAGAAAGTCTAAGACCGCGTGACGGAGTACTATGCAATGCAATGCCCGTAAAGCTTAACAAACCTCGTGTATTGGGCGTCCTTGCAGGCGAGGATTTTCCCGTTGAAAGACTGCTGTCATGGGCAAATTCGGCCGAAATTGTTCTCGCCGCCGACGGTGCAGCAAATCGCCTGATTTCTGTGGGCTTTATTCCGGATACAACTGTCGGGGACCTCGACTCAATCGCTGAGAGTACGAAATCTGCCCAACGAGAGTTGATACTAAACTCCGATCAAAACCACACTGACTGCGACAAGCTACTCTCTTTGGCTCAAGAACGTGGTTTTGTTGAGGTGACACTCGTAGGAATAGAAGGAGATCTGGTTGACCACTTGCTTGGCTCCATCGCAAGCGCAGCCAAGTCAAGTCAGCAGATAAGAATCATTTTAAGGCGCGGACTTGCATATATCCTGAAGGGCCCGTGTGATCATCACTTCGCCTTTCCTCCAAACACCCGACTATCTTTACTACCCCTTACTTCGTGTGAGGGAGTGAATTTGCAGGGTGTCGAGTGGCCCCTGGATCAAGCTGAACTTTCACCTCTTGGAAATATGAGTCTCTCCAATCGAGGATTGGGCAAAATCCAGTTCTCCATCAAGCTCGGAACGGCAGTCTTGTTCGTGGCTCACCCAGATCTAGAAGCTCCGCATTGGCATTCATAAGCAACAACACCCTGCTTCCGTGGGTTACAGAAGCAGGGTGTCGGTCAATGCCGTCCCGTTGGGAATCGCGTGATCTAGGAGAACTGAATCACAAAGCGGGCATTGCCCAGAGCGAATTCTTGACCATCCGAAAGCTCCGATTCGTCGACCCTTTCAAAATCATCCTTAAGCACGAACGTTCCGTTGCTGGATCCTAAGTCGACGACCTTCCAAGCTCCATCGGCATACACGATTTTGGCGTGCTTCCGACTAACATAAGCGCCTTCTGGTTGGGAAGCCAAGTCCACATCAATCGGCCCGACACTCGGATCGAACCTCCCGATCGTTGCCGGAGGGTGAATCTCATAGGCAATGTCCGTTAGCACCCCGCCCCGCTTTAAAACAAGCGTTGCCTTAAGGGGTCCAACTGCACCACCGTCGGCAACCACCGATTCATCAACTACTGCTTCCTGATCGGCAACCGCCGTATGCTCTTGAATTTCATCCGTCATGTTTTTATCGCCCTCCTGCCCGCCACTTCGCCGAAGCCAAGCACAATCGCAGAAACAATCAAACCCGGGATAAGGGTCCCGAGTGTAAATTTCTGTCCTGATATCAAGACCTCATAGTTGGGGTTCTGAGTTCTCTTACACCACAGTAACCACGAGAAACTCGTAATAAATGCCGCCAACATAGACATAGTGGCCCATAAAGCGGGCGCTTTCAAGCGCAATCGGGGCACGTAGATCGAAGTGACTGGCAAAAGCAGCGCACCGACGACGGCTCCGCTATAGGCGTACCAAAGGTCCAGAACAACATTCTTGACCTCAAATGAGATGCCAATCGCGAGTGCGCACGAGGCTGCAAAACCAACACGGGACCAGTTTTTGATTTCAGAATCCTGCATGCCCGGCTTGAGTCTGGCCAAAAATTCGCGTCCGAAGGTCGCACCGCTGACCAAGGTGTAGCCAACCATTGCCGACAGAATCGTTCCCGTGAGGCCACAAAGGAACACTGCCTTCAATCCGGAAGGCAGTATCTGGTTTCCGAGGAGTGGGAAGAACTCGAGTCCAGATAGAGACGGATTGAGGATGGAAATCGCGTAGAGCCCAGTGGTTATGCTCAGGATATCGAACAACATCCAAAATGCGACACACACGTACAAGCCCCTCTTTCCTATGGATGGGCTTCTGGAACTTGCCACGCGTTGATGAAAGCCTGGGTCCACGAGAGTCCAAGACGCCGCCACAAAAAAGCTGATGAATCCAAGCCACCCGACACCACCATCCCATTTCTTGAGAGATGGATCGAGATGCGACATCACATCGCTGAACGGATAATGGATGAGGCACCAGCCAGCGATGACAAAGAACCCTATGTACATCATCGCAAAGGCAAGGAGACCAACTCGGACGTCAGCGAGCAATCCACCTTTGTATAAGAATAGGGTCCCAAAGATAGTCGCAACGATGATCGCAGGCTGAATACCCCACCCTGTGACAAGGCGCAACATCGTGCCCAGCATGAGGACATGGGCAGCGGGGACGGCGAGCATAAAAACGAATACGGCCCCGGTCAAACCGGCTCCCTTGCCCCATCGCTGATGGAGCCTTTCCGGAATGCTAATCTGGTCGGCACCCCGAACCCGCTCCGCGAAGAACAGCGCGTAAACAATCGCGAAGATGTAGTAAGGCACGCCAAAGAGGAGCAGACCGCCAAGCCCAAAAGCCTTTACCGAATCGCCAACGGCGAGAATCCCGCCGTACCAAGTGCTGACAAGCGTCGCAACAAATGCGGGCATTGACAGGTTTCGCCCGGCTGCCAAGTACTGAAGCACGGAGTGATCACGAACCTTCGCCGAAAAGCCAAGGCCGAGGATCGCAACGATAAATACGACCAGCACGACACCGTCAAGCGGGCTCAGGTTAAGAGTTGGCGACGGCATTCGGAGATTGTGACCTTATTCGAGACAGTCAGCGTAAACACCCGCCACAAATGTCTGGATGGTGTTTACGCTTAAAGAGCCTGTCAAAGAATCTGGACTTCATTGGATCCGGACTGAACTTCCCCAATGATCGCAGCGGATTCACCGGCATCGTTCAATCGCTGAACGACGGCGGGGGCGATGAATCGATCTACGATCATCACCATGCCGACACCCATATTAAAGGCGCGGTACATCTCCGTCTCAGAAACATTTCCGGTTTGCTGAATCAGCTGGAATATCGGTAGCGGCGTCCAAGATCGCTTCTCGATGACCACACGTACATCCGATGGCAGCACCCGCGGGATGTTGTCGTAGAGGCCGCCTCCCGTGATATGGGCCACCGCATAGACATTCTCAGTGTCCTGGAGGATCGGATGCACAGCGTTAAAATAGCATCGGTGGGGCCTCAGCATCTCCGCACCAATGGTGCGGCCAAGTCCAGGCAACGTGTCCCGTACCGACAACCCGCCGACTTCAAAAAGGGCTCGCCGAGCCAAGCTGTAACCGTTGGTGTGAAGGCCATTGCTGGCAATTCCAATGACGGCATCTCCGGCTTGCATTTTGCCTCTTGGAAGCTTCTTGTCCTGATCAACAACGCCAACGATCGACCCGACCAAGTCGATCTCGTCCTCGGTGTAGACGCCGGGCATTTCTGCTGTTTCTCCACCGATGAGTGCTGCCCCAACTTCTTGGCAAGCCTCAGCCATCCCTTTGAGGATGTCCTCAAACATCAGGCCCTGCAATCGCGAACAGCCAAAGTAGTCAAGAAAGAACAGGGGCCGTGCTCCCTGACACAGAATATCGTTGACGCAGTGATTGACAATGTCACGGCCAAGATTGGCGTAGTCACCAACCATCGCGGCAACCTTGGTTTTCGTACCAACTCCGTCAATCGAGCTAACGAGGAGTGGTTTTTCAAAATCTTGAAAATTTGCGCGATAGAGCGCGCCGAATCCACCAATACCACCCACAACGTTTTCCGTGTGAGTCGCTTTGAGGGGGGCCATCACAGCCCGTAATGCCCTTTGTGCTTCGTCGATGTCGACACCCGACGACCGGTACGTGAGCTGTTCGTCCGCCATAGGTAAAAGCGTACCCGTAGAAGCTACCGCTCCAAGTGCACCTTCACCCATGGCTAGCGTTCCCTAACCGATTCCCGCCTAGAAAAGAATCTTGTCCAGCCCGACCGTGAGCCCACTTAGGGACTTCACTGTCTTCGCGCACAACTTGACGCCCCGCATAAAAGAAGCTCGATCCAGGGAGTCGTGCCGAATGGTGAGTGTCTCGCCAGGTCCGCCAAAAATGACTTCTTGATGAGCGAGAAGTCCGGGTAACCGAAGAGAGTGGACGGGCACACCGTTGACGATTCCGCCGCGGGCACCCTCGGCCTTGATTAATTGCTTCGGCAAAGGTGTTGGCGCACTCGTTCGCGAATTCCCAATCTTTTCAGCGGTGAGCATTGCCGTGCCACTTGGGGCATCTTCTTTGCGGTCGTGGTGGAATTCAATCACTTCGGCGTCGGGCAGCCACTTGGCCGCGATCTCGGCGAAGTGCATCATCAGGACCGCACCGATCGCGAAGTTCGGCACGTACATGCCCGGCGTCTCGTGCTGAATGCATAACTCACGAATCTGCTCGAGGTTTGCTTCGGAGATTCCTGTCATTCCGAATACGAATGAGATCTTTCGCTCAACCGCGGCCTTTGCGTGATCCAGAGCTACCGACTGATGAGAAAACTCGATTGTTACGTCCGGCTTTGTCCGGTCAAGGGCAGCCTCGAAATGCTCTTCAACGACGAGGTCAGGCCCAAGTCCTGAAATCAATTCACGGGTTTTCGTTCCGATTTCCGTGCGATCAATCGCGGCAACCAACTCTAAAGCTGGATCTGAACTTACCGCTTTGAGGACCTCGCGCCCCATACGACCCGCTGCACCAACGACCGCAACCCGAATTCTTGTCTGTTCCATCGATGCACACGTTTTACCGCCTATCGATCAGAAATGCTTTTCCGTTCGCATTTGCCCGTTCTTCATCAGCACGGGCTGGCCCCTGTCATCCAGATAGAGCTTGCGTATGTTGCCATCACGGATATCCCGAACTTCATGGGCTTCCACTTGGCGTCCGCCGACAACAATCCATCGCTTTCCGATATAAGTCGTTTCAACGACTCGCCAGCGAGAATGTTCGATGTCAAAGACTGTACTTGTCACCGTCGTGCCAGGAAGGGGACGGGTTTTGCTGAACCACAAGTCACTGGCATCGGCTCTGCTGTATCCAGGAATCGGCATATAGATCCGCTCCGAAAACCGTGTCTTTCCGCGTTGTTCGGTCAGATGCGCGGCACCCGACTCATCGTATCGAACGACCAGCACTCTCTCCGTTCGCTTCTTTCCTTCTTGTAAGGTGATGGTCTCTTCCTCGCGTATGGGGAAGCCCTGGCCATCGATGACCTTGACGAGGACGACTTCAGTTTTTGAACCGGAGTCCTCCCTCGATCTGATCTGGAACCGGCTCGTGCGATGACCTTGGCGGTCAGTCGATTCCTTGTAGGTGCCATAGCCAACATTTAGGTCTCCGCTGAAGAGATCTAGTTTTGTTTCAGCTTGAAAGAAGCCGACACATATAGCTAGGACGGGGATGATTGAGGCATTGAACATAGGGTGTGGATCAATCCTCTTCTACTAGCAGAGCAGCCGTTCGCGTTCCGATCTCATACGCGTCTTCGACATGTCCGCCTAAAAGCCCATCACTTGCGACCAAAAGCCGAGAACCTTTACGATTTACGTGATCGAAAGTGGCATAGCTCTCAGGCTGGGAGTATTTCCAACGTTTGACCTTGGAAATGTGTGGCTCGCCAAACTCTTCGCCATACAACCTCTTTAAGTAGCCAGCAACCTGCCCGACAAGAATCTCATCTTCAAGGTCAAAGTGACTGAGACTGTGAGCTGCGTTCATCTGCGCGGTGATAGCGCTGCATCCATCAGGAGCGCGGCCAGGTGACTTCGTCGACTCAAGACAAATCCATGTCAACGGATGGACTTGCTCGGCATCCAGAAGCGCGTGGTAATTCGTGGGTGGAAGCGGTGTCTTGAAGCCAAGCAAAACCGAAATGCAGTGTCGGTAGCACACCTGCGTCATCGGCCTTGTCTCTCCGAGACTCCAGAGTAGCAGAGCCGTTTGAGGCACGGGCGGAGTCAAAATGAGGGCATCAAATTCCTCACCAAGGATCTGGTAGTGCTTTCCGACGGTGTCAATGGAGTCCACCGGCGTACTTAAGCGGACGTCAATTCCTTCCGCCAAAAGTTCGGCCAATCTCTGGTTCCCTTGCTTGTAAGTGTAACGGGTTGCTCCCGCCGCATGCCCGGGAGAAACTCGCAGGCCCTTGTGAACATAAATCGGCTTCTCGATCTTTATCAAGTCGAGTGTGCTGAGTTCTTGCAGCATCACAGGCTCAATCTTCTTGCCGCGTGGGGCGATGCTCGTCGCACCCGAATCCCACAAGAAGCCATCCTGCTGCCTAGTAGAGACCCTTCCGCCGACGGATGTGTGCTTCTCAAAGACAACCAGTTCGTGACCCGCCGATTTCAAGGTTCGCGCGGCGGCGAGACCACAAATTCCGGCTCCAACAATTCCGACCTTCAACGGCAACCTACCACTTCGGCCTGACGGATCAGCATTCCCACGTCAATGTGCATTAGACAACTGCCATCGTACCGGCTCAGAAAGGGTCTACGTATACAACGACGCCTAAGGCTCGCATCCTTGCGAATGAAAGTGCATCCCGAGTGCCGAGTCAAACGTACAATTGTTTCCATGGCGAGTTCCGGTCAAAGGTTCTACGAAGAGGATGAAGCGGAGCAAATCCTAAACCTTGCCGCATCCCTTTCATCTCCGATGGGAAAGCTAAGCCATGAACGCCTTTTGCAGACAGCGGAAGAACTAGGCATTCCGGCCGAAGCGGTGGAACAGGCCGAACGCCAGATCACAGCTGCAAAGAAGGATCGCGAGCATCGCGACCAATTCTACGAATTACAAAAGCGAGGGTTCCTCGGGAACGTGTGCTCCTATCTCGCCATTGTGTGTTTTCTAGCGTTCTACAGCCTCAACCATGGGATGTGGCCCGTTTGGATGATTTTGGTGATCTCGGGATGGGGCTTTGGAGTCGTCTCTCATGCCAGGTTGGCCCTCATTCGAAAAGGACGGGCCCATGAAGAGGCGTACCAAAAGTGGCTCAAAGATGGCACTGTCTCGCAGGAACTAGATTCACCAATCACGATCCCGTTGCCACCTCCCCCAAGAATCGTTGTTGGCGTCCACATTGGCAACGGCGACCGGCCCCGCAGGCGAAAATTGCGATCAGAGAACCGTGATTCCAGCGATGGATAGTGCGAAACACCGTACAATTATTTCCATGGCAGGATCGGGACAGCAATTCTACGAAGAAGACGATGCGGAGCAGATTCTTCGAATGGCCGCGTCGATGTCCTCTCCTATGGGCTCCATGAGTCGTGATCGGCTTATGGCAACTGCTGCCGAATTAGGAATCACGCCAGAAGCGGTCGAGCAGGCTGAACAGCAACTGAGATCCCAACGTGCCATCGAATCGGAGCGTGCAGAATTTGACGCACTCAAAAAGCGTGAGTTCTTTGGGCACTTGATCTCCTACGTGCTCGTCAACTTATTTCTCGTGGCGGTAAACCTCCTCACCAGCCTGGCTATTTTTGGGCGATCTGGTCGATTCTCGGATGGGGTCTCGGTCTCGGATTTCACGTGGCTGAAACCTTCTTCAAGAACAGCGAAAGCTACCAAGAGGAGTTCGAAAAATGGCGATACAAGCGCAGCATCAAAGCTTCAGGCTCAGCCACTCCCGCGATCGACATCAGAAATACAGAAGCCATTATCGAGTCGTACGTACACCGATCCCTCGATGCCGGACACGTCCCGAACAAAATTGCCGCCATCAAGAGTTTGAGAGAGACAACTGGCCTGGATCTCCGCGACGCGAAGCATGCGGTAGATCAATATATCCTCAGGCATCCGAGTCTGTTGGACTAACAACGCACGCAATCACTTAAAATACACCCATGTCCGTCAAAGAGTTTTCCCTCCGCGTCCCCGCCAGTTGTCGGCCGGGTGACGAGCACAAAACCCAACGTGCGTTTAGTGAAAGCGTTGAGGAGTATGTGGAAGGGATCTTCCGACTTCAGAACGAAGTGGATCGCGTGTCGACCGGCGAGATCGCGGTCTACATGTGCGTCAGCGCCGGATCGGCGACTTCGATGGTGAAAAAGCTCGCTGAGTTGGGCCTCGTGGAGCATTTGCCCTACCAAGGCATACGCCTCACAGAATTTGGCGAGAAGGTGGCAAAGCAACTCACCCGAGCTCACCGAATTCTAGAGCGGTTCCTCGTCGATAACCTCGAACTCCCCTGGAATGACGTTCACGAGCTCGCCTGTAAGCTTGAGCACTACATCTCAGAAGACATCATCGACCGCATCGATGCCAAGCTTGGACATCCAAAGACCTGTCCTCACGGCAACTTGGTGAATGCCGATGATCCAGATCCCAGCATCCGGCTTCAAGACGCCAAGGCAGGCAAACTTCGCGTATTTCGGATCAGCGACGAGCGTGTCGAATTTCTTGTCCACCTTGAAGAGTTGGGGCTAAAGCCGGGCGTCGAATTTGAAGCCACTGGAAGTAGCCAAATTGACTCTTTGATCCACCTAAATATTGCTGGAAAACCGTTTACTGTCGGGAAACAGGTCTCAAGACACGTTTGGGTCGTTCCTGCTTAAGGATTCTGGAACTGCGCGACGGTAGACTCCGTTTGTTTTGTCCATGCCTCACCTTAGCGTGGTCGTACCCGCCTACAATGAAGAAGATCGTTTGCCACGTACGTTGGCGCGCCTGTTTGAGTATTACGAGGCTCAGGACTACTCGTATGACGTCACTGTCGTCAGCGATGGGAGCAAAGACCGAACAGGGCAACTGGTCACCGAATTCGCTCAATCACACCCCAACTTTCGGCTGATCGAATACATGCCAAATCACGGCAAAGGGTACGCGGTCCGAACAGGGATCTTGGCAGCACAGGGTGACCTCATCCTTTTCTGCGATGCCGACCTTGCCACGCCGCAGGAAGAAACTGAAAAGCTACTCCCTCACATGACCCAGGGTGCAGACGTCGCGATTGGGAGCCGTCCGATGCGAGAAAGTCAACTGGAGAAACACCAGCCGTTCATTCGGGAAATGTTTGGCCGAACCGCGAACAAGCTCATTCAGATCCTCGCAGTGCGCGGCATCCAAGACACTCAGTGCGGTTTCAAGATGTTTACCAAGAAGGCCGCCCACGACATCTTCAGTCGGTGCAAGCTGGACGAGTTTGGGTTCGACTTTGAATGTCTGATGGTTGCCCGAGATCTGGGTTATCGAATCGATGAAGTTCCCATTCGCTGGCTCGATCAAGAAGGTTCCAAGGTTGTTTTGATGCGCGATGGCCCACGCGCCCTGCGGGATCTTGTTAGAATACGTGCCGCAGGCAAAAAGGGACGCCTGAAACTTCGATCAGACTAACGCGATGAACCCAGGCGAATACACGAAGATGTTCGAACTTGAGGACCACTATTGGTGGTTCGTCGGTCGTCGTCAGTTGGCACTCAAACTGCTCAAAGCCCATGCGACAGTAAGCAAGCCAGACGTTCTCGACCTTGGATGCGGAACCGGCGTTGTCTTGCGTGAACTCTCCAGCTGGGCGTCGCCAACTGGGCTCGACATGAGTGATCTCGCTTTGGGATTTTGCGACCAAAGATCGTTAGGAAGACTTATCCAAGGTGATGGATCGAAACTCCCGATTGCGGACAAACAGTTCGATGCTGTAATCGGCCTCGACATCTTTGAGCATATCGAAGACCATGAAGCGGCCTTTGCTGAGGCTTATCGCGTGCTCCGTCCCGGTGGGATTTTGGTACTGAGCGTTCCTGCCTTCAAAAGCCTTTGGGGCCCTCACGATATCGCTCTCATGCACTTCCGCCGATATCGCGCCAGCGAAGTCCGAGCGAAGCTCAAGGAGGCGGGTTTTGTCGTTCGTCGCTCCACCTATTCTGTTTTCTTCCTCTTCCCCATCGTCGTCGTATGGCGGCTCTTCGAAAAGCGCAAAACCGGGCCCGCGAAGGCCTCACTCGTTGGCGTTCCCAAATGGGCGAACTCAGCCCTCATCGCACTCCAGAACCTAGAGGCAGCGATCCTAACTTCCGTCAACTTGCCTTGGGGGAGTAGCGTCATCGCTGTCGCACAGCGCGTAGAAACCAATAGCGATAGCTCATGAAATATACAGTCGGCAGCGTGCCTTATCTGAACGCAAAGCCTCTCGTCCGGATTTTTGAAGATTGGGGAGACCAGAGCCCAGTCAAAGTCGTTTACGAAATCCCCTCAAAACTGCCGACGCTTTTGGCTAAAAATCAGGCTCAGGCGATCATGGTCTCCTCCATAGAATCTCTTCGGCACCCTAACAAAAGGATCGCAGAAGGTGTTTGTATTGGTTCTCAGCAGGAGGTCCTCAGCGTTCGAATCTTTAGCAAGGTTCATCCCGAGAAGATCCAGTCAATCGCTCTGGACAGGAGTTCGATGACGAGTAATGCCCTCGCCAAAATCGTCCTCAAAGAACGGCATGGCGTTGACCCAATTGCTCATCCGATGTTGCCGAATATCTCCGACATGCTTGCTGAGCACGATGCTTGCGTTCTTATCGGTGATAACGGAATGCGTGAGCAAGGCGAGGGTTTGCACATCCTCGATCTCGGGTTGGAGTGGTATTACCTAACCGACCTCCCGTTCGTGTGGGCAGTCTGGCTGGGTGACGAAGGTCTCACGCCCGAGTTAGCAACCTGGCTCGCACTTGCCGAACTTGCCGGGCACACCCGAATTGAGCAGGTCGCTGCGGATGCACCCGGGCACACCGGGATGTCGTTCGAGCAGTGCGATTACTATCTGCGACGGATCATGCATTACCCAATGCGTGAGCGAGAACTCGCCGGCCTCCGCGAGTTCGGCAAGCTCCTGCTCGAACACGGGTTGATCGAAGAGGTCTTCACCCCCACCATCGTCAGCCCCGATTTTTCGAGCGCGGCCAATTTCTTGAAGTCGCTGGCATAGAAATCGAACAGACGCCACAGCCACCGAACCCGCCATCCAACTGAGGTCCTTCGGTTAACCAATCCGGTTTACCGAAGGTAATCCTCTCCAAGAAGCGAAGGCATGCCCCGTCGACGGGGCTTGCCAGGAGTAATTCCCGCCTTGGCCGCCTTCCCTGAAAGGGATGCGTCTGGGCACGAAGAGTGTCAGGACGCGCGTCGAGCCACGTACCCTGACCCAGGGCAGGAACAATCCGAACGGCAAAAGACGGAACACCTTTGGCGTACGATACGGTTTCGTGCCTCATTCCAGGGTAGAACCGTCGCCGGTTCAACCCTTCGCTTTTTGGAGATCATCGCCTTTGGCGAATGGGAAGGGGTTGTTCTCCAATCTTCTTTGGGCGGCTAATCACGCCATTCCATGGCCAATTCTTCACCAATTCCGAGGACGTCGGCGACCAATGCATCCATGTCTTCGAACCTTGTGCGGTGATTCACGATGGCGACCCGAATCACGTATTTTCCGGAGATCGTCGTACCGGATGGCATTGCCAATCCTCGCTCTTGAAGGCGCAGCAGGAGTTCTTCGTTTAAGGCGTTGAGGCGATCTCCGGAAATGGAGTCGGATCGATACCGGAAGCAGACGATGTTCAGCATCGTCGGAGCGACAAGTTCGAGACTAGGGTCAGCCTCTACTAAGCGGGTGAGATGACGCGCCTCTTCGACGTTCATCTCAATCGCATCGGCAAAGCAGTCCATGCCGTACGCCTTGATGCACATCCAAGCTTTCAGCGCTTTGAATCCACGACTGAGTTCGAAGCCTCTTTCTGAGATCTGAAGCCCCTCGGTCACAAAACCTCGATGGGAAGTAGCGAGATAGGCGGCGCCCTTTGCGAACGCCGCTCGATGCGCGACGGGATCTTTCACCAGTGTGCACGCAATCTCGAACGGCAGGTACATCCACTTGTGGAGGTCGAACACGACCGAGTCCACACGCTCCAGTCCGTCCACCAGGGGCCGGAGCGCAGGCGAGACAGCAGCGAGTGCACCAAACGCGCCGTCGGCGTGAAGCCACAAACCCTCCGCATGACATAGGTCGGCCAACGCATTGATATCGTCGATGGCACCCGTATTAACGGTCCCGACATTGGCGATCACACAGAACGGCTGAAATCCGTTGGCTCGATCCTCTGCAATGCGGCGACGGACATCCTCCACATCCACGCGATAGCTCGCATCAACTGGGCTCATGCGAAACGATTCACTGCCGAGCCCCATCAGTTCCGCTGCTTTCTGGACCCAGCTATGCGTTTCCGTCGAGCCGTAGAAGGTCAGCTTGGGCGCGTTGTGCAGACCGTTTGCCCGCACATCAAATCCAGCTTTTGCATGTCGTGCAACGTTGAGGGCAGTAAGGTTTCCCATGCTTCCACCGCTGCTCAATATTCCGCTGGCGTTGGCATCGTAACCCATCGCCTCCTTCATCCAATCGACGACCTGCATCTCGACAAAGTACGAGCCCTGATTACCACCCGCACAGTTCGGATCGACATCTGAGGCGAGCATGTCCGCCATCGAGGCTAACGGCAAACCTGGCCCCATCACCCAACCGTGGAATCGAGGATGCGGATTTCCAAGCCGGTAGGGTTTGACGTGCTCCAGGAAGTCCTCGTAGGCTTTGACCTCGCCCTGAGGCTCGCGTGGAAGCGATTCATGGCGTATAACATCCTTCGCTGCTTCCGACATCTCACGCCACACCGGGCCCTGCCGAAGCCCCTGGACACCATCGATCATCTCATCCACCATTCGGTGGGCCAAAGCGCGAAACGCTTGCCAATCGGTTGGGTCGAGGGTTGGCAAGTCGTTTCGGTTAAGCATGTGTCAGAGATTATCCCGTTTCGAAGCCGGACGCCTCCGGCACAGTACGGGACAATCTCGGCGTAAACAGAACCTTAATTGGCGATCGAACCCGGCTTGGGTTGGACGACGCGCAAGAAGGAGTACTCGTGGCGAAACTTGTAGGCACCGCCAGCAAGTTTGGTTTCTCTCAACAAGCTCAGCTTTTCTTTTCCGATCGTCAAGGTCTGTCTGATCTCTACATCGGCCTTGTTTTCGGTTCCTTTGCCAAGCAATAGGATTTTGCCGGTACCGTCGGTTTTCAATCGATCAGCGCCTTCGATCACATAGATCGTCTTGGATTTATCATCCGCACTTTCGACGGTGTATGTGGCACCCTTCAGGTCCACCGCGACGAAATCTTTGTCTTGGACGACCTTATTGGGGCCGTCGTCGTACACATAGCGGAACGTGAGACCGCCACCCTCCTTGTTCCCTGATATGCGGAGCAACGTTGGAAGCCTGACAAGCGAGTTGTCCGAATAATCCTTGTACGTGAGCGTCCCGATGTAACTACCAACCAGGGCTTGGTCGATATCGGGAAGCGGCTTTGACTGAAACGAGGTGATGAGAAAAGTGAGAGGAAGGATCACGAGTAAGGGATACGCACGGAAACAAGACATTGGCGGCAACCATTTCCGCCAATTACCAGCCCCGTAGTCGCCGGTGATCGTACCGGCGAACGGCTCGACGAGTTTCTCTGTGCCTCCGTCCGAAGCGATCCAAATCGTCGCTTCACTTCGCGGGTTGCTGCGTCGGTACGATCACCGCCGACTACAGGGGTGGTCGGTGCTTGTCGTGTTCGTCTTCATTTCACAGGCTGCTCGGCACCACGGGAACGCCGACTATGGGGGCTGCTGGTAATAGTCAGAACCTAATGACGAATTGAACGTAACCGAACGTCATTTGATTAGACGCTCCGCCGACGTTTTGCACGAAGTTACCAGCGTTGAACATAGCAACTCCCGCTGAGAGGGTTGCGTTCTTCATCGGCGAGTAGATCGCCTCAAGGTCTAGCTCCCGACCAATCTCACGACCACTCAAGCCGGTTGGGTCAATGAATTTGCCACCGTCGCGAGCATTTACACCTCCGGTGGCGGCGTACCAGCCATCGGACGCATCCCGAAGCGAGTAGGCATGGCCACTGGCACGGAAGGTCCAATTCGAGCAGGGTTTCGACTCAAGCGCAACCCCGACATGGTTCATGTTCTTCCATCCCGTCATATCCGATAGGCCGTACGCGTTGTGGTTAGAAGGATAGAGATTATCGAAAGTTCGCGAGGTGTTGGCATCCCCGCCGCCGCTGGCGGCATCCGCTGTCACGCTGATGGTCGTCTTCGGTAACAGCGTTCGAGTGGCCTTGGCATGCCAAGCCCATGCTCGCTGGTCGCGGCCATTGTTCGTACCTGTCTGAACGGCACCCTCCAAGTCGACGCGAACGGATCCTGCCTTTAGAGACATGAAATGATCCAAAGTCTGAATATCGATTCCAGCGGTTGCCCCAAGATCGTGCTTGGTGATAAGGCTCGTCGTGCCCCAAGTTCGGTCAACGTGGGTGATCGCCCCAACCCGCGCTGTTTCGGGCTTGTTGTTGGCGACTCCCAATCGTCCATCCCAGATGTCCCACTGGCCCGACTGTACTCTCGCAGCATCGAAGGAACGGGCGAGATTAAGCCACTCCGCAGAACCGATGAGGCGCTGTTCGCCAAGGTCGATTTTTTGACGTCCACCCGTAAAGACGGCTTGCTTGGCATCGTATTGCAGATATGCAAGCGATAGGTCGCTGGCATCGCCGCTGCCGTTCAGGTTCTGGGTCCAAAACGCATCATGAGCGTATTGGTACTCGACTTTGGCGCTTGCTCTTGGGCTTAGGTCAAACAGTGAACCGACTCGAACTCTTGTGAAAAGATCGACTCGATTCTTTCCGGAAGGGCTAGAAAAGGTTGGATCGATGTGCCGCTCATACCGCTCCCGGTCTTCAAAATACGGGTGCATATACGACGGTGTTTCTGATTGAGTGAATGGCAAGTAAATGAAAATCATGGCGTTCAACGTTGAAGGCAGGTTCACTATGAATTCACGATCTATCCCGTCGCTACTCTTTGCGCTAGAAGCCGCAACTCGGAAGTCAGTTAATCGGTAATTCTACGGAGGTGAAGCCTCCAGCCGAAGCCACCGGCGGAGCCTGGAGGCTACCCAGAGAGTGCTCGGAATGCGAACGCAACGATTTCCTCCAAAAGTAGGCGGTTCTAGCCTCCAGGCTCCGCTATCGCTCCGGCTGGAGGCATCATCGTTGGGTGATGTTTGCGATGGTGGCTGAGGAAGCTGATCGGTTTTCTGCCTGACTACTTCGGCGTTGCCGCACACGACCGGCACAAACATTGGCTGGCGTTCAGCAGCCTCACCTCCAAAGGCAGGCGGTTCTAGCCTCCGGGCTCCGCTATCGCTCCGGCTGGAGGCATCATCGGTGGGTGATGTTTGCGATGGTGGCTGAGGAAGCTGATCGGTTTTCTGCCTGACAGCTTCGGCGTTGCCTCATACGTCCGGCATCACCTCTGGTGATATTCGAATCGCCAGCGCAAGGCTGTGAACCTCGGGCGAAATGGCGAGTCAAAAGATTCGATGATGAGTCTGCTCGCAGCTTGCGTGCTCGCAACTGCACCCTCTTCCGACCACCTCGGCTGGTTTCGTGATGCCCGACTTGGCATGTTTATCCATTGGGGTCCCGTGAGCCTTCGTGGCACCGAGATCGGATGGTCGCGGGGCGACTCGGTACCCATCGAGGAGTACGACAACCTTTACAAGCGGTTCAACCCGACCGGATTCAATGCCGACGAATGGATGACGATCGCCAAGCGCGCTGGCTTCCGCTATGTCGTTCCAACCGCCAAGCATCACGATGGGTTCTGCCTTTGGCCCTCACGTGAGACGAGCCACAACATCATGGCCTCGCCATTCCATCGCGACATCATGGGCGAGATTACGGGAGCGGCGAAGAGCCACGGGATGACGATGTGCTCGTACTACTCCATCCTCGACTGGCGAAGCCCCCTCTATGGAACCGGCAGTCCTGGTGGCACGACCATCAAGCCAATGCCGAACATGGCCCGACACATGATGATCGTGCGAGAAGAAGTCGCTGAACTTATCAAGAACTACGGCATCAAGATGGTGTGGTTCGATGGGCAGTGGGAAAAGCCTTACACGCGAGACGACTCGATTGGACTCAATAACTACCTGCGGGGACTGTCACCTGACCTGATCATCAACGACAGGGTCAACTCCCCCAAGCTCCAACCTGGCGACCCGGTTGGAGACTATAAGACGCCTGAGCAGACCATCGGCAGCTACAACACCCAAGAGCCCTGGGAGACATGTATGACTCTCGGCGACCAGTGGGCTTACCGACCGAACGACCATTACAAGACCGTCCCGCAGATTCTCAAGGTCTTGATTCAGACCGTGACAGGTGACGGCAACCTACTTTTGAACGTAGGTCCAGATGAAACCGGCCGTATTCCCGCCATCCAGCAGAAGCTCTTGACCGGCCTCGGAGATTGGGTCGGAAAATACGGACAGAGCATCTACGGAACTCGCGGCGGCCCATTCAAGAACGGCGAATGGGGTGGCACTACCCGCAAAGGAAAGACTGTTTATGTCCACATCCTGAACTGGGGCAACGGCGAAATCCAATTGCCTTCACTTCCCGCACGCATCACCAAGAGCCGAGTGCTTCAAAAAGGCATTCAAGTGATTTGCGTCAATAGCCCAACTGGCCTGACCCTGAAGCTAAAGGGCAATCCTCCTTCTGAACCAACGACACTACGAATCGACCTCGACAAAGATGCTTGGTCGCTTGGCACGATTGAATCCAAATAACGTGATCCTATCCCTTAGCCATTCCGAACTCACCGATGAGGCCGGCGAACTTCGAAACTATGCAACGACAATTCACACTCCAGCAATCTGATATTCCTACCCACTGGTACAACATCGTGGCCGACCTGCCCGTCGCGCCCGAACCGCCGCTGCATCCAGGCACGATGCAACCAGCCGGTCCCCAAGACCTTCAGGCGATCTTCTGCGACGAGATCATTGGCCAGGAAGTTTCTGGCGAGCGGTGGATTGAGATTCCAGAAGAGGTCCGCGACGGCATGGCCCAGTGGCGACCGACCCCGCTGTATCGCGCGCTCCGACTTGAAAAGGCGCTCGGCACTCCGGCTCACATCTATTTCAAGTTTGAAGGTACGAGTCCGGTTGGAAGTCATAAGTTGAACACCGCACTTGCCCAGGCGTACTACAACAAACGGGCCGGAATCAAGCGGCTTGCCACCGAGACCGGCGCGGGACAATGGGGCTGCTCGATGGCCCTCGCCTGCAATATGGTCGGGCTCGATTGCACCGTCTACATGGTGAAGGTGAGCTTTACCCAAAAGCCGTATCGCAAGTCGATGATGCAGGTCTTTGGGGCAGAAGTCTTTGCCAGTCCCAGCGAACACACCGCTTACGGACGCAAGGTACTCGCCGAAACTCCTGATTCTCCGGGTTCGCTTGGCATCGCCATCAGCGAGGCACTAGAGGACACCGTCACCCATCCCGGCGTGAAGTACGCCTTGGGAAGCGTCACGAATCACGTTCTGCTGCATCAAACCGTTATCGGACTAGAGGCAAAGAAGCAGATGGAGATGTCGGGCGACACTCCCGATGTGATCATCGGCTGCACCGGCGGCGGATCGAACTTTGCCGGTTTGGCGTTCCCCTATCTCGCCGACAAGATCGCGGGCAAAGAGATGCGGGTGGTCGCGGTGGAGCCCGAATCTTGCCCATCGCTGACCAAAGGCGAATTCCGCTATGACTTCGGCGATACCGGACAAATGACCCCGCTGTTCAAGATGTATACGCTGGGCAGCGACTTTATCCCACCTGGAATTCATGCCGGAGGCCTTCGCTACCACGGCATGTCCCCGCTCGTGAGCCTATGCAAGGACCAGGGCCTGATTGAAGCGGTTGCGTACCCGCAGGATACGGTCTTCGATGCCGCCGTCCAGTTTGCGCGAGCCGAGGGGATCATTCCCGCACCCGAGTCGTCCCACGCGATCAAGGCCGCCATCGACGAAGCGCTTCGTGCCAAAGAAGAAGGCAAAGAGCGGGTCATCCTGTTCAACCTAAGCGGCCACGGCCTATTGGATCTCGGCGCCTACGACCGCTATTTCGCGGGCGAACTCAACCAGGTGTAGTGAATGAGACCCCCGCGCCCATGAATTGGCACGGGGGCCTCATGGCGAACTTACGGGTTTCCCGACGTTCTAATAACCATAGGGCGACTTATCGCCTTGTATTGCCATGAGAACTCGATCGACCTTTGCCTCTGCTGTGTTCGGCGCTTCCCTTCTGATTGGGCACGCCTACGCCCAAGTTCCCTACCCAGATCGCCTCAAGTGGTGGGCCGATGCGCGTTTTGGCATGTTCATTCATTGGGGTCCGGTCAGCCTGAAGGAGACCGAGATCAGTTGGTCGCGGGCCAATACGAATCCGAAGTGCCCGAACCAGGGCCCTATCTCTGCTGAGGAGTACGACAACCTCTACAAGCGGTTCAACCCAACTCAGTTCAATGCCAAGGAGTGGGTGCGCATCGCCCAGAAGGCGGGAATGAAGTACATCGTGCTCACGGCGAAGCACTGCGACGGGTTCCTGCTGTGGAATTCAAAAGTATCCGACTACAACATCATGCACACGCCGTTCAAGCGGGACGTTTGTGCCGAGCTTGCAAAAGCCGCCCACGAGGCGGGCATGCGCCTCGGTTGGTACTTCTCACCGATGGATTGGAAGGATCCCGACTGCCGAAATGCAGGCAATGCTGCGTTCGTCAAACGCATGCAAGCTGAGATCCGCGAGTTGCTCTCCAATTACGGGAAGATCGACCTGCTTTGGTTTGACTATGACGGCCGAGATGCAGTTTGGGAGCCGAAGTCTACCTATGCCCTCGTGAAGAAGCTTCAACCCAAGATCGTGATCAACAACCGTCTGGATCTCGGTCCAGGCAAAGAGGCGGGATCGCCTTTGAATATTGCACCCAATGCCGACTACTTCACCCCCGAGCAGTGGATCGGCAGCTTCAATGACCAGCGACCCTGGGAATCGTGCATGACGATGTCACAGAAGGCGCAATGGTCATGGGCTGGCGAAGCGGACAAATCCAAACCGCTCAATTCGATTTTGGATATGCTTACCGGCTGCGCCGGAGGTGATGGCAACGTCCTCCTCGACGTCGGACCGAAACCGGACGGGCGAATTGGGACGCCTCAGTTGCAGCGACTGAAGGAGCTTGGTGTCTGGTGGTCCAAATTCGGAAATACGATCCGCGGCACACGGGGAGGACCGTACTTGCCTGGTGAATACGGCACGTCCACCCGCAAGGGCAACACGGTGTTTCTGCATGTCCACGATTGGGGAACTGGAGTCTTGCACCTTCCTCCTTTTCCCGCAAAGGTAGTACGTAGCCGGGTTTTGACCGGTGGCACTGCCAAGGTTAGCCAGTCGACATCGGGGATCACCATTAGCTTGCCTGCCTCGAATAGAGCGCCCTTCGACACGATCATTGCGCTTGACCTAGATCGGAGTGCTCTTAAGCTTCCTCCAATGCAGGTGCCCGCCGCAAAGTCTCTATCCTTGGGTGCGAAGGCAACCGCCTCAAACGTGTATCAGGGCCAAGGAGAGTTTGGGCCGGACAAAGCAATCGACGGAAAACTCGACACGCGCTGGGCGACCGACAACGGCACCCACCAAGCCTGGCTTGAAGTCGACCTCGGCAAGCCGCGTGCGTTTGACCACGTATCGATCGTTCAAGCGTATCCAGAACTCAAGCGAATCCGCCGATTCGCGATTGAGTATTGGACGGGTGACGTGTGGAAAGTGGCGTTCAATGGCGGCGACCCAGGAGCAAAGTTGGTTGTGAGTTTCCCACCCGTCACTGCCCAAAAGGTACGTCTGAATATCCTGAATGCAACCGAAGGTCCAACGATCTGGGAGTTCAAAGTCTTCGCTCCCGAAGCGATCAAGTGACCGCGAGTCCCAGTTGGGCGACATTTGCCGGCCCAAGGCAATCACCCTAGCACTAGGGCGACGCAGGCACCGAGCCCCAACGGGGCGAAATATATCAGCCCAGTGGCAATCGCCCTGGGATTCGGGCGACGCAAATATTGAGCCCCAGCGGGGCGACATATACCGGTCGGGGCATCGCCCCCGACCCTCCGGTTTACAATCGTCCGACAGTCGCTCAGTGATTGAACCGGAGCATTTGGGGCGTTGCCCTGCATGTATTTGTCGCACCTCCGGCGCTTTTGGATTGGGTTGACTTTAACCAGGCGTTCAGCCTGGGCTGGTATAGAAAAGCCCCGCTGGGGCTACCTGACCTTTTTCTGGGCGTAGACTGTGCGAAAACTCAGTCGAGATAATGGGATTCAAACCCACGACCTTCCCGATAACTATCGGGACGCTCCCCTGGGCAGACTTAAAGTTTGGTGGAGATAATGGGATTCGAACCCACGACCTCTGCAGTGCGATTGCAGCGCTCTCCCAACTGAGCTACATCCCCATATTTCGAGTTATTTATTTATACCGCGGAGGTCAGAACTCACGACCTTCCCGATTGCTATCGGGACGCTCTCCCAACTGAGCTACATCCCCACGGACGACTTAACGATACCTTACCAATGAAGTCAAGATGGGGAAAACTTGAGGCGACGCTGGCAGACGCAATCTCGTCTTAAGGAGAAATTCGATCATGCAATTGGAGAAAATGCTATGACAGGGAGATCAGGCGTCGAGAGACAAATACGCGCAATTCATGAGGCGCTCGAGGGGAAGGACTTCGAGAACGTTGATGAAGCGAACGCTTACCTCGCCCAGCTGATGGCGTCGGGGGAGCCTATCGAGACAGATATTTCGAAACTCTCACCAGAACGGCGTGCTCAAGAGTTGGTCTACAGTGCCTTGGAAGCCGAGGACAGGAAGAAGCTTGAACTTGCCCGGGCCGCGCTCGAACTCGATCCTTTGTGCACGGACGCCCTCCTGATCCTTGCCCAGGACTATGAAGATATCGAAGAAGCGCGCCCGCTTGTCGAAAGAGCGGTCGAGGCGGGGCGCAAGTCACTTCCTCCTGAGTATTTCTCTGATCCGCAATACCTTGGCAGGTTCTGGTCGATCATTGAAACGAGACCATTTATGCGGGCCCTCGCCTACGAGGCAGATATGTTCTACCTCCTAGGTGAACTCGAGAGGGCTATCGACGTGGGTTACGAAATGCTCGATTTGAACCCGAATGACAACCAGGGAGTCCGATACGACTTGGCGGTTTGGCTCGTCACGGCGGGCCAAGACGCCGAAGCCCTTGATCTCATGAATAGTTACGGGAACGACATTTCCGCCTCGTTCCCATACCTCAGGGCTCTCATAGCGTTTCGAGCCTCCGGAGATAACTCGCGTGCTAGAAAATTGCTAGGCAAAGCTTTCGACGCAAATCCCTATGTGTTGGACGTGATTCGTGAGGAAGAATTACCGGCGGCGCCAATGCATTACGGTGTGGGTGACTACAGTGAGGCGGTCACGATCGCCCGGTCGCAGATCCCGCTCTGGGCCGAGAACGGCAAATTCGTTCAGTGGATGTCTCGGGCGGCTAACCGGCGTTATCCTTACTAACCAGGAAAGATTTGCAGTGACCTACCTGTTGACACGCCGACATGAACGACACAAAAGTCGATAGTGTCAGCCCCATTTGAACTTTGATCCGGCGATGGCCTCGACGCCCCCTTCCATAATGTGCGAGTAAGGCTATGGGTAACGGCGATGCACTGGTAGCGTTTGGCGAATGGCTGGGCCGTTCGGATTGGATGGAGGACTATCTTAGCTTCGAGGCTGAGTTTGCTGAGTTCTTCGAGGTTTTGACGGAGAGATCCTATGCGGAGATGTGGGACAGGTTGGACTTTCCCTATTCGCAGTCGCTCTCCTCTGTGTATTTGGAGGGCTACCTCGCTAGCCAGGTCGAGGGAACGATTCTTAAGGAATTTCGCGAGAGTGGGTATGTCGAGCTCAGCCAAGGTCAGCTTGGTTTTCTAAGAGCGATCTGGAAATCGACTCCATCGATCTATGAGGTTCATGAGTCAGTCGGCGGGTCCCACATTATCCTAAAGGATATGATTCGTGAAGGCGAGCTCATACGAGTCCAAGAACGCTCTGCCTCGGCGAGTCTTGCTACCTGGGATTTATTGCTTACTCGCGTGATTTCGGTTCAAGGGGTCACGCAAATCACTGGAGGGACGATCACCGTTCCCAGGGTGAGCTGGCCCTTCCTCTCTTCTGAGATAAAGCGTCAAATCAAAGTCCTCACGAAGGAACTACCCGCCGCAAAGCGTGGAGACGCGCGGTCGCTGGCAGAAATTCGCGAAGAAGTCGCCACGGAACTGAATTGGTACGCACTCGCGTCGTGGCTCGTTGCCGCCACCCCCCAATTTGAGAGCGTGCCAAGAATGCTCAATCGAGATCACGACGATATCGCGTTCGTGTCGCTCGCCTATCCGATCAAGGTCAATCCAGAAGTCATTTCTCAAGCGTTTGAAGACTCCGAAGACTTCTCCAACTCAGGCCTTAATGAGTGGACGTGGCTGATAGATATTCAGGGAGAGTCAATCGTCCACGGGAGCCTTCGGATTGTCGGCGACCGCCTTCTCGCCGAATGCAACTCCGAAAACCGGGGAAAGCGACTGACCGAGCGCCTTTTCGAGTTACTGGGTGAGCACATCGGTACGCCTCTCAAACTAGAGACGTCTCTCGGACAAGCCTCTAAAATGGCGACGGAGCCAGTGCCAAGTCTGATGGAAACGCTTGGTCCCGAGGCGCGAGCTGAGCTTGCTGGGCAGATACAGAAGGTGTTGCTTGATCAGTATATGCGTACGATCGACAACGTCGTGCCCATGCTCGGCGCAAGCCCACGCGAACTCGTTCGAACGAAAGCTGGGCGCGAAAAGGTTGTCAATTGGCTGAAGCTTCTGGAAAACTCCCACGCGCACGCCCCGAAAGAACTCCATGGAGTGGAATTCGATACCACGCCGCTGTGGAAGGAACTTGGCTTGCTAAAGTTTCGAACTTGATCCGCGGAGCAGCGCCGCCCCGAGGGTTCATGCGTCGTTTAGTGTAGGCGATGGAATTCTATTCGGGTTTGCTCATTACATGTGAATCATAAATTTGAAATACGATCTCACTATCATCGATTGAGTCCGGCAGGCACACCTGCGGACTTATCCGTAAACTTGGACCGATTCATTACTTTTTCAGGCAGTAAGTGAAACTGCTCTACCTCTAGTTGGCGCATATCATGGTATACAGACCATCGGTGGCCGAACTAACGGATTTGGTCTGGGTTGGGTCGAGCAAGAAAGACCTTAAGGAATTCCCCGAAGATGTCGTGGATGATGTTGGCTTTGCGCTTGAAACGGTACAGAGAGGGCAAAAACCTCCCGATGCGAAGGTGCTCCAAGGGTTCGGCGGTGCGAGCGTCCTAGAGATCGTTTCTGACTTCAAAACAGACACATTTCGGGCAGTTTACACAGTGAAGTTCGAAGGTCGGATTTATGTACTTCACTGCTTTCAGAAGAAGAGCACTCAGGGGAGCAAGACTCCTAAACTGCACCTTGATCAAATCCAGAGGCGACTGAAACTGGCAAAGGAGATTCACGAAGAATGGCAAAGATCGCGAAGGAAGACGTAAACGATATGAGCTTCGAAGTCGGCAGCGGAAACATCTATGCCGACCTAGGCTATCCCGACCCTGAAGAGATGGCGGCAAAAGCAGAACTGGTGCGTGTAATCGGATCAACGATCGAAGCTGTTGGCCTAAGCCAAACATTGGCGGCAAAGATGATGGGTGTCGATCAACCTACACTGTCCAAGCTGTTACGCGGGAGGGTGCGCAACTTCACGATCGACAGACTGAGCGGGATGCTCCGGTCTCTAGGTCGGAATGTGACAATCAACGTCGGGCCAATGGTAGTCCAGAGGACTGATGTGTCTGCTGACATCGAGCGTGGTCACGTTAAAGTGCAAAGCGACGAGTTGGCAGTCGCCTAGCAATTTGGCAAGATTCACAAGTTCTCTCTCCTCCATGGCCAGCCGTCACTTTTGTAACGGCCACCTAACGGCTGCGCAAAATCGTTGTAGAATTGAGCCATGGAATCGTATTCGGATGCGCTGGTTGCATTTGAGAAATGGTTGGTTACTTCGCGTTGGCTCATGGACCGACTCGAATTCCAGCGCGATTTCGAGGGCGTGTTCCAGGGCGGAACCGGCAGGGCGTTTGACGACTGTCTCGCCAATCTTAGCGATGAAGCCAGGAAGACGGTTGAGGCGTGCATGCTCGAGTTCTACATCTCGCGAAGACCGGTCAACGACATGCTGCGGGAGTTCACGCCGCAGGCGAGTCATGGTATGTCTTACCAGCAGTTGATGTACCTCCTCTCGCTTGGCCACGCCAAGGCCTCGATCTATGAGGTCGCCTATTCCGACTCCGAGCTCGGCTTCATTCTCAAGGACCTCATTCGTGGAGGTTCTCCGACCCAAATTCCGCATGGCGCGGCGTCGAAAGTTTTAGTCAAAGGGGACAGACTGTTGACCAGAGTGGTGAAGAACAAGATTGGGATTGTGATCTCGGGTGGCTCCCTCGTGATTCCGCCACAATTGTGGCCCCACCTATCCGCCAAGATCGAGGGTCAGTTGGTGGCACGCAGGCATGAATCACCAACCGAACAAGAGGTACGCGAAGATCTTGCCGAAGAAATGACCTGGTACACCCTCTCTTGCTGGCTCAACGCCTACTCCGGCCCGGGGGCGCCGCCACCAAAACTGATCGCCTTCGATCGAGGCTGATCGTGTTTTGCGACGATGCGAGATGAGGAAAACTCTCGTCGGTGATTTGATTGGGATCTCTATTCGTATCATTTTTTGATACGAATAATGAATATAATCGAATCATCGATATGGCTTACATCCATCAAAGACCCGACTGGCCACTCTATGAGTATGATCTGCGGGCTCTGATGCCCGCCCTCTCAAACGTACTTGTGCATCAAGGGAGACTCTTCGGTCGACTTGAGGCCCTGGGTTTTGACGACCTCCAAGATGCGAAACTCAACGCGATCGCCGCCGAGGTAGTGAAATCGAGTGAAATCGAGGGCGAGATGCTTGATGCGGAAGAGGTGCGTTCATCGGTGGCTTGGCGCCTTGGAATGAGTCTGGGAGGCGTGCCAAGCGGCGACCACTTCGTGGACGGCGTTGTTGAGATGGCTATGGATGCGAGTGAGCGTTCCGCAGCACGGCTCGACGAAGAAAGACTGTTCAATTGGCATGGTGCTCTTTTCCCAACCGGGAGGGGGGAATTCGGCCGGATTCGTGTTGGGCAATGGCGTGACGACGCAAACGGCCCGATGCAAGTTGTCTCAAGCGCCATGACACCGAAGGAGACCGTGCATTTCGAAGCTCCTGCCGCTGCTCTTCTTCCCCAGGAGATGCGCAAATTCCTGGATTGGTTTGAAAGTGGGGACGAGGCCTCCGCCCTCCTGAAAGCTGGGATAGCGCATCTATGGTTTGTCACCATCCATCCATTCAGTGACGGTAATGGACGAATTGGGCGCGCGATTCTAGACATGGCGCTGGCGCGAGCAGACAAGCGGCCCTACCGATGCTACAGTGTTTCAGCCCAAATTCGTAAGGAGCGGAAGTCGTACTACGATGCCCTCAAGAAAGCTCAGAGCGGGAACCTCGACTACACAGAGTGGTTAAGTTGGTATCTCGGCTGCCTAGATCGAGCGCTTGCTTCGGCTGTAGAAACTGTTTCGAGTGCAATGTCTAGAAATCGCTTCTGGCAACTCCACAAGGACCAAGATTTGAATGAACGTCAACGCATCATCGTGTCTCGCATGCTCCTAGGAATCGAGGGAAAAATGACGAAGCGCAAGTGGTCCGCAATGGGCAAATGCTCGCCGATGACGGCCTTCCGCGACATCGACGATTTGGTCCAGAAGGGCATTCTCGAAAGCGACGGCCAAGGTGGCAGAAGCGCTGCTTATGTGCTGATCAAGTCCGTCTGGGAGCACTAACGTGGTGATAAGCCCATTGCCTTCTCCAGCGCCGCGATGGACTGATAGAATCGCGATCCTCCGGGCTGGAGCTCCATGAAGCCTCTCTTGAGGTACCAGTTTCTGGCTCGTTCGTTGTCCGCTTCGGGTTGAATGGCAAAGCAGCTAACCGATTTTGACGCCGCAACCGCTTGCTCAGCCGCGAATCGAAGCAGGAGTGGACTGACGCCCTTGCCCTGAAATCGGATATCGGTCGCCAACTGTCCAACGTGGAGAACGGGCATGGGGTACTTCGGCAACCGAGCCTTGATTTCGTCTGTGATGTTCTCAAAGGCGATGATGCCCATCGAGAGGGTGACGTATCCGAGGATTGTCGTCTCACCCTCGCGGACAGCAACCCACGTCTTTGAATAGTTCAGTTCCGCGTGCTTTCGCGCTCTTTCCTTGAGAAAGCTGTTTTGCGCTTCCCTGCCACAGTCAAATGACTTCCCGTCGTGTGTCTTCGTAACGAGCTCAACGACGACGGCAGATGAGCGAGAACTCGGCTATGCGGACCACATGGGCATACTCACTAGTGGCATGCAATGTGCCGCGAGGGAATCAAATTTACACCCAAAGTCCGAGCATGCTTCGTACAAACGGGACGAAATCGTATTGGGGGTAAGTCGAAATCCCACAGCACACATTTGGCAAACCCCTTCGCGAACTCACAAGCAGAGGCACCTGCTAGCCGTCGTGGTCCTCTCGGAGTGAGCCCCTGTTCGAATCGTCGACGAAATAATGGCGGGCCAACAACTCATTGGGGGGCAAAAGAGCCTGGCCGTTGCCGCCCACTTCACAGTTGCCCAGAGCCAGTGTTGCGATCCAAAAGTTCGGGAGGAAGCAGGTTCGGGTCCAAAGACGATACACCACAACTCGACAAGCTGAATTGCCTTTAGATTGAAAACTAAGATTCGATTATCGATTACACCAACTCAGCATTCTTATCACGATATGTCAAACTATTGACAGTTGAGAAACGAGAACGACACTTGCCGGGAAGTCGTAGAGCCAAAGCTCCGAGCTTCCGGTTGGGAGACTTCGCCTCATTCTGTAACCGAGCAATACCGGATTACGAAGGGGAGGATCGTCGTCGCCGGACAATCGGCTAGGCGCAAAGAAGCCCTCAAGGCCGATTATCTGCTTCGATACACCCGTGATTTCAGTATCGCCGTCGTTGAAGCAAAGGCTGAGGCTGAGCCAGTCACCACGGGAGTTCAGCAAGCCAAAAATTACGCTACGATGCTCGGGCTTCGGTTCGCATATGCCACAAACGGTGCGGAGATCATCGAAATCGATCTTGAAACAGGGACCGAAATCAACGTTTCAGGTTTCCCTTCGCCCGCTGAACTATGGGCGCGTCTGCACGACCAGTCACCAATCTCTGACGCGCAAACTGCCCAACTGCTGATGCCCGGATACTCAGCGGGCAATCATGAGGCTCGCTACTATCAAGAAATCGCCATCAATCGAACGGTCGAATCCGTGATTCGTGGCAAGAAGCGGGTGCTTCTCGTGATGGCCACGGGAACAGGTAAGACGCCTACCGCTTTTCAAATTTGCTGGAAGCTATGGTCAAGCAAGTGGAATGTCAAGGATGATCCGACTAGGCGTCCCCGAATCCTCTATCTTGCAGACCGCACGATCTTGGTCAATGACCCGAAGGACAAAACCTTTGCGCCCTTCGGAGATGCCCGGTGCAAGATCGAGAAGGGCATCGCCCCTAAATCTCGAGAGCTGTACTTCTCAACCTATCAAGCCATAGCCGAGGATGAGTCGCGACCCGGCCTTTACAGAACGTATCCTCGTGACTTCTTTGACCTCATCATCATCGATGAGTGCCATCGAGGCAGCGCAAAGAATGACGGGGCTTGGCGAGAAATCCTGGAATACTTTGAGCCCGCCACTCAGCTTGGCTTGACCGCCACGCCAGTCCGAAGAAATGACGGCGATTCTTACAACTACTTCGGCGATCCAATCTACACCTACAGTCTCAAGCAAGGCATCGAAGACGGCTTCCTCGCTCCGTATCGAGTTCACCGCGTGGTGACTCACTATGATGCCGTTGGATACAGACCCAACCAAGGAGAACTCGACCGCTACGGGCAGGCAATTCCGGATGGCGAGTATGGAACCCGCGACTTCGAGCGAGTCATTGCGTTGAGGGCAAGAACCGAGGCGATTGCCAAGCACCTGACGGAATATCTGAAGAAGACTGACCGCTTTGCCAAGACCCTTGTTTTCTGCGTTGATCAAGAGCATGCCAGTGAGGTGCGGCAAGCCCTCATCAATCTGAACTCAGACATCGTTAAGGATCATCCAGACTACATTTGCCGAGTCACGTCCGACGAGGGTGACGTTGGCAAGGGCTACCTCTCTGATTTTCAGGACCTAGAATCGAAGACCCCAACAATCCTAACGACGAGTCAGCTCTTGACCACCGGGGTCGATGCGCCGACCGTGAAGAACGTCGTTCTTGCTCGGGTCATCGGCTCGATGGTTGAGTTCAAGCAGATCATCGGACGTGGCACCCGAGTTCGTGAAGACTACGGCAAGCTCTTCTTCAATATCCTTGATTACACCGGCACTGCGATCACGATGTTCGCCGATCCCGACTTCGATGGCGAACCCCTTCCTCCCGACGAGCCGGGTGCCGGTGCGGGCGACGGAGGAGGAACAGTGGTGCGGGAAGAACGGCGCAAGTATTACGTCGATGGCGGGGTGGTGCAGGTAGTCGCCCATGTGGTCTACGAACTCGATGCCAATGGCAACCAGCTTCGAGCTGTTCAGTATGCGGACTACACAAAGGATCAGGTTCGCACCCTTTATCCGACCGCCGAAGCATTGCTGGCCGATTGGTCAAACCCCGAGAAGCGTTCGAACATCATCGAATCTCTTCGAGATCGCGGGATCGACTTTGACGACCTCGCCCAGGTTGCGGGCAAACCGGATGCCGATCCGTTTGATCTGATGTGTCACCTTGCCTACGGGGCACCGTTGCGTACTCGCCGGGAGCGGGCGAACAACGTCAAGAAGACCCAAGCAGCATTCTTCGACCAGTTTTCGCCCGCCGCTCGCGCCATTTTGGAAGAGCTACTCAGCAAGTACGAAGAACTCGGAGCGAGCCAGTTCGTGATCCCAGACGTGCTCCAAGTCCCACCGATTTCTGAGTTGGGAACGATTCAGGAGATTGCGAACGAGTTTGGCGGAGCTGGACCGCTTCGGCAAGCCGTGGTTCGATTACAGGAGATACTTTACGCTTCACACGGGTAAGGCAACAGACGATTAAAATGGGAAAACGACCTACCACATTCAATACGTCGAAGGATGACTGGACTGCGGAATCCAGAGCAGCGAAAGAGCTTTTCGACAAAGCGACTTCATTGAGAGGTCCTGGAAAAAAGCACCTCCCGACGAAGCAAGCAAATCTCGTCCAAGGATTGGCATTCATGCGCCTTTGCCATGCGTGGGAGAACTACCTTGAGTCATCCTTGTTGCGCTACTCCGTAGGGGTGGTATCTGGCGTGCATCCTTTGCCTACACTGAATCCAAGCTGCACTCGATCAAGTCTTGAAACGGCGTTCGCCCTCCTGTCGGGTGGACGGACGAGCACCGCCTACTATCTGACGCTGAGCACCCCTTCACAGATCACGGCCATATCATCTCGCGTATTCTCAGCCAATGATCCCTACAGTTTTCTTGATACTGCGCCTTTCCGTAGCCACTTGACTGATGCTATTGCCATCAGAAATCGAGTTGCGCACTCAAGCACCAAGTGTAAAGCCGAATATAAGCGGGTCGTGAACACATTTCGAGGGCAACCAGTGACGACTTCCATTGGTCAAGGTTGTTCAGCAGGAGAGTTCGTCGCAGAATCTCTGGCTGCGGCTTGCTTTCCAGGTGCAACGGCTGGCACAGCGGTTTTTGAGCAATACCTAGCGTTCTTCCAACACTGTGTCAACAGAATCACGCCATGAGCAAGTCCCCAAAAATCCAGAAGCCCATCTCTACCCGCGAATCCCTTAGCGGAACAATCAAGACTATCCGCAACATCATGCGGAAAGATAAGGGGCTGAATGGGGACCTTGATCGGCTACCGATGCTGACATGGTTGATGTTTTTGAAGTTCCTCGACGACTCGGACGAACTCCATCGGGTTAGCGATGAACTTGCCGGACGTCCGCATATCCCACTCATCGAAGAGCCGTACCGGTGGCGAGATTGGGCGGCGAACCAAGAAGGCTTGACCGGGCCTGAGCTGATCTCCTTCATCAATCAAGACGAAGCGATGCGCCCGGATGGAACACGCGGGCAGGGGCTGTTCGCGTATCTGAAAACTCGATCCGGTGGCCGGGGTGACGTGCTTGCGAACGTGTTCCGCGAGCTTCAAAACCGAATGTCCAGCGGTTACCTGCTTCGCGATGTGGTCAACAAGATCAGCGAAATCAGCTTCGGTTCCAGCGAAAGCATTCACACGCTTAGCCACCTATACGAGTCGATGCTGAAGGAAATGCGTGACGCGGCGGGGGATTCGGGTGAGTTCTACACCCCGCGCCCGGTTGTCAAGTTCATGATTCAGGTGCTCGACCCCAAGCTTGGCGAGAAGGTTCTCGACCCCGCGTGCGGCACGGGTGGCTTCTTGGTCGAAGCCTACGAGCATATGAAGGAGCAGGCAATTCGTGCGGAACACTTCCGCGTGCTTCAAGAAGAAAGTCTGTTCGGGAACGAAGCCAAGTCCCTACCGTACTTGCTAGCCCAAATGAACCTCGTGCTCCACGGGGTCGAATCCCCGAACATCACGGTGGGCAACTCGCTTGCCATCAAGTTGACCGAGATTGGCGACGCGGAACGAGTAGACGTGATTGCAACTAATCCGCCATTCGGTGGAGAGGAAGAGCGTTCGATCCAAGACGGATTTCCCGCCGATAAGCGGACGAGCGAAACCGCGCTGCTCTTCCTTCAACTCATCATGCGTCGTCTGCGCCGACAGCCCAAGGGCGGCCGAGCCGCCGTTGTTGTCCCGAACGGAGTGCTGTTTGGCGACGGAATTTGTGCTCGCATCAAAGAAGAGCTTCTTAATGAGTTCAATCTGCACACGATAGTTCGGCTGCCGCAAGGAACTTTTTCACCTTACACAGATATACCAACGAATATCTTGTTTTTTGACCGCTCATCGCGAACTCACAATGTCTGGTTCTATGAAGTTTCATTGCCATCGGGTAGACGCAAATTCAGCAAAACCAATCCACTAACGCACGCTGATTTTGATGATTGTCTCAACTGGTGCATTGATCAGCGAGATAACGGAAACGCCTGGAGTATCCCAGTAGAAAAGCTAATCGAAGGCTCATTCAATCTTGACCAACGGAATCCCAATCAATCGAGCAATGCAGACGACACTCCGCCAAGCCAGATTATCGAAACAATAATTTATAAACAACGACAGTGCATTGAATTGCTTTTAGAGGTGCAAGAGCTTGTTTAGCCTGGATGCAGGGGCTCAAGGTCCAGGCGGTATCGTCTCCTTAGGCGCGATATGCAATCTAGTTAAAGGTGAAACACCGACAATGAAGTCGGTTCCAGGTAACTATCCGTTAGTTGTGACGGGAGCAGCCCCACGATCCTCTAACGAATTTCAGTTCGACTGCGAGGCTGTCTGCATACCGCTTGTTTCATCAACAGGACATGGGCATGCCGCTATTCATCGGATTCATTTTCAGTCGGGAAAATTCGCGCTTGCAAACATAATGGTGGCACTTGTGCCAAAGCATGGGGTGCCGCTCAACGCTAAGTTTCTGCATCTTTTCCTTTCCGCACATAAGGACGAACTCTTGGTCCCGTTGATGGCAGGTACATCCAATGTGTCACTTCGCGTACCTGATCTAGCGGAAGTTCCAGTTTGGCTGCCGCCTTTGGAAACCCAAGAAAGAATCGCTTCCGGGGTTGAACAGGCCTTTGCCAAACTCGAAACCGCCAAGGGCTTGGTAGTCGAGATTCATAGCGACTTTGACCGTCTTCTGCTTGCGAGTGCTAGGCAACTCGGACTCTTCTTTGCTCCCCGGCACAGCCTCCATGAGGTTGCCCCTTTAAACCGGCGAATTGTGGATGTGCTTCCTGAACAGAAATACGACGAAATCGCCTGCCGGTCGTTCGGGAAAGGGGTCTTCGAAAAGCCTTCCTTCTTGGGTTCGGAACTTAGTTGGCAGCGTCCCAACGTGGTGCGTGCTGGAGATGTTCTTCTAAGCAACATAAAGGCTTGGGAAGGTGCTATTGCAGTTGTATCTTCACAGCATAACGGTAAAGTTGTGTCGCACCGATATCTAACTCTTTCCTGTCTCTGCGCTAAAATTCTGCCAGAAGTTCTCTGCTACTACCTCCTTTCACCGGAAGGCTTAGAGCAGATTGGAGCAGCCTCACCCGGGACAGCCGACCGGAATCGCACGCTGAACGTAAAGAAGCTTCACCAAATCTCCATACCGATTTTACCGATGGATGACCAACTGAGGCTGAAGCGAGTCCTGAAGGCAAAGGAAGAGTTCTTGGCATTGAATACCCTCGAAATAGACGCCGAATCCCTGCGCCGCTCAATCCTTTCGAAGGCTTTTCGAGGTGAACTTTGATGAGGGTGGGTGCGACTTGAATCACGAGGAAACTGCGAGTCTCGTCGACGCTGTGGAGTCCCTAAAGGCTTGTGTCGTAAGTCGATCAACCGGTGGAGCGGGAGATGGCTATCGGGAGTTGCGCGACCAGTTGAAAGGATTGCCGCACATCTGGTCCCAGTTGCCGCAAGCCATCAGAACCTGTCGGGATGAATCGGAGCTATGGGGTTTCATCAAGCCGAAATTCGGCTCTTACCAGGAACGTCGAGATTATTGGCGTGATGAATTCAATCCGGTGCTTGACTACCTGGAGTCTCTGGACCGATCACCCACGAATACTGTCGTCTCGGCGGAGCTGAAGCGGCTCGGATACGACGCGATTCTAGCCGATTGGAACAAAGCCCTCGATCGAACTGCGACAGACGCCGATGGGGCTCTCACAACCGCCCGGTCGATGATCGAGGCGACCTGCAAGCACATCCTCGATGAAGCAGGCATCCAGTACGAGCAGTCCGCCGACCTCCCAGCCCTCTACAAGGCCACGGCGAAGAGCATGAACCTGGCCCCCGAACAGCACACCGAGGACATGTTCAAACGAGTTCTGGGCGGCTGTACATCGGTGGTAGAAGGGCTCGGAGCAATCCGCTCGAAACTAGGGGACGCCCACGGAAAAGGCAAGAAGCAAGCCAAACCGCTACGGATTCATTCCGACCTTGCCGTAAATCTCGCGGGTGCCATGTGCGTCTTCCTGCTCCAAACGTGGGAGTTGAGGAAGACTCGCCAGGCTCAAATTCCCATACCTCCCAGCAAGAATTTGCACCAAGGCGACGAATAGTGATGAAGGCTTGTCAAGTCTGGATTTAAAAAGCATGTGCTTTCTTTTTTGTATAACATAAGGCAGAAGTTGCCAGTACCCTACATCTACCATACGAGCCAACGCGGTGGACATTGCTGTCAAAGGCTTACGCAATCTTGATCAAAGGTTCACTCAACTAGGCGAAATGGCTTGAAGTGCTTGGTCAACAGCCCTTTGAGGTCAAGGTTCATCTTAGCCAGCTCCTTACTTACCAAACTAGCCAGTTCGCTGTCCGAAACATGTGACTCTGCGGCAACGCTTAGGATATGCCGTACCTCCGCTTTCATCTCCGCTACGGCCTCAAAATTAAAGGCGTACGAACCATCGGCACTGGACGCCTTTGTAGCAACGTCATTTGGGTGTACGCTCACGCGCACGCAAGTGTGGTCAGGATAAGCCGACTTAAACCAATTCTCAGCAACGAGCAACTGACCATGCTGGTCCTTATTTAGCGCGTTCTTTGCTTCTTTTCGGCTCTTAGCCTCAATGACCACTCCGACCTTGTCTGGCAAAAGCCATAGAACGTCAGGACCTTCTCCCTGAACATCGTGGCGTTCAGCGGAATAGCCCGCGAATTCGGCAAGTTGTACCATCGACTGCTCGAACTGGTTTGCTGAAGCTTCGGGGTTCAAATTTGCCAGCCGTTCATCAAACTCTTTCAGTACCCCACGCCGAGGAAAGAATCCTGCAACGCATTCTGCAATGCGATTTGCTTGAGAACCCACCATTACCAACGGTTCATATGCTTGCTTTCGTTGTGGCCTGAGCAAACCACGGTTGTGTGAAAACGCATGGGTTTGCAGGTCGGAGGACAGTTGTGGATTACCCCACGCATAGGCGACGCGGGCTCCTAGCTGCTCCATCCACCCTAACATTTGGCGATCGTTGGCGATTGACTCTCGAATCTTATCTATTCGCTGAATGGCCTTTTCATGATGCCCATCGTGCCAAAGATCAAATGCCTTACGTTCTACCTTTGCAATGTCTATTCGGCTAACCTCAACGGGATCATCGAGTACCATGTCTGCCAGCGATTCGGAGTAAAACTCCATCCATTCCGGATCTCGGCCAAAGCTCCGCTGAATCGTGGTGGCGAGAGACTTCAAGTCAGATATCTCGCCACTAACTTGTGAGCCGATATCCATCTGAGCTCTTGTCGCGGTTGTCAGGAATTGCGAATTAGCCTTACGAGCGATCCATCCAGCGACATCCGCACTGTGCAGCAACACAACGCAATGGTCACCAGATCCGCGAGCACCACGTCCTATGCCCTGCTCAATGCGTTGAGCAAGCATACGGGCAATCGTCGAGCCACCAAAAAGGGCAGTAGCCCTAAAGAGTTCGTAAGTGCTAGTTCCTGTTGGCAGGCCACTCAAAATCAGGAGCCGACATGCGTCACCGGGAAGGTCGATCCCATCGTAGCGGTTGGCAAAGACGACAGGGTCCTGAGTATTGCCTTTTTGCAGTTTTTCAACGACAGTGTCAACTTCTGACGATGTTGCCGGAAGGGTAGCAACATCGGTCCAGACGGCGGCAGCTCTTTCTGACGGAGTCAAAACAATAGCCCCATATCCTTTCTTGGTAACCCATGGTAACAATTTCTTTGCATCCTCAATCGAGAAATCCCAGGGCATTAGGTCCGGAATGAGGATCATTCTCTCGCTGATACCAGCGAGAGACCTCGAAGAAAGAGCATTCGTCGCGGATTCGGGGTCGGCCCCGAACGCTCTCACTATTTCGCTGTCATCGGCGATGGTCGCCGACATGTAGACGCGACGGCCACAGTCGACGAAGCTGGGAAACATGTCGATAATCGGAAGTATGCTGGTGATTGAAATCTGTGTTTTGCTGATCAAAGCGTGGCACAAATGGAGCTTGTCGCGTAAGAGCGGCCAAGCAAATGGGTGCTTGCTCGACACGCCTTTAAGAATCTCAAGCACAGCCGATTGCTTATCCAGCCAGTCCCAATAGGGAACTTCAAGGATGCCTGTGTCTTTGCCGCTAACAATGTCGTCGTAGGTTCCGATTCGATCAGCTTCCTCAAAAGACCTACGAAACATTCCAGCGAGGGACTCGTAAGTGTCACTGTCGTCCTTTCTCGAAACCAACAAAGTAAACTGATCTCTTAGCGCGGTGAAGGCAGTGTGGGCATCGTCAAGAACTATAGCTGCGACAGGCGCTGGGGGCTTTCCTCTTACACCAAATAGGCTCTTCCCGTTAAACAGTGCCTGATATGAGGCAACCATGATCGCTGTTCCATTCACAAAGTCATCGTGGAGCGGCGAACCCGACAAATATGGAACCGCGGGAATTCCATGAGCCTTGGCCTTCTCAATTGTCTGATTAACTAGTTGGACCGTTGGCGTCAGATAGAGAACCGGACCGTTGAGGTCGTTCATTGACGACTGGGCAATCAAGAGCCCCACGATAGTCTTGCCGCCGCCTGTGTGGAGTTTTATCACCGTATCTTTCTTGTCTCGTCGTCCGTACCAACCCTGCAGGACTTCGGCTTGGCTGGTGTACAGATCATTGAACCCAGGAGGTTTTGGTAGTCGGCGAAAAATCTCGAGGGGATCACTTGGCCTCGACTTGGGCTTGTTTGCTCGCAGCTTATTGAAGTCAATCATGTGGAATTCTCGATCTCGGGCCGCCCTCGGGTAGTTATTCTATCTCTTTTGTATTATACCGCATCTGCATTGAATCGCTGTTTTAGTGTGACAAACAAATCGGACCCTTACGCCAATCTCATCCTTTCATACGGCACCGGATAGGCCGTGATCCAGACTTCGGGCTTCAGATCCGCTTTGGTGCCGATGGTCTTCTCCCACGTGTATCGCCGGGAACCTAGGTTTAGGACGACAACCTCCAACTCCTGCCCGATCATGACGGGCCTGAGGGGGATGAAGTAGGTGGTGTTGCGGTCGGTGCGGCGGACGGGGCACTCCCAGGTGTTGGAGGGGAATGAGGGGGCTCGGCGGGTGGCACCTATGTAGGTGGTGCCGACTCGGAGGGCGGCGTAGGCGCCTTCGATGCCGTGGATGCCGTTGATGGCGACGGCTAGGTAGGAACCGAGTGGGACTTCGTCGAGGATGAACTGGTGACTCCACGCTCCGAGCGTGGAGACCATGGCCCAGGGGGAGAACAGGTTGCTGGCGCGCCAACGGCTTCGATCAAGCGGCTTTCCGCCCGAATAGCCGCGAACGTGTTGGATTCGGTCGGGGCAGCCGTCGATGGTGATGTACCGCACTGGTTGACCATCGGTGATCTCCGCGGTGATTTGGGTGCCGCACCAGAAGCGTTGGGGGCGCCAGGTTTTCAGGTCGGCGGAGATCGCGCCCCATGCGCCTTCCTCTGACTTCAGTGGCTGGAGGGCGTAGTCATCGCCAACCTCGAGTTCGAGGCGATCGATGTGGACGGGCTCACCCAGGTCCAAGCGGAAAGCGCCGCCGTTGACGCGCATATCGCCCCACCGTCGGCCGACGGCAAAGGCGGTTTCGGGGTCGTCGTCGAATAGGTACTGGTCGGCAAGATAGCGACGACGGAGGACGGGCTGATTGAAAAAGGCGTCGCGGGCGGCTTGGACGGCGAGGTGACGGGTCGGACCCGAGCGTTCTAGCTCTCGGAATTCGAGAGCGTTGTTGTCGGCAGCGAAGCAGGTGGCTTCGTAGAGTGCGCGGGCATCGTCGGGCACTGGGATCTCAGCCAAGGAACCGAGTTTCCGGTGGTAGTCGTGAATTCTCAACGTGCCACCAAAGGTGACTTCTTGCGACTCGCCCGCTGGGTTGGTGATCTGAACGGTGGTGCCAGGCTGGCCGAGTAGCTGGATTTCGAGCGGCCTGCCGGGGACGTTGCGGATGACGTCGAAATCGCAGCCTCGGACGGCGGGTTCCTCGACGGGTTCGGTCGTGACCAACACGAGCAACGATCGGAAGGGCGGAACTTCGACATCCACGGATTGGCCATACGCAAAGTCGCCATAGAAGCGCTCGTGGGGATGGAACCGTCTCACATGTACCGGCATGGCTGAGTCTGCCATCCCCAGAGTCGCATCGAGCGGAATCGAGTGGGTGACGGGCTCCCAGGTGAGATTTCGGAGGGTGATCAGCCGAGTGTTGGCGTCGCCGCGGGAGACGGCGAGGGGGCCAAATTGGGCCTCGGGTAATTCGATGCCGTCGACCAGAATCTCGCGATACCGTCGGTGGAGGTTGTAAATGCGGGCAAGGTGTGGAAATTCGTCGTCGGAGAGGAGCCACGGATTTCCGTACATCTCTGGGGCGAGAATCATGCCGCGGTTGAAGGCCTGGAGGATGAGGTCGTCTTCCCAATAGTCGAGGCAGGAAGAGAGGCAGACGCCGTGATCCTCGGTTAGTCGCTTCAGTCCAGGCACGAGTCCCCGTTCTAGCGCGACGGCACGGTTGTGGGGCGCGGTTTGGGCATTGGCCATATGGACGTCGATGTAGGTTTCGGCGCCCTCGAAGAGGAATGTGGTCGCGTGCTCGATTCCCTCTCCCAACTCAAGGCGGTGATTGAGCAAGATCAGGTCGGGCGAATGTCGCCGACACTCGGTCATCATGCGAATGAACTCGGGCTGCTTTTCGGGGCGAAGCTGACCGCACACGGCATCCATCTTGAAGAGGGCGAAGTTGTGGTCCCGGCAGAGGCTGACCATCGTTTCGATGCGCGCTTCTGCGTCTTCGGGGGTGTCGCCAAACCCATCGGGTCCGCCCCAGATGCCGAGCCGGCAGTTCATGGCGGCAGCGAGATCTCGCAGGGGGCCAAAGCCGTTGGGAAACTGGCGTTGGAACCGCTCCGAGGTCGTTGAGCCGTAGTAACTGGCACCGTCGATGGCTCCCGCGTCGAACGCGTAGATGTCGAGTTGCATCCCGTATTCGTCGCGCAGCCAGGCGAAGAAGGCGAGATTTGCTCGCGTCTGCGCCTCAGTCGGTCCTTCGTTCGTGTTGTTGATCCAAGAGAAATACTGGGCCCGCGAAGGCGTCCGTTCGTCTGCTCCGGCGACGGGATGAGGCATGTTTGAATGCTACCAGCGATGGCGCGGTCGACCGTCCTTATGAGTGGCACGTTGTCCATTCACGGGCCAAATCTCCACCAAACGAGGTTACGTTTATTACGGTTGGCGTATAATCTGTTAATGGGGCAAATCCAAGATCGACGTATCGAACCGTCGGAAATATCTCCTGAAATTCTCAAACAACTTGATGGGTTGGTTCATGCTGGGCACGCCACTTTGGTGGGCGCAGATGGTGAGAAAGTTGAGATCCCTCAAGCCCTGAACGACCTTCTGCTTTACATTGTTGACGCGATGCAGCGTAGGCAGGCCATCTTTCTCATGCCAGAGGACGAAGCCTTTACAACCCAAGCCGCTGCGAATTTCCTTGGTATGTCGCGACCGTATCTTTTACGTCTGCTCGACGCGGGCAAGCTGCCGTTTCATAGGGTGGGAACCCATCGACGAATCGTGTTTCGTGACCTGGTTGAGTTCCAGAAGACCAGAAGCTCGGAGCGAAGCCGCGCACTTTCCAACCTAACGAAGTTGATGGATGACCATGACGTTTACGACAGAAGGTTGGAGCCAACCGGGTAAATGCCGGTACGGGCAGATTTTGCGGTTTTGCTTGACGCCTGTGTCCTTGCTGAAGCATCTGTTGCCGACCTGTTCCTAAGACTTGGCGAAGAACCAAGGCTCTTGCTTCCAAAATGGACATCACGAATTTGGGATGAAGTCGACCGCACTTGCCTGCTCAAACTTGGGTGGCGAGCCGACCTTGTCACCACCAGAAGAGAGATCGCTAATTCCTTCTTTGAAGAAGCGACGATTTCGGGCTATGAACACCTTGAGGTTCAGTGCCACATTGACGCTGACGATAGGCACGTATTGGCAGCCGCAATCCACGCCAAAGTGGAGACGATCGTGACAACGAACCTTAAGCACTTTCCGGCGGAGGAATTGTCCAACTGGGGAATTGTCTCTGTGCACCCTGGTACCTATCTCATCACACTCTTTGAGCACGACCCAGGTGTTGTGGTAGACAAACTTCACCGGCTAGCCAAAGATAGGAACCGTTCAATCGAGATGGTTTTAGGCCGTCTCGCCTGGACAGTGCCCACATTTACCCGGTATGTGAGTCAACAGCTCAACCTCACGATTCCAGAAGTAACCTCAAAGCAGTGGCGAACAACCGACCAATGATGTCCGTGGTCTGTCATGTTTCGCTTGGATGCGTCGTCTTTCTCCTGGCGATCCGGTTAGAAAATGCCTGAGCGAATTTTAGAGTGATCTGATAATTCAATTGTGCCGGAAAGCATTAGTGGCTCAAAAATGCCAGGTAAAAACGAGAGGTTCCGATCATTGGGTGTCCCGACTGAGTCGGGACGCGTTTTTCTGGACTGCGGTGACCATCCTCACCCTACCCTCTCCTTCCATAATATGGAAAGAGAGGGACCCGATTGGACGGCTCTGGCTTGATTGGCGGCTTGATATTGACTGGATGCCGCCATCATGGGAGACTACTTGGATCCGTGGTCGGGCGCGGTTGCCTCGGATGAATCGGCTTTCTCTCGGCGATCGAGTAGGAGCAGGGCTCCGATGAGCAGGCATATGCCTACGATAGTGATGAGAGCGCCGATGGACTCATGGACGACCTCGGTGGTTGATGGGTGGGTGATCGAAGACTGTGCGCCGGTCAGGAGGATCTTTCGCACACACGAGATGAGACCGACCACGAGGAAGTCTTTGACGGTGGATTCGAGTTTCCTGGCGGTGAGGTAGGTGATGATTGTGCTGAGCAGTTCAAGCACAATGACGCCGAATAGGATATCACTCAAGTAGTTCAACGCCGATTGGGCAAAGTCATGGATGTGCCCAGTGGCCACATCGTAGACAAATCGGCCGGTGCTCACCAGCAGAATCGCCACGGCAAGCACCAAGAGCAGGGCTGCAACCAGATAATGAGCCATCCCATCGCCGCCTTCTAGAGCACGGACCATGGAAAATCGACGCCGGTTGGGAGTGCCATTGGAAGCCATTGCCATATTCTACGTAAGTCGAACCTACCGATGTGCGCACTGGGTCAATTTTTGAAATAGGATGAGTGGTGGGTCAGCCGATTGACAAGTTGCGCGGTCCATTCTGGATTCAAGTCTTTCCAGCCACATAGGCCCGCCCACTCCATCTCGTGATGCATTTCCTTAATCACGGCGATGCACATCGCAGCATCAAAGGCACGGCTTAAGCGCGTATTCGGTCCACCAAATTCGGCGAGATATCTGGTTTTCATCTGGTCTTGAGAAGGCGTATTGCGAACGTATCCCCAAGGCCCGCCTGAGGTTCCCGAGTCGAACGCCCAACCGGATGTGAGGAGCTTCTCGGCGGAAAGAAAGGGATGTGTACGACAGGCATTTTCCCAGTCAAAAATCAATATCGACCCGTCGATCAACTTCACGGCATTGCCAGCATGGCAGTCCCCGTGCTCGATGGACAGATCAATGCGTGACTCATCGAGTGCCGTGACCCAATTGTCCATGTCTTTCCCGAAGGAGTGCAATTTGTTTAGGACTTCGGGGCCGGGGCATCCCATCGCTCGATGCAATTTCCCATCGTCCGCTTCCCATGCGTGGGAGTGCTCCCCGATATTGGCAACGCACATTTGAAACAAGCCTGTGAAATCTGAGAGTTCTATTGCTTGTAAACCCTTCGCCTTCGCTGACTCGTCTGAGCAGCCTCTTTGGATTTTGCCGAGAGTTGTTGCAACCTCCAAAACAGGTGTTAACGCATTTTGCTTTTCGATGGATGTGCCGTCAAATACCTCGAAAAGAATGAGAGACCCTTCGGCATCTTCTTCGATTGCGAGGATGTTGGGAACTCGCCCCGGCGAACAGGCATCAACCAGCCGATGGGCGGCAGGTGAGCCCGACAGAAAAGGAAACTGGTTGAGTTTTACGACGACGGTTAGGTGCTTAGGGTCGTCAGTGGCGAACCGTACGGTTGTGCGTCGATCGGGTCCGTCGTTGTATTGGGCGTAGATTTCCAGAGGTTCGCTGACAAAGGTTGCGTTCGACAAACCTCGCTTCACGAACGCTTGCACGTTGCTCAAATCAAGGGCATCAAATGGCCACTGATCAGTTGCATCACCCTCAGAATTGGATATGCGCGAAATCATACCGAGTGAGGTCAAGAACCGCATGCTGCAAATACCTCCGGCAGTTAAGCAGCGCTGTCATGGGATTTCCAATCGGGCCGAAACCAGCGAACGATGTTGATCAAGCCGAAGCACCATCGTGTTGCCAATGGGCACCCGTTCGTGTAAAATGACGTCATCCGTATCAACGGGCACTTATGATGAACCCAGCGCCACGAGAAGAGAGACTCCATATTCGCACTTCGCCAAGCGAAAAGGCACTTCTTGCGCGTGCAGCCAAGGCCCGCCACCTTAATGTTAGCCAGTTTGTGCTTCAGACGTCTCTCGACGCGGCGAAAAGTATTGTCCGTGAGGAGAACACGATTTGGGTTGATGCGGAGGAATATGACTGGCTATCCAACTTGCTGGAAGAACCACCCAGAGAATTACCCGAACTCCGCCGCCTGCTGAACGAGCCGGTGGTTTGGAATGGCTGAGTTTGATTTCTCGCCTCCCGGTCTGCTGCGAGCCGATCACGATACTGTCTCCTTTGACTGCGGGAAAGCCCCACTCAACGAGTTCTTACAGAATTTTGCCATTGCGAACCAAAGCGGTGGTGCGTCAAAAACATACGTTGTTGCGACATCGAGTAAGCAGGTTGTTGGCTACTACAGCCTCGCCGCCACCTCGGTTTCTCATGTGGAGGTCCCTGACCGCGTCAAGCAGGGGCAGCCTCGCCACCCCATACCCGCAATCCTGATGGCACGATTTGCGGTTGATACGTCCGCACAAGGAAAAGGTTTGGGACGGGCTTTGTTTCGCGATGCCATGCTTCGAGCACTCAGTATCTCTCAGCAAGTTGGCGTTCGTGTTTTCGTGGTGGACGTGAAAGATGAAGAAGCAGCTCGCTTCTATGCCAAGTTCAATATGATGCCCGCGCCAGCAAATCCGAGGCGGCTGTTCCTCCTTTTAAAGGACATCAGAAGCCTGCTTGGCTAAGGACTGTGCAAATGCCTATAGCCGCCGATAAACCTCGTGAAGTTTGGTCTTCTGATTATCCAGAATCAGGTTCTGGCCGTCGTAGCTGAATTTGTATGTCTCCAAACCGCAGGCGGAAGAGATATTGATCGTGTGATCGCTCGGCTGGGTGTAGCGGAACGTCATCGGATACCCGCCTAATAGGGTGCCATCTCCCGTGCGCGTAACCGTCCAATTCTTCCCATCGCTTATCACCAGAGTTACGGCGAGATGAACGGCCTTCGGAAATGTCTTGGTAAAGACTTTGCCATTACGTACGGTTGACTGGTTGGAGGTCAAGATGAATGGCTTGCGTAGATCCGGTCCATCTATCAAGACGAACTGCCCACCCTGGAACACCGCTTTTTGAGGTTCAGTCACAGGAGCCTTTTGGAATCCGACCAACATGATGGCGCTCAAAATGGCAGACATGGCAATAGGACGCTTCTTTCGGAAGACTTCGTTCGCCTTTCGCCAGTTCAAGCTGGTGTGCGTCGCGGTGGCGTGCCCTGGTCGATTTTTCGCGTTGAGTGGCAGGCGTTAGATGGCGGCGTTCAGGGTCCGGACGTTTTTACACCGGAGCGGACGGGGCGATGCCCCGACCGGAATGTGTCGCACCTTTGGCGCCCTGGAATTTGTTGGGCACGTATTCCAGGGCGATGTCCTTCGATTTTGGGGCGCACCTTTGGCGCTCTCGGAGGCGGACCTCGGACCAAACTTCATTCGTTGCGAGTTTCACCACTCGGCAGTGCTTGACGTTACGTTCTGAGCAGATTGAGTTCGTGCGTTCCGGAAACAATGGCGCCAGGGGCACGCAGAACGGAGGCCATCCTCACCCTTCCCTCTCCTTCCATGATATGGAAAGAGAGGGCGACGCCTTACGATTACCACAGTTTCTCCAGTCGTCCGTTCAAACCAATCGAGGTGTGGCAGGTTACGTGAGTCGCCACTGTGTACCGTTTAGTGAGACGGAGCGCAGTCTAAAAAACCGGCGCGGGCCCCGGGGTGTTTGTTGTGAACCAGTGTCCTTTAAGGGCCCGCTTGCTTACTCGACGAGTCAGCTCGATTAATAGTGTCGCCCAGGCACGAAGAATCTGCGAGTCACGTTTATAGGGCCTCCATTTCGGAGGTGCCCGTTCGGGGTCAGGGGTGTCGTGTAGCGTAATTGCCGCTCAGCTCACTTCACCTCTAGAACGGGATCACCAAGCACATTCATCATCGGCTCGATGCCGAGGCCGGGTGCTGTCGAGGCTTTCATGGTTCCGCTTTCGCGCTGGGGAGCTCCGGTGGCGAAGCTTACGGTGACGTAGCTATTGAAGTCGGTGCTGGTGAAACGGATGGACTCTTGGGTGCTGTGGGCGAGGTGGGCGATGGCCGCGGTGATGATGTCGCCACCCCAACTGTCTTCGATCGTCATTGCGATGCCCATTGAGGTGCAAAGGTCTCGGACCTGACGGGCTTTGGTGATGCCACCTAATTTGCTGATCTTGATGTTCACGACATCCATCGCAAGGTCGCGTTGGGCGCGGAGGAGCATTTCTAGGGAGTCGATATTCTCGTCAAGGACAAACGGGTGGTTGGTATGACGCCTAACGGAAAGACACTCTTCGTAGGTCCGACATGGCTGCTCGATGTAAACGTCGACGTCCTGGACGGCTCGCACAACTCGCATCGCTTCGTGAAGCATCCAACCGGTGTTCGCGTCAGCGACCAAACGATCTCCTGTCTGAAGCTTCGCAGCGACGGCGTGGATGCGTTGAATATCGACATCAGGATCGCCGCCGACTTTAAGTTGGAACCGGCGATAGCCCTCGGCACGATACCCAGCCACTTTGCCCGCCATATCCTCGGGCGACTCTTGAGAGATCGCACGGTACAAAGTGATATCGTCACCGAAGCGCCCCCCCAGCAACGTACAGACAGGTTGGCCACAGGTCTTCCCCAAAATGTCCCAACAGGCCATGTCGATTCCCGACTTGACGTAGTTGTGACCAAGAAGGGCCGAATCCATTCGGGCATTCAACACTCCGATTTCGCAGGCGTCGTAGCCAATCAGGTGGGGTCCCAGTTCCTTCAAACCCGCGCGAACTCCGTCGGCGTAGGCAGGCAGGTAGAACGGGCCAAGGGGACAGACTTCTCCCCAACCGGTGATACCTTCGGTTGTTTCGACTTCAATCACCGTGCTGTCGAACACGCTGACTGACTTCCCTCCCGACCATTTGTAGCTGCCTTCGTGGAGCGGAAGCTCGACTCGATATGCCCGAATTGCACTGATTCCCATCTAGGCTCCATCTTAACCGAATGAGAGGTCGAACAACATCCTTGGGAAACCAAATCGAAGGGCTACCGCGGAATGCTTTATCGTGCTAGCCTTTCGTACCAATGCACTTACTGTGCCTACTTCTGCTCGGGCTTTGCGCTCCCTTTTCCGCGTCTTCAACGCTCGGAAACGTCCACACACCAACCCTCGTGAAAAGAAACGTCCCTGATCCATCTACTTACCTTTGGTTTGATGCGCCCGCTACGAAGTGGGATGAAGCTTTGCCGGTCGGCAACGGTCGCCTCGGTGCCATGGTCTTTGGAGGCGTCGCCGAAGAGCGCATTCAACTGAATGAGAATACTTATTGGACGGGTGGCCCCTATTCCACCGTTGTAAAGGGTGGCCACAAAGCTCTCCCCGAGATCCAGAAACTCGTGTTTGAAGGCAAGTATCTCGACGCCCATAACCTCTTTGGTCGCAAATTGATGGGCTATCCGGTGGAGCAGCAGAAGTATCAGAGCCTGGCAAACCTACACCTGTTCATGTCGCACGGATCTCACGCTACCGACTACGTTCGGGATCTGGACCTACATGAGGGAGTCTCTTCGGTGAAGTACACGATCGACGGCGTTCGCTACACGCGAGAGATCTTCGCGTCCGCCCCCGATCAAGTCATCGTTGTTAGGGTGTCCGCGGACAAACCAAAGGCGGTGAGCTTTACCGCCAACCTGCGCGGTGTACGGAATCAAGACCACTCCAACTACGGAACTGACTACTTTCACATGGATGCGGTTGGCAACGATGGTCTTGCCGTCACTGCCAAGTCAGCCGACTATCTGGGTGTGCCCGGAAAACTGAAAGCAGAGGCTCGTGTAAAGGCAATCACGGAAGGCGGAATGGTTCACACCACCGGCACCGACCTCGTCGTGGAGAACGCAGATGCGGTTACCTTGATCTTCACCGCCGCCACAAACTTTGTCAACTACAAAGATGTCAGTGCCAACGAGCACGTGCGAGTAGAGAGCGTTTTATCTCATATCAAGTCCAAATCCTATACAGATCTTCTTAACACTGCCGTTGCGGATTACAAAGGCCTCTTCGACCGCACGATGCTCTACCTTCCCAAAGGTGCAAATTGCGGCTTGCCCATACCACAACGCAAAGAGAAGAGCCAGACCGCGCCGGACCCAAGCTTGGCCGCCCTCGTCTACAACTTTGGGCGCTATATCCTCATCTCGTCGTCGAGGCCCGGCAATCAACCCGCAAACCTCCAGGGAATTTGGAACGACGACATGAATCCCATGTGGGATTCGAAGTACACGACCAACATCAACACGGAAATGAACTATTGGCCCGCCGAAGCAGCTAACCTTGGCGAACTCACGGAGCCGCTTTTCCGATTGATCCGCGAGGTGTCCGATCAAGGCGCTCAAGTTGCGAAAGAGAACTATGGCGCAAGCGGCTGGGTGTTCCATCAAAACACAGACCTATGGCGAGTGGCGGCACCGATGGATGGCCCGAGTTGGGGCACGTTCACGGTCGGCGGCGCATGGCTCTGCACGCATCTTTGGGAACACTACGAATACACCCGTGACAAGAAATTCCTCAAAGAGTGCTTCCCCCTGCTCGAGGGTTCCGTTCATTTCTTCCTCGACTACTTAGTGAAGCATCCCAACGGAAAATGGCTGGTCACCAATCCATCGACTTCGCCCGAGAACTTCCCTGCGGGAGGTGGAAACAAACCTTTCTTCGATGAAGTGACGGGAAGCATGCAGCCGGGGACCACGATCTGCGCGGGGTCGGCGATTGACATGGAGATCCTCCACGATCTTTTTGGTTACTACCTCCAAGCAGCCGAGGTCCTCGACGTTCATTCACCGCTCATCGAACGGACGACGAAGGCGAGAGCGCTGCTCGTTCCTCCTCAAATTGGGTCCGACGGTTCCCTTCAAGAATGGGCAGACGACTGGAAGTCTCTGGAGAAGAACCATCGCCACTTCTCGCACTTATACGGCCTCTATCCGGGCCGAGTGCTGTGGGACAAGAAGACGCCCGAGCTGATTGAAGCTTACAAGAAGGTCCTTGAAGAGCGAGGCGATGGCGGCATGGGCTTTTCGATGGCGTGGAAGATGGCGCTGTGGGCAAGGCTTGGTGACGGTGAGCGCGCAAATAAAGTTCTCGGCAACTACCTCAAAGACCAGAACTGCGCTCAGCTCTTCGCCCGATGCGGAAGGGCGATGCAGGTCGATGGAACTCTCGGCGCCACCGCTGCGATAAGCGAGATGCTCGTCCAATCTCATGCCGGATATATCCATCTGCTGCCAGCGGTTCCCAAAACCTGGGAGGTAGGAGAGTTCAAAGGCGTTCGTGCTCGGGGAGGATTTGAGCTTGGCCTCGCGTGGAACAAGGATGGACTCGTGGAAGCGACCGTTCAATCAAACGCGGGTGAAGTCTGTCGATTGAAAATCGGTCACCGCGTTCAGATATGGAACGGCCGGCAGGTTGCCACGAAAACCCTTTCAGACGGCACCATCGAATTTCCCACTCAGAGGGGAGTCACGTACTCGGTACGGCGGCTATAAACCATGATCAAGTACCTCACCGCCTTTGCTTCCCTTCTCGTGTTTGCTCCTAGCATCCTCACAACGACTTCGAAACCCATGGCAACCAAGCAAGACACCTCGCCGGAACTCACGCTCGAGAACATCTACTCCAAGTCCGCTTTCCAACAAAAGGGCACAGGCCCGGTGCGATGGATGAAGGACAACAAGAGCTATTCGGCCGTGGAAGACACGAAGGGCGGAAAGGGCCAGGAGATCGTCCGATATGATGCGGCAACCGGTACACGAACCATTCTCGTCGCGGCGAGCCAACTCATACCAGCGAGGGCGACAAAGGCGCTGGAAGTTGCCAACTACGAGTGGTCGCCAGATAACTCCAAGCTGCTGATCTTCTCCAACACCAAAAAGGTTTGGCGCTACAACACTCGGGGTGACTATTGGGTTCTCAACCTCAAGACGGGCAAGCTGAGCCAACTTGGAAAATCGCTGGAAGAGAGCACGCTCATGTTCGCCAAGTTTTCACCCGAAGGTAACCGTGTGGCTTACGTCAGCAAGCAGAACATCTACGTCGAGCAGGTTGCCTCCGGCAAGATCACCAAGCTGACGAGTGATGGCGGGAAGAACATCATCAACGGCACCTTCGATTGGGTTTACGAAGAGGAGCTCGACTGCCGTGATGGTTTTCGCTGGAGCCCAGATGGGGAAACGATCGCGTTCTGGCGATCGGACACCAAGGACATCGGGACGTTCTATCTGATCGACAACGTGTCCGATATCTACTCGAAGCCAATCGCCTTGCCCTATCCCAAGGTTGGTACCAAGCTCTCGGTGGTCAAGGTCGGCGTTATTTCATCAAAGGGCGGCAAGCCGCAATGGTTTGAGATTCCCGGCGACCCCGCGAATAACTATTTGGCAAGGATGGAATTCATTCCGAAGTCCAACGAATTGATGATTCAGCAGCTCAACCGGCTGCAGAACACCAACAAAGTCTGGATTGCCAACGCCAAGACACTGGCACTAAAAACGATTCTGGTCGAGAAGGACAAAGCGTTTCTGGATATCGACGACAACATTCGATGGTTGGATAACGAGAAGTGGTTCACATGGACCAGCGAACGAGACGGCTGGCGGCATTTGTATCGCGTATCTCGCGATGGGAAGAAGGTTGTGCCGGTGACTCACGGAGACTTCGACGTCGTTGAAATCACCTGCATCGACCCTGAGAGCGGCTACGTGTACTACATCGCGTCGCCAGATAACTTTACGGAGCGGTACCTCCACCGCAGTCGCCTCGATGGAACGGGAGCAGGCGAGCGCGTAACTCCAGCGGGATTACCAGGGCAGCATTCCTATCAAATGTCGGGCGACGGTCGGTGGGCTATTCATACCTACAACAACTCCGTGACTCCCGATCGAATCTCGGTTCTGCACGTCGCCGACCACAAGGAAGCGAAGGTGCTACAAGACAACCAGGACCTCCGTGAGAAGCTGGCAAAGCTTAACTTGCGCCCCAAGGAGTTCTTCAAAGTCGATATCGGCGAAGACAAGCTCGACGCCTATATGATCAAGCCAATCGACTTCGACGCCACCAAGAAGTATCCGATCCTGTTCTATATCTATGGGGAGCCTGCAGGCTCAACGGTGCAAAACAGTTGGGATGGCGGCGAGGGGCTGTGGCATCAGTATCTCGCTCAGAAGGGAACGATCGTCGTGAGCATCGACAACCGAGGCACGGCAACCCCACGCGGTCGTGACTGGCGCAAATCGATCTATCGGCAAATCGGCATTTTGGCGACAGAGGACCAGGCAAAGGCGGCTGGGCAAATATTCCGAATGTTCCCATTTATCGACTCCTCCCGGGTTGGAATGTGGGGTTGGAGTGGCGGCGGACAGATGACTCTGAACTGCATGTTCCGACATCCCGAGATCTACAAGACCGGACTTGCGGTTTCGTTTGTGTCCGACCAAAAGCTGTACGATGCCACCTATCAGGAGCGGTATATGGGTCTTCTCTCCAACAATGCCAAGGGCTACAAGGATGGTTCGCCGATCACGTACGCCAAGAACTTGCAGGGCAAGTTGATGATCATCCACGGAACTGGAGACGACAACGTTCACTATCAGAGTTTCGAGATGCTGGTGAATGAATTGATTCGCCACAACAAGCTGTTCTCAATGATGTCGTATCCGATGCGGTCACACGGCATCAATGAGGGCGAGAACACGTCGCTTCACCTCCGCCGTACGATGGAGAAATTTTGGAAGGAAAACCTTTAGGGGGTGCATTTGATTGTCTGCAATGCAGATTTCGGATAGAGTTGTCGAATGCGGTTTGGCCCATGCTTTGCGATCCTGCTTTTCACCTCTGCCTGGTCTTCCACGACGCCTAAACTCGCGATGACGGCCCATGGTTTGCGGTGTGAATATCGACAGGATCCCTTGGGGGTCGACGCAAGTCATCCACGGTTGAGTTGGACGCTTCAGGCTTCGACCGGACAGCGAGACGCGACCCAAACCGCCTACCGTATCTTGGTTTCGAGTTCGCTAACCCTGCTCCGCCAGAACCGTGGCGATCTCTGGGATAGCGGGACGATTGCGAGTGCGAGCCAGAACAACATCGCCTATGGGGGTGCCCTACTCAAGTCTGGACAAATCTGTTTTTGGAAAGTGCGTATCACTTCCCATGGGCAGAAACCAAGTTGGAGCCAGCCAGCACGTTGGGAGATGGGATTGCTTCACGCCTCGGATTGGGCGGGCAAATGGATCAACGACGGGAAGAAGAGCCCAACCAAGGAAGAGGATTTTTACCTGCCGGACCCGGCCCCCCTGTTCCGAAAAGAGTTCGCAATCCATGGCCCAGTCAGGAGTGCCCGACTCTATATCACGGGGCTGGGATATTACGAGGCATCGCTGAATGGCTCGCGTGTCGGCGACCACGTTCTCGATCCTGGTTGGACGAAGTTCGACAAGCGGACGTTCTACAGCGTTTACGATGTCACCCGTCAGTTGAGTCGGGGCAAGAACTGCCTTGGCGTGATGCTTGGTAACGGTTGGTACAACCCGCTTCCGTTGAAACTGTTCGCCTCGTTCAATCTGCGGGAGCATCTCGCCATCGGCCGTCCTCGTCTGATCGCACAACTGAAGGTTGAGTACCGCGATGGGTCGGTCCAGACGATCGCTTCCGACCAAACGTGGAAAGTCAGCGAGGGTCCGATTGTCCAAAACAATACCTACCTCGGCGAAGTTTACGATGCTCGGAAGGAGCAATTGGGCTGGGGTCGGCCGGGTTTCAAGGATTCCCATTGGCGTTCACCTTCGATTGCCAAAGAGAAAATCGGCCCACTCATAGCCCAGCCCCAACCACCGATTCGGGTCACTTCTCATTGGAACGCGGTGAAGGTCACCGAGCCGAAAGCCGGGGTCTTCGTTTACGACTGCGGAACCAACTTCGCCGGTTGGGCCAGCTTGAAAATGGATCTACCAAGGGGCACTGAGGTGCACATTCGGTATGGAGAGCTTTTGCATCCTGACGGCTCTCTCAACCCGATGACGAGCGTTGCCGGCCAGATTAAGGGTTATCGACAGGGAACAAAAATCAGTGGTGGCGGACCAGGTGCGCCGGAAATCGCGTGGCAAAGCGACACGTTCATCGCACGAGGCGGTCCTGAGACTTACGCGCCGAAGTTCACTTTTCACGGATTCCGCTATCTTGAAGTCACAGGGCTGACGGAAGCCTTACCCCTAGAATCAGTGACGGCAATGCGACTCAACTGTGATGTCGAAGATGCCGGTTCCTTTGAGTGCTCCAATCCGTTGCTCAACCAAATCCAAGATATGTGCCGCCGGACGTTCAAGTCGAATATCTTTAGCGTCCAGTCGGACTGTCCGCACCGTGAGCGGCTCGGCTACGGAGGCGACATTGTTGCGACGAGCGAAGCGCTGATGAGCAACTTCAATATGACCGGCTTCTATGAGAAGGTGGTTCGAGATTGGTCTGACTCTGCGTTGCCGGATGGGATGTTCACCGACACTGCGCCATTCATGGGCATCCAGTATTGCGGCGTCATTTGGGCGATGGCTCACCCGCTTCTTATCGACCAGTTGCACCGCTACTACGGCGACTCAATGATTGGCGAGGAGGAGTATGCGGCAGCAAAACGCTGGCTATTGCTTGTCGAGAAGCAGTACCCGACCGGAATCGTGACCGACGGTTTGAGTGACCACGAGGCGCTGGTTCAGAATCCTTCGCCGGAGATGGTGACTCCGATGTTCTATCAATCGACCATGCTGCTTGCGGCGCAGGCGGATCGATTAGGTCGAAAGGCAGACATGGCTCACTTCTATGCCCTAGCCAAAAAGATTCGGGCCGCCTACCAGGCAAAGTTCATTGATATTACAACGGGCAAAGTCGGGACAGGAAGTCAAGCGAACCAGGCGATTGGCTTGGTTACCGACATCGTTCCCGAAGCCGCTCGATCCAAGGTATTGGATTATCTGGTGCACGACATCGACGCCCACAAAGGCCACCTCACCACAGGCATTCTCGGAACGAAGTTCATGCTTGAAGTCCTGTCGCGTGAGGGACATGGCGATCTCGCCTACAAGATCGTCACCCAACCCTACTTCCCCGGTTGGGGTTGGATGTTGAAGAACGGAGCGACGACGCTTTGGGAGCATTGGGCATTCAGCGACAATACGTTCTCGCATAACCATCCCATGTTCGGCTCGGTCAGCCAGTGGATGATGCATTGGCTCGGAGGTATTCAGCCCGCGCCTGACGCCGTCGGATTCGACCATATCGTGATCCGTGCCCAAACCCCCAAGGGTCTCGATTGGGTGCAGTCCAGCTACCAAAGCATCCGAGGCAAGATCGTGAGCAACTGGTCACGCCACGGCAAAAAGATCCACCTTGAATTTGATGTCCCGGCCAATACCCGCGCTCAAATCTACCTACCGACGACGTCGCTAGCTGGTTTGGCGGCGGGTCGTGTTGTAGGCAATTCGGTGATGATGACGGTCGGCTCCGGCCATTACGAGTTTGCCGTGACATCCGAACCGCCCCCAAAGTGAAGACAAAAAACCTCAATCACCAACCAGCCCCGTAGACGCGGTGATCGTACCGACGTCCCGAACGATGAATGACACCTTGCCTGGGGGAATTCCAGGATCGGATACGTCGGGATGATCCCCGAATCCGCAGCCGCCTCCTACCCCGTAGACGTCTCAGTGGCGTCATCCGGAACGAACGGAGTCACACTGCTTACGTTGAACGCGATATCAATCCGTACGGCTACTGAGACGCCACGGAGACGTCGACTACGGGGCTGGTTGGTGGTTGAGATTTTCGATCACATTCATTCGGCCGTTCGTCGGTACGATCACCGCCGACTACGTGGCTGGGCAATTACTATTGGTTTGGGGTTGATCCCCGCTCAGGCTATGGACCGGTCACCGTGGATTCGAAGCAACCCAAGTCGATGGTGTTGCCCGCTAACCGGCTGACACCGGCTAGGTCGAGGGTGCCGACGATCAGGGCTCCAAGATTGGTTCCGGCCTTACGGGCGGGGGAACCCGACGCTAGGTGGAAATCGTGGGCAATCAGATCAACGAAATGGGGATCTAGGAACTTGGAGTGAGTATCTCCTTTCGATGCCTTTGAGAAGGTTGCCAGGGTGCTGTAGGTTGGGGCACCCCAGGTCCAACTCGCAGGCGCAGAAGTGAAGAACAAGTTGTAATCCGATGCCACACCTGGTACTCCGGCACCAGTCGCGGTGCTTATCAAAACACCTTGGGCCGACGCGGAAAGGATGTTGTTCTTGAACACGTTGCCCTTGGTGTGGAACTGGACCATGAACTCGCCAGACCCGGAGTTCGTGGTGTCGTCCTGATAAAACGTGTTGTTGACGAAAGTGCAGTTCAACGTTCCACCGCGTTTGGCATCGTAGCCACCGATTGAGAGTCCGACAACATTGCAGGCATAGAACTGGTTGTTTCGAACGGTTACGGCACTCGCGACTTTGCCGAGGTGCTCGGAAGTAACCTCCATCCCGAGGTCAACGTGGTGAATGATGTTTCTCTCAATGACGATCGCAGTTCCGCCATCAACGTAGATGCCATCCGCACTTTGACTGCCTCCGTAGGATGGATTGTGCAGGGAGGTCACGTTGTAGACCGTGTTCTGGGCAACCAAGCCGTTTCGGGCTTGGTCTTGGCCTTTGATTGGGGAGGTTCCCTCGAACCCGATACAGTCGATGCCGATGTTGTTGGTGTCGTGGACAACATTGTTCGTGATTTGGAATCCGTTCACGTTCCCGTTGACCACGACGGTCTCGCTGTTGCCCGTCTTAGTATCGCTCACTTCGTTCTTGTCGATGAGCAAATGGGTGATCGCGCCCTTGGCTGAATTGCCATACGCGACGATGCCAAAGGCGTTGATGTTGGCCGCATCACTTCCGTTGTTCTCGATGTTGTGAACGTAATTCCCGCGAATCACCACCTGATCCGCTTTGCCTTCGATCAATATGCCAGTCGGAATTGCTTGCGAATTCGTTGTCTTGAAATTACGGATCTCGAACCCCTGAACGATGACACTGTTGATTCCATTGATGAGTACCATAGCCGCGTCGTTGGCAGGCACGGTTAGCCAAGTGCCATCGACAATCGGCTTCGCGCCGGGTGCGCTTTGAAGTGTCATGGAGTGCAAGATCGTGACCAACTCGTTGTATGTGCCTGACTTCACAAGCACGGTATCTCCGGACTTTGATGCCTTACAGGCATGCTGAATCGTCCGCCAAGGTGTCGACGAGCTTCCCGTGTTAGTGTCGGTTCCTTGGGGTGACACATAGAACGTGGTCGCCAAGGATGAGCCACCAAGAGCGGCCAGACAACACAAACTTACAGGTTTTAGCACTGGTCCGATTATGGTGGGATTGATCATTCATTTGGGACCAAGGGACTGATCCTTTCCCTCCTGATTCGCTTCCGCGATGTTCATGACCGGGGGTTTCTGCTTACCGCAGGGCCGCATGCATTTTGGATTGCTCCTCCTTCGTCGGAGCCGTTTCGATGGCTTACCCCTCATCCTGACCTTCTGCCCCTGCCAAGGGGAGAAGGAACCGATATGTCAATTTCGCCCATTTGCCCGGTGGTTGGATAGTTCCTGAACTGCGGTATGGGGCCAGAATCTCACTCTGGAACAACCCGTTTTGCGGCTGTCGTCACAGTAACGGAAGTTGAGATCATCCAACGCAAGTGATAGGTTGTAGAATGCGCCATGTCTGCTCGACTCCTTCCAACTGGGACAGTGACGTTCCTGTTTACGGATGTACAAGGAAGCACCCGACTTTGGGAAGAAGAACGCGAGTTTATGCGTGTTGCCTTGCCTAGGCACGACGCCATGGCAGAGGAGATTGCCAACCGGCACGGCGGCATGGTGGTGCGTAGTCGAGGCGAAGGTGACAGCCTCTTCATGGTGTTCACGAGTGCTTCGGGTGCCATCAACACCGCTCTCGATTTCCAGCGAGAAATCTGTCAAACAGAGTGGTCGCCGACGAATAAATTGGTAGTGCGCATGGGCCTGCACACCGGCGAAGTAGACCTCCGCGATGGCGACTACTACGGAAGCGCCGTCAATCGCGCGGCACGAATTCGAGCACTTGCCCACGGCGGACAGATCCTGATTTCCGATGTGGCCCGTGCACTTGCTGCTGAGCAAATGCCGGAAGGCAGCAGCATCCTCGACTTAGGCGAGCACCGGCTGCGGGATCTCGCCCAGATTGAGCGGGTTTACCAACTTGTTCACCCCGACCTCCCTAAAGACTTCCCTCCCATTCGGTCCCTGTCCAATCAGCCGAACAACCTTCCTCAACAAGTCACAAGTTTCATTGGAAGGGAAAAGGAGATTACGGAAGTCAGCAAGCTTCTGAAGAGCAACAAACTGGTTACCCTGCTTGGAACGGGCGGAACCGGAAAAACCCGATTATCGCTACAACTAGCTGCCGACAACTCGGATGGTTTCAAAGACGGAGTTTGGTTCGCCGAATTGGCTCCCCTTTCTGACCCAAAGCTGGTTGCAAACACAGTCGCGGATATCTTTGGACTCAAAGAACAGCCGGGCTTGACCAGCACGGCAAATGTTGTCGAAGCCCTGCGCGACAAAAACCTTCTGCTTGTCCTCGATAACTGCGAGCACCTCGTCGATCCCTCCGCGAAGTTTGCCGATCAGATCCTTCGAAATTGCTCGGGGATCGTCATTCTCGTCACCAGCCGCGAAGCTCTGAACATTCCTGGGGAAGCGATTTACCGAGTTCCTTCGCTAGCCCTGCCTGACCCAAAAAAGAAGCAGACACCTAAGAGCTTGTCCCACTTTGCCGCGGTTCAGCTGTTTATCGATCGGGCTGAAAAGGCGCTATCAACTTTTGTCGTGACGAACGAGAACGCACCTGCGCTGGCTTCCCTTTGCTACCAGCTTGACGGCATTCCGCTAGCGATTGAGCTTGCAGCGGCGAGAGTCCGCTCGCTTTCGGTGGAAGAAATCGATCGCAAACTTGATCAGCGGTTTCGACTCCTCACGGGTGGATCCAGAACGGCGATGCCTCGCCAGCAGACATTGCGTTCACTTGTTGACTGGAGTTACGACTTGCTCAGTGAACCGGAAAAGCTATTGCTGCAACGGCTCTCTGTTTTCAGCGGGGGCTGGGTCCTCGAGGCCACCGAGTCGATTTGTGCGGACGATGTCGTCGAAGAGTGGGAATTGCTGGATCTGCTCACTTCCCTATGCGACAAGAGCCTGGTCGTGTTTGAGCAGTCTGCCGGATCGACGCGATACCGCCTCCTGGAAACCGTTCGGCAATATTCTCGGGACCGACTTCTGGAATCTGGCGATGTGGCCACTTGGCGTCAAAGGCACCTCGCTTACTTCGAGGCACTTGGGGAGGAGGCGCGTCCTCATCTCCGCGGCGCCAGCCAGAAGGAATGGCTGATTCGATTGGAATCCGAACATGACAACTTGAGGGCTGCGCTGACTTGGAGCTTTGAAGAACCTTCAAGCCGAGCGTCTGGACTACGTCTGGCCGCTGCTCTTTGGCGGTTCTGGTGCTTACGGGGTCACTTCTCGGAGGGGCGTCAATGGATCGAGAGGGCTTTAGCATGCGATCCCGGAACCGAACCAGACGTGCGCGCGAGAGCCCTAAATGGGGCAGGAAACTTGGCCGAATTGCAGATGGATGCCGAGGATGCACGATCCAAGCACATGGAGAGCCTTGGCATCAGCCAGGGTCTCAACGACCGATGGTCAGCCGCCATGTCGCTTAACAACCTCGGAAACACCTACGGGAATACAGGCGAGATCGACATCGCGGCCCAGTATTGGGGGCGGGCCCTGGAGATTTGGCGCGATCTTGAACGTCAAGGCACGATTGGCGACTTACGAGGTTTCGCCGCCACGCTTGACAATCTTGGGAATATCGCCTTTAACAAAGGGGACTCCGCCACCGCGAAAACTTACTATGAAGAGTGCCTCGCCATCCGGCGCCAACTCGGAAACATATATGGTGTTGCTTGCTCCCTTCTGAACATCGGTACATTGGCTCACAGCCTTGGCAATCACAGTGAAGCGTGGGGGGAGTTCCGCGAGTGCCTTGCCGATTTCAATGAACTCGAAGACCCTCTCGGTATAGCCTATTCTCTCGAAGGACTGGCATGGCCAAGGGAGCCGCTGTTTGCGGCCCAGCTATTGGGTGCTGCCGAACGTATCCGAGGTGAAATTGGATCTCCACACCCTGCTTCCGAACAGCGAGAGATGCAAAAACGTGTTGCCCAAGTTCGCGCACAGCTTCAAGACGACTCTGCCTTTGATCAAGCCTGGTCAGAAGGTCGGGCGATGACCACGCAGCAAGCCGTAGACTTGGCGCTAAGATTCGAAGGCAATGACGGCTGAACTGAATATTTGGTGGTGCAAAGAAGATCAGGCATACTTGGCTGAAGTGCCCGAGCTCCCAGGGTGTATCGCTGATGGCAAGACGCACGAAGAGGTGCTGGTGAACCTGAACGAAGTCAGGCAGCTATGGCTCGAAGCGGCGGAAAGAGAGAATCGCCATATCCCGATCCCAAAGAAACATCTCCAGTTCGCATAACCACATCGGCTTTTTATGCCCAAATTCACGAAACTAACCTGGAGAAGTAGGTGAAGACTGTCGTCATCACGGGTGCATCCACTGGAATTGGGCGTGCGACTGCTCTCGCATGCGGGTCCAGTGGCTGGAGAGTCTTTGCCGGCGTACGGCGATCAGACGATGCTCCTCGAGGCACCAACATCTACCCTCTATTGCTTGACGTTACGGATGCAGAGAGCGTCGCTTCGGCTGCAGCCAAGGTAAGTGAATCACTCGGCAACCAACGACTGTCCGGTCTCGTGAATAACGCTGGAATCGCCCTTGGCGGTCCACTCGCATTCCAACCGATTGACGAAGTCCGAAAGGTTCTGGAAGTTAATTTGGTAGGCGCGCTCGCGACGACCCAAACCTTCTTACCTCTGCTCGGAACCGACCCACAACGCCAAGGAATGCCGGGACGCGTCGTGAACATGAGTTCGGTTGCAGGTGGCATTGGCTTTCCATTCCTCGGTGCCTATTCCTCGAGTAAGCATGGTTTGGAGGGATTGTCGGAGGCCCTTCGACGGGAATTGTTGATGTTCGGAATCGACGTCATCGTTATCGGTCCCGGATCGGTTGCAACACCCATTTGGGACAAGGCAGAATCCGCGTCGGAAGCCAGCCCGTATGACGACACGCCATACGGGGCCGCACTGAGGCATTTCGGTGAGGCGGTTGTTAAAAGTGGTCGAAGCGGACTATCGCCCGAACGGATTGCGCAAGTAGTGCTACATGCCCTCACGACAGAGAAACCGAAGACACGCTATGCGCCGGTTCAAGGGATGCTGGTGAACTGGCTCCTTCCCCGCTGGATGCCAAAGCGCATCGTCGACAGAGTGCTTGCGAAAAGCCTCGGGTTGAACCGAAAACCTGGCTCATAACCTCAGCGTTCCAGTTTCTGAATCCTCAGCAGCATCTCTGAACGCATTCGGGATGTGATTTTCAGATCAAACCCAATTTCGTCAAGCCGATCAACCCACGTTCGGGCTCGAGTGCAAAGTTGCGAAATCATCGAACGTGTGGCTTTCTCGGTAACACCGTACTTCTGACCAAAAGCAACGAAATCACCGGGTCGAAAATTGTCATCACGCCCTTGAAGCGGAAGTGCCATGTGTTGATCGAGCGGATAAGGGAGCGTGCTAAGGAGATCATATGCTGGGCAGAGTCGGATCGCATCTTGCCAGATAAGGCTGACATTCTTCGCATGAAGGTCGCTGTTCCCTATGATGTAACTGAATGCGTACAGCCTCATCAGCCGCTCGACTTCCACGGCCGGAGCAGTAGAAGGCTTGGATACCACCTCGGCTATGTCCTTAAAACTCACGCTATATTTGGCGGATGGAGGGTAATTCAAGAGCTGACATGCATCCTCTTGGTGTAGCTTGACTACCTGTTTCCCCTGCTTCACTCGATCAAATCGAGACACAAGTAGCCCAGGCTCGCCTAACCGGTCGTAAACCAGAACTGCCCTACAAGTTTCCAGCCCACAAGCACGCGCCATTCGCAGGAAGAACTCCTCGTTATGCACCAACCGGGGAAATCGATTTGGGTTGAGCTTTAGAATCGCTGATGGGACAGATGCCGTCCTAAGCCCAAAAGCAATCGTGGATGAGGAGATCTTTTCTTGAACTCCCGGTACAGCTGAGTCGGCTTTCTCTCCAACGCCGGAATAGAACAAATCCCAAAAGCTGACCTCACTTACCTTGGACTCTGGCACGCTGACCTCATGCTCAGACATCAGAGAACCGTGCGGTAGCACGGCAACATCCCCAATTGTGTCCCATCCTAATTTCAGTAGGAGGCCAAGAACATCGTCTTTAGAACGTGCTGCATCGAGCAGCAACTGCAACCGTGCCCCCTCCGGAAGTAAGTTCAGGAAGAACGGATGCGAATCGACTGATTCAACAGGGGTGCTCGATTCAGGCAAATGCGTCGCTAAGAACCCATTTTTGAGAGCTATTCCTGGCAAAAACTCAAGCTCGGCACCGCGTTCTGTGCGGCTGATGTTCGCGACTAGGTTAGGTCCCTGATAGACGTCAGCCACGGTCATTATTCAACACGCTCGAGCGGACCAACGTAGAGCGTCAGGCCCAGGACGGCTAAGACGCTGAGCAGTTTGTCCAAGCGCGATGTCGGTTTGCCAAGTTCAATAGCAATGATAAATGGCTTAGAACAGGAGGCTAAGTCCGCGAGTCGCCCTTGAGTGAGATGCAACTGCTTTCTTCGCAAACGTATCGATTCTCCAATCTGAACAGATGTCATTTAGTAAACGATCAATGATATTATAGTAGGCTTTTCGACAAATTCGAAAGAAATATTCTAATTTATCAACGATCGTTCACTTTTACGAAGCGCCGCCGATTTGGGTACCAATCATTCAGACCTATCCCCCGTCGTTCAGGCAAGAATGAGTTCGTTGGCAACTCTTTCCGCAACACCGAATGAGAGTGTCATACCAGTCCCAAACAGGTTCAGTGACCAAACCCCAGGGGCAGGGTTTACCCAGGAATAGAACTGCCCTGGAGCGGTGTTGTAGTGGCCAAGCCACCTTTCGGCAACTTCGAATTCGGACCAATCCAGAAACTCGCTGAGGGCATTGATAATCGCTTGATTCACATCCTCTGAGATATATGGCAACGTGCGGTCACCATAATCGTGCGAATCGCCGACAGTGAGACTTCCATCTCGGTGCTGCGATACCAGGACATGGATTCCCTCCTCGCATTGTTTGGGCCACTTTACGGAATGGAATGCCTTAAGCTTCGAGAGCGATGGGCAATTTCGGAAGTTTGCATAGTGCCCAAGAGTGAGTCCCGCACAAAGGTGAACACCCATCGCTGGAAAGGAATTCCCTTTGGGTTTGAGACGCATCATTTGGAGCGTTGATCGAATCAACCCTGCTGCCGGACCGACTCCGGGCAAGATATCGCGCAGGTCAGGTCCCGCACACACCACAACTTTGTCGGCCTCAATAACATCTCCTGACGAAAGAATGACTCGCCCCTCTTCAACCGTTGCCACCGGTGTGGCAAACCGAATTTCGATCCCGAGAGTTGTCAGGTAGGGTGCTAGCAAATGAACGACTTCTCTGGGATCAACGCAAATTTCCGTCTTGCTGTGGAGAGCCAAACGTAGACCCTCAAGACGAATACTTGGACATATCTGCTTTGCTTCCGCTGGGGATACAAGACGACCCACGGCTGGATCATTGCCCGCTTCATGCATGAATTCACGAAGAACTTGCGCTTCAATCTCTTCATAGGCCAGCGTTAATGAACCTCTTGGGTCGGCCCAAATATTGGCTTGTTGGGCGACATTGAGCCAGATCTCTCGACTCCTCAGCGCCAAATCACGCACTTCACCCAGGGGATGTCCTACAGGCCAAACCATGCCAAAGTTTCGAACGCTTGCTCCCTGCGCGTTGGCAGATCGTTCGAGGATAATGACCGACTTCCCCTGCCTATTGAGCGTCCAAGCAAGTGAAAGACCGGCGATTCCGGCCCCGACAATGGCGACATCATATTTCATGCGAGTCTTTTCCTGAGATGAGTTGAGGCCGTATCCACGGCGACGACAAGAACGATGATCATCACGATCACGGTGGCAGCCTCTTGTTCGTGAAAGGTTCGTAGGTCGCTGAGCAGTTCGACACCGATTCCACCGGCACCGACAAGGCCGAGAGTAGCCGCGGTTCGAATGTTTCGGTCAACGATGTAGAGAGAGTCGGCAATGATCTCTCTTTCAATAGAAGGTAACGCGCCAAAACGAAAGACCTGGAACCATCCAGCGCCGCACGAGTGCAGACCTTCGATCACGCCTGGGTTCACACGTTCGACTTTCTCCGAGAGAGTCTTTCCCACAAAGCCACTCATGTGAAGTCCCAAAGCGATCGCTCCCGTCATGGGTCCCATCCCCAAGCCCTGAACAAGCAACAGCGCGATCAGCGCATCGGGCATCGACCGGAAGAAGTTCAGCACTTGTCGCGTAGCGGTGTTCAGGAACCTATTCGGCGAGATATTCCGGGAAGCAAATGCGACAGCGGGCAGCCCTAGAACCAATGCAATCACCGAGCCAACCACTCCCATCGCAACCGTTTCTGCGAGGAGCTTGAGGAGTCTTGGCAGATCTTGCCAAGCCGGCCGAGAATACTTAGAAAGAGATGGCCCCATCTCGGTGCCCAGACTCTTGAGGACACTCAGATTGAAGCCAAGTTTTGCACTCGCCAAAACGGCCATCGCTGTCAAAACGCCTACAATCCACCAAGCATTTTTGGACGGGCGCGACTTCATCCAACTCTCCGGCGGATCCAAGACGAAAGGGCATCCACAAGCGAAACGCTTAGGTACACCGAGAGGATCATCATGCCAAGACGGTCAAATCGAAAGTGCCGAATGGCGGCCGCCAAATCGTAACCAATTCCGCCCGCGCCAACCGCACCAAGAATTGCTGCCGACCGCAGGTTGGAGTCCATTGTGTAAAGTGACAACCCGATCAGGTCTGGGGCTGCTTGAGGCACGACTCCCAACGTCCTTTGAGCTAACCAGCCACCTCCGGCAGCCGCAATGCCCTCTACTGGGTTCTTGCTAACCACCTCCAGTGCTTCAGCGTAAGCCTTCACCATGTAGGCAACGCTGGTGATGGTTAATGCCATGACGCCGGGAACATTTCCGAGCCCGATCGATGAAGCCAATACCAAAGCAAGTAACAGGTCAGGAATAGCACGTACGATGCTGGCGATTCCCTTCAACCCGACACTCACCACGATATGTGGGGTGCAATTTCGAGCAGCAAGGAAGGCGGGAATGAACGACAACAGACAGGCTGCGATAGTCGCGACGAAAGCGATCAGAAACGTCTCCAGCGTTAACTGCGCCAACGTCGGAAAATACGCAAAGTCGGGAGCGACGAAGAGCTTCTTTAGAAAATTAAACAGGGGCGCAGGCGACTTGGCTAGGGCGACATAGTCGACTTGCATCACCCAACAGCACAACCCAATCACCACCGGCGCCAATAGGAGGATTGCCCATGAACTGCGCGAGGGCTTCCCGGTTGCCGTGACGCATTTCACTGGTACACCTGTGCATAGGTTGTGTCGGTCCAGTCACTGGGCTTGCCGTCAAACAAGACTTGACCTTTACGGATACCGACGATTCGGTCTGCAAATTGCATCGCAAGATCGACTTGATGCAGGTTAAGTATTAGGGTGGCTTCCCGAGACCTTGCTGAACTCACCAAGAGCTTCAGAACCTCAATGCTTGTTTCTGGGTCCAATGAAGCTACCGGCTCGTCGGCAAGAATGACTTTGGCCTGCTGTACCAAAACCCTTGCGATGGCGACTCTCTGTTGCTGACCACCGCTCAACTTTTCGAGTCGATCCCAAGCACGATCCTCGAGCCCAACTTGTTTCAGTGCCTCTCGCGCGAGGGCAAAATCGGATTCAGGAAACGTGAAGAATATGCTGGTCACCCACGACCGATGGGCAAGTCGCCCGCACAGAACATTGGCCATCACTGACAATCTTGGGACGAGATTGAACTGTTGGAATACCATTCCAACAGTCTTGCGAACCGCTCGATGGTTGTTCGAATGGACGACAAGATCGCCGACCTGGATGGTTCCGCTTGTCGCGGTCTCCAAGCCGTTCACCATCCTCAGCAGCGTGCTCTTGCCAGCTCCGCTAGGCCCAAGCACTACCGCGACTTGCCCCTTCGGAAACGTGAGATCCACTCCACGGACTGCTTCAATGCCGTTGGGGTAACGCTTCATTACCCCTTTCAGTTGGACATCAACACCCATTACTTGACGATGTCTTTCTTTGTCAAACCAAGCGTCTTGGCCATTTCTGCGATCGGAGCGTATAAGGTGAGATCGGCCTTGGCAAAATTGGCAAAATTTCCAACTCCAGGCATGTCCATCTTAACGTTCTTCGTCGACATTGACGTAAAGCTGTCGACGATCTTTGCCGTCAAAGCAGGGTCCAAGCCTTTGCGAACTCCAAACGGCGACTGTGGGATCGGGTCAGATGTCCAGAGGATTCTGAATTTCTTTGGGTCGAGCTCCTTGCTCTTCACTTTCGCATCATAGGTAATGTCCTCGATCGCGCACGCCTCAACATTTCCATTCATCAAGGAAAGGAGAGCAGCATCGTGCGAGCCCGCGTACGAAAGGTTTCCGAAGAAATCCTCTGCTTTGGCATTCGCCAACTTCATCAATGCCGAACGTGGGACAAGATTTCCGCTGGTCGAACCTGGGTCGACGAAGGCGACTTTCTTGCCTTTCAGGTCGGCAATAGTCTTCGCAGTCGAAGCACTTGGCACGACAAACACGGAGTGGTAAGTTGCATTGCCGCCAGCTTCGACCCCAACGATAATGGGCGTCACACCGGCTTCTTGGTTGGCTAACACCAAGGATAGGGGACCGTACCAAGCAAGGTCCACTTTGCCAGCTTTTTGGGCTTCGATCACGCTTGCGTAGTCCGTTACTTTATCTACAGTCACTGCCATTCCCAGATCTTTCGCGAGTTGAACACGAATCGGCTCAAACCCTGCGACCATTTTTTCGGCGTCTTCAGAGGGCGCAAGTGCGACGTGAAGAACCTTGCTGCTTGTCGGGGCTGGTGAAGCGGACGAACTTGGATCGGAGCCGCAGCCTCCAAGGATGGCGGCCACGAGAATGGACCAGAGATACAGCGAATTCTTCAAGAGAGATCGCCTCCCAAAATGAGCGCGGGAACGTCGCGAACGGTGTCCACAAGGTGAGTGTGCGGATGACCGGATAGCTGTTCTCGGTTGTGGGTGCCACCGAGAACTCCGATGACGAATCCGCATCCAGCGTTGGACCCCTCGTTCAGATCTGCAGGGGCATCGCCCACTTTGGCGACTCGGGCGATGTCCGTGAGTCCAAAGCGATTCATATGGTAGTGAATCATGTCGGGATAGGGCCGACCACGCTCCACTTCGTCCGACGACACGGCACCATCAATGACCGAATCATCCCAGCCGAGCCTTTCCAAAATGATGCTCGTGATATCGCTGCTGAAACCGGTATCGAGGGTGACCTTGATTCCAGCCTTTCGAAGCGTCTCAAAAGCCTGTTCCGCACCTTCAATAGCACCAACATCTGGGCTAGTTCGATAGTAGTGGCTCATCCTCGCCACGAAGTCTTCGTGAATCCTTTCTACATCCCCTGCATTACCGGAGTCATCCAGGAGCTTCTTAATTGCCACCGGTTTTGGGAGGCCCATGGTGGCATTAATGGTAGGAAGGGAGATTTCAATTCCAGCCGCAAGTAGGGCGTCTTGCACGCATTGGTTGACATCGTCACTGTCTTTTACCGTCGTGCCCGCTATATCGAATACAACCAAGTCGACAAGAGTCATCGGTGGAGTATCGTTTGCTGACTTTAACCATTCGTTAAGAATCTCGTGCTGAAATGAGAGTCGCGACAAATTGGTTAAAAAACGGCAGTCATGACAACTCGCAGACTCATAACAATTACGATTATTCCCCTTAGCCTCATCGCCTTGGGCTCCGCAGCACGGTTCGCGTTTTTACGAGATGGATCGATTGGTAAGCAGTCCGACGGGTCCTACCTGCTGAGTACTGGCCAAAGGATTCAGGGCGGCACCATCGCATTCAAGGGTCGCCCTGCCGACATTTGTATTCGGCCCCAAGGTGACATCTTCGCGGTGACGGTTAAGGATCAGCACTCGGATACCCGCGAAGTTCTCTTGGTCTCCGCCTCAGATCAGTCGATTATCTCTCACACACCCATGCGGCATGAGCCAGGCTTTCACGGGTTGGTTTGGTCGCCCGATGGTTCCCGATTGTTTGCTTCTACAGGCGGAGCAGCCGACGATAATGCACCCAATCGGCATGATGGAGTGATCGAAACCTTTGACTTCGCTGAGGCAAAACTTAAGCCGGGGGTAGAAATCGTCTTGAACCAAGCAAAGGAACCAGGGAACGTTGTTCCCGGTGGACTGTGCATTTCAAAAGACGGTACGAAACTGTATGTTCCAGCCACCGACCTCAACGCAACCTTGGAGATCGATGCCAAAACCGGGCAACGATTGAGGAAACTGCCAGGCTCAATGCTTCCATTTGCGGCGAAGCTATCTGAAGATGAACAAACCTTGATCGTCTCCAATTGGGGCGGCCGAATCCCGACCGCTAGAGATAGAAAGTCCAAAACGGGAATTAGCGAGATTGCCGTCACTCCACAGGGTTCCGCGATCAGTGGCACCGTTAGCCTTATCGACTTAAGGACAGGCGTGGGCAACGAAATTGAGGTTGAAATTCACCCGACCGCTGTTCTGGTGTTGGGTTCAAGGGCTTACGTGGCCAACGCCATGAGTGACTCGGTCTCAGAAATTGATATTCCTCGCAAGCGAGTAGCGAGAACCTTTCGGTTGGCATGGAATGGCCTGAAACTTCTTGGTTCCATGCCGGTTGCCCTCAGTGCAGCCAGCGGCAAATTGTATGCATGCAATGGCGGTGACAATGCTCTTGCCGAAATCGAAATTGCGACCGGAAGAGTCAATGGGTATCGACCAGCTGGATTTTTTCCAATCGCGCTTCAGCTACAGGGTGACAAAGCTTGGGTTCTTAACTCAAAAGGTAATGGATCGGTGGCAAAGCTGGGACACGGGCAACCCGCAGGAAATGCTCACGACTTTGAAGGAACCATCTCCGTCATCGACCTCAAATCAGATTTAGCCGCCCAGACACGAACCGTCGCGCTACAGAACGAATGGGGCAAAGAAAAGCTCACGCCGTCATCGCCCGTCTACAACGGGGCGATTAAGCATGTGATCTACATCATCAAGGAGAACCGCACTTACGATGAGGTGTTCGGTGACATGCCGGAAGGTAACGGTGACCCCAAGCTCGCGATTCTCGGCAAGACCGCGGCGCCCAATCACCAAGCTTTGGCTCGCGAGTTCACGCTTTTCGACAATGGATATGTGAGTGGCACCAATAGCTGCGATGGCCACGCTTGGAGCACTCAAGCTTTGGCCAACGACTACATTGAGCACTTTTACGTCGGCTACTCACGAACCTATAACGATGATGGAAACTGCGCAATGTCGCTATCGAATACTGGAGCGATTTGGGATGCTGCCCTCGCCAAAGGACTATCTGTTCGAGACTTCGGCGAATTTTGCTATGCCGACATCGCCAAGTATCAGCCATACCGGCCCAAGGACTGGTTCGAGGCTTGGGATGATCGAAAGCGAGGAACGCATAAATTCACTTACGAGCCGGTTACCCTTGTGCCCAGTCTGAAGCCGCTCATCAACAAGCGCGTTCACTACTGGCCCCTGATTCAAAGTGATCAATCTCGAGCAGACGAATTTCTTCGAGAGTATTCAGTGCGAAGTCAAAACGGCACCCTTCCAAACTTGAGCATTCTCACCCTTTGCTGCGACCATACCGAAGGCATGGACCCGGACTATCCCGCTCCAAAATCCATGGTTGCGGATAACGACCTTGCCCTCGGACGTGTAGTCGATGCCGTAAGTCATAGCCCTGAGTGGAAAGACACGTGTATCTGCGTCATAGAGGATGATGCCCAAAACGGTCCCGACCACGTCGATGGGCACCGCACTGTTTTCATGGTGATCAGCCCATACAATCGCCGTCACTACGTGGACCACACGCGCTACACCACGGTAAACATGATTAAGTCGATGGAAATGATGCTTGGGATATCCCCGATGAATCGTTTTGACACGATCGCCCAGCCAATCACCACCTGCTTCCAGGAGACTCCCGACCTCAGCCCATATCATGTTCAACCCAATAACGTTCGGCTTGATGAACCGAACCCCGGTCGCAAAGCAGCTTCTATGACATTGATGGATCGTTACTGGACTCAAGTGACGAAGAATCTGGATTGGAGCAAGCCGGATGCGCCGGACAGCGACAAGCTCAATAGGATCATTTGGTACAGCTTGCGAGGCAACACGCCCTATCCGGGAAGCGCCTCTGTGGCTCAAAAGGGCGACGACGAATGAACCTAAGCGAACATGGTAGATCGACAGAAGGCGACGTCAACACGTCGTCAATTAGGTCGACATGGCAGGCGGAGCATGTTTCTCCATCAACACAAGAAGTTCTCGCAAAGGACGAGAAGGCGTTTCTGCGTCAAAACCTCTCGACCCCTTGCATGAATGCCTTGAGATCGTTGAACGGTTCTTGGATTGAGGATATTGAGGGCCGCCGATACTTGGATTTCCACGGAAACATGGTCCATCAGGTGGGCCATGCAAATCCAATGGTCATTCAAGCCATCAAAGATCAGCTCGATCAGTTAAGCTTTTGCCCGCGTCGTTATACAAATGATGTCGCTATCCAGCTAGCCGAGAAGTTGGCAGAGATCACGCCCGGGGGCCTTCAGAAGGTGCTCTTTGCCCCTGGAGGTAGTGCGGCAATGGGAATTGCCCTGAAACTTGCACGCATTGCCACGGGCCGCTACAAGACCATATCAATGTGGGATTCGTTTCATGGTGCATCGCTTGATGCATGTTCGGTCGGAGGCGAAGAGAGCTTTCGACGAGGCGTCGGTCCGTTACTCCCCGGATCGGAGCATGTTCCACCGTCCGACCCAATCCGATGTCCCCTAAAATGCGGAACCAGCTGCAATATGGGCTGTGCAAACTACCTTGAGTATGTGCTGGCACGAGAAGGCGATGTTGCTGCCGTCATCGCAGAACCCATGCGCTGCACCACGGTCGTATCGCCGCCGCCTGGTTACTGGCAGCAGATTCGTGCGGCCTGTGACCGCCACGGCACTTTATTGATCTTCGACGAAATTCCGACCGCGTTTGGAAGGACCGGAAAATGGTTTGCGTCGGAATGGACGGGAGTCGTCCCGGACATCCTTGTCGTCGGTAAAGGCCTGGGTGGTGGAATAATGCCCCTCGCAGCCGTCATTACGAAGCTGGAGCTGGATATTGCAGCCGAGCATTCTATCGGCCACTACACCCACGAGAAAAGCCCCGTTGCATGCGCTGCTGGCCTCGCCATGATTGAGGTCGTAGAGAAAGATAGGCTCGTTGCTCGAAGCCAAGAGCTAGGAGAAAGCTCCGTCTACTATTTGAGAAAGCGCCTGGCTTCCAATCAAGCTGTGGTTGAAATTCGTGGTTACGGACTCCTCATCGGGATCGAGCTCAAGTCCGCAACCATGGCGGAAAAGTGCCTCTACCGGTGCCTTTCACTTGGGCTGAACTTCAAGGTATCGAGTGGAACCGTCCTCACCCTTGCCCCTCCGCTGAATATCTCTCAACAAGACCTGGATCACGCGTGGAGCATCGTAGTATCCGTTCTCGAGTCGATCGGAATCGACGCCGAGGACTAGGCCGTTCTGCTCATCACCAATAATCGATCGTATCAAGGCGAGAGCGGCGGTCAGGTTCAAATCGATCCGTTTAGCAGACACCTGTCGGCCATAACTTCGACGGACGAAGAACTCGTGTCGTATTTATTCGAACAGTTGAAGCTCTTACCTCCTGAAGCGTGCTAATTGTTAAGCACCCTTCCAAGGATGTTTGAATGAAGAAAGGGGATATTTCAGTTGCTGGCGTAGTCAAGGGTCGTTCTAGACCGGGCTCGCTTTCTCGACGATTCGGATTGAAGAGTTTGCTTTCGGCTAAAACTCTGTTGCTGACTCTCATTGCCGTATTTGCCACGGCGGGTTCAGCTTCAGCGAGTCAAGCCTACGGCAGTATCAATAACTTTGACTGTGTGAACGATACCGGGTCCGAGACTCATGGATTTGAGATTGAGTTGGACTACGGCCACACAACCGACATCACCTACACTTACGACTACAACCACTACGGTGTGCCGAAGATCTACGAAGACGACACGGACCCAGCCCACCCTAAAGTCTTCGTCAGATATCAAAGTGCAAAGAACCCTGACGGCACTTGGGCGGCCCATACGGCCATCCCATCGGGTCCGATTTTGCCGACGATGGGGCACCAGTTTACAAACCCTTCTGTCAACTTCGGCGGCGAGCATTTCGGTGTCGGTTTTACAGGGAATCCCGTCGCCGTGAAGTACAACTGGCTGCTCGATGATGGACAAGGCAACCTGGTTCACGGCCCTGCCGTCAACATTTCAACACCAGCCTTTACCTACAATCCTGCTGGCGGTGGAGCGAATGCAAACGTTGTTGCCGTGGTCGTGCCTCCACCACCTCCTGTTCTGCCTCCATTCCAATTCGGACCAGCTTCCTGGGTCAAAGAGATCAAAACCACAACCCACAACGCCAAGAAGGTCCGACTCGACCAGCTGGTCGGCGACGATCCCGGAAAGGCTCAGCCTTGGGCAAACGGAGAGCCGTCCGAAGTCGAAATGGAATGGCGCGTCCTCCAAACCGAGTTTGCCAAAGCCAACGGCGGTAAGAACGGTAAGTTAGCTGGAGCACCGGAAGATTTGCCAAATGGCAACGAGATGATCACCCGTCGATATGAGTTCTACAAGTATGTAGGCCCAATCGATGCCGAGACTGGCGAAGCGATGGGCGACGCCGTCGGCCCAGATGGAATTCACGGAACTGGAACGGTCACTTATGCTGACCACTTCGACAATGCAACCGGCGAATGGGTACTCGTCACCAAGGACATGTCCACTGTCGTGGTCGTCGGAGATTTCTTCGGCACCCAGATGGCAGGTTTTGACGTTGCTCCTGACCTCAGTCTCATTGACCACGTTCAAGATGGTGAACTGAACGTCGCCTATCCGAACCGAACCGTGGCGATAGGTGGTGCAACTGCATTCCTTGCCAACATCAAGACCGGAACACTGCCTCCCGGCCTAACCCTCGACCAAACCACCGGTGTTCTCTCGGGAACTCCGACGTCAACCGGAACATTCACATTCACAGTTGAAGCCACCGATGTAGGTGGAGCAGTCGTCACTCGTCAGTACGTCCTTAACGTCCCTGGCGGCATCGTCAACAACTTCACCATCTCGACAAGTTCTGCCCCAGTTGCTGGCGGAACCACCACTGGTGGAGGCACGTTCAACAGCGGAACCAGCGTCACACTTACTGCCACGCCAAACGCAGGATATGCATTCGTTAACTGGACAGAAGGCAATGCCGTCGCCAGTTCCAATGCTAGCTATACGTTTACGATTTCTGCCGACCACACGTTGGTTGCGAATTTCGTACAGACCTTCTCGGTAGCAACAAGCGCTGCCCCAGTCGCAGGCGGATCCACATCGGGTGGTGGCACGTTCAATAGTGGTGCCAGTGTTGCTATCACGGCAACACCCAACGCCGGATACGCTTTCGTGAATTGGACGGAAGGAAACACCGTAGTCAGCTCCAACGCAAGCTACACATTCACCGTTTCGGCCAGCCGAACCTTGGTTGCGAACTTTGTTCAGACCTTCACGGTGTCGACGAGTGCGTCTCCAACGACTGCTGGCAAGACAAGCGGCGGCGGAACGGTCAATAGCGGATCGCAAACGTCTGTCACTGCAACGGCAAACTCGGGCTACATCTTCGTAAACTGGACAGAAGCGGGCAAACCAGTGAGCACTTCTGCCACCTACTCGTTCGCAGTATCTGGAAATCGCGTCCTCGTCGCCAACTTCATCAAAGGAACAGTGATCACCCTCTCTGGCTCGCCAGCAGCAGGTGGCACTCTCAGCGGGGGTGGTACGGTGAAGACAGGAAGCAAGGTTACTGTTTCTGAGTTTCCGAACAGCGGCTATGTGTTCTTGAATTGGACAGAAGGCAAGAAAGTCGTCTGCTCCACGGCTAACTACACATTCACTGCCAAAGGTGACCGAACCTTGGTTGCCAATTACGTAAAGACCTACAAGATCACGTTGGGTTCCTCAGCTGCTAAGGCGGGAACGGTCAGCGGTCAAGGTACGTTCAAAGCAGGCACGAAAGTGCGAGTGAACGCGACACCCAAGTCTGGCTACAAGTTCGTCAACTGGACGGAAGGAACGACGGTAATAAGCACCATCGCGAACTACACGTTCACGTTGAATGCCGATCGAAACCTGATCGCTAATTTCAAAAAGAGATAGCCTTCGAAGGGTTCGACGAAAAACAAGCGGCCGCTTGCATTGCCTCAAATCAATGCAGGCGGCCGCTCTTCATTGGGCCGGTCTCTTAAAAATCACTTCGTACCCTATAGGTGAACTGAGGTTATCATCTGAACGGCGAGCTGTCACCATCTCCCAACCTTGCTTGCCGAGAACGTTCATTCTGTCTTCGAACCCAGAATCAGAGATATGCTCGATCTTGTACTCCCAACTTGCTGAGACAGGTTTGGCGACTTGGGGGGTGGCGCATGCACCAAGCCCTGACAAGACGAGACACAACAGAAAGCCCCGAAGAATGTGATTTAGAGAGCCCCGTAAAGCGGTTCGCAATTGATTTTTGCTAGGCATGATGTTCCTCTTTGACGACGCATGGCTGTCAACGGCTCACTTTCCAGCATTGAAATCGATTCGCAGTAAGTAATAATCATCAACAGGGAGTTCAAAGTTGAAACGACAGAGAAAAGAATTTCGGTTGGCTGTAAGAAGAATCATTACGGGCGTTGCCGTGGCGACGATCGCGACGGGATCTGCGATGGCGTCTGGACCACATTACGTGGGTCAAAAGGCATTTCAAACCGCTGATAGGCGGGCAAAGAAGCAAGTTCGCGAGATGCTGACTTTCCTGCGCGACCAGGCAGGAAAGACGATGGTGAGTGGGCAGACTGACTACCCTGACCTGGAGTGGGTCACCAAAGAGACGGGAAAGACCCCACTCATCCTCAATCTTGATTTCATGTCTTACACCACTCAGATGGGTAAGAAGGTCGATAGCACTCAGCGAGCCATCGAATGGTCTCAGAAGCGCCACGGAATCGTAAGTTACCAGTGGCACTGGGTTTCACCTTTGGGCGCCAAAGAACTTGGCAAAGGTTTCTACACGGGTAGCACCACTTTTAACCTTGCCACGGCGATGGCCGATCCTAACTCGGATGCCTACAAGGCAATCCTCAGTGATATTGACGATGTCGCCGCTGAAATGAAGAAAATGGATCGGGCAGGTGTGCCCATTCTTTTCCGCCCACTCCATGAAGCCCAAGGTAGATGGTTCTGGTGGGGAGACAAAGGGGCCGCACCATGCGTTGCCCTCTACAAACTCATCTACCATCGCCTCACCGATTTTCATCGACTTCACAATCTAGTGTTCTGAGTCGTTAATTACTCAATCGTTTGGAGGCCTCAATTCGTCTCTATAATATGGCTGTGGAGTTGTCGGAGAAGGATAGAACGACGCTGGTGAAGTGGGTTCGTGCGGAGGCTGGGGAGGTACGGAAGGCCC
>CAILEM010000083.1 GCA_903833215.1 uncultured Armatimonadota bacterium
AATCTCAACCGTACGAGACTCCTCGTTCAAAACCACCGAAGACACTGACCATGAAGATGTCAGACCCAACAACGAAGAGAAAAGATCTGTGTCACGCACGCAAGAAGATTACGCGAACCCACACGATTCTTCATAGACCCAACTTCCCTATTCTCAGTGTAATCCGTGACGGTTCCAGTACCTACTCAAATTGAATCGCATTACCTGGACGCCTTCTTAAAAGTTCCAGGCGTACTATTTTGCATCCTTGGACTAAGAAGTGAGCTGATTCAAACAAATGAATCATGGAACACAGTCCTTGGATACTCGGACGAACAGCTTCAAGGACTCACTTTACTGGATATTGTTCATCCCTCTGACCTAGATAGAACCTTGGGGGGTGAGCTTGAGTTGCACGGCGAGGCACCGACGACCGACTTTACGGTTCGATGTCGCCATCAAGATGGCTCCTACCGTTGGATTCACTGGCATACGCACCGCGGATCAGTTCCCACGGAAACGTTCGCGATTGGTGTCGATTCCACTTCCAAGTCGGGAGTGGCCTATTTGGGAGCAGATGGGAGAAGTCGAAGGTCCCAGCTGGCACCGGACCAGATTTTGTTTGAAGCAAATCCTAACCCGATGTGGGTGTACGACCTTGCCACACTGCGGTTCCTTGAGGTGAATGATGCCGCAGTGGAACACTATGGGTATTCCCGTGCCGAGTTCTTGTCGATGACACTCTTGGACATTCGTCCACCCGAGGATGGTGCAGGCGTTCTTCAAGCCGTTAAGACGCAAGAGGTTCTGGAGAATCCTACCGTTTGGACGCACCTCGTAAAGTCGGGAGCGGTGATCCAAGTTGAGATCCTTGTTCGTAATATCGACTACCGAGGATTCAAGGCACGCCTTGCATCGGTCAAGGATATTACGGAGCAGAGAAAGGCCAAGTCGCTGTTGGAGCGAAATAACGAAGTTCTCGAGCAACGTGTGGCCGAACGAACACAGCAGTTGGTCGCTGCGAACCGTGAGTTGGAGGCCTTCTGCTTCTCCGTTTCCCACGATTTGCGAGCACCACTCCGAGCTATCGACGGATTTAGCCATGCGGTGCTCAAGCACTACGGCCATGTCTTGGGCGAAGTCGGCATTGCGGATCTTGAGCGCGTACGAAAAGCAAGCCAAAGAATGTCTGAGCTGATTGACGCTCTCCTCGGTCTCACGCGACTAACCCGCCAAGAGTTGAGGCTACAGGAAGTAGACCTATCCACGATGGCACGGCTGATCAATGAAGAAATTCGTGCGGAGAATCCAAATAGAGTTTTGCAGTGCCGCATTCAGCCCGACATGGTTGTGCAGGCGGATCCCAGGTTGATGCATCTTCTGTTGCAGAACCTATTATCGAATGCTTGGAAATTCACTGCGAAACAGCCCAAGGCTGAGATTACTTTTGAATGTCGCCAAAGTGGATCGGAAAGGGTCTTTTCGATTCGCGACAACGGCGCTGGGTTCGACATGGCATACGCTGATAAGCTGTTTCAGCCGTTCCAGCGACTCCACCACGCTTCCGAATTTTCAGGAAATGGAGTCGGCCTCGCGATGGTGAATCGAATTGTCAGCCGGCATGGTGGCCGGACTTTCGCTCACGGACTTATTAATCACGGGGCGACCGTTTACTTCACACTTGGGACCCCAAATTCAGAGTAATCTGTCCTAGGTCTCTTGACAATGTTGTCGTAAGATTTATCAAACGTGACTCGCAGATCGTAAGATCGGAGTCACAATAAATGTGCCGCTGAACATCTCATGATGCCGCGAATCTACGCAACGATAATTGGCTGCTTCCTCCTTACCGCTTCATCCATGACGAAAGCGGAAGACGGACCTGATGTAGGTGCCCATTCGGCTGCCCAATCCGCGGCTGACGTCATCAAAGAGGCATCTGGTGCAGATGGAGCTTTTCTCGCCGCCGGAATTTTAAAGCGATCCTATCAAAAGGATAATTTAGCGAGCTTGCTACAGTATCCAACGAATACGATCATCGTGCTAAGCCTGACCGGAAGTCAGATTCGGGCAGCATTCGAGAGATCGCTGTCGTTGTATCCTCAGCCAAACGAAGGCTTTCTCCAGATCTCTGGGTTTGAAGTTAATTTCAAAAAGGTTGGCTCGCCAAACAGCCGCGTTATCTCGATCAACGTCGGCAATGCCAAGTTGGAAGACGGTAAGAGTTACACCATCGCAATGCCATCTACGTTGGCCCACGGCGGCCTCGGGTACTTCAAAATATGGGAAAAAGCGAAGATCGTAAAGACTCTCGATCCACTCACCATCGAAGAAGTTCTGCGAGGAAAGAAGGCATCCGACACCTCCTCACGCTGGTTGGGTGTTTCCTCGCCCTAGCGAGTACCTGCGCATTTCGCTCAACAACCACAACCGCCGACGGAGAACCGTTCAAAGAGGAGCGTGCGTGGCAAGACCTGCTAGCACAATGCGCCTTTGGGCCCCGCAATCCAGGCAGTGAGGCGCACATTAAGTGCCGTGACTTTCTGCGCAAGGAACTTGGCAAGTCCTGCGATAACGTCCACTTCCAAGAGTTCAAACACGCTTGGTCGACAACCAACCAAGAGCTGACGATGTGGAACATCATCGGCGACCAGAACTGGAAAACGGCTTCCACATGAATCGTACTCTTGGCGCATTGGGATACACGACCCACCGCGGATTTCGAGGATGAACTTGAAGATAAGAAGAAACCAATCCTTGGAGCCAACGATGGAGCGAGCGGTGTGTCGGTCTTGCTCGAACTCGCTCGTGTCCTTAAAATGCATCTCCCTCCGAGTGTTGGCGTTCAATACGTGCTCACTGATGGAGAAGACCTTGGCCCAGGACTGAACGAGATGTTTCTTGGCGCGCAAGCGTATGCCTCTGACCTAAAGAATCACCCGATTCCAACGTATGGCATCGTTATCGATATGGTTGGCACGAAAAACCTGTCGGTATCCATGGAAGGAAACAGTATCAAGTACGCCAAATCGCTTGTGTACGCGATGTGCAAGCACGCCACCCAAGTCGGGCTCGGCGCTGTCTTCCCTATGGAGTTTGGTCAAGAGATCACCGATGACCACATTCCCCTCAACAAAGCCGGGCTTCGAACGATTGACCTCATCGACTTCCACTATCTGGAGCACTGGCACACCCTCCACGACATCCCCGAAAACTGCTCTGCCGACTCCCTAGGCAAAATCGGCAAGCTACTGCAAACCTGGATCCAGAAAGATCCGCCCTTCATTTACGAAGGTTAATCGCTGATGGCTGGCATCGGTTCGGAGAGCCCAAGACCGAAGGCACGCGATTCCATAGGACCCTCGCGCCACAGATGCCCTCCATCACGTCGAAGCTGCCAGCGAGGCCGGCCGGGGGTGATCCTGTACAGATGACCGCGTCGTAGGCCCCATGGCACCAACGACGACAGGCTTCAAATACGTCTCAAGCAAGCCGGAGCCGCCCAAAAAGGTTCCTCTACCGCGACCAGCGGAGGAGGTCAGGAGGGGGCAATCCGGCCCGAAAAACGTGTCGAGACAAAGTCGAGACTCCGCTCGGCCCCAGTCTTCGCGAGTTTCCAAAAATATGGAGTCGTGGCCACGCCAACACACGCGGGTGGACGGCATAATCCTTGCTCGATCCTCTCCTTTTGGAAAAGGCGAGGGCATCGCGGCGCAATACTCCTATAGAAGCGACTGGCCAACGCAGCGGTCGAATCCTTCGGACCGGAGAATTCAGTTTCGCCAAAGACCTAACGGCCCTCTAGAAACTGAACGACAGCATCTTGTTTGCCATGCTCAGCCCACCCAAGTGGCGTTCCTCCGAACATGATGTCCTTCATCGACACATCCGCCCCATGCTCAACGAGTAGCTTGACGGCGGCGAGGTGTCCGCTCAATGCCGCCTGATGCAAAGGAGTTGAATGCGAGTGAAATCCAACTGGATTGAACCGATTCGGGTCTTCCCCGCTTTCCAAAAGCGCCCGCAGGATTTCCAGGTGTCCAAACTGACTGGCAAGTGCGAGACCAATGTGTCGCTCATTTGAGGTGGCAGATTCAATCAACCCCAAAACTACGTCGACCCTTTGCGTCACGATCGCAACGGCCAAGGTGAGGTCAGCGCCGTTGCGAATGAGCGCTTCCACCGCCTCAAACTCACCATGAGCAACCGCCGATGCCATCGCCGAATTCGGTTCGCCGCCAAATGCACAGAGCAGATCGATAAGGGCGATCTGAACTCCACATTTTCGGACAACCAGTCCTGAAGCAACCAATCCAAGCGCTCGATTGACCGCAGCCGGATCATTTCGGGCCCCGGAATCAAGAATCACCCGCGCACACTCAACGATAGTCGGTGGTAACGATGCATTTCGAATTGGATTTTCAGCGATGAACTCCAAAAGCGTCGGCTGGCCAAAGTAGTCGCTGATACTGAAGAACACCCGCTGGCGCACCACGAGCGGATTTGCCGCCAGATGCTCCGACAATTTGCCAACATCTCCCTGGTCCAGTAGCTCAACCGCGCGACGGAACACTGGATCATCGATCCTGTCAATGAACGATCGATCCGACTCGGTCGATCCGCCCTGCTCAACAGCAATCTTGAGCTTCGCCCAACTGGCAAAGCAGTATTCCCTCGCAATCACAAGTTGGAAATCGCTCAGGCGAAGTGGGGCCGCAGCAATCGCGAGGTCATCCACTGTGTTGTAGTGAGGATGAAATTCCCTAACGCGTTGAAGGGCCCGAAGGTCCTTATCACGCAGTGATCGCTGCAAGTCACGGGCTTGGCTCTTCAGATGATCCAAGCTGGGGTTAGCGGGCAAGGCTTTGTATGGCATAACGAACCTCCTTTCTCTGGTGTGCCCGGTGTCCGCAATTGTGGGCTGAAAGCGAGTTCGTATTCAGTTGTGAAACATCAAGTGGACTTCTGCCCTCCCCGCGGACCGGATGCTCCTTGCTAGCTAGAAGATGATACTACTACTGTTTGGGGCCTTGCAAACGGGGCGTTTTCCGAACCTGACCGATTGCTGACTGCTACTGCTTGACACTCCTCCGTGACCCCCAAAAATTATCTCATCGTAAAGACCTAGTCAGCTCAAATAGCCCTGACTAGCTGCTAAAGCCAGGGCTCCCAGAACCTACGGGCTCAGCGTCAATTGAACGGATTTGCTGTCGTTCTTCAGACCTGCTCCAAGAGTCACCCTAACCGTTGCCGTCACCTTGGCAACCGTCACCCTAAACGTCGCTTTTGTCTGGCCCGCCGGGATCGACACGCTAACAGGTACAAGAGCCGATTTGGTGTCGGAACTCACCAACTGAATGCCGATACCACCCTTTGGGGCAGGACCGCTTATCGTGACAGTCCCTATCGCCGACTTTGTAACACTGGTCCTCAGAGAGGCCGGAGAGACGGATATCGAGGTCAGACTAGGTGCCAAGACGGTCAATGTGCCCTGTTTGAGATTCGTCCCGACGGTCGCATTGATGACAGCCTGGGTGGTTGAGGTGACTGGAGACGTCGTCACAGAAAACGTCCCAGTAGCTTTGTTAACGGGAACCGACACCGATATAGGAACACTGACGCCTGCAGCATAAGTTGAGAGACGGACAGAAATCGCCCCGCTCTTGCTTCCTGGTGTCGCGTTAAGGGTCACCGTTCCCGTTGACTTCGTGGCGCCGATGACGTTGAACGGAACGAACGACAAGTCGATGGGAGCAAACGGACTGAGCTGAAGATTTGTCGAAATGGATTTACTTCCTAACGACGCCGTGATCGCCAATGTCTCACTCGATTTCACAAGCATGTGGGTGACAACAAATGTCACAAAGAAGTCCGAGCCTGTCATTTTGGCGGTAATGGAAGCTGGAACGGAAGCCAGCAATGGCTTACTGCTCGCCAATTTCACCGTAACCCCTTCCGCCGACGTTGGACCATTGAATGTCAATCTGCACTTAACTACCGTCGACGAGCCACCGACGACGATGGAGTCGGATGCTGTCAACGTCTGAATGGTGGCTGGCAGGATAGACAGTGAGGCATTTACGGACACAACACCAGTGCTAGCCGTAATGGTCGCCGAGGTACTGGCACTGACAGCAGCGGTGCCAACCGTGAAGGTCGCGAAAGTAGCCCCAGTCGCAACAATTACCGAAGTGGGAATCTTCACGCTTGGATTGGTGCAGGCTAGGTTAATAGTGACACCTGGCGATGCAGCAGCTCCATCAAGACTGACTTTCACTGTGGCGGACAATCCACCGACCACAGGATTTGGATTCGCATCGACACTGATCAGCTTTGCCGGTTGGATTGAGAAGGTCGCGACCTTGGTGAGAGTTGCCTGAGTCGCACTGACCGTTGCCGTGCCAGTTACTGAGACACCTGCGGTGGAGATGACGAAGTCTGCCGAGACCTTTCCTGCTGGAATGATGACCGAACTTGGTCCCGAGATGTTGGAGCTACACTTGACCTGAATAGTCGTCCCCTGAGTAGGTGCCGGCTTCGAAATGGTGACGGTGCCCAGCACATTGTTTCCGCCGACGACCGGATTCGGTGAAACTGTCAAGTCGGTGAGGTTGCCCCCTCCGACAGGTAAATACAGACGCCACCAACCTCGACCGTAGGTTCCAGCATTCAAATACCTTGTTCCTGACACGGCCACGAGGTCGTTGACAATCACACTCGGCAAGCCATAAGGCGAACCAGCATTGGCCCAAGTCTTGCCTGCGTTCGAGGTGAGAAACACTCCGACATCGGTGCCCACATACCAGGTGTTCTGAGGATCATCGATATCTCGTGCGAACGTGTTTAGCGGAGCATCGGGAAGGGCGTTGCTTCCGTTTCCAGAGACATTCTCCCAAAACGCTGCGATCGAATTCGTGTTCTTACACCTCCACAAATGCGATATCCCTGTTCCGGAATAGCCGATGATGATGTCGTTCGGATTTGTGGGGTTCACATTAATCGTTGTAAACCATCCGTCTACAGGCGTCGCAAGCGGGGTGTACTGATCCCAGCTCGTGGTCGACTTGAGAAGCAATCCATTTATTGACCCCGCGTATATCTGTGAGTTATCACTGGGGGCAAGAGCAATTGCCAAGATATTTCCCGCCATATTAAGCAAGTCACCCGACTGACTCCAAGTGGAAGTCTTGGCATCCCACATCCATATTTGATTTGTTGCACTATAAAGCCGTTGTGCTGTGTGCGAAAAAACGAGTGGAGTCACAAAAGGAAGGTTCTCAGGTTGAGTCCGCTTCGGAGTAATGTCACTTTTGCTCTTCCAGCCATCATTCGTCGTGTAGATATGTAGATACTCTGACGTCGCAAACGAAACCAAAGGGTTGTCCTGATCGATGACGACACCGCCACCATCGCCATACGCGCAATTGGACCAATTGCTCACATCTCCGTTAGTGAAGGGGGTGCAGTTGTCCTGTGTTCCACCCATCAACCAATCCATCTGGGTCGGATGGCACGCGATCTTGTAGAACATTGTGATTCCGAGCCGCCTATTCAGTGAGAGGACTGTGAAGTGTCCACTTCCGGCATCGTACGTATACCGATAAATGCCTCCGTCGTTACCGAAAACGCCAGTGTTCGGATCTGAAGGTGACACTGCAAGGCACTGCTGGTCACAGTGTGTTCGAGCGCCAGCAAGTCTCGTTTGCCCTGATGGGCCACCGATTGAGGTCCAGGTCCTCCCCTGATCGCTTGACGCCATGATGTCAATTTCACCCAGATAGAGAATATCCTTCGCGGAGGCACCGCTCCCCCGGCTTCCACATTCCAGGTGATAGTTGTAGTAGCTCTGAGTAAAATTCGCAATATCTCCTGCGGAGGACGGAAGGTACTTACTCATATCTGTCCAAGTCGAACCTTGATTTAGGCTGTAATAGAGCTTTTTGTTTTGGGAGTCGAGGACGTATACGTTTTTTGAATTGATTGGCGATGACGCAATCACAAAGGCTTTGTGATCAGTTGGAAAGTCTGCAACCGGAGATGCCAGCGTCTTCCATGATGAACCATGATTATCCGAGTAGAGAATTCTGCTGAGGGTCGCGTCGACATTGGCACTGCCTGCGGCAACGGCATAAAAGCGTACGGTACCCTGACTTGGCAAGCTGGCCGCTAGGGTTGGAAATTGGCATTTCCCACCAGCGCCTGACGATGCCATCATCCAGTAACCGCCGCCATCACTTGAAACGTAGATAGTGCCTAGCCCGTTTTGACTGGAGGTACCTGCAATGATATTCTTGTGGTTCGTCGGATCAATCAAGAGACTTGCCACACTTACTGGTCCCATTAGGCTGGTTGCAATCTCCTTCCAAGTCGCCCCCCCATCCGTCGTCTTCATGATGCCGTGACTTCCCCAGATGCCGCCGTGGTAGTCCCCACGACCAACGTAGATCGTCAACGGGTCCGTCGGATCGACGGCAATGCAATTCACTGCCAACTCGCTCCAATCTTTCGAAAGCCATGTCCAGTACGCGCCTCCATCTGTGGACCGCCACAACCCGCCGTTGGCAGCTCCAACGTAAATCGTATTTGAATTCGTTGGATCGAATGCGACAGCGTTGATACGTCCGCTCACCGGGCTCGGCCCACCGCCAAGTGCATCATCGGGGATTTGGAGGGATGTAGGACCCGCGAACTGCCAAAACTGGCTTGCCATTCCTGGGTCTGCTCGCTGAGCGAGAGGCATCAATTTGGCGTGGTTACGAGCTCGTGTCCATGATTCCCAGTCGAATTCGTCTTTCGGATAAGCACGTTGAGCTATGAAAAATCGATACGCTTCAAGGTAGTCAAGTCCACCATCGTTGTCCTTCGTGTCATGGCTGGCAGACTGCTCCTTTTCAGTTTCTTCCCTCATATGTTCGATCTTTCGACCTATGGACCGTACTGACCTAAAATCGACGGGTTCCTCAGCGGCTTCAAGCGCCTTAACACCAGCGACCCTTTCGAGCCTTTGCTTTGCCCTCTCGGGATCCGTGCCTGGCCTTAGCCGAATCAAGAAACAGCGGGTTCCTCGTACTCTGGCTTCCACCTTGCCTATCGGACAAACAGCCTTTGCTAGTTGCTCGACGTTCACGGCGGGCTTGATCCTTACGAATATTTCCGGTGCCCTCCTGACCGGGGGAAGATGCGATTGGGAGAGCAGAGTTACCAGTAAAAGTAGTAGGTTCAAAGGGACACCAAGACTTAAGCGCAACAGCACTTAATGGATTGAGACTGCGCCTATATCCCTGTGTTCGCACGGAATGCTCCACTCAGTAGTGACGATACTCGGAAACTTTCAAATGATGAAGGTGGGTGGCGTCCAGCCTTTCCATGACAAAGAACGCACGACTGTACTTGGGCCCCTACGAGGGTCAAGCTGATATTGGTGTCGGAAGCACCCCGGTGGACGCAGGAGCAATGTGGCCCTGACCATATGACGCGCCTGTTCCTCACCTGAACAAAGGCTCATATGAGGACAATTTCAATCATTTTCGCAGTCGCTCTCGCTTCGTGCAGTCTGGCAGGCAATCAAGCCAAACCACTCGCGGGTACCGATGGAGTTATCGGTAAGCCTACACGCGTGGGCCAGTTTCAATTCACACTCGTCGGAGCCAAGTTCGACACGCGCGTGATAACTCAAGAAGACACGTGGATTGCCGCGAAAGGAAAGAAATACCTTGTGCTGACATTCTCAGTCCAAAACCCTGGCAAGAGCGAATTAACTTTGGAAAAGGAGAACCTTAGCTTTACCGTTGTTGGTGCCGATACAAATAATTACACAAGTGAACCGACACTGGTAAATCCTGAGAAGATGCTTCCCATTCGGATGGACCTTAAGCCAGTCCAAAAGGCTCCCGGCATGGTCTTCATCGAAGTCCCTGGTGATGATCCAATTCACAAACTTATCGTAAGGTCTCGTGAAAGCGCGGTTGTGCGATACGATCTTCGCGGCAAGACTGCGAAAGCAGACGGATTGTTCGCCGAAAAGAACGGAGTGACGATTGCGGATACGGGCAATGCAAAAATTGGGCAGAAAATAGAGTTGGGTTACTTCAATGTGACCGTCGACTCAGTCGACGAATCAACCGCCGCAATCGGGTCGAAGGCACCGGACGACGGCAAGAAGCTGGTTGTCGTTCATGTGACATTTGGCAACCCTTCGTTCAAAGAACGGATGCTGGAACGCTCGACATACAAATGGGATGTCCTCGACGCGAACGGTGAGAAGTTGGAGTTCTCTGACGATATCATCAGGGAGTCGTCGGCCGACACTCTCGCCGCAACGGTTGATCCTTCGCGATCGATGAAAGCTAGATTGATCTTTTACGCGCCAAAAGACTCTAAACCCGCTACTGTGGTATTGAGCCTAACCGATTACCGAACCGTATCGATTGCCGTAACACCAACGGCAAAAGGGTAAATCGTAGGTTCCGCCTCCTAGTCGCCTTCCGGCGTCAGGATGCGGAATCGATTTTCGCGCAAGTTGCTTCGTTCAAGGAGTACGGCTTCGGGGGCAAGTCCTTTTTGGAGTTCTTCCGCAGCCTCGGTATTTTCAGGGTCGGCAAAAGAGAGCCAAACCTGCTTGAGCGCCTCAACCGCATCTTCGGGGCTGGAAGACTGGAGTTCCAGAAGCTTTGCCCCGTCTGGTCCGCCCTCACTTGATCCACTGACAATCGCAAAATTCCGCGAGGTAGTGTAATCGCCATCGTAATCAATGACGTAATACAAGTCCTCGCCCGGAGTCTCTCCGACCTCGGCAAAAAGGGATCGGGCGACCACGGGCGAACTTGAGAAATCCGAGAAAGCCTTCTTCATTGGGCCGCTCATGGCAGTAGCCACTCGCTGAATGGTGACATCCTCTTCGCTGCGGCTAAAGCCTTCTTTACTCGCGAACTCGAGAGCGGCTACCCGCACAGCCTCGACGTCGGACTGCTGTCCGATGCCAGCAAAGATCAAGCGGTCATAGATCTCGTAGATCTTTCTCGCTTGGCGACGGTACGTGAACACGAGTATCCCCGCTTCCAAGGAGACAGCCAACACAGGCGAACCCTGAGACAGTTTCCCTTGGATGTATTGAGCACGGTGGCCAATCCCTTCTTGCCAGTCATACGGCGTAAACACAACCCGTTATACTCCAGATAGTCGTTCCGCATTAGCAGGAACATCCGTCGATATTCGTCTTCAAATAAGCAGATGAGCCGTCCGCAACAACCTGCAGGAAGCGCAACCCATCAGAGTCTGTCGCTGCATGTCGCAACAGTTGCTGGAATACCCATACGTATCCACTTCACGTTCTTCCTGTTCTTGGCCTGGATTGGATTCTCAGGTGGCACCAATGGTGGTGTCTCTTGGTCCCTCTTTCTTGTCGCCGTGTTTTTCTGCGTTGTACTGCATGAACTCGGCCACGCACTTGTCGCCAAGCGCCTTGGCGTGACAACGCGAGACATCACCCTCTATCCGATCGGGGGCGTCGCGATGCTGGAGGGTCGTCCAAAGCCGAAACAAGAACTGTGGATATCGCTTGCCGGGCCCGCCGTCAATCTCGTGCTGGCAGTTCTTATCGCCCTTGTCATCGTTCTGGTGGAAGGAAGCTTTCCACGCCTGGATCTTGGAATGCAGCATAGCTCGTTCCTAACTCAGCTTTGGATCGCAAATGTGATGCTCGCGGTCTTCAACATGATTCCTGCATTTCCGATGGATGGGGGGCGAGTGCTGCGAGCCTGGCTGGGGCTCAGAATGGCCGAAGCTAGGTCCACTCAAATTGCAGGTGGCATTGGTCAGGGGCTGGCCATCATTTTGGCGGTTACTGGACTGCGAACACAAAGCTTCGTGCTCGTGCTCATCGCGATTTTCGTATTTGTCGGTGCTGCCCAAGAGATATCTGGAACGGTGACCCGATCCTTTCTTGAGGGCCACATCTTGGCGGATGTGATGCTCACCCGATTTCGCTCCTTAACCAGCGGTGAATCACTCGATACTGCCGCGAACTTGATGATCCATAACGCTCAGCATGCCTTTCCGATCATGAACGGCGACGAAGTGATCGGCTTGCTCACTCGATCGCAATTGGCACAAGGCCTTACTGAGGATGGCCCCACTGGCTATGTCGCAAGGTGGATGCTTCGAGATTTCAAAGTTGCGGGCCCAAACGATCCGCTTGAGCAAGCAGTGGACCGATTCTCCCAGGCAGATCCATCTCCGATCCTCGTGATGGAAGAGGACCAGCTTCTCGGAATCTTGGCAATGGAAAACTTGAGCGAGTTCATCATGCTAGAGAACGCCAAGGCAAGACGCGTCCAGCCAACTCAGCGCAGAATCTAGCCGTCGATAACCATAGCGGTACCCCGTGCTACAAATGGGAGCTTCTCAATATCGGGAGCGCCCTTCTGAATGAGACTTACGTTCGGCACGAGGCGAACATTTATCGGCACTGGATCGCCTTTCTTGATCGGACGAGCAACCCATCGAGCCGCGATCATCAAGTGCGCTTGAGCTTCGTTCTCATACTCGAACGCCTCATCTAGCCACACTAAGTGCCATCCCCCAGGCGTATCGGCGATTTCAAACGACTGAATAATCTCGCCTTGCACGGGAAGGTTGGCGCCAAACGCATCAGTGCCTTCCACATAAGCTATCTCCACACAAACACCTTCTAGGGTTGTCGTGGAACTGAATTTCGTAGACCTTGGGACTCGTTTATACAGTGGCATGGATTCTCTGTCCCGTCCTTAGGTGTCCGATGAGGAGTGCAATATCGCTTGGCCTTACGCCCGGGATTCGAGACGCCTGGCCCACCGTTGTTGGCCGAATCCGGTTCATCTTTTCGCGGCTCTCATAGCTAAGGCCTTTCATGTTCATAAAATCGTACTGCGCCGGTATTCGCATCTCTTCGAGACGCTTGGATTGCTCAACCAACTTTTCTTGCTTCTGAATGTAGCCGTCGTACGCGCCTGCAAGTTCCAACTGTTCTCGAACTTGGACGTCGTCAGAAATGGAAACGCCGATTCCGGAAGCCTGGGCAAGATCCAATACTTTCTGAAGATTCATTTCTGGGCGCTTCATCATGTCGAACAGTGAGATCTTGCCAGGAAGCTCGGCAGTACCGGCATCGGTCAAGAACTCATTGTGAGCGGGATACAGAAAGGCGTTCTCAAGGACGCTTCGACCCATCTGGATCTTCTCATACTTGTCGATAAATCGCGTCCATCGACGATCGTCGCACAGACCAACTTCTCTCCCCTGAGGTGTGAGCCGCTGGTCAGCGTTGTCGTGACGAAGTAATAGGCGATGCTCTGCGCGAGCCGTCAACATCCGATAGGGGTCGTCGACTCCTTTGGTAACGAGGTCATCGATCATCACGCCGATGAAGCTATTCGACCTCGCAAAGTCGGCGGGTACTTCCTCTTGAGCCCAGCGTGCAGCGTTGATACCAGCTACGATGCCTTGACCCGCCGCCTCTTCATACCCACTCGTGCCGTTAAGTTGGCCGGCGAGGAATAGACCTTCCAACAACTTCGACATCAAGTGAGTTGTAAGTTGCAGCGGATCGGCCATGTCGTACTCGACGGCATAACCTGGTCGAATCATCTCGACATTTTCAAGTCCCGGCACATGGCGCAGCATCTTGATTTGAACGTCGGCAGGCAGGCTTGTTGAGACGCCCTGAACATAGATGGACTCTGAGTCCCACTCTTCTTGCTCAAGGAAAATCGGATGGCTGAGCTTATCGGCAAAGCGAACAATCTTGTCCTCGATACTCGGACAATAACGAGGTCCGACCCCTTCGATCTGCCCCGAATACATCGCACTCTGATGCAAGTTTTCGTGAATCACTGCATGCATCTCTGCTGTCGTTTTTGTCTGCCAGCAGGGCAACAACGCGTGAACGGGATAGGTTCGATCGTGAACGAAACTCACGGGACCTGCCTCCGGTTCACTCTCAAGGGGTGGGGTTTTGGTGAAGTCGATGGTTGAAGACTTGACCCTGGGGGTGGTTCCGGTCTTGAACCGCCGCAGGTTTACTCCAAGGTCTCTCAAAAAGGTCGAAAGGTCCGTCGAAGCCTGATCTCCAGACCGCGCCGCAACGGTCTTTTTGCTACCCTCATGACACAGCCCATTTAGAAAGGTGCCAGTCGTCAACACCACGGATCGTGCATTGAGGTCAACAACTTGCCCTCCCAGCATCATTCGGAGACCGGTCACTTTTCCGCCCAGACTTAGGACGGTCAGGACGACTCCTTCGATAAGGCTAAGATTTGCTTGCTCTCCCATCACTTTTTGCATGATCTGGGGATAGAGGGTTTTGCAGACGTGAGCTCGGATGGTCTGAACGGCGGGCCCTTTTCCGGTTCCCACGCGTCGTATGTGGGTGAGGGCGTAATCGGTCGTCACCGCCATTTGGCCACCCAGGGCGTCAACCTCGCGAGCAATATGCCCCTTCGCCGGGCCGCCTATGCTGCAGTTGCAGGGGAGGTGTCCGATCCTATCGAGACGCATAGTGACGCAAGCCGTTCTCAGCCCCATTCTCGCTGCTGCGAGGGCGGCCTCAATACCGGCATGCCCGGCTCCCACTACGATGACGTCAAAGTCGTTCAAGACCGATAGTGTACATGAGGGACCACATGGGCCAAACTAAAGCCCATGGCGACATGGGAAGTCTCGTTGTTTGCCTATCTCCGCGATAGGCACGGCCCGTCGATCACGATCGAAGCGGTGGCGAACCCTCGCGCCATCCTTCAGGCACTTGCAATTGCAGGCGTAAGCGTCGAATCATGCCGACTTGCCGTCGGAGATGAATTCGCCAATCTCGATGACGATGTGCCCGTCGGCAGCCAACTTGCGCTCATCCCACCTGTCAGCGGTGGGTAATCCAAATTCCGCTTGCATCACCCTCTAGATGTGCCACTGCCATCCCATTCACCAAAAGTGATGATCTCCACCAAGCAAAGGCTTGCGCTGGCGACAGAGCTAGCCTGGTATCCAATTCTTAGTCGCCGACTTCCCTGAAAGGGATGCGTCCAGAAACTACCGACCTCACCCGACAGCCGAAGTATTTGAAGACTCGACTTCCCTCGTGGAATCAACGTCTACCAGCGTCCAGATAAAATCCCACCGACCTTTTCAAGCAGAGCTTCATCCGAAGCATCAAACGCTGCAACGGTGTGACCGTCAATGTCGATCTGCCCAAGAGTTACTTCTTCTCGCTTGATCAACACGACGATTTCAGATCGCGTTTGGGTACTGCAGGCGAGATAGTTCGTCAGTTCGCGCACGTCCTCAATGACCTGATTCTTGTCCTCGGCAACGGCCGTACCGCAGACACCACGCCCGACGGGGATGTGGGTGTGGTCGGTGGCTGCTCCCACGTACTCGTCGAGTATGAGGGTGTCGCCCTCAAGTCGATAGATACCAGACCAGTTATAGGTTGGCAGTTCATCCAGCAATTCCATTGCCAACTTACGCAATGGGGCACCCGTCAAGGGAGACATCAGAAGGGCTTGGAGAATCTTTTCCGACTGAGATGGCGAGATCATGTTTCGATTTTGGCGCGTGGGGAGCCATCATGTGCAGGTGGCCGAAGTAAAGACTGTTGCGCTGTCTCTAGAACCGCTTAATGTTTCGACGCTTGTCGATTCCGTAAAGGATGTTCGTTACGGTGGGGTGGTCACATTCACAGGTGAAGTACGCGCTGTGACGGGTGAGACAGAAACGTCCAAGCTGATCTACGAAGCGCACGATTCAATGGCCCTAAAGCAGATGCGCGACATCGCCGAAGTTGCCTCCTCGAAATGGAATGCAAACGTCGCAGTAGCCCACCGAATTGGCGAACTCCAACCGGGCGAGGTCGCCGTTGTGTGCGTCGCCGCCTGCGCCCATCGAGCCGAGGCTTTCGATTGCTGCCGCTTCCTTATCGACCAGATCAAAGCTGACGTCCCAATCTGGAAGAAAGAATTCGGATCCGAAGGCGAAGCCTGGGTCGCTGGCGACCAAAGAGTCCCGTAGGAGCCGATCGTAGCTGCACATCCCTCGCCCAATCACCAAGGGCCACCGTAGTCGGCGGTGATCGTACCGACGCAGCCGCCTATGACATTGTTCTGCCTCGTGGATTGATGGACCAACACGAGGTGTGATTCATCGGTCCGGACGCCGGTACGATCACCGTCGACTACAGGGTGGGATGTGTGCTGTAAATGCGTGACCCTGTATGCGCGTACCGGAACCTGGACATGGCTTCTGTCCACCGTGAACCCGGTCCTTGATAGTCGTGAATTGCAACTGCGCTTGCGGTGAGAGACAATCTTAATCATAAGCCGAGACGAACTAAAAAGCGGCTCGGAAAAATCAAACAAGGAATTCACCAAACGAACATGAAACTAAGAACAAGCATCGCAGTCATCGCTCTCGCCACCGTAGTTGGAGTTGCCTCCGCTCAGTCCGCTCCTGTTAAGGGCCGATCGT
>CAILEM010000084.1 GCA_903833215.1 uncultured Armatimonadota bacterium
ATGCGTTAAGAAACCATTCTTTTACAGCTCCTCAGACGCTGGAGAGGAACGCTTTGGACGGCTCCGGCTTGAGCGGGAAGCTTGGCTGCCCACAATTTGCTGCTCACTATCGGTCGTGGGCTGCCCTATAAATTCGCGAGTTTGCCGCTGGCGCTCGTGAACTGGTTCGGCAAATCGTTTTTGTGGCAAGACGTGGTTAGCCTTGCTCGTTCATTTGAAACTGCTTGACAAGCGTGTCGGCGAGGCGGTCGTAGAAGACGTAATCGCGGGCGCCGATTCGGGTGAGGATGGTGCCGCCCCATTGTTTTTTGAAGCGAGTGATGCCGGCGTAGAGGTGGTCGCGGCGTTCGAAGGCGTCGATGCCGTACATGTCGTATTCGATGCAACCGCGCGAACGGGCGGCGGACATGGCGGCGCGGTGGAGGGCGTAGGCGGGCATGTGGCGGCGGTCGGCGGAACTGGAGGCGCCGTAGAGGTAAGTGGCCCTTCGGCCAAAGTACACGACGACGATCACGGCCAAAAGCTTGCCTTGGCGGCGGGCGACAAACACCTCTCCCGTATTCGAAGCGAACAATTCGGAGAGTAGTCCGAGGAAGAAACCGAGCGGCTCGATGAAGAAATCGGTGCGGTTCGATGTTTCCTGCAGCAACTCGTAGAAGTCGTGGGCAATCGACATATCCTGAGTCACCTGCACCTCGACCCCATCGCGATCCGCGATCTTCAGGTTATAGCGACACTTGGGATGGGCTTGGGCGAGCAACTCATCTTCGGACAGGCGCAAGTCCAACATCAGGGTGTCGGACGGAGTCAAGTCGGTGGGGGCATCTGTCCAGTTCCTGAGCAAGCTTGGAAGCGGCGTGGGCAGGTGAGGTTCGATGCGAAGCCCCAGCGAATTCGGCATTTCTTTCGCGATGCCCGTCAATTCGCGAAGGGCCCGTCGAGCCACTGCCACCTCGCCCCATGGCAATACCGGGCCCTCGGGGCAGAGGATGAAACTCGGCTGCCCAGCCAAGGGAAAACGAAGCAGTGAGGCACCTCCGATCAGTTTGTCGTCTTGAAGGAGGGCCAGGCGGGTGACGTCATAGCCTTCGGTCTGCTTGAACCGTGCCCAGAATTGAGACTGCATGAACCCACTTGTCGGACCCTGTCCGGCAAGGTTGTCCAGTGAGACCTGTTCGTCGGGCCGAAGCTCCCGCCAAAGCAGATCCAAGCTATTGGCTCCAAGCTTGAAGCGTGGCTTGGAATCGTTCTAGCTCTCGCTGGCTCTTCTGGATCCCCACCTCAAGCACCTTCTGATCGAGGGCAATCGAAGTCATATCCTGCTGGGTCTTCTCAATCGCTTGCGTGACGGGGATCGAATCGGTTCCGTAATCAACCTCGTAACTAGGATCGAAACCGTTTTGCTGCTGGATCGATTGATACTCGTTCAGGTCGAGTTGAGTCGATGCCAGTTCGTTGCCCAAAGACTTGATTTCAGCTTCGTCCGACTTGATGTCCCTCTGAGCCTCTTTGACCATCTTCTGCAGGATCGACACGATCGCGGCTTTGAGCTGAGGCTTGAGCTTCTCCTTCTTTCCGCTCTCCGATATCATGCTTGTGCCATCCAGATAAGTGGGATGACCACCCGGAGTATAGAGGGCGACGCGATTATCGGCGAGGACGTGACACCCCACGAACAACTCGATGGCGTCGGTAGGCACTTCAATGGAACCCGCTTCTGGACTCATGCCAAGCCGCTTCATTGCGAGGCCGAGTCGCCGCTGGAGGTCTTTGAGGTTGGTGTACTCTTCGGTGTCGGACCGGACGCTGCTGAACATACTGCTTGTCCAGCCGACCCAGGAAAGCCAATCCTTTCGAACCTGGACCTCGCGATCGATATCTCCCGTTTGGGAAGTGACCTCTTTGCGGATACTTTCGAACAGCTTGGGCTCCGCGAATACCGACGTCAACGGCGCTCCGCCTTGGGTATCCATCAGGCTGACTTGACCTTCGGCGATGACAAGAAAGGCGGTCTCCGACAGCGAGATCACGAAGTCTCCGTTGTCCATCGCCATCAGGTCATCATCGAGCACGAATAGCGGTTTGTGCGTCTTGGGCTTGTGTCGATTCGGCACATCCCTTTGATTGGAACCGCCGCCTCCGCCATAGTAGCCACCACCGTTGCCGTAAAAGTAGAAGCGAGGTGTGTAGTGGTAACCGTAGATGTCGACAGGGTCGTGTCCGTAAGATGCGGTGAAACCTCGACCACTGATTGGCGCACTTGGCGGTGTTGAAATCTGACCAAACTCGGCGTGGCTCGAGAACCCGCGGGAAAAGCTGGCGTGCCCCATGCCTTCGCCACCTTTCGCAAACGCAGGGTCGGGCGAAATTGAGTTGGCGATGACCATCACCAAGATCAAAGTCGCCAGTAGTCGTGATGCCCAGGTTCCCCACACGTCAAGATCCAGTACGGTTCGAGAGAGGTAGGCCCGGAGGTTGTTCAGTTCCTCAACGATCTTCTTGGGCAGTTCTTTGGCGCGCAGAGCCAACTCATCCACGAGCTTCCGCAAGTCGATGCTCGGCAGGGAACCCACGACCTGTTCCGCAAGCGCGGCGATCATCGAGCGCGAGTGATACGGGTGTGAGATTTCGACCTGATTGGCAAGATTCGGGAAATCGGGGGGCGCATCGCCGTCGGTGACGGTCGCCCGTGCTTCTGGGTTCAAGAGTAGGCTTTGGAGAACAGGATTCGCCGAGCGGTTAACGGGCGCCTTCGCAAAATCGATGCGCGCTTTGACCGAAAAACGCGCAGCACGAGCGAGCGCAGTGAGGTCTGCCTGCTGGGTCGGCACCGGACATTCGATCCCACGTAGACTCGAAATTGTGAGCCGATGTTTGGCGGCAAGGATGAATCCCCACGCCCCATATCCGTGATCACGGAAGGAGGGGATGCAAACACGGTATGGCAATGCGTTCAGTCCTGCGGCTCGGATCGTGGAGACGAGGCACGCGAATGCCGACGCCGTGTTTTGGGGCGATACCGTATTGATCACCAGCACGCCACCCTCGGTAAGGGCAGCTTTCAGCTTGGAATACCATTCCACCGTGAAGCCGAGGGCGCTCTCTTTGGTGGTCGGGAACGTGAAGTCGCAAATGATGACGTCGAACGAGTTATCGGCCAGGGGGGCTTCAAGTGCGTCGGCGACGATAAGGGTCAACCGAGGGTCATCCAGGGAGTTGCCGTTAAGGTCGCTCAACTCTTGTCGGGCGAAATCGAGCACTTCAGGAGAGCAATCGATCAGCGTGACCTGCTCGATGCCAGGGAACCGGAGCACCTCTCGCAAGGCAAGGCCATCGCCGCCGCCGCAAATGAGGGCGGTACGGGGTGCCTTCGCGAGGCAGAGGGCAGGGAGAGCAAGACTTTCGTGGTAAACCGCCTCATCTCGCGTATCGAATTGAAGGTTCCCGTCGATGTAGAGGGCGAGCGAGGAATCGGGTCGTCGGTGGTGGTAAAGGTTCATGAAGCCCTCTTGGAGATTGGGAAGCTGGTGCCAGCGATGCCAGCAACGGCCCCAGCCATGAGGCCGTAGACGACGGCGACGACGAGATAAATCGCGATGTCGGACGACTTATCCGCCGACTGCATCTTGTGTCGGACAATTCCCATGCCGACCAGCGTGTAGATGGCCACAACCGAGAACGTGATGGAGAATGCACGCCGAAAACGGAGCTTTTTCAGGGGAGCCGCACGGGACGCGGCGACGCTGTTTCCGGCGAGAACGCCCACAACGCAAGGTAAGACGAGAAATGCGACAATTCCCCAAACGAGGGGTCCCCACCCCTCGGGGGATTGAAATGAGAGAGCCATGTAGCCTAGAACGGCAACAGAGATGGCCATGCCAATACGGTTTACGGTGGTCTGCATTACCTCGCGCTCCTTTTGCCAAATAAGACGAGTGAGCTCTTCGACCAGGCTGGGGTTTGTGCCCGACATCGCGAGATTATTTAGGTGATGTCTCGCTTGGACAAACTCGCCGTCTTCAATGGCCCGACAGGCAGCCACTACTTCGTCGTTGCTCAATTTCTCTCCTGGGATTCGAATTGCATCCCTTAAGAGCCATTATAGGTCAAGATCCTTGGTGCAAAGTGAGGTCACAACATGACGAAGTGGGAGTATCACGTTCAAGACGTTGCCGGTGAAGAGTACGAAGACATTCAAGCCACGCTAAACAAGCTGGGAGCCGAAGGCTGGGAGCTAGTGTGCACGACGGAGACCGAAGAAAGTGTCTGCACCCTTTGGCTCAAGCGCCAGAAGTGGTAGTCGGCTAACGATCGTTCGGGTGCGTTCGGATATTAGTGAACTGCACGGTGCTGAATCGGCGGCTCTGAAGTTCTAGTTCCACGATTTCGTCGATGGGACGGGAAAAGAACTGGTAGCTGACCATGCCGAACGACACCTCCCCTGCGGGAGGAATCTCCTTGCCAAGGCGATCGAATCCCAGCAGCCGGACGTCGCCGCGTCGGAAGTCAGGGGGTAGAAACACGGGAAATCCGACCAGCGGACGCCCTTTCGAATCGACTCTTTTGTCGGGGATGACTTCGGCGTTTTGTATGAATCGGCTTCGGGTTTCGGGGACGCCGTTGTGGACCTTCGTGCGCCGAGCTGACCGCCATGCGCCATCTGCGACATTCAGCGTGAGGAACGTGGTTGATTGGCTGAACGATTTGTGTTCGTAACGAACGAGTCGCCATCGGTTCGTCCCGAGAGGTGTGGTTGAGGTCGGGTAGTCCAGTGGAGTTGTCGTGTAGCCGGGTGGTCGATAGAGATACGCCGTTGGGGCAGAAGCGTTCCCCTTCACGTCGATCTGCACCAGAAACGCCAAGTCGGATGATTTCGCCCGGGCCCCCTTAAACGTGCTTGCAGCCGATCCGTCCGCTGCCCAAGCTCGACGACCTGGGTCATCGCTCACCGCAATCAGAGTCACCACCGACCCTTCAAGCGTTTTGGCGACAAATCGCTCCACCCGACCCACCCATGCCACCGCAAGCATCCACAACATCCCAATATCCTACACCCGCGGTGGGAATAGGAGTAAGGATAAAGGTGTTCCACCACCCCCGTGGCCTCATCCAGAACGAGCGTGCATCCGTCTGCGCTAACGGTTGGGAAGAATCTGACCGGAGGGCCAGACCGGAAAGTCCAATACCGCAAACTTTCAATCAAACGGAAGCGCTGAGGCCTTTTGAGATTGCCTCGCGTCCAAGCGGGTGGAGGGTCGGGACACAGCGATGGCATAATCCCCTGTCGATCCTCCACCTTTTTGAAAAAGTAGAGGGCATCAGCGGCATGTGGCTGCTGTGAAAGCGACTGGCCAAGTTGACAGCGGAGGTGCAGGATCGAACTGTCAAAGCCTGGCAACTCTCGATTCTACGGGAGCAGCGAGGCATTGATGCCCTCTACCGCGTCCAAGCGGGCGGAGGGTCGGGAGGGGGAAATCCGGTCCATAAAATTGCGTCGCGACGCAGTCGTGACTCCAAAAGGTCCGGGAACGTCGATAGTTCCCAGAGATCAGGAGTCCCGGCGTCGCCGAGACGCGTCGATGGCATAATCCCCTCCCGACTCTCCCCTTTTTGAAAAAAGGAGAGGGCATCAGCGGCGTTCGGCTCCTGTGAAATCGAAGGGCCAACTCGCTAGTCGACGGCTAAATCTCGGAAACCTTAGCACCGAAAACCCTCGATTCCACGGGAGCAGCGAGGCATTGATGCCCTCTACCGCGTCCAAGCGGGCGGAGGGTCGGGTGGGGGTGATCCGGTTATTAAATTGCGTCGTGACGCAGTCGCGACACCATATTTCCGGGA
>CAILEM010000085.1 GCA_903833215.1 uncultured Armatimonadota bacterium
AATCTCAACCCGAGACAATTCAGGCTTGAAATCGACCGAAGTCACTTCCCAACTCTCGTTCAAGCCAAGCAACGAAGAAAATAGATCGGCATCACCCACGCAACAAGGCTACGACAATCCACTCAATTTCTCATAGAGCCACATTTCGAAACGCGAATGGCATCTCAAAATCTGATCGCTTTCCGTCGGAAACTTGATCGCTTTCGAGCGGAATCTTGAACGCATTCACCGGAATACGCATACAACTAACGACCGGCAGTTCCTAACTGCCGCAACATGCAACCCGTATTCAGACAGAAGCGCTTCCGAGTCGGAGGCCGAGGACTAATCTTTACCTTTGCCGCCCCGGCGTCGCTTCCTTTTAGACCTTCCGCGTCGGCCTTCTGCCTTTGAATCCTCTTCGTACTGATAGTAATAATAATAGGAGTAGTAGTAGCCATATCCGGGGCGCTTGAGTTCGACCCGATTCACAACTGTACCCAGCATCTTTGCGCCAGCCTGCTTCAAAGTTAGCATGGTTGACTGAAGTTGCGGACGCAGAGTTCCTTCCAGACTAACTACCAGAACGATTCCGTCGACAAAAGTCGAGATAACCTGGATATCGCTCAGACCCGATGACGGAGGGCTGTCTACGATGACCATATCATAGAGCTTACTTGCCTCTTCCACAATTCTCCGGCTATGCTCAGAATTTAAGAATTCGGTGGAATCCGGCGGAATCGGTCCAGACGGCAGACAGAATACATTGTCGAAAATCGTCGGCACGATTGCATCTTCAAGCGCCACCTGTCCCCTAACGACGCTCGTGAATCCAATTTCTCTTGGAATACCAAATACTGTGTGAAGTGACGGACGCCTTAGGTCCCCATCAATTAGGAGGACACGCCGTCCGTCCATTCCCATTGATATGGCCAAATTTGCTGACGTCGTAGTTTTACCCTCTGCCCTACCGGCGCTTGTGACAGCAATTATGTGGATTGGCTTATCAGGACTTGCAAAGGATATGTTGTTCCTGAGAATCCTATAACTTTCCAAGAAGGCATGTCCATTGCCTATATCGCTGCCGATGATTGGACGATTCCCAGTATCTGGGCCAGCAACGTTTGGAACTCCCGAGAGTGTCACGAGCCCGGTCAACTTTTCAACCATGGCCGGATCGTGAATCCGCGCATCCAGTTTGTCGATAGCTAAAGCAAGACCTACGGCTAAAATAAAGCCGACAATGGTCACTAAGATTAGAGTCGGTACAACTTTGGGATATACCGGCAAGAACTTCGGCCTCGCTTCAGAAACTATTAGGCCGCTTGGCACATTCGAATTCTCGTTTATTAGGAAAGTATAGTATTGATTCGAAAGCTGAGTGTAAGTTTGATCAAGAATTGCGACTGCCCGCGCTGCGGAGTCTACTTGTCTTGCCATCGCTGGAAACTTTAACAACTGACTCTGGCTATTCTCCATTATTCGATTTGAAGCAGCCAGTTGTGCCGACAATGCGACCTCGTTTGCTTTTTCCGTAGCCCAACTCAAGGCAAGTTGCGACCACACAGGATTAGCCTGCTTCATCGTTGCAAATAGAATGTTTTCCGTAATATGCTTAAGATCCTCCCTCTCGATCCGAATTGTATTGTCGATATTCCTGACTTCGATCGATTCCGCAGTGAAATCCTGAACCAGTTGTGCTCTTTGGCCCTGGAGGCTACTGATACGGCTTGCCACTTGTGCGTAAAGGGGATTCTGCTGAACTTGTGAGCTAAATGGAACGAACTCCTTTGTTTGGTTCAACTGATGGTCTATTTCAGCCATCCGGCTTGCTGATGATTCAAGACCAGCTATGGCGATGTCAACAGAAGACTTCAACAAATATACGCGCTGAGTAGCTGCCAAGAGTTGACCGTCTGGCGATACGAGGGTCGTGTTGCGCTTAATATTGGCCAAATGAGCTGTCGCAGCTGCTAATTTTTTCCCTGTCTCACCTAGCTGTCGTTGTATGAACTCCCTTGCTGCTCGGTTGGTTGCGTTATTGTTTGTGAGGTCTCGACTCAGGTAGGTTCGAGTGATTTGGTTGGCAAAGCGTGCAGCAACCTCCGGCGAGTACGATGTTGCGGTGACAGTTATAACATCTGTTTCGGGCTTGTTTTCAATGCGATATGACCACAACGGTGGCATCCTGCGTGCGCTATTGGAAACTGTGGGGCCAAAACCCTCGTTTTGCTCTTTGACTGTAAATTGCGAGAAAGCTTCTGTAAGGTTATCAGGACTACCTACGATCTCAACTTGAGTAGCGACGTTGCGACTTGCCGTCAAAGCTCCCAATTGCGACATTATTGGATCATTTGTTGCGGCCCCTTTTTGGCTTGAGGCCACCACCAATAATGTGGAAGCTTCATACATGCGCTTCCTGGTCAACGTGTAAAAAGTGCCCAATCCAATGATCACAATCCAGACCGTTAAGAGTAGCCAGCGTTTTCGCGCAAAAAGTTCAATGTAATCTCGTAGCGTCAGGTCTGGAGCAAGGTGGGTACCCTGCGATTCGTGGTGGTTTGGTGACATTCTGCTGGAATTATTTCCTTGTGTAGTATATGGCGACAGCTGTTGTCGTCAGAGTACTGAGAACTACTTGCCAATCGATGCTATTCGTTTCTGGGACATATATGACGTCACCAGCCTGGATCAATGGATTCTGTGACGAATCGCCTGTCCGCAAGTATCTCCCAACGTCAAAAGTGAAGTGCTCGGACTTGCCGTCACGGATGTGTACTAGGCCCACTTTACTCATTCGCGCCCGCCGTATGTCATGACCCTGTGCCTGCGCGATCGCTTCCGTTAGCGTCACTTTTTTCCCATCCTCAATGGCGAATAGTCCAGGAGCCTTCACCAGACCAAGGACTGCGATTTTGCCCTGTGATTCTGGGACCATTATGAGATCGCCTGGGCGAAGGGAGACCTGTGGAGCCTTATCACCATGAAGCACAGCCTGTGATATATCTATTTTATCACTATCACCATTTGTATGAGTAATGCGAATATTTGCCGACGCTGAACCAACATCCAAACCTCCTGCCATGGCGATCGCCTCCAGTAGCCCGTTACTTACCTTGGGCAGTCGGTACATCCCAGGCACTTTAACCTTTCCAGTAACGTAGATTTGAAGCAATTCGCCAGCCTCAAACGCAACGACGTCCCCAGCATCGATGGGCAGGTTTCGGCTCGGGGCCCCATGAAGCACTTCTGCAAGGGGCACCGACTCCCTCAGACCACTAGCGTAGTGCAAAATAGTAACACTAATATCAGACTCTTGTACACCCGAATTAATGCCTCCTGCCGCGCTTAGTGCTTCCGTAATTCGCCAACCCGGCTTCCAGTCAATTGCGCCCCCGACTCCAGATGACGAGAGCGGCCCACCGCCTGCTGAACCAGCTAAACGCACTTCACCAAGTATGTAAACTCGCTTCATGCGAGGGATCTTGAGTGAGACCGTCACCTCCGCGGTTTGGAGCCGATGTTTCAGGTGCTCCGTCACGTAGTCGGACAGCTCCATGAGCGTCATCCCAGCCACCTTAACTCTGCCAATTCCAGGCAACTCAACGAATCCACCAGAGGGAACCAGAATTTCACAAGAAAACTCGGGATGCTTGAGAACGTTGATATTTAGTACGTCATCTGGGCCAATAACGTAGGCCCGTGAGGAAGATGCTACCTCCCGAACTGTCCTTGCCTCCTGGGAGACCGCATTGACGCTTTCTGTTCCTACCAGGAAGATAACGAAGGTGAGGGCTATGGTGAGGACACACCTGGTCCAACCCACCGCGATAGTGGATTCAGTGTAGGCACACGGCATCTTTAGTAGACTCCAAGCTGGCTGTCATTACAGCAGCAGATCCAGCGGACTTTTGAACATAAGGAAAGCATAAACCCCAGCCTTTCTCCATAACATAGCAATAATCGCACTGGGCCTATGACAGCACATAATACCTCGTGAACTCATGGATCAGAACGAATTTTGAGCGAAAGCTGCCAAGGCAACTCGAGCCTTGGGATTGGTTCTTATTGCCGATTCAGCCATCCTGCTATTAAAAATCACAGCAATTAAACCCCATAGTATCCGCGATACCATTCAACAAACTGGGCGAGGCCGTCTTCAATGCTTGTGCTGGGCTTGAAGTTTACATCTCGCACCAGGTCATCGACGTCTGCAAAAGTCTCAGGCACGTCGCCGAGTTGCAGGGGCATCATCTTTTTTTCTGCCTTCTTACCCAGACATGCCTCAAGGACCTCAATCATGTGAAGTAGCTCAACCGGAGAATGATTTCCGATGTTATATAGCCGATATGGGGCGAGACTCGTACCCGGATCTGGATTGGCCCCATCCCATTCGACATTTTTCTTTGCCACATTATCCAAGACCCTGATCACGCCTTCAACGATATCACTAACGAAAGTGAAATCCCGCCTCATTTTGCCATAGTTAAACACTTCGATTGGCTCACCCGCGAGTATTTTCCTGACAAAGATAAACGCCGCCATGTCTGGCCGGCCCCATGGCCCATAGACGGTAAAGAAGCGTAGCCCGGTTGTCGGCAGGCCATATAGGTGGCTGTACGTGTGAGCCATGAGTTCATTTGCTTTCTTCGTCGCGGCATACAGGCTCACTGGATGATCAACATTATCGTGAATGGAGAAGGGCATACGAGTATTTGCACCATACACAGAACTCGATGAGGCGTAAACAAGGTGCTCGATGTGACTATGCCTACACCCTTCGAGAATATTCATGAACCCAACGATGTTGCTACTGATGTATGCGTTGGGATTCGTAAGTGAATATCGGACCCCAGCTTGCGCACCGAGGTTTACGACCTTCCGGAGTGCCTGCTCCTCAAACAACTCTGCAATACTTTTACGATCAGCTAAGTCACAGTTGACGAATGAAAAGCCTGGCTTTCGAGTTAGTTGCGCTAACCTATCCTCCTTGAGTTTCGGGTCGTAGTAGTCGTTAAGGTTATCCAAGCCGAGGACTTCATCTCCACGATCAAGAAGCCTGTGCACGAGATGAAAGCCGATGAATCCAGCGGCTCCAGTTACCAGAATTTTGGCCATATGTCTGAATTTACTATAAACGAATGATGGTTCGCCCAGCTCTCTATTTACCTTCCACCTAACGGCCACAGGACGCTGATAGATCTATTTGGTCAGTATAACCTCGCTATTTCGCCTTCGCGTTGGTGAATTGGGGCATAGGTCCTCCTATACTCCGGGTTGATTTGGTTATGAAATCAGCCAAACATGCATAATGCTTTTTGATTTATCAGAAGTGTAGCGTCTTGAATGGCTAAAAAGTGGGTGTGAAGCCGATTTTAAGGTGCTGAGAGTTTTCAACAATGGTTACATCAATAAATTCATTTTTGCATTTCGCCTTGCCGGACATTGGTGAAGCCGAAATCAGCGCGGTCGTTGAGAGCCTTCGTTCTGGCTGGATGACGACCGGTCCGAGTTCGAAGCAGCTTGAAACTATTTTCGCCGATCGATTCGGGGGAGAGGCGGTTGGAGTCAACTCATGTACCGCAGGGATGCACCTTGCATTGGAAGCCCTAGGTGTCGGCCCAGGGGATGAAGTCATCACAACCCCGTACACTTTCACCGCTACCGCGGAGGTCGTTAGGTATCTCGGCGCAGATCCTGTGTTTGTCGACATTGACACAGAAACGTTTAATATTGACCCCAGATTGATTGAAAAGGCAATTACAAAGAAAACAAAAGCGATCATGCCAGTCCACTTTGGCGGCTTGGCATGTGATATGGATGCAATCTTGAGGATAGCCCGGTCACACGGACTGAAGGTAGTCGAGGATGCGGCCCATGCTCTGCCAACAACCTACAAAGGACGCGATGTGGGGAGTCTGGAGAGTGATGCGACAGTTTTCAGCTTCTATGCCACGAAAACGCTTGCGACTGGTGAAGGTGGAATGGTCGTCGCAAGAGATTCAGAGGTGGCTGGTCGCTGTCGCACAATGCGGTTGCACGGCATGGACCGAGATGCCTTCAACAGGTATCGATCGACCCGACCTGCTTGGCAATACGACATCATTGCCCCCGGATTCAAATATAATATGCCCGATATCCTGGCCTCAATCGGACTCGTACAATACTCGCGCCTTGGCGAAATGCACGCAAAGCGATCACAGTTAGCGGAGAGATACAACCGAGAGCTGTTCGGACTGCCTATTCAGTTCCCTCCCCAAGCACCACTTGGAGATATTCATGCTTGGCACTTATACGAGATTCGCCTGAAAGACGATGCAGGAATAAGTCGAGATGCGTTTATCGACCAGATGTCAGAGAGGGGGATCGGAACGAGTGTCCACTTCATATCCCTCCACCTGATGTCTTATTGGAGCAAAACATATGGACTCACTCCAGACAGCTATCCAAATGCGGCATTGGCATCCGGTGCCGCAGTGAGCCTGCCCATTTACTCGAAAATGACGGACGATGATCAGACGCGAATTATCGAAGCCATTCACTCTATCCTGTCCTAACTGATGCGAAATGACTACTTGGCGAAGCGAGCATTCGATCTCGTCTTTGCGTCACTTGGATTGGTCGCCCTGTCGCCAATGTTATTTGTAATAGCTGCCGCCGTGAAGTTGAGCGACGGCGGGCCGGTTCTCTTTAAGCAGGAGAGAGTCGGTCTACACGGCAAGACGTTTCGGATTCTGAAGTTCAGAACGATGTTCGTCGGGGCTGAACGAACTGGGCGTCAAATCACCGCGGCAGGGGACCAGAGAATCACTCGCATCGGTCGATTCCTCCGAAAAGCGAAATTCGACGAATTGCCGCAACTATGGAATGTGCTGCGAGGTCAGATGTCATTTGTCGGACCAAGGCCAGAAGTTCCTCGTTATGTTCAAATGTATTCTCCCGAACAGCGCGCTATTCTTGAACTGTTACCAGGTATCACCGATTTGGCATCGATCACCTTCTACAGGGAAGAAGAAATATTAGCTAAGTCGGCAAACCCCGAACAGACTTATGTCCACGAGGTGATGCCCGAAAAGATCCGCCTAAATCTGGAATATGCTTCCACAGGCAACCTCAAATCGGATTTCCAACTTATTGTAATGACAATAACAAGGATAACTAGGTCACGGAAGTAGTGTATTGGTGCCAAATAGTGCTAAGCCATTTCACTTCTATCGCCAGTCAAGTTTCGAAAGGGAGCGAAATATGTGCCCGAACATTCACAAACTCGGTCGCCATTACGATACCTAACTCCTGACAGCAGCGACAGGTTTGCACATGGCTATAGATTAAGACTTTGGACAGGTACTCCCTCCGCCATCTGAGTTAGGGAGCCAATCGATTGGCTATAATGCGCAAAGTGAATGCTGTACTTACGGGTGGAGCAGGTTTCTTGGGCTCCCACCTTGTGGATCGTCTATTGCTTGAACGCTGGAACAAAGTTGTCGTTTTAGACAATCTCATCACCGGCAGCCTATCCAATTTGAGTCATCTTGTGGGCGATCCACGCTTGGTCTTTCAACAAGTGGATGTGTCCGACTCGGTTGCAGTAGATGGTCCCGTAGATTTCGTGTTTCACTTCGCAAGCCCAGCATCACCTGACGACTTCACCAGACATCCGATTGAGGTGATGAAGGTAGGATCGCTTGGTACGCTTAATGCTTTGGAACTCGCTAGAGCCAAGAGTGCCAAGTTTATGATGGCGTCTACGAGCGAAGTCTATGGTGACCCGCTCATCTCACCTCAACCCGAGACATATTGGGGCAACGTTAATTCGATCGGTCCTCGGAGTGTCTATGATGAGGCAAAGCGCTTTTCAGAAGCGCTCACCATGGCATATCGAAATCACTATGGGCTGGACACGCGGATCGTGCGATTCTTCAACACTTACGGCCCCCGCATGCGCCTCGACGATGGACGAGTAGTGCCGAATTTTGTAAAACAAGCCCTTTTGGGCGAACCTCTGACCGTCTATGGAGACGGCAGTAATACTCGATCGTTTGGCTACTATGAGGACGTGATTACCGGCGTATATCTCCTTGCGACCCACGACTATCGTGAGCCGGTTAACATCGGAACTGAAGAAGAGAAAACCATCCTTGAATTCGCCCGAGCCGTCATAAAAGTGAGTAACTCCGAGAGCGAGATAAGTTATCTTCCCGCGAGCGTTGATGACCCGAGGCAGCGCCGCCCAGACCTCACCCGTGCCCGAACGATTTTGGGATATGAGTACCACGTCAATCTCGAAGAAGGCCTTCAGAAGACGATAGAGTTTTTCAAGGGCAAGTTAGATCTTAAGTGATGGACTTGCTTCACAGATCTGGGCTGAGGCATCGTGGATACTCATTTCTGGGATGAATGCCTCCTTTCTTCCAATGTCGTATAACCGGCCGCGCATTAAGCACGATCTGCAACGAGACGGCAACCTCATCTTAAGTCTATTTTAGCTTTCAGGCAACGAATGATGTTCGGTAGGCTTAAGGCTTGATGCAATTCCTTTCCCACTCCGTATTCATGGAGGTTCGTTTCCTAGTCGTTGTTCTTATGCAATCTAACTGATTAGGATACGAAGCAGCTATCGAAGAACGAGTCGATTCCAAAGAAGGTGTCTCGCGAGCGACATCTCGATGAGGCTTCTACCGAATGTCATCGAAATTATGAAACTAGCGACAGTAATTCAGTGCAGTTGACCAACTTGTTCTAGGGGAACTCAGATATGCGCCTGAATTTGTACCATATTCCAGCTCACTGCTGACCAGCTATCGACGTTTGACCTGGGCCCGCTGCAGTGGGCGGCCCTGCGTGATACTTTTCTGGCATGATGTCAAGGGGAAGGACGTCGTAGATTAGGGCTTCGAGGAAGGGGCCTTATAGGTGGGTTTGGCCATTTTTTGGAAGGGGCGGCCGGCTATTCCTGAATGGGGGGAGCTTCATTAATAGCGGGAACGACTGGCCGGACAGGTGACCTTCGTTGAGAAACAGATTCAAGAGGGTCCGGAACTCGTCGACGGTCCACTCACGGATGTGAAAGAGGCTTGCGGGGGCGTAGCTTAGGGCACCAACTCTTCGAATTGGTGCCGGAGACTAATAAGAGGCCCGTTTGGCTCTAGCATCTATATGCCACCATCATGGTAAACGCACACCTGGGCGCGGAACGTGGTGGGTGGTTTCGCAGGAGAAGATCGTGTCGTATTTCTTGTGCGACCAGTGCTCGCAGGCATCGGTCTGAAGAAATTCAATGGCAGTTTGCTTGTTCAGACGGCGCGCATAACGCAGAGCATCAGGGTCAATGTCAGCAACAACAATCGACTTCGGGCTTGCCTTGCGCAATTTTCTAGTAGCTTCTCGATCCAGGACCACCAGCGATATCCTGGACGCTCTTTCCGGCGGCATTCCTCAAAGTCGATGTATGGCGCTCTAGCTGCTCGCGGAAGTTGAATTCGGGGATACGCGACCTCTCAGATGCTCACTCGAGATGCTGTTGATTCAAGCAATGTCCGTCCTGATGTATGATACGACCATTCAAGGCTCTTCTCGAATGACCTAATGATCGAGTCGTAGCCTGGACAGGGAGGCGTATCCTGCGACCGAGATCGCTAGGACCGCGATTGGCAGAACCATCCACGCCATGCAAGTTAAGTAGCTACCGGAAGCCATGCCATAACTCCAGCAACCCAAGAGAAAATAAGCGTGGACAAGCGGGACGGCAAAAGATAGGGGCCCGACTTCGGAAGTCGAGTCTCCGTCCGGCAACTCGACATATTCAGTTTCTGCATCGATGCTGTGCTGAAGCGACATGTACACGTTCATATTTGCTCACGCTATGAAGACCAACCAGTCCAATCACCGCCATTGGAAATCATTGCGAATTGGATTGTTCGCAACCACTTCCATTGAGCGGGGGTTCGCACTCGAACCCTTAGACTGTAGATGAAATTACCTTTAATAATGACACAGGATAGCGAAACCTGCAAGCCGCCGCTCTGCCTCACTAATTATCTGACCGTAAGATGGTGGCTGCCTCACATAAAAACCTGACCCAAATGGAGGTCAGTGTTGAGTTTACAGACGCGTCGAGAATTGGTGGCTCATTGGAGG
>CAILEM010000086.1 GCA_903833215.1 uncultured Armatimonadota bacterium
GGGTGTAACTACCGGTCCCGCTTTATCCGGTTTTCCCAAGTCTCCCATATAGACGGTCGTTTTCCTGAACGATGTGGTAGCCCCAAAACCTGTCCCACTCCTCGTTCAGGTACGTGGCTCTTAGGTTGAGCATTGCTTGCGCGCCATCGGGGTGCCAACGCATTCCGGCACGCTCCATCCGGTCTTTCACCAGATGACGGCATGCCCCTTCGACCACTCCACTGCCAATCGGATACCCCGCCGCAAGGTACTTGTCGTACTTCATTCGCGTTCGGTTTCGCTCGAAATACCCTGTAACCTCGCGGATTGTCTTGCGGCGCTCTCCCGACAAGCCACGTTTGGTCGCCATTTGACGCAAGCCACTCACCACATAACTGACCTTGCCTTCCAGAAGCATTCGCAACTCCTTCTCCACCCAAGCATGGGCCTCACGTTTCTGGCTCGTCTCGTCGAAGAAACACCAAGCAGCTTTCCACAATCGCTCCATCACATGGAACAGATCCAGGATGCAGATCGTGTTCTCTGGCAAGTACTCACTCTGCCGGTCGTGCAACGCGCGTTCCCCGTCCGAAAGGAACACGACTGGTTTGGCAGCTGTTGGGTTGCGGCGAATAACCTCATCGGCCAGCCAGATGAACAAGCCGACCTTGCCTACCAGCAGCTCGGCACGTACTCGCTTATGCGTAGGCTTTGGGCGACGCTGAGCGGCCTGTTCCCTCATGACCTCGTTGATCACTTCGTCGATGGTGCGCACAAACGGTTCAATCGTGTAGACGGCACCCACCGCCGCCATCTTCTTCTTGTTCGCTTTCTCTCCTTTACCGCGACGCTGGTTCGCCAAGGCGGGGAGTGGGGGATCAGGCGTTTCCTCTGGCGGTAGGGCGCTGCGTACCAACGGCACCCCTTTGCAGTCAGCCGTCACGACCAGGATCGGCCCTTCTTCCATCGCGTCGGGAGTGGGTAGGTGGCTCTCGAAGGGTTCCACGTCACAGGCTTGCTCGCGGTTGAGGTCTTCCGAGGCTCGAACCGAAACCTTCACTCCCAAGATCGTTTCGAGTTTCTTGATCGCCTCGGCATGCGAGTCATCGACGGTGAAAAGCCCGAGCCACTGCTGAAACAGGTACGAATACTGACGCCGCGGAAGGTGAAGGCGAGCGTCGAGCGGTGCGGCCTCTAGGGCGCCATGGCCATAACCGATCCGCTCGATTTCGACGGGGCCAAAGATGGACAAGTAAGGACGCCGTCGCGATTGATCCAATCGGGGCAAGGCCCGTGGTGGGTCGTTGGGGCCATCGCCGAGAACAGTCAGGGTCGGACCGGAGTCGCCGTCCCCAGAGAGTGTCAGGAATGCCTGGAGCAAATCGTGGCCCATCTCCAGGAGGTTGCGGAAGATAGTGTTCTCGACCTGGTGGATTGGCTCATGCTGTTGAGCAGCGTGATGAAGACGTTCGACAAGGCCCCAGAACATCGCGAGCGAGCTATCGACAGCCTTGCAACAGGCAGCCTCTTCCGGGATAAAACCGACATGAAGCTTGACGGTGGGGGTAGCGGTGGCAAGCATGAAATTGGCTCCTCTCCAATTCGGCACATCCTTGGACATCGTAGACATCCCGGAATGTACCGCATTGGGAGGGCCATTTCGATACCCAGGCCAGACAGGCCAGAATTCGCAACTCGTTCATTTTCATTCACATGCGGCGATGTCGCCTTGACCGGAACCGGTAGTTACACCC
>CAILEM010000087.1 GCA_903833215.1 uncultured Armatimonadota bacterium
AAACGATTCGAGGTTAATCGTCGCCATCAAAGCAGGCTGAATCTGATCGGCGCCCTTCACATAGTAAAGACGAATGACCTAATCCTCAAGAATCTCGCAATACCCCCGATTTCGGCCTTTCTCCGCACCCTGATAGGTAAAATCCAAGAAAATGGCGGTGAGGGCAACTTCCCCCCCGATGGAATCGCCTCATGAAATCAGGATTACCCATGGTCACCTTGCTTGCTGCTTACGTCGGCATCCTCGCCGGATGCAGTTCTCCACTGCCCTCGGCCAGTTCCTCGGTTGCTTCTGCCAGCCAGAGACAGAGTGACGAAGACTATCGAAAAATCGCTGACACCATCGACCATCCGGAAAGAATCTTCGCGAAAGCTGGTTATCAGCAACTTTGGACTGCTGATGCTGCATCCGCCGCATCCCAACTGCCAAAGGGCTTGAAGACGGTGCCCCACGAAGCTCGAGTCTGGGAGGATTGGTTTAGGAACAACCTGACCAATGGGGGAAAGAAGCTCACCACGGCGGAGCTCCTCACCATCAAGATGACCGTAGCCAAAACGGTCGCGAACGACCCCGCCTGTCAGTTTTCACCTCCAATGAAGGTTGAGGAGGTTGCGCGAAGAATCGAAAGCGCCAGAATCGCCGCGCTGAAATCCTTGGGATTCACTAACCCCTCCTCGGCACTGGTTCAGACGACCCGTCTCGATGCCGTGACCGCTTTTGTCCGCGGGCAGTGGAACTACGCTGGCGATGCGGAGATAGATCCGGCGCTCAAGAAAATTGAGATGGGAGCGCACTATAAGACCATCACCTACAGTAACGGACAACTCGCCGAAGAAAGTGACCCGAAGGATATAAAGAGATACCCGAGTGCAAACGAGTTGTTGGCCGCCGACTATCACCTCAACTGTGCGCACTCGGATTTGCTGGCCCTGTATATCGTCCGACAACTTGAACAGTCAAATCCGACGGGGCTGAAGGTGGGGTCTTCTTATATTTTCACTTACAACAACGCAGGAAAGCTTGGGTTACACGCAAACATGGTGGGAAGAGTTGCCTTACCGGGTAATCAGTTTGCGCATCTGTACTATGACCCAACAGCTTCAGGCAAGAACTCCATGCGGAACGTGGCTCCTAGTGCCCTTTCAAAATTCCTGGGACCGATTGATGAAGCTTCACTTGAGCTGTACGTGAACCGGAACTGCATCGCTGTGTATCCGAAAGAGAAATATCCACACCCAGTAGATTTCGTCAATACCCTGAATGAAAAATGGCCCCAGTTTGGGCTTGGCAACTGGGATGCAACGGCTTTCTTGAGTACTGACTACATCAGCTGGCGCGACCAGCAGCCATGCAAAGCGGCCTTTGAGCAGTACGTCAAGGAGCATCTTCAACCTATCGCCGCTTTGGATAGAGCCGTAGATGATGCGTACAGAGGCAAGCTCTAGATTATGAGCAGTTGACCAAAGTGTCGGGTGAGTTTCGTCCACCAGCAACGCCCCAGAATTCCCCTTCCCCAGATGGCAAAAGTAGACGCTCTGCGCTGGGCTCGCACGGTCAAGGACACCGAAGGTGCTCGTTACTATCCTTGACTGTGTGAGAACTGGGCTGCACAATCTGACTTCTTTTGGGGAAGGGTTCCGAGCGCTTAGCCCCATCTACTCGACCACGAGAATGGATCGGAGTGTCCTTTTATAGAGCTTGGACAGCCGGTGGATATCCAAAGAATTGATGGTCTCGTCACCCGTTTCCAGTCCCGCAATTCGCTCCCGCGTGACTTCAATGGCAGTAGCAGCCTGTTCTTGCGAGAGACTCATAGCCTCCCGTGCCTCTTGAAGTCGCTTGCCCAATTCCTGCGGCGTGAGTCCCAACTTCTATTCCCCTCCATCGAGCTTCGCCAACAATTCGGCAACTCGCTCAAATGCCTCACGTTGCTTGAGAGCAGCATCTTCGAAATCGTCGGCCTCCCTCGCGTAGGCGACTGGCCCGACTGAATCGGTTGAAGCGAACAGATCCCCGAGGAGCTCGACTCCGGATGCCACGATTGGATTGGAAATCGCGCTACGGAATTCTTCGGCCACGGCATCAACTCCTCCCGGATAATTCCGCAAACAGTAGACGATGTCGTAAGCGTCTTTGGTCTTCTTGAGTTCCTCTCGGCGGCTCAATGCGACCGCCTTCATGGAAAAGAACGCGGGAAGAGATGCAACCGAAACGCTTTGATTCGAATCGTCTGGAAGCTGAACCTCCTGGGGATTTTCGAGGGCCACCTCCATGCCTTGGATGATGCTGACGTAGACATCCTCGGACCGAATGTGCCGTAGCCCGTCAGGAGGCGGGTTTCCACCGGCAAGTAGCTCGATCAGGACTTGGTAGGGCTGACCTCCAATGTCGACGCCCTTCGTATATCGGAAAGGCTTTTTTGGATCCTGCACAAACAGCCTTCGCTCGAGTATCTCGTGCAAGGTATAGACCTCGTCAGCCCCTGGCTGCTTGAGGTCCAAGACGACGTCGATGTCCACTGTTCCTTCATGCGGCTCGACGTCTTGTGGAATGAGGAGATATGGAACGGAACCTCCGGCGATGACCGCTCGTGGATAGGTTTCGAGAATCTCCGCAATCTCGCCAAGCACCAGTCTTGTGGCGGCAATCAAACCAGGGGTCGCGTGTTCTCGGCTCATTTCCACCTGGGTTCAATCACGGATTCAAGCAAGTGCTCGGCTGCGTCCTGGCCTCGTCCGGCCAAGAGCCGAAGGTCGAGATAGGTTTGGATTGGAGAAACGCATCGGCTGCCGTTGACGGTTTCAACGAAGGCAATGTCTTCGCCCGCTTCGTAGATCGTGACGTTGGCTGCTCCGTCTCCTCCCTTCAAGCCAAGTGTCGAAGCCTGTTCATCATCCCAACGCTTGACATACAAAGCGACCCTTTGATGCCGTGTGTAGGGGGCATATCGTTGCGCGGCCGAGAGCTCGGTGAATGCATATCCCGAAAGGGTCGAGGCGATGCCCTCTTCCAGTTGTGCCGGCGAATCGAGTGTGAACATCCGAATGCTTTTCCTTTTCGGCTTGTAATGATTCGACCAGTCATCGAGGAGCTTTCTTGGCTCGGTCAGCGATGTCTCTCCGTATGTGGCTCGGATCCAGCTGTTGGTCTCAAGGAGCTTCTTGACGCTAGAGACCTGGCCAAGACTCGCACCCGCCTCCTTCGCGAGCTCTTCCGTGGTCCACTTGCGGTGAGGTGCAAGAAGAAGCGCGTGAACGATTCGTGAGGACTGGGGGCTGTAGAGAGAAGCGGTTCCCCTTCCCTTCTTGTATGGGTTTTCATTCCCCATCACCTTGATAAAGGCCCCGTCGATTTTGAGTTCGCAATTCCCCGCAAGATCAGCCCATGAAAGGCCGAGTTCAGCGCACGACTGAATTGCCTGAGGCGACAGGTAGGGAGCAATGAAGACCGGAATCGACCGCTCTGGCAAGTGTTGGCGGACACCCTGCTGAAGTCGATGCGCGATCGCGTGCAACTCATTGGGCCATGCCCGGCTCTTCGCTTCGCAGAGCAGCCTTTGCCTGCCAGAATTGAGGGTCACGAAAGCTTCAAAGTCCCATTCCCCTTCGGACGGCAGCGGGGCAATCTCGATGCGGGCACCAGGAATCGTAGCCACCAGGTCACGGAGGGTGGCTTGAGCTTTTAGCTCCAATTCTGCTCCAGATATAGATGCGGGCTCAACTTTTAGCACGTGCTGAAACTGATCATACCACTGAAAGTTCAGCTGCCAGCTTCACAACCTGATAGGTCGACTGCGGTGTAAGTTTGGGCCTGGGCCGAAACGGAGAGTGTGCTCAGCACGACAAACGTAAATGCTAGTGAAGTAATTCTCATCTCAGTTCTAAGGAACGTGTTGCGTTCTCTGGGCATGGAGCGCACTCAAGTCATGGAAAATACATCACTCCTAAAATTTTGGGCCCAAATCACTCCAAAGTGAATCCTCCAGAAAGGGGTGACCTGGTCAGACCTTTGGGGCTTAAGCCGCTATAATCAGGTTAGGGTTGCCTTGATTTGGCAGTCGCCAAATCGCCCATGGGATCTGCTCCAAGTACTCTCGACCCAACCGTCAAGTCGAAAACCGCACTTTTGTCGGTTGGGTCGAACACGTTGCTGGTCGCCCTGAAGCTCGGTATCGGCATGATGATCGGTTCGGTCGCCGTCATCTCCGAGGCCATCCACTCGGGCATCGATTTACTTGCGGCACTCATCGCCTGGCAAGCCGTTCGTGTCGCGGACACCCCGCCCGACGAAGACCATCCTTATGGGCACGGCAAGTTCGAATCCATTTCCGGAACAGTCGAAGCGATGCTCATCTTCATCGCAGGCGGTTGGGTCATTTATGAATCTGCCTTGGGGCTCATCCACGGGAGAACAAGTCAGCCTCCAATCTGGGGACTGGTGGTCATGGGATTCTCAGCGGTGGTGAATACCCTCGTCGCGCGCAGGCTTCACAAAGTCGCAGAGGAGCATGACTCGGTCGCTCTTCGTGCGGACGCCCATCATCTGAGCATTGATGTCTACACCTCTCTTGGTGTCTTTGTCGGGTTGGGACTCGTGGCCCTGACCGGATGGCACGCCCTCGATTCCATCGCTGCATTAGCGGTGGGCTTGCTTATTCTTTACACAGCCTACGGCATCACCAAACAGGCGATTGCTCCTCTCGTCGATGTGGCACTTCCCGCTGAAGAGATTGAGAAGATTGTGGCCGCCTTACGTTCGCACCCTCAAGTGAGAGGATGGCACAAGCTTCGGACGCGGAAAGCAGGCTCCACGCGCTTTGTCGCGTTCCACCTGCTGCTCGACGACGATCTTCGCCTTGTTGAGTCTCATGCCATCGCGCACGATGTGAAAGCCCTGATCGTTGCGTCACTTCCCGGGTGTGTCGTTGATATCCACACCGAGCCGTGCACTGAAGATCTCAAGAAGCACAGCAAAGATACCGTCGTGGTTGCCTCTCGAAACTAAACACTGGGCGTCCGTGCAAGCGCAACGAGACGATCGAGCCGCTCTTGATGAAGTGGTCGTGAATGAAATCCAGTCGCCACGTCTGGCAAGGCCCGTCCGGCACGGTGAGGGGCGACCGTTCGACAACAACCATACTTTGGAGGCTTCTGCGCGAACTCACGCAGTGCGGTTCTGACCTCGACGTTGTCGTCGCTCAGCGTAGCGCGATAGTGGAACACGGTCCTCGATATGTCAACCAATCGGCACTCCTGCCTCACGCTCAAGCGCCATCTCTCGATGAAATAGGCTTCAATGTCGCCCTTGGTTTGTGCCGTTAAGAGTTTTTTCGAGGGCGTAGAACGCTTCGTGAGGCATGCCGTATGTCCGGTACAAGTCTGCGACCGGTGTCCCCGCCTCTAGTTCCTTGAGAATCGCGAGAATCTGCTCGCTGGAATATTCCCCTCGTCCCATAGGGCCAGCTATCGCCACTCCTCAAGCGTGTCCTGTGCAGCAACCTCTGGAGGTTCGCCACCTTCAAATCTCAACCCATCAAAGGCGACACCGATATCCATCGATTCAATGTCGCCGATTGGGCGGGGGTGTGCAGTCACCTCTCGGTAAAGAAAGGTAGAATTTGTTACAGAAGGAGGCCTAGATGACCCTAAACGTGAAAGACCCGGAAGCGCACCGTCTCGCTGAGGCTATCGCCCAGGAAACCGGCGAAACTCTAACTAAAGCGGTGACGAAAGCGTTGCGCGAACGTTACGACCGCCTTCAACGAAACCGCACCAAGGCTTCAGAAGATGAATTGCTCGCGATAGCGGGCCGCGCCGCCCTCCACGTCAAGCGGCCCTATATCGATCACGCAGAATTGCTTTATGACGAAATGGGCCTGCCCAAATGATCCTTGATACCTCGGCACTTGTCGCAATTCTGTTTGGTGAACCTGAAGTTGCCCTCTTCATCGGTCTCATCCACGAAGCTGATCGCTGCCTCATAAGTGCTGGAACCTACCTCGAGTTGTCCATCGTCATGGAGCGCCAGGCTGGGCCGGATGCCGAGCGTCAGCGAGAGATGTTTTTTCGGCGGGCCGGTATCATCGTCGAGCCCTTCACCGTGGAGCAGGCGCATCTTGCACGGCAGGCCTATCACGATTACGGCAAGGGTCGTCATCCAGCGGGCCTAAATTACGGCGACTGCTTTTCCTATGCTCTGGCGAAGTTCAGCGGGGAGCCACTTCTCTTCAAGGGAGAGGATTTCAAAAAGACCGATCTCGTCTCGGCGGTTTGAACCTCATTGGTGGTGTGAGAGCTTGTGATCCTCTGGGACTTTTGGGGGTCCATGTATCAAATCGAAAACGTGCCTGCTCTTACCTGTCGTTATGAAAACACAGTTTAAAGGAAGCATCTTGGCCGCGTTTGCGTTGCTGGTTGCACTTGGTTGTGGCGGTGGCGGCGCAGGTGGAACAGGTACCTCCGTGGCTGGCCCCAAGGTTGGATTGTTCGTCACTGCGTCATCAGGTCCCTACTCTCATGTTTGGGTCAACGTGAAACAGGTCAACCTTGTCGGCGCAAGTGGGACGGTTAACGTATTTAAGAGTGCGGCAGGCAAATCGATCGACCTTGCGAGCCTTAACCAAGGCGGGAAGAAACTTTTCGCAGCTCTCGGAACTGGAACTGTTCCTTCTGCTTCCTTCTCCAAAGTGCAAGTCGTAACTTCAAGCTCACTCACGGTGATTCCAACCGGTGCGTCGAACGGCAGCCAAGTGACTTTTGCCGGTGCGGTAGGTGGGACGAAGACCCTGACTTTTGCGAAGACCACAATGGCTTCACAGCCGATCGTTGCGAATTTCGACCTATCGAAGTGGTCTGTTAGCGGTAGTGAAGTGAGCGGATCTGCTCAAGAAGACAACGGTTCCGACGTGGGAAGCGGCACCCAGGAGCCCGAAGACTTTGGCGGCAGCGTGTCGAACATCGGTGGCACTGCCCCGGATATGACGTTTGATATTTCGGAAGATGGTTCGACGATTCACGTGGCCACGGATGCGACGACAGTCATCGCCAACTCTGACGGATCTGCCAACCCTGTTCTGACGAACGGCGAAAAGGTAGAGATCGTTGGCACAGTCGATCCGACAAGTCTGATCCTTGCTGCGACGAGCATCAAAATTCACGTTGGGAACAGCGAGCATGCGAATCGCGCTCGTGGAACCATCGCTAGCTTGGGAACGGACTCGTTCGTCTTGAATGTCACGGGATGCGAAGGCATGCTGCCGAGCTCAACAACTGTAAACGTCTCCACAACGGCGACGACGACTTATGTGGATGCAAACGGTATCTCAATCACCTCAGCTCAGTTCTTTGCGACAGCTGCAGTCGGTTCAGGCGCAGAAGCACGCGGAACTTTCGACCAGCCTTCCAATACTTTGACGGCAACGACCGTAAGCCTGCGCAAGTCAGAGGACGGTGGCGGCAGTGGTGGCAACGGTGGGAATCATGAGGTTCAGGTCAAGGGACCAGTCGCATCGGTCGACGTCGCCAACAACCTCTTCACAGTTACTGTGGGCGAGTATGAGGGGGCGCTTCTCACCAAGGGTAGCACCATCACTGTCAGCCTATCCGGCTCCACTCATCTCAATGGCCTGACGCTTGCGACCCTGCAAACGGGAACAAATGTCGAGGCTCAGGGAACCCTTTCGGGTACGACGCTCACCGCGACCGAAGTGAACGCTGGTGGCGATAGCGGCGGGAATGGTGGTCACGGCGGCGGCAACGGTAAAGGCAACCGGATTCACATCGGCCGCAAATAGAGAGCCCTAGTGCAAACCGCAATTCTGATCTGTTGGTTATTTCTGGCCTTTACTGTGAAGGGACAGATTGCGGTTTGGGTTCCTTCTCTACCCCTTGTCCATCGCCTGTGATCGGTGAGTGAGACGTTTGCTTTTACAGAGCCCGGCCTCCGCTGATGCCCTCGCCTTTTTCTAAAAGGAGAGGGTCGGGCTCACCCCATGCGTCGCGGCATAGCCGGGACTCCTGATCTCTGGGAACTCTCGTGGTTACCAGAAAAGTGGAGTCACGACTGCGTCGTGACGCAATTTTCTGACCGGGTCTCCCCCACCTGACCTCCCCCGCTTGAACGCGGTAGAGGAACCAGTTTGGCATATGGGTTGTGTTTCCGATGGTCCGTTGAACCAAGCGGAAGCGTATCGGGTCCTGACCGCAAGTTGGCTCTTCGTTTCCGCTGGAGCCGGTCGCCGCTGATGCCCTCGCCTTTTTCTAAAAGGAGAGGGTCGGGCGAGGATTATGCCGTCCAGCGTCTCGGCGTAGCCGGGACACCTGATATCTGGGAACTCTCGTCGTTCCCGGATTTATTGGTGTCACGACTGCGTCGCGACGCTATTTTTCTGACCGGATTTCCCTCTCCTGACCTCTACCCGCTTGGACGCGGGAGAGGAACCAGATTGGATGGCGCCGGCTCGTGCGGGGGCTTTTTGTTGGCGTTTTGAACCTATTTGGCGTTCTTTACATACTTGTCGAGCCATGCCACGAAGCGGGCCCATTGGTCTAGGATGGTTTCCTTGGCGACTTGGCCGTGGTCTTCGTAAGGATATTTGTAGAGGGCAGCGGTCTTGCCGAGGGCTTCCATCGCGTCGAACATGCGCTCGGAGTTGATGGGGTCGGTTCCGATGTTTTGGTCTTCCATGCCGTGATACATGAGCAAGGCACCCGTCATGCGCTCGGCGTAAAGGAAGGGCGACATTTCCAAGTAGAAGGCCCGTCCATCCCAGAGTTGGCGGTCATCGGTCTGGAATCCAAAGGGTGTGAGGCTTCGGTTGAAGTTTCCGTCACCGGCAATCCCGGCTTTGAAGAACGGCGTGTTCACCATCGCGTTTGCGGTGCTGAACGCACCGTAGCTATGTCCGCCGATCCCGAGACGGCTGCGATCTATCCAGCCTCGTCTGTCAAGCTCATCGATGACGGCAGCAAGGTTGTTTCGCAGTTGTGGAACGTATTCGTCGTTCTTTCGGTCGGCGGGACCAACGATCGGGCAGTCTGGTTCGATCACTGCGTAACCAAGTCGGGTGAGGATTGCTTTGTTAGCGCCGCCGATCTGGGTGAACAGATTCTTGTTGACGTTCTTTTTGCTACGGTCATAAGCGGCTTGGTCGACAAACTCGGAAGGATAGAACCAAAAGAAGGCGGGAGGCTTCACTCCGTAGGTGAAGTACTTGGGAAATGTCACCTTGACTTGAAACTTAAACCCGTCTTGACGCGTGATCGTGATGGTCTCGCGGTGGGCTTGGGTTAAGTCGGGAACGTAGTCAATGTTCTCCGTGAGTTTCTTTTCAACTCCACTCTGAACCAGGAATGTGTTTGGAACCTGCTTTGGAGACTGGCGCGCCAACAGGTAAGACTTCATGTCGTCGTCCAGTAGGGTTGCCTGCTCAAAGGCGTCAGCCTTGCTTATAAAGACGTTTTCTCGCTTGCCTGTCGCTAGGTCGATCTTGTCGATGAACGGCCTTGGTGCCTCTTCATGAGCATCTTTCGGTGATTTTGTGCCTACGAGGTACGCAAACTTTCCGTCACTCGTGGTCCTCACGACGGAACCTGTTTTGGATCCATCGCGTGAAGCCAAATTGACGGCGTCGTCCGTGGTGCCTGTCTCGGTCAGGGTGGTGACCTTGCTGTCTGCATCCAAGCGAACGATGCTTGTTCGGTCTTTGCCGGCGAAGGTCTGGCCCAGGAAGAGGGCCTTCATGTCGGGCGAATAGCGAAGGCTGTTGATGTGCGATGTCAAGGTGAAAAGTAGGTGCGCATCCTTGTCGCTGAAGGGTGGCAACCACTGGAAGACTTGGTCGGGCCTCTGAGGTCCCTGGCCAGTTGCACCAGCTCCTCTTCCACCACCACGGGTTCCAGTTCCACGTCGCGCCTGCTCATCCTCGAATCCACCACCGGTGGCATCGGGGGTGACCGGTGCGGGTTCGACCTGCACGTAGCTTAGTCCGGCACCATCGGGCCGCCACTCCAATAGCCGACGTGCATTGGCGGTGCGGGCATTTCCGGCTGGAGTTGGATTTTCGTCACTTTGCAAACCGCGGCGCTGGATGAGGGCCTTTTCCGCGCCGGAATCATCCCAGATCGTCTCCTTTTGCGGGAAGTTGGAGACAGGGAAGATCATCGAGAACGGCCTTTCCATCACCGTTACCAGGAAGTACTTGCCGTCAGGAGCAGGATCAACCGAGCGGATCATCGCCGGTTTGCCGATTGGCTTGACGGTGCCGGTTGCCACATCGACTTTTGCAAGTTGTCCGGTGGCATAGAATTCCACCAGTTGACCCTCATAGGGACTTTGGAGAAGGCTGGGATAGGTTCGGATGGAGGTTGCCTTACCATCGCTGACCTTCACCTTGGGCGTGGTCGCGATTTCTGGCTTCGGTAGTCGTGCAGCTCGGCCTTTGGGGACGAGCACGGTGATCAGGTTGTCATCCATAGTCCAACGCAGGGTGGTGACCATCGTAGCGAGCACGGGCCATGCCGTGACTTGGTGGCACTTCCCGTCGCTGGCATTCGCGACCCACAGTTCTGATCGATCTAGGAAGTGAGCGAGGAACGCGACCATCTTGCTGTCGCGAGACCAAACAACCTCAGAAACCCGTGCATCGGGTTTTAGGGGGACCTTGAGAGTCTGGCCGGTATTAAGGGCTACAAACCGGAAACCCTTGGCGCTTCTGGTTGTGAGATCGCGAGAGCGGTTGGCTGCAACATCCACCTGGAATCCACCAAGATTCACATGCTCCTTACCCAGGGCAGCTAGAGAAGGCATTCCGTCGCGCTCGAGCACGACGTAGGTTTTGCCGTCCGGGCTCAGGTTCGAGATCGAAACGTTCTTGTACCAAGGGGCAAGCGCTGCGCTCGCGACATCCACCGACGGCTGGATATACGATTCCTCGGTTAACGGATTGACCTTCTTGGTCGTTTGGGCAGAACAAGCCGCAAACAGCAAGCAACCAGCGGCGATAGCGCAATCACGAGCAGAAATCATGGATAGGCGATTCTTACCCGATTCACGCATCTGCAAGACCTAACCCACTGCCCAGGGTGGCAGTGGGTTAGTGATAACTTACTTAGGAAGTAGGACGGTGTCGATGACGTGAATCACGCCGTTCGTGCACACGATGTCTGTCTTGATGACCTTCGACTTGTCGACGCTCACACCGTGCTTGTTGTGAACGGTGATCGAAGCGCCGTTGAGAGTCTTCACCTTGGTGCCGTTCTTCAACTTGAGAACGTCGGCAGCGAGGAACTTGCCGGATACTGCATGGTAGGTGAGGATCGCTGTGAGTTTGGCCTTGTTCTCTGGCTTGAGAAGGGAGGCGATGATGCCGTGGTTGTGCTTTTCGAGCTTCTCGAAAGCTGCATCGGTCGGAGCGAATACGGTGAATGGACCGGCACCCTTGAGTGCATCGACCAAGCCAGCAGCCTTAACAGCGGCGACAAGGGTCTTGAAGCTGCCAGCGGCAACAGCGGTATCAACGATGTCCTTTTCTGCATGTCGTGTTCCCGACACTGCAAATGCGGCAGGAATGGTTGCCATAGCGGCAACAGCGATCATAGTCCAACGTGTTAGTTTCATAGATTTCGTCTCCCTTAAGAATTCTTAAAGTTAGACAAAGTATAGACACGATGTCTAGGTATTGTCAAGAAATCAGGAAGAAGTGCCGTAAAGTGTGATATCTCTAAGAAAGGAACTCCCTTCATTCTAGACAGAACCTAGACATCTGTGACAAGATTAGAGACCTTGAGCCCGACGTATACGATTGGAACACTGTCTTCGCTCACCGGCCTCTCTCAGCACACTATCCGAGCTTGGGAGCGCCGATATAGCGCGCTGTCTCCCAATCGGTCGGAGACCAATCGCCGTCTGTACGTTGAAGAGGATGTCACACGCCTTAAGCTGATCAAAAAAGTCGTTGAATCTGGACACAGCATTGGACAAGTGGCGCAGTTGCCCGTGGACCAACTACTTGGGCTTGGTGGTGGAGAACAACCCATCCCAACATTCGCTGCCCACGAATTCCCTGTCGTTGATGCTTCGAGAGCATTGAGCGAAGCCCTTTCTGCGGTGCACCGACTTGATCCGGAACGCCTGGAAGCGACTCTGGCTCGTGCGCACGCATCTATGGGAATTCTGGGTTTGCTCCGAGAGGTGGTCATTCCCCTGCTCGGAGAGGTTGGCGCAGGTTGGGTGGATGGGACGGTGAGTATTGCTCAAGAACACACCGCCACGGCAGTGTTGCGAGGGTATTTGGATGTTGTCCGCAAGTCGCTTCAATCCTCACCGACCGCACCGCGTTTAATGGTGACGACTCCCCAAAACCAGTTTCACGAAATTGGTGCCCAAATGGTTGCCATCATGGGCGCGGCCCAAGGCTGGGCCGTTACCTATCTGGGACCGAATATGCCCGCCCTAGAAATTGCCGCCGCGGCGAGACAGCGGTCCGCGCGGGCAGTGGGATTGAGTCTGGTATTCCCACTCAACGATGAGGCACTTCCCGGCGAGTTGCGGCTCCTTCGAGAAAACCTGGATCCTTCCGTACATATCCTTGTCGGTGGCCAAGCCACAACACGTTATGCCGACGTGTTGTCAGAGATTGGAGCCTTGGTCAGTCATGACCTATGGACGCTGAGGGACCACTTGGCTCAGATCGTAGCTGCATAACGATAGAATTCCTAGCTCTTGAGCGAGGCAATCGCCGCCGCGTACTTTTCCTTCACGACCTTTCGCTTGACCTTTTGAGTCGGAGTGAGCTCACCACCTTCGATCGAAAATGGGTTGTCGAGGATGTAATGCTTCTTCACCATCTCAAAGCTCGCCACCGACTTATTGATTCTATCGATTTCTTTCTTGATAAGCGACTTTGCGTCCGCATTCTCAGAAAGGACCGTGCCATCTGGAAGCTTGAGCAGTGTCCGAACCGCCTCGAAATTCGGAATGATGAGCGCGATGCAATGGTCCATTCCATCTCCGAGAACAACCGCCTCTGAAATGAAGGGTGATTCTGTTAACTTGGATTCGATTGGCTGAGGGGCCACGTTCTTTCCGTTGCCAAGAACAATAAGGTCTTTCTTGCGATCTGTGATCTTGAGATTCTGGCCTTCGAACTCTCCAATGTCACCGGTATGAAACCAACCATCTACATCGATCGCATTCGCCGTCTCTTGCGGCAGATTGTAGTACCCCGTCATCAGGGCAGGACCCTTGATCAGGATCTCCCCATCGGCAGCGATCTTGATATCCATTCCGATGGATTCGCCAACCGTCCAGTATTTATTCCGGTCTGGATGGTTAATACAAGTGCCGCCAGTTGTTTCTGTTAGTCCATAGCCCTGAAGCACCGTCAGTCCTGCGCTGATGAAAAACTCGGCAACATGTTTGGGGAGGGCCGCACCACCAGATACGAAATATCGAATTCGGCCGCCGAGCCTCTCCCGCACTTTGGCAAGCACGATTTTGTCTAGCACACCGGCTAATGGAGCAAATTCACCGGTTCCTCGTTTGAGCCCCTGGGCCATCGCGACTGCAAAGAGTCGTTGTCTCAAGGGTGGTGCTTTGGCGACTGCGTCGGTTACCTTGTCGCGGAATGCTTCGAGGAAGCGGGGAACGCAGAGAAGCACTGTCGGACGAACCTTGAGCATGTCCCCGGCAAGGGAAGCAAGATTCTTCGCATAGGCAATGGTCGCGCCAAGGCAGATAGGGAGGCATTGACCCGCGACCTGCTCGTAAACATGAGACATCGGAAGGAACGTGAGAAACGTATCGTGCTCGTTAAGGGGTAGCTGCTTTTGAGCACACTCGCAGACATGGATAAATGCCCGATGGGGGAGCATCGCACCTTTGGGAAGACCGGTCGTACCACTGGTATAGATGATCGTGGAAAGGTCTTCCACCCCGGTCGCATCGATTTCCTCGTTCCATGTCTTCGCATCCATCCCATGTTCGCGAGACTGAACGCGTGCGTCTAGGCTGAGATCTCCTTTCAAAAGGATTGTCTCGACACCGTCGATGTTGTTAACCTTGGCTCGCTGATCTGGGCTTCCAGCGACGACTAAAGATGCACCGCAATCCTTTACGATGTAAGTTGCCTGGTCAGCGGGCAAGGTTGGGTAAATCGGAACGACTACCACACCCAACGTGTGGCATGCCCAGTCCACAAACGCCCATTCCGCACAGTTTTCGCTGAGAATCGCGACTCGGTCGCCTCGCTTGATCCCCAAACTCCTGATGGCGCCCGAGTAGGCCCTCACAGTGTCCAGCAATTCGGAATACCGAATTGCTGAAAACTCGTGCTTCCCTGGTACCAACATTGCTGTCTTTTCAGGCAGCCTGTTCGCCGTACGGCGCAGCATATCTCCTAGCGACTTTGCTTCCATGTTCTTAGGCTGGTAGTTTGCCCCAAAACCGCGATCAATGGAAGGCCGAGTTTTCTAGGACTACTGGCCGAGATATCTCAATCGCGATCGTAGGGGTCGTACGTATCCCTTTGAACAGAACGCATCGCTCGTGCTTTTCGATAGTCCGGATCCTTTGGATCACGGGATTTTGGCCAGTCGAAGAGCCTTGGATCTACTTTCTGCACGTTGTACGGGGTGAAGTCCGGCTTATCCGTGAAGCAGTCCGAGAAGTCGTTTGACAGGCCATCGAACAGGTTCAGCGCGCCAAGGCCAAAGATCTCGTACATCGTGCGATGCATGCTGGTGATCGTAGTGTGTCGGTGGGAAACGTACTTGTGCTTCACCCACGGGCTGATTGCCAACAATACGCTTCGTTGGGCATCGATGTGGTCGGCTTCTCCTCCTGAGTCATCCTGGGTGACCAAGATAAGCATGTTCTTCCAGTAGGGAGTGTGCGAAAGAAAGTCTACGATTGTCCCAAGGGAGTAGTCGTTGTCTGCCATCCAAGATGCGTGGTAGGGATAACCCTTCTTCGGATTTGGATTTGTGCCATGGTCGTTACAGATCGCGATGTTGACGAAGGATGGGAATTTCTCTCCGCCCTTGATGTATTTCTGCTCGACTTCCTTTTGGAACCATTCCGCGCGATACATATCCGGAATGTTCATGTTGAAAATGGGGAAGTCTCTACTTGTGTTATCGTAGAGTGACTTCGGCATGGGCATGTTGATCACTTCGCGTGCCCCTGTCTTCTCTTCCTTCTCGTCCTCTTCGACTCCAGCGAATTCGAAGCCTTCGCCGTAGTTTCGGAAGGTGACACCATGTCGATCCAAGTGCTCCCACATCGAACCTGCTTCTGGATAGTCCTCGGGTGCCATCGATCCATTGCTACCAAAGGATGCCCGTCGACCCGCAGCCGTCGTGTTCAACTTGAAGTTCCAGCCGAGAGTGTAGAGGAGTTGGCAGAAATTGTTAGGTTGGATACCAATGAGCCATCGGTGACCGACACCAGATGCTTCTGGCTCCATGTAAAAATTGTCGGAAACAACGAACTGGCGAGCCAGCTTGTTGTGGTTGACCATCACGGCAGTGTGCTCAAGTGTCGGCTGGCCAGGACCGCTAATCTTTTGGTCGTAACCCCACTTCAAAAGGCTCGGATCATTTTCAGTGCCTGGAACCCGATCAAAGATCGCGTCAAACGAGTGGTTTTCTTTGGTGATGAACACTACGTATTTGATCTGATCGGAAGGCTTTCCAAGTTCGTTGGACCAAACCGGCGATTTCATCTTCGGCAAGTCCGCGGTAGCGTCGACGATGCCGTTGTTGGACAAAACGGTCTGGGTCAGTTTCGGCAATTCCGAATCTGATGGGACGGGAATGGTGAGGAAAGCCCCCCGCATGGATGTGTACGGATCCTTTGGCCCGTTGGCAATACCAGCTGGGCCATTGCCATAGCCCTTAAAGCAGATACACGCCAACTTTGTGCCATCAGGCGTCAAAGCGAGGCGGTAGGGGTACCAAGCGGTTGGGATCAGGCCAACGACTTTTCGGGTTCGCAGGTCAATCTCTGCGATGGAATTCAGTCCCGATTCAGCCACAAATAGTCGGCGCTTATCTGGCGAAAGTGCAAGACCTGTCGGCTCGACTCCCCGCAAACCATGCACGAGTGGCGACGGCTCAAGCGAGATGCGTGCGAGGATCTTGCCGTTAGAAGCATCAATCTCCTCGACACTGTCATCGTTCGAGTTGCAAACGTAGACGACCTTTCCGTCGGCAAGAAGGAAGCTTGGTCCGCTTCCGCCAACAACTTTGCCCCAGCTCTCGGATGAGCCGATTTGCGAACCCGTTTTAGTTCGGGTCGTCAGTTTCGGGCTGGTGGGATTGGAGACATCGAACCCATAAACCGAAAATGCTTCCAACGCGTAAGGTGAGCCCAAACCTGGAACGTGGCGTCCTTCCATCTCCACGCCCTTTTCCGCTTCTTTACTTGGATAAGCGAAAGGAGGGAAGGTAAGACCGCGTGGATCGTATCGCTTGTCTTGGGTGCCAACGACGGAGGAGTAGGCAAACTGACCGATGTTCGCGACGAATACTCTGTTTCCGTAGGCGCTAAGGGCGTAAGGGTATCGACCGGTTGGCACCGATGCGATCATCTTCTTGGAGCTGATCTCGATGATGGCCAAGCGAAAATTCGTGATGTCCGCGCAGTAGATGTACTTACCATCGCCACTCAGCGCGAGGTCATTGATGTAGCTGTCCTCGAATTTCTGAACGCCAAGAGGTCCGTTGATCGAAATATCCGCCTCAATTTCATTGGAGGCGGCATTGACGATAACCACTCCGCCATCCTCTCCGCTGCTCCAGAAGAGGTGCTTGCCGTCTTTGGACACGGCGCATGCACCCGCATTGCTCTTCTTGCCCTTTGCTCCCAAGGAGAGCTTCGAGACGTCTGGCTTATTCTGCCAACCAGCAATCCACTGTCCAACGCCTTCACTGGCAACGAACGCTCGATCTCCTTCAGGAGTGAGGGCCAGGCCGTAGGGCCACCTGGCCACCGGAGTTGGAGTGCCTGCCGGTGTTAATAACCGACCTTCAGGGAGAATCGTGACGCCACTCGGATCGTGCTTTGCAAAGCTATCGACCGAAGGCATATGAAGATAGGGACGTGGCTTTTTCGAGGGGCCAACGGTGAGGTTAAGCAGCAGCAAGGCGAGCATTGCCCAATAGCTTATGCCACAAATCATGGGCCTAACCTGGTCTTAATAACTTGTTTTATCGATTTCTGCGAACAACAGACATGACGCTGACAGGTTCACCGGTAGCCACCGCCTTTTCCGATGCCTTGCCCGCCAGAAGGAGGAGCACAGCGCCGATCGGAATTTGAATCAAGGTCAGGCTGATTGCGACGATCCAGAAGCTGTGGAGAATCATCCCGGGAAGACAGATAATGAACTCGGCGACAAGAAATGGACTGGTGGCAATCGCGTAAACACCAACCGCGAAGAATTGTTGAAGCTTGTCGGCAGCATCGGGGTAAGCGATACCGATGATGTACTGCAAGATCATTCTTGCGCTCAGGCGAAGGGGCAAACCAACTCCAAAAGCAAAGCTGACGAGTGGCCAATAGGGTGCTCGGAATAGGGCGTAGGTGATTCCGCAACCGGAAAAGAACAGGATGATCGTGCAATAGGGCGTTCCCAGATTCGCGGCAACACTTTGCCATCCTGGGAAAGGCAATGGAGAAAGAAGCTCACGCCGTCGAATCGCCGATTCGCAAGCAGCCTTCGCCGTCGCAAGAAATCCCATCGAGCAGTACAGGCCAATGGCGAAGAGGGCACCCAAGCCGATGGTCTCGGTGTCCTTATTCGCGGAAGCAGCGAACGCGGCGAAGGAGCCAGCGAGAATTCCGCCAAATACTGGGCCAATGAAGTTTCCGAACGGCCGTTTGGCCGCAGCACACAAGTGAGCCCAGAATAGACTCATGGCTCCTGAGCCAAACGGCTTGAGGGTGTACATTCTTGACCGTGTGCTCTTGAGTGAACTTGCCTTCGCACCCATGAGCGACGCGTAACCACCTCGCGCGGCCTGACGAAACGCAAAGCTACGTTCTGTGCTCACGATTGACTGCTCGTACCAATTTGCCTTGGCCGTGAACATTGGGATAAGCGAAAGTGCGTAACTGACAGCAAGCCACCCTAGGGGGGCAAGTGACGGTTCTTTCGCATATCCAGCAAGCAATGATTCGGTGGCAAGACTGGCTGGCAAGAAGAGCCACCAGACCACCTTTGAAAGGACGGCGGCTTCGACTGTATTTGCTCCCAATCGCCATCCAACCAGTCCGAGCAGACCCGCGACAACAAATACCGAAACCATAAGTGCTCGGTGAATCATCTTTCGGTTATTCATCCGCACCGAGATGAACATCGCCAAATTCATATAGATCCCGCCGGAAAGGAACAATGCAGCGGGAGCCGCCCAACCGGGTGGCGTTGTATGACCAACGTGTTGCCACTTCGGCTCGGCAACACGCATGGCCAAATCAAACGCCATCAGCACGAATCCGGCCATAAATAGTGCCCCAAACATCAGGCCCGGTAACCGAAATGCCAACACCACCCTCCGAGGAATCGGAGAAGGGAATAGGTAGTCAACGTCCGACATCCCAAACGTCAGAAGGCTATCTCCGAGGCCTGAGTCGATAAAGCTAAGTCCAAGCAGGATGAGAGATAAGAGCACTCCAGCATGAAAAGCTCTTGGATCGAGATGCTCGTGGGAAGCGTTGGGGTGGGGTTGGTTGATCCCGATTTGGCCCAGCACGATCATGAGGGCAACGAGGGCTATCGCAACTGCCAGAGGAAGCAGCTTTCTGGGGTCGCTGAAAAGGGTCCGCAGCGAGTTCTTGAACTTGAAGGCGCTCAGTAGGGCAACCGCCCTCATGAACCGGGAATTTCCTCTGTGAGTTCCAAAAACATATCTTCAAGCGAAACGTCGCTACTCGACTGTAATCGCTCTTTGAGTTCGGCGACGGTGCCTTCCGCGATCAGTTTGCCGCGCTTAAGGATCACAACGCGGTCACATAGACGTTCGGCGGTGTCGAGCATGTGCGTGGAAACGAGCATCGCGTTGCCTTGGGCGCGTCGCTCCATCATCATGCCTTTCAATTCGCGCATTCCTTTCGGGTCCAAGCCGATGAGTGGCTCATCAAAGCAGAACACTTGAGCGCGATGGATGAACGCACACGCGCAAGCCAGCTTCTGGCGCATTCCCTTAGAGAGACTTGCGCCGAGATCGTTCTTCTTTTCCCAGAGGTCAAGACGGGTGAGGATCTCCTCGGCGTGAACGAGTTCCTCTTCCATGCCGTACGCTGCTGCCACGAATCTCAAGTGCTCCATTACGGTGAGCATCTCGTACGGATTTGGCACTTCCGGCACAAAGGCAAGCGCACGCTTGGCAGCTACGGGATCATCGGAAACGTCGTGACCGTTGAGCAGGATATTCCCACTTGTCGGCTGGAGAAGCGACGCGACGCACCGAATCGTGGTTGTCTTGCCAGCGCCGTTTGGACCGAGCAGACCCACAATTTCGCCAGCGTTGACGGTGAACGACAAATCGTCCACGGCTAACATTCCGCCAAACCGTTTGGAGAGGTTTAAGACTTGCAGCATGAAGTTCAACGACGTTACCCCGCAAGGCTAACGTGCGACTTACTCAGTGACGTTACGGGCCTTACGCTTTGCCTCGAAACAAGGCAAAAATACGGACCGGCTCACCCGTCGCGATGGCCCTCTCGGTAGCTTTTCCAGCGAGGAATAGGAACAGCCAACACAGTGGAAATTGAATCAAGATCAACCCGATTGCCCCGATCCAGACGGAATGTAGGAATAGGCCAGGAAGGCAGGAGATCGCTTCGATCACCAGGAATGGGAACCCAACGATTGTGCCAATGAACATTGATACAAGCCGCTGGAGCTTGTCGGCAAGGTCGGGATAAGCGATAACAATGATGTGCTGCAACACAGACCTTCCCGCGAAGCGCAGGGGAACCACGATGCCAAACCCCACGGCGACCAGGCTCGCCTTCGGCCCGCCTAAGGCGACATATGTTACTGCTCCGATAGCAAAGCAGAGAGAGGTTGCTAGTATGGGCACGCCAAGATCCGCAGCCACCATTTTCCAGCCAGCGATCGGTAGAGGAGAGACAAGGTCCCGTCTTCGAATCGATGCTTCTGAGGAGGTGCGGGCAATGGCGGTGAACCCTTGCCAGTAATAGAAGGCAAGGAATCCGACCATCGTATAGACAAAGCCTTCGGCGGCAGTGCTGGATGGTCCGTGATGCGACGCTGAGAGTTTTTCCGTAGCGACTTGGAGGACCTTGGCTCCTATCGTCCCCAGGGCGATTCCTGCAATGATTGGGGCCACGATGTTAGGCAGTGGCCGCTTCGCGGCCGCACAAAGGTGAGCCCAGAAAAGAGCACCAGCATGCCTTCCAAAAGGTGAGATGGTGTAGGTCTTGTCGCTCTTGTACTTGTATGAACCCGCCTTAGCGGCCATCATGCCGGATACGCCACCCTTGGCCGCCTGCCTTAGCGCCGTCCATTTCTCGGTGCTTGCGATGGACTGCTCGTACCAATTTGCGTTGGATGAGAACAAAACCGCCAGTGACGTCAGGTAGCCGACAAACAACCAAAGAAGCATGGACCCCGCGGGGTTTTGGCTGTAGGACGCAATGAGCGTATCTGCCGCCAATGTCGATGGGATAAACGCTGCTCTTAAGATGGGCGATCGCAGAAATGCTTGTACGCCGACAATTCCATTGGACCAAAACAGGGCGGCGACGCAAATCGCAAATCCCCCCGCACATATCCAAAGTCCTTGCTGGTATCCCTTCCGATTCTTGACGTGAACCGAGATAAACATCGCAAGGTTCATGTAGATTCCTCCCGACAAGAACAGCGCCAGTGGGTTCACCCACCACGGCGCAATCGTCTGGCCAGGGTTTGGAAGGTTTGGATCGGATGACTGGGTAAGCATCGAGATCATGAACAGGAGGTACAGCGCGATGCCTAATGCCCCGAACATCAGTGATGGAAGTCGGTACGCCAGGATGACGCGCCTTGAAATCGGAGCAGGGAACAGATAGTCGACATCCGAAGCGCCGAGGGCAAGGAGGCGGTCTCCCAGGCCCGTGTTGAGGACACTGACTGCTACCAGAAGCAGGCCAAGAGTGAGTACTGTTGTGAAGATCGCTGGGTCGATCTTGGGTCTTGGTGGCGTAAAGCGGCTCGGGTCAAATTGAGGGGTAACCGCGGTCACCTTTGTGCCCGGCTCAATGACTTTCAGGTGCTGGGCAGCATATTGCTGACGGGCCGATGCAGCACGCTTCATCATATTGCTCGACATCGACCGAGTGAACGAGTACATCCCCAGCGGTGCCGCAAAGACTAGGAGCATCAGCAGAACCGGGATGAGTTTTCTCGGATCTGTGAACAGAGTTCGAAGCGAATTCCTGAGCTTCCAGAAGCTCATTAGGCCGATCGCGCGCATTACGTCGGCAATCTCAAGGGCATAGATTTGAGACGAACGTTTGTGGCTGCAAAAACAGCATTGCCGATAGCAGGTGCGATCGCCATGATGGGGGCTTCGCCCGCTCCGGCTGAGGGTAAATCCTTACGGTCGAGGAGGATGGTTTCCAACTTCGGGACGTCCGAGAACCTCGGCACCCGATAACGCGAAAGCCTGTTGTTCAAAATTCGGCCGTTTTCGAACTCAATGGCTTCGAATAATGCTCCGCCGAGCCCCATCAGAACCCCGCCTTCGATTTGGTTCCTCAAGTGGTCGGGATTCAGAATCGCACCGCACTCGAAGGTATTGACCGCCCTCACAACGCGAATCGCTTTGGTGTCTGTGTCCACCGCAACTTCGACGAAGGTCGCAATGTAACCACCTTTGTCGGTACCACAAGCGAGACCGTAGCCATGTCCTGCCGGAGCCTTGGTTGTTGCCCAGCCAAACCTCTCGGCAGCCGCCTTTAATACGGCTTGAAGGCGTGGCATCTTCTGGAGGTTTTTCAGTCTGAACTCTAGTGAGTCCATGCCGATCTCGTGAGCCAAGCGATCCATGTGGGTCTCCCGAGCGAAGTTATTGAACGTTGCTCCCAGACAGCGGTAGGAGCCCTGGCGTAGTGGCGAATGGCTTGGGTGAGACTGGACCCGAGGGCTTTCGACGTCGTACGGGGTCTCAATTCCTGGAGGGCCGGAATTATAGTTATCGCATTCCCAGGTCACGAGAGTTCCGTCCTTCTTGACGGCTGAATAGATCTGATCTACGCCTGCTGGACGGAAGTAGGCAAAGGAGAACTCTTCTTGACGCGTCCACACGACCGATACCGCCTTGCCGACAGCTTTCGCGATGCGAGCCGCTTCAATCGCAGTTTCACCACTGTGCTTTCCGCCGTATCCCGATCCGGTGTCAGGGACGAGCACACGCACATCTGCCTCGGGAATGCCGAGAGCCGTGGCGACCTCAGGCCTGACGCCAAACGGACGTTGGGTGCCGGTTTGGATGGTTACCTTTGAGCCTTTCCACTCTGCCACAGCAGCTCGTGGTTCCAGCGGCACGTGAGCGATGTAGGCACAGGTGTAGGTGTCGCCAATCTGAGGCACGTCAGCCGGCATTTGTGGTGCTGGAGTCTGCTCGTTACCTCTCAACAGTTTGAAGATGTCTTTCGAGGAGGGCTGCTCAGCAGGAGTCCACTCGGCTTTGATCGCATAGATTGCCTGCTGGGCTTGGTGGCTTGTCGGCGCGGCGACGGCGATGAATTCGCCTTCCTCGACGACATGAACACCTGACATCGCTTTTGCTTTGGAAGTGTCGATCGACTTTAGCTTCGCGCCATAGGATGGGGCTCGAAGGACTTTGCCGTGGAGCATTCCCGGGATGCGTACATCGGACGAATAGACGTGCTTCCCTGTGACGAATTCTCGAGCGTCGATCTTCGGGAGGGATGTGCCGAGGACCTTCCAATCCGTTGCGGGGGTCAAAGCGACTGCGGCGTCGATTGGTGCACTGATCGCCTTTCCGCTCGCAAGTTCGCCAAACGAGGCTGACCCCTTCTGGCCGATGACGTGACCATTTTCAACTCGGAGGGTCTTCCCATCGACTCCCCACTTCTTACTTGCAATATCAACTAAGGCTTCGCGCGCACTCGCCGCGGCTCGGCGAATCTGAGGCACCATGTTCGGTGTGGTCATGCTGCCGAACGTGCCCATGTCGTAAGGCACGAGGTCTGTATCGCCCATGATGACGCGGACGCTTTCTGGAGAAATATGGAGTTCTTCGGCCGCGGCCTGCGTTAATGAAGTCCTGGCGTTTTGACCGACTTCAACTTTTCCGGTGAGGACGGTCACTTTGCCGTCGGTACCCACATGGATCCAGGCGCTGACGACTTGGGGAAGCTGCGGTCCGCGTCGCTGATCAATCAGGTTTGCAAGCCCCTCGGGGACGAAGGCTGCAACCAATAAGCCGCTGCCAAGCACTTTGAGTAACTTGCGTCGACTGAGTTCGATAGGGTGCTGTTCGGCAGAGATCATTTCTGACCTTCCATCGCTTCGGCAGCTTCCTTGATGGCGGCGACCATCCTTGGATACCCGCCGCAACGGCAGATATTTCCCGACATGTGTTCGACGATCTGTGCCTCGGACGGAGTGGGGTTCGACGCAAGGAGTCCGGCTGCGGACATGATCATCCCGGAAACGCAGTAGCCGCACTGCAGGGCAGCCTTATCAAGAAATGCCTGCTGAAGAGGATGGAGTCTTCCATTCTTCTCAAGCCCTTCGATGGTGGTGATAGGAAGTCCAACCGCTTCCCCGAGAGTCGTAATGCACGACCTTGTGGGTTGACCTCCCAGCAGTACGGTACAGGCACCACACTGCCCTTCACCACATCCGTACTTCGTGCCGGTCAGCCCGAGTTCTTGTCGAATAACCTCAAGCAGACTCGTCGACGGGTCTGCCTCCACTTTGTGCTTGACGCTGTTGATTTCGAGTTCAGTGGAGGATTTCATTGCGATGTGCCTAGAGCCTATTTAAGGCCGCTGGTTGCGATGCCTTGGATGAACACTTTCTGCGCCAAGAAGAAGACGATCATCACGGGAAGGATGACGAGGAACGAAGCGGCCATCAAAAGGTTAAACGGTGTTCCCCCGTGTTGACTCTGGTACGCCTGCAATCCCAATGACAGCGTAAAGGTGTTCTGATCCACCAGATAGATGAGTGGCCCGAGGAAATCATTCCACGAACCCATGAAAGTGAAAAGCGCGATCACCATCAGCGCCGGTCTTGAGAGAGGAACGATGATGTCGGTAAAAATTCGAAATTCGCTGCAGCCGTCGATCTTGGCCGCCTCGCTCAACTCCATCGGGATCGTCTTGTAGAACTGCCGAAGGAGAAAGATTGAGAAGGCGCTGGCGAAGAAAGCCGGAACCCAAAGCGGTTTGAACGTTCCCACCCAGCCGAGCCATTTGAACAGCGCAAAGGTCGGAACCATCACGACGGGGAACGGAATCATCATCGTCGCGAGGGTGACTCCAAAGAACAGATCACGTCCTGGCCACTTCAGACGGGCGAAGGAATACGCCACAACCGAGTTCGACAGCACGGCGCCACCCACCGACAAGATCGTTACGATGATCGTGTTTCGGGCATACACCAACAGCGGGATGTACCCGAGTTCCTTACTATTGAACGAGATCGCATCCGGGTAGTTGCTCCAGAGTAGATGGGAGGGAATCCAACGCGGCGGGTTCGTCAGGGTTTCTCCAATCGGCTTTAGCGACGTGGAAAGCATCCAAAGCAGGGGGATGACGAACAGCACCGACAGCGAGACCAATGCGATGTGAGCAAGGATCTTCGTGAACTGCTTATCCCGCCGGTGGGACCTTGATGTTTTGGCGACTTGGCTCATGGGTTATCAGTTGCTTTCGTAGTGAACGTGCTTCTCCGAAAGCTTCAATGCAATCAAGGTCAGGGAAAGCGTGATCAAGAACAACACCCAACCCATCGCGCTGGCATATCCCATGCGCTGGTACTGGAAGGCGTTATCGTAGAGATAGCTAGTGTAGAAGTAAGCCGACCGCGCAGGCGCGCCACCGGGGAACATCACGTACGGAACCGCGAAGACTTGGAGCGACCCGATGATGCTCATAACGACGTTGAACAGGATGACCGGCGAGATCATTGGAAGAGTCACGTGGATCGTCTTCGCGAACGATTTCGCTCCATCTAGCTCTGCCGCTTCATAAAGCGATACCGGCACATCTTGAAGTCCAGCAAGGTAGATCACCATCGCCTGTCCGCATCCCCACATTGAGATCAGAATCAGTGTCCATTTGGACCACGTGGGGTCAGTGAGCCAGCCGGGAGGTGTGACTCCCACCTTCAAAAATGCTTGTTTGAAAAGCCCGTAGTCTCCGTTGAATACCCACAGGAACAACGTGCCCAGGGCGACCATGGGTACGAGGGTCGGCAAAAAGAACAACGTCCGATAGATCGACATCCCCTTGACCTTTGTGTTGAGCAAAAGGGCAAGAAGGATGGCGCAGACGGTCGTGAGAGGTACAGCTCCTACAACATACAAGAGTGTGTTCGAAAGGCTCTTGTAGAAGACCTCGTCGTGGAAGAGCTCTACGTAGTTCTGAACTCCGATACCTTTCGGTGGACGCAGGATCGAGAAGTTGGTGAAGCTCGAAATTAATGACGCAATCAGCGGATACGTCATGAAGATCAGGAAGCCAAGAATCCATGGCAACGCAAACAGAATGCCGATACGGGCGTCTCGTCGAATCATTTGTCTAGCACCTGGGAGCGATAGGTGTCCCAAAGCGATGTCACCCGCTTCTGGGCATCGTGGAGCGCAACTTCGGGAGTTTTCCCTTGGGTCGAGACTTCTTGGAACGCGACGTCCATCTCCGTCCGAAGCTGATTGAGAATCCCTATTTGGGGAGCGGTGAAGGCTTTAGGAGAGCGGGCCAGTTGGTCAAACAGGCGGATGTACTTGTTGTTGTTCGTTGCGAAGAACTCCTCGCTGACTTTAGCAAGTGGGGAGTTCTTGCCGTGGCCTTTACACAAGCCTTCCATCACGTCTTGCCGTTGGACAAATCGCATGAATTCAAACGCTTCTTTCACATGCTTTGCACCGCGAGGAATCGTGAGCACATCTTGAGAAAGACACGCGTGACCTTCAAGGTCTTTGCGGTCCTCGGGGTAGGGGAATGGAACCGCAAACCACTTCGTATCAGGTCGGAATACTCGTACGTAGCTTCCTTTCCAGACCCCGTTAATCTCTGTGGCGACTTTGCCCGTCATAAATGGATCTTGGGGTGAAGCAAACGTACCGAATCCGCTTTGAAAGCTCTGGACTTCTTTGGCACCGAAGCGAGTTGCGTAGCTGGCAATCCAATTGAACGCACGAATATTCTCTGTGGAGTCGATCGTCAAATTCTCACCATCAAACAACTTCCCGCCGAAGTACATTCCCCAAGCGTAGTTCCACCAACCCGGATTGGACGGAAGGAATCCAGCCATTTCTAGATCACCGTTTGATGATTTTTTCGAAATCCGGTCGACCAGTTTGTCCAAACCTTCAATGGTTTTCGGAAATGTCTCGGGAGTCGCGACATCGGCAGGAACGAGGTCCGGGCGAACGTGGAGGGCGATGGATGCTGGCGTGCTAGGCAGTGCCCAAAGGTGCCCCCGATAGCTAAGTGCGTCGTAGTAACCTTTGATGTAGTAATCCGGTCCCAAGCCGTTGGAGTTGGCCATCTCCGTCAGGTCGGTGAGCGCCTTGGCATCGGAAAACTGAGCGACCTGCTCTTGCCAAATGCCCGCGATGTCGGGTGGATTCCCACCTGCTGTCGCCAACATCGTTTTGGTGTCAACGCCCGAAATGCTGAGGTACTGGACGAAGATCTTGTCTTGTGACTTGTTGAACGCATCAACGACCTTTCGCATTTCCTTGGCTTCGTCACCGGTCCATTTTTCCCAATAGACAACGGTGGTGCGTCCAGGCTGACCTTGGCGAGAGACAACCAAATCACCGCCATAGGCAGCGACGGCCATCACTCCGGCGGCAATGCTGAGGCCAACTACTTCTCGTACTGTCATTTGCTACTCTGATCGAATGCCTCAAGCCAAATCGAGGCTTTGCGTTGGGCTACGCAGATGAATTTACCGCGCATCCACTACTTATGGCTTGATCCTCCGAGAGTGTCGAAGGATGGGAGTGCCTCCCCATCATAGTTGAATAAGGCAACGTTGTCGTAGGTCGTCGCTCGCTTACCCGGTGAAATCCAAGTTGGCGCCCAATAGAGCAGACCTTTGCCTTTCCCGCCAGGAACGTGCTGAATGACGTCGATGACCTTTGCGAGGAACTGAGCTTGACCTTCAGGGGTGGCCGGAAACCCGGCAAGCAGACCCTTCGGATCGCCTATAACGTGCCCCATCGATCGCGTTCGTTGGTCGATAACCCACGGGTAACCGGTTTCGACGATATAGACGTCTTTGCCGTATCGCTTGGCCAGATCGTTCAGGTTCTGCTGCATCTGGTCGATCGTGCCGTGCCAGTTGGGATAGTAAGAGAGCCCGATCGTGTCGAACTTAAGACCCCCTTTGAGGGCGTTGTCGAACCACCAACGTGCCGCCTTGTTATCGCCTCCGCGATCCAAGTGGATCATCGTAACGATGTGGTTTTGTCCCTCAGCGTCATGAACAGCTCGAAATCCAGCATCGAGCAACTTGATGAGCGGATCCCATTTGGCGGGATCATTTCCGGTCACCCGACCATCGGGCCACAACATGCCCCCGATAATTTCGTTACCGACCTGGACCATGTATGGCGGCGTTCCCTGCTCCACCATAGCGGCGACGACGTCTTTGGTGTAGTCGTAAACGGCAGTTTGAAGTTTGTCGAATGGCAGGTCTTTCCATGCTGCCGGTTTTGTTTGTTTGGCCGGGTCTGCCCACCAATCGGAGTAGTGGAAGTCGAGACTGATCTTCAGTCCCTGTTGCGCGGCTCGGATGGCGAGTGCGAGTGCGTGCTGCTTATCGCACCATGCACCGCGTGGATTGTTCCAAACGCGAAACCGAACGAAGTTCCAGCCCGCCTGTCGCATCATCACGAACGGATCCGTCTGCTTGCCGTGATAGAAATAGTGCCCACCCGTGCTTGCCGTGATAGAAATAGTGCCCACCCGCGGCTTCGACTTCGGGAATCTCAGAGACATCTCCGCCTCGGAGAAATGGCGAAGACGTCTGGCCCATGGCAGCTGCGCTTAAGCCCACCAGCAGAAATAGGAGCGTTCTCTTGAGTTTCATCTGTAGATGGATCCTCCGTTGGATCTTCATGGGAAAAGCGTATCGTTCTAGGGTTTGATCAATTCGAGCAATTCACGGTCGACTTCGTAGCCATCGATCATTTCAATCACAGCGCCGTCGCGTCCGTGGCCGATAATCCCGAACGGACCCCCGAAATTCCACAGGCCCCATCCCCAACCATACTCCCGCCAGAGTGAGATGAGGTCACCAAGCCAACGCAGGGCCACATCATTCGGTGTGCGGTTATAGCAGCCGAACTCACCGATGTGGACGGTGCGCCCCTGGGCCGCGATTTCTCGCCAGGGTGCGTAGTATTCGTGCAAAGTCTCGCGGTTCCAATATCTACCCCACCAGTCGCCGCCCGGGTACTCCGCTTGATGGCCCTTCCAGCCGCTGTACCAGCTTGCGCCCAAATGGCTTACCGGCATCGGTTGGTAGCCTCTGGTGGAGTGGATCAAGTCAAGGTCGGCAAGCTCAGGCATCGCGACATTTCCACCTTCAAGGCCATCGATGACGATGACGCGGTGGGGGTCGATATGGCGAATCGCTTTCACGATTCGGCGAATGAGCGCTTCATGAATTTCGCGCGTCATGCCGTATTGGCCGATGTCGGGAGGCTCGTTGATGAGGTCGAAGCTCAGCACCTCGGAGGACACACCCCGATACCGCTTGGCGAACGTTTCCCACTGGAACACGAGCCCGTCCTGGGCTTCCACATCCAGCCACAGGTTGTGCTTTTCGATGTCGGGCCGATTGATGCAGTAACCGGGGACCCGGTGCATGTTCAAGCTGAAATGGATATTCCGCTGCTTACAGGCATCAATGTAGCCATCGATGTGAGGAAAGGCGGATTCCACAGGATGAAGGTAGTCGAAATCCCTGCACCAGAAGCGGTAGTCGCAGGCTAATCGAGCGAAATTGAAGCCATGTTTGGCCAGAAAATCAAGAGCTTTGAGGTCCACCGGCGCCGGGTCTCTCCCCTCTTGCCATCCTGCCATCCACTGAAAGTTGAATCCAGTCCAAGCCATGAAACGATATTAGCCTCATTTGGTGGGGGCGAGACGTGTTACGCCCATTAGCGGGCGCTTTGGGTGACCAAATTTGGGGTCACCAAATGCGGCCAAGAGCAGCCCATCCCATGCGCCAAAGGCGATGATCTCCAAAAAGCGAAGGCATGCCCCGCCGACGGGGCTTGCCTGGTATTTGGGAAGAGTACGCGCCCTATGCCGAAGGTATAGCGTCACCGGCCCTTCGAAAACCTTCGCTTGCTCAACACGAATTGGCGGTTCAGGTTCCTTCTCCTTTGCCGAAAAGGGGAAGGGCAGGATGGGGAATCTGCCATAAACGGCGACGACGGAGTCGGCGCGATCCTCGTCGCATTCGGCCTTTGAACAATGCCTGAACTCATGGTGCAAATTTCCATTGAGCGATTCTCAATGGATTCGATAAGCGCCGATATCTCACGAGAATCCAATCGAGGAAATCAGGAGCGGTCCCACTAGCGGGATGGATTTGGGACTTGTTAGCCAAATTGAATGGTGGGTAACGGCATCAAAGACGGTCAGAGTTTGTGAGTTCCGGAAACAACGGAGCCAAAGGCGCATCGATGGCATAACCCTCTCCTGTCCTCTACCCTTTTGAAAAAGGGCGAGGAACCCGCCTTACGATTTTCAGTGTTTGTCCACTCAGCCTCTAGCACGGGTTATCCAGCCAGCATAGGGGAAATGAGGTCCCGTGCCCTTAGATTTTTGGTTATATGGGAGGGCAAAAAAGGTCACAAACGCGGGATGACGACCGACGTCTCCGGACGCATCCCCTTCAGGGAAGGAACCCTCGCCAACCTATTTACCAGGCAAGCCTCGTCGACGAGGCATGCCTTCGCTTCTTGGACAGGACTGGCTTTGCCAAACCGGATCAAGGCTCAGCTATTTGAGCGCGCTTTTGAACGAGGCGAGGGTTAATGAAACCATCACGACGAACAGGATTCCGGCGACGAGGAAGCCTTGCCAGATCGCGGGATTGCCCCAGCCGTCGAGCACCAACGCTCTCACGCCTTCGACGATGTAGGTGACCGGGTTGTAGGTCACGATCGTTCGAAACGCGGGAGGCAACAGGGCCTTCGGTGCTTGTGACGTCGTGAGATACAGGAACGGGAAGACCAACACGAACATCGACTGAACCAGTCGCGCGTTCTGGGTTCGGAGCGCGGCTATCATTCCGATACAACTCCACGCCATCGCGAAGAGGATCTGCATGCCAAACATCGCGATGACGCCGAAGAAGCCAGTATTGATCGGCACTCCGAAAATCATGAGCAGGATCAAAACGAGGCCGCCCTGAAAAACAGATTGCACCGCGACTTCGGTGAGCTTGCCAAGCACGATGGCCAGGTGGTGGATTGGCATCACCAACAGCTTTTTGAAATACCCACACGAGATGTCTTGAACGAGTTCGATGCCAGCATTACCTGCCGAGAAGAAAATCGCGGTGAAGATGGCGACAGGGGCGATGAACTGCTTGTAGGAAACGTGAGCAGGAAATCCCTCAACTTTCGAAAAGCGGTCAAGCGACTGAGAGTTCACCACGAAGAAGAAGATCGGGATGAACATCGACGGGATCAGCGCCATGATTGGACGCCAAATCTGCCGGATGTTCCGAATGGAGAGGTAATACCAATCCGAGAAGAAAGTGCCCATTATCGTCTCCCTCGAACATAAGGGTCAGATGCCTTCGTGTTGACTTCTTCATCGGCCAAGCTGCTTCCGGTCGTGGACAGGAAGACCTCCTCCAAATTCTTGGCGTTGTGCTTCGCCAAGAGTTCTGGCACCGTGCCGTGGGTGACGATTTGGCCTTGGTCCATGATCGCAATTCGTTCGCAAAGCGTTTCGGCTTCCTCCATGAAGTGGGTGGTCAAGAAGACAGTCATTCCCCTCCTATTAAGATCACGCAGATGGTTCCAAATTAGCTGCCGGGCGTGGGGATCGAGACCTTGAGTTGGTTCATCAAGAAACAAAACGCGGGGTTCATGGATCAGTGACAGCGCCAGGTCTAGACGACGTCGCATGCCGCCGGAGTAGGTCGATGCATATCGGTCAGCTACCTTCTCTAGTTCAACCAGTTTGAGCAACTTGGCGATTTGCTCCTGGATGCGTTTGGTTGGCAGGTGATACAGACGGCCATGCAACTCGAGCATCTCGCGCGCGGTTGCGGTTTCATCGAGGCCGATCTCTTGCATCGCGAAGCCAACACGCTTGTAAACCTCGGCCGGCTGATGCTCGACGTCGAATCCGTCGATCTTTATGGTGCCCGAAGTCTTCTTGACCAGGTTCACCAACATATTCATGGTGGTGGTCTTTCCGGCACCGTTTGGCCCCAGAAATCCAAAGAATTCACCCTCCTTTACATCAAAGGTGACGCCTCGGACGGCCTCAACCCCACCGGGGTAGGTCTTGGCAAGGTCTTTGACCTCGATAATCATTCCGCTATTGTGCATTGCCTACAGCCCGGTGAACTGCCAATTTGTGAAATGTAGCACGAGGCTGTTCGCAAAAGTGACGGTTCCAGTACCTGTGTTGTCCCACTTGAGCTTGGCGGGCAAACCCGGATCGGGCCCTGCGATGAGTCCATTTCCAGAATAATCGGCGGCAAAGTTCAGCGTGCTTGTGTAGCCATTGCTATCCGACGCGGTGACTTTCATGGTGCCATCGGTGTGGCGAACGATGGTCGTGGTTGCGCTGTAGCCGTTTGACTCTGAGATGCTTTGGGTAAGGGTTCCGCTGGGTCGGCCGAGCAGATCGAAGGCGAGGGAGAGCTGGCAAGACAGGGTCGTACCGTTGGGGAAAGTGAGGGTGTAGTTACCGTCAAAACCGTTGGAGGTTTTCGTGACGCTGTAGTTTCCTGACAGTCCGGCGTACTTTCCGGCTGTGATGGAGATGGTCCCCGACAGAGTCTTTGTCGAGAGATTGAGCGTGTAGACGGCACTTCCTGCTGGCTGAGTTTCCGCCTGGTCTTGGTAAAAGTGTGATGTATAGGTTGTGAGCGTGATCGTCGTGTCGACCCAGAGACCGAGATTGGCGTCGTACTTGGCTCCTGAACTGGATGGGGCAAGAGCTTTGAAGGTTGTGAAGCTATTGCCGATGAGTCCGAGACTCATCGCATTCAGATTCGTTGCCACGCTCGCTTTGGTCTGCGCTGTTGGGGCAGTGCCTCCCGTAGGAGTTGACGTGGAACCACCGCCTCCGCCGCATCCCTGAATAAAGATCGCGACAACGGCGAGCAACCCTATCAAAACGTTCCTAAAGCCGATGCGCATGGTCTTACCTACTCCTGACTGACAAAGCATTATACGAACATGTTTGAACGATTGGCGCGAAGGATAGCGTTTGAGCTTGGGATAAGGTTGGTACGATTACCAGTAGGTTCTACCGAGCCTGAGGTAAGTGTTCGATGTTGATTTGTGCTCTCGCATCACTGGTCCTGGTTGGTTCTCTGTCAATCAACACCGTCCAATCGCCGTTTGCGGATCTGCCGTCCGCGATTAGGGCTGTAGCCGAGCGCCCGAACGTCTTTCACTCCCGAACCTACACCCTTACGCCGTTGCCTGCGTTTGAGGCGAGTCGATCCAGCCTGCCTCAGCCCATCGTTGCCGACCACCCGGAGTGGGAAAAGTTGTATTGGAAGGCATGGGAACTGGCGTTTAGCCACTTGATGCAGCCGGCACCGGAAAGCGGATTCGTGAGTAATTTCATCGATCCCGCATTCAACGGCAACACGTTTCAGTGGGACTCCTGCTTCATGTTGATGTACGCCCACTATGCCGAACCGACATTTCATGCCATCGGCACGTTGGACAACTTCTATGCGAAGCAGCACGACGATGGCTACATCTGTCGCGAGATTAGCCGACAGACCGGTAAGGATTTTGTTTTCGGCGGCATTGAGAACACGATCAACCCTCCGCTGTACTCGTGGGTGGAGTGGCAGAACTACCTACTCACCGGTGACAAGAGCCGATTTCGTGACGTGTTGCCCCCGCTCGTGAAGTACTACGCATGGATTCGAAAGCACATGCGCCGCGAGAATGGCCTCTACTGGAACACCGGCCTCGGCGCAGGCGAAGACGATCTGGTGCGAAATGCCACTGCCCACTCGTGGGTTGATATGACCGCCCAGCAGGCACAAAACGCCTATTTCATCGCACGCATCGCCGAGCAGATCGGCGAGAAAGACGTGAAAGCGTATTTCGACGCCGTCAATAAGTCTCTCTCTGCTCAGGTCACCAAGTCGATGTGGGACCCCAAAACCGGGTTCTACTACGACCTCAAGAAGGACGGCTCGGTGACCGGAATCAAGACGGTCCTCGGCTTCTGGCCGATGATGGCGCACATCGCGTCGCCCAAACAGGCAGCCTCGTTGGTGGCCCACCTGAAGGACCCCAAGGAGTTCTGGCGACCAAACGTCGTGCCAGCTCTCGCCGCTGACGAGAAGGGGTATTCGGCAGAAGGGCAGTACTGGAACGGCGCGGTTTGGGCTCCCACTAACTTCATGGTGGTAAAGGGCCTACAGGACTACGGATTTGAGGACCTGGCGACCGAAGTGACGACACGGTACCTGACCAACATGTCGGAGAGCCTTGAGAAGTCAGGAACGATTTGGGAGAACTACGCACCCGAAAGCTCGAACGGCCACGGTGCCCGAGATATGGTCGGCTGGAGCGCCGACGGCCCGATTGCTCTTTTGATCGAAAACGTTCTAGGTATTCGCGCCTTCGCCGCCACCAACTCAGTGACCTGGCGTCCGCGGCTCTCCGGGCAAAATGGAATCCACAACCTGACGGTCGGTACGAATCACGTCTCTCTCATCGCCTATGCCGTCGTAGGCGGACGTCGGACGATCTCGATGACAACCGAGCAGCCGATCGACCTGACGGTGGATACAGGTGTGGGGAAAGCGCGAATCTATCACCTCCAACCGGGTCCGACGACTTCGGAAATTGCAGTTCCGGTAACAGACCAGCAGTAACTTCACGTCCTGAATTATCAGACGTATGTTACTCATCGCCTTAGGATTATTACTTCAGGCCAACGACCAGGGGCAACTGGTTACAGCCGAACAGGAAGCCCGCGTGCTTTCGTCTCGGTTAGGTCATGAACTTGTCGTGGCAAAGCCGCTCCGATCGGAGATGTTGTATGTCGCTTCGCATGGTGCGACTCCTGAGATCGAAGCGAAAGCGGTGGCTGAAGCTCTTCACGCCTCGCTGGACAAGAACGGCGCTGGATGGCTCATTCAGCGCACAAAGCAGCAGCGCCTGGACATTGAACGTGATCGCAGAACCGAGCGTGCAACGTGGATAAGGCGAGCGATAAAAGATCGCACAACCCAGCGAACCAAGAAACTCGCTGGGCATTCTGCTGAAAGCGTTGTCGTGGCCAACCTCAATCGGGCACTGAAACCGCAAACGGGACGACCCACAACACAGGCCGAGGATGTGGCATCGGACCAAGGTCTCTATGATTGTGAACTCTTGCTTCCAGGTGCAACCCTCCTCGAGTCCATCGTCGCACGGCTAACGCCTGAACGCCTCGCCTCGATACCCAGCGGTGATTATCGTGTCTACGAGACGGATCCGATCCTCCCTGCCGAAGCGCTACCGGATGTAAGCGACTTGGTTGCCTCCTTTACCCGTAGCATGCACGCGTTTGAAGGTTCACCACTTGCGGTTGAAATGAAGGAACGCTCGGTTGGAGCTGGCGGAGCATTCCTCACTGGCTTTGGCGGCGCGAGCAAACCAGTGAAGACTCGTTTGATGGTGACCACCAGCCTTACCGGGTTGACCCTGAGTTTGGAGCTTTTTGACGAGGTCGGTTCACGGATTGGCGTCGCGTCGATGTTCATTTCTAGACCTGACATCTCGCGCTCCGCTGAGATTGAGGCACGAAAACCAGGTGTGCAAGGGCACCCGGTATGGATTCCGGTGTCAGATGCCGCCACAAAATGCGCCTCATTCCGCTCCCGTAAAGGTGAATTTCCCGACTGGTTCAGATACCCCGAACGAACGGAACCTCTAAGCATTATTAGCACCACCGGGTTTGCATGGATGGCTGAACAAGCACCGGAAAAATGCTTTGTTGTCGACATGCCGGATAGTGTTTTTTCGATGGCGATGCAGGTCGTCAAACAGGATCGACTTAATGTCTCTGCGTTTCAAGTGAGTCTTGCAGGGGCTGAGATGATGCAACAGGTTTCGGACGACCATGCAGTTGTGTGGCGGAGCCGCGACCCAGAGTGGGTGGAAATAACCCGCAGTGACAGGAAGGCTCTAGGTTCGTTCTCTCGCGGAGTGATCAGTGCTGGCTGGATAGACCCACGAGAAGAAGGCCTCGTGTTCCATCGTTGTCGGCAACTCAATTACGACTGGCGGGCCGCAGCTCGCTTGGGGCTGGAGAAGGGAAATGGCAGGCCTCAAATATCACCTAGTGGTGGCGAGCTAATGCCAATCATTGGGGAGATTTCCGACGCCGATTGGCAGAGTCTCAGATCGGGTCGGACGATAACAGTCGGCGAACTCGGCATCGTTCACGAGACTGCGCTTCTGCTCTCCTTGGAGCCGGACGTTGTCGGTGGGAACGCCCTAAGTGACCTGTTTAGGCATCCGCTCGAAATGTACGGCAGGTACCGAATTGAGGAAACTCCTGTGTCGCTCAAGGGGCAACCGGAGCAGGTAGTACAGGTTAAAACCGATTCCTTCGTTGGCGACTGGTGCCCATTGCGTGTCCTTCCTGCGCAATTGACGCACGATGGCTTAGGGGTTGTACGGAACCGCAAGCTCACTCGCGACACTTTGGAAGCCTATCTCGAAGAAAAATGCTCATTCAACGTTGGGCAACGCAGTGAACTTACTATGATCGTGGGCCTGCCGCAGGGGCACTCTATTGAGCAGCGCCTGCTGATGCCAGTAGAAACCGTGTCATCGAAACTCCCTTATAGCCAGATGCCCAAAGAAATTAGGGACAAGGTATGGGAGCTGTTTTCTCGTCGCGGAACCAGCAATCGGGGCGGATAGATCTTGCCTCAATCGGTCAAGAAGTCCCCTAAAGTACGGGCACAAGGACTCTCGCACAAGCCAGAGCCGCACAAATAGGTTCCTCTCACGCGTCCAAGCGGGGGAGGAAAAGGTGGGGGTGATCCGGTTCGCAAAACGCGTCGCGACCCAGTCGAGACTCCAATGCCTGATGCAAGGTTCAAGACCACAAATTCCCGCATTTCGGAGTGTGAACCTGCACAGATTTACCCTAACGCCAAGGACGCAATGGCACGCAAAGGGAATAGAGATTTTCCATCGGCTCAAGCGATCGCAAACGCCACGAATATTAAGAAACGTATTTCACCAAGGTCCTCGCTCAAGCCAGAGCAGCCCAAACAGGTTCCTCTCACGCATCCAAGCGGGGGAGGAAAAGGTGGGGGTGATCCGGTTCGCAAGACGCGTCGCGACGTAGTCGTGACTGCATAAATTCAGGTGACCACGGAAGTTTTCACCGCCGGCGGCTCCGTTGCTCCCGGAACTGTCGGCTTTGCTTTGGTCTGAAGTATTAAAATTAATGGCGAATCCACAGGTTCTTCCGGCAAACAACTCGAATCGAAGTTTTGGCCCAAGTTTTGGGACGAACACGCAAGCGGGAGTTCAGGCTTAGGTTCTGATGCCGAACGCAATATGGATGTGTCGACTGCGTCGCCACCGTCTATGTTTGACCCCTCATCCTGGCCTTCTGCCCCTGCGAGGGGAGAAGGAACCCAATCCGCAATTACTGCTGGCTTGGCAAATGACCTAAAGAATGAACAGGACAGTCTACGTTGCGATTCGTGCCCCCTCGTGCACACATTCTCGTCCACCCAAAGCGATGGTAGCTACTTACTTCCCACGCGTTTGGATCTGGCCCAAGCAACAGGTAATCTGACCCCCTGCCGAAGGCGGCTTGGGGTGGGATGGATGACTAAGATGTCTGCTTGGGTCGCGATTGGGTTGGCCTTGACGATTGCCACCGCGAGAGCCCAGGAAGTCCCGCGCGGCGTTGGCGACTGGAAGGTTGAGTTGGGCAATGAACGCGCCCGAGTGCTCGTCTCCGACAAGGTTTCCGCCGTTCGAGTCCATCTCCCTTGGCGTCGACGTGATCTGAAGCCAGAAAAGAAGGGGCTGACTGTGGTCGATGCCGCTACCGGCAATCCGGTCAAGAACGTTTTTCGCTTCAATATCAACCGCGAATCCGGCGACATCGCGTTCGAGCCGGTTTCCGGGCAGGGCGTGTACCTCGTTTACTACATGCCTTTCAAACAGACCGGCTCACCCTATTTCCCGACCGTCGAGTATCCACCTTCCAAGGACGAAGCCGATCCCGCTTGGATCAAGGCGAATGCCCTGCAAACTGATGCTTGGAAGGAGCTACCTGAGGCCCGGACGATCCAGCTTCAAGCCCGATCTGAGTGGGATCGACCCGACCCGATGGACATCATCGCGACCAAAGGTGAGACGGACCAACTCCGCGACGATCATCCAAATTCGCCGTATGTAGTGTTCCCCGAAGACCGTCTGCACCCGATTCGCCTAACCCATGATCTGCCCGAACGGTGGATTCAAAAGGGTGCCAGCGATTCGTTCTCGGCAGACGCCAAGCGAGGCGAATTCTACTCACTTCAGTTCGGGATCTGGGCATGCCGCGCCCGTCTGGACGGAGTGAAATTGGAGTTCGCTGACCTGAAAGATGGCCACGGGAACACTATTCCTGCATTGAATCTCCGCTGCTTCAATCAGGGCGGAACCGACTGGCTTGGACGCAAATTTGAGAAGTCTCTCTCGGTCGCCAAAGCCGACATCGCACCGCTTTGGGTGGGGATTCAGGTGCCGTCAACTGCGACGCCGGGAATGTATCGAGGTGTTGTTCGCCTGCATGCGAAGGGCCTAAGTGCAAAACCACTCACCATTGTTCTGAATGTGACGAAAGAGGTCGCCGCCGATGCTGGCGACGCCGATCCGTTCAAGATGACGCGCCTGAGGTGGCTGGATTCGACCATCGGTCTCGACGACGAGGTGGTCGCGCCATATACGCCACTGAAAGTCGACGGAGCGACCGTCCAGTGTTTGGGACGGAAGGTTCAGTTCGGGGATGTTGGTTTCCCGGTGAGCATCACGGCCGGCGGTCACGAGTTGTTGCGGCAGCCGATCTCAATGATCGCCAAGGTAGGCGGTGTTAACGCCATGTGGAAGGCGGGAGGCAGCAAGACAGTTGCCAGGGCCGCTGCTGCGATCACGCGACGTTCGGAGAGTTCGGCTGGCTCGTTGGCGATGAGTTGCGTATCGAAGATGGAAGCCGATGGCTACATCAACTTCCGAGTGGCGATTACTACCAAAGCTAAGACAAAGCTGGACGACATTCGGCTGGAGATACCGGTGCGCAAGGACATGGCTCCCTTCCTGATGGGCATGGGCCGCAAGGGTGGGAATCGCCCGGCTGAGTGGAACTGGGACTGGAATAAGGGCTACGCCAACAACATGGTTTGGGTCGGGTCGGCCGAAGCCGGCCTTCAGTGCAAGTTGAAGGGTCCCGAGGAATCTTGGGACCTGTTTCGGCTGACCACCGTGCCAGAAGCTTGGGCGAACGGAGGACATGGTGGGTGTTCGATCACGGAGAGCGGACCCGAAACGGTGCTTGTTCGAGCTTTCAGTGGCAATCGCGAGATGAAAGCGGGGCAGACTTTGCAATTCAACTTTGGGTTGCTGATCACTCCGGTTAAGCCCCTCGATCCTGCCCACTGGTCTCAGCGATACGACCACGAGTTCATCTCGCCGATTAAGGCGAAGGCAAACGGGGCGTCGATTATCAACGTCCACCAGGGCGGGGAATTGAACCCGAACATCAACTATCCGTTCCTTCAGACGGGGAAGATGGCGGCGTATATCAAGGAAGCCCACGGCTTGGGGATGAAGGTGAAGATCTACTACACCGTCCGCGAGTTGAGCAGCCGACTGCCCGAGATCTGGGCGCTTCGCAGCCTTGGATATGAAGTGTTTGTCGACGGTCCGGGTGGCGGAGATTCATGGTTGCAGGAGCACCTCGGCGACCACTACAAGCCCGCGTGGCATACACCTTTGTCGGACGGATCGGTTGATGCCGCGATCATCACGGTGGGGCTGTCGCGATGGCACAACTACTACTTGGAGGGCCTCGGTTGGCTCATTAAGAACGTCGGTGTCGATGGCCTGTATCTGGACGGCATCGGCTATGACCGCGAGATCATGAAGCGGGTTCGCAAAGTGATGGACCGCGCCCGACCCGGTTGTCTGATCGACTTTCACTGCGGAAACAGCTTCGAGCCCCAATACGGCATGAACAGCTGCGCCAACCAGGACATGGAGCACTTTCCGTACATCAACAGCCTGTGGTTTGGCGAAGGTTACGACTACAACGAGTCGCCCGACTACTGGCTGACCGAAATTTCCGGCATCCCGTTCGGCCTGTACGGCGAGATGCTTCAAAACAACGGAAACCCCTGGCGCGGCATGGTGTACGGCATGACCGCCCGCTACTACAGCGGCGCCGACCCCAAGCACATCTGGTCGCTATGGGACGACTTCGGCATCGCCAAAGCCAAGATGATCGGCTACTGGTCAAAAGATTGCCCCGTGAAGACTTCAGATCCCAACGTCTTGGCAACTGCCTACGTGCGAGATGGCAAAACCTTGGTCTCCATCGCCAGCTGGGCGAAGACCGCCGTCGATGTGAAGCTAACCATCGACTGGAAATCCCTCGGTCTCGACCCCACCCACGTCTCAATCACCGCTCCCGATGTAAAAGGATTCCAACCCGCAACCATTTTCATGGCAGACGAATCGATCCACGTAGAGCCCGCTCACGGCTGGCTGATAGTCATCCAAAGCACCAAAGGTGCGTAACAACAATAGCCTAGGGCACTCGCCCTAGGACTAGGATGACCACGAAACCAGAGCGCCAAAGGTGCGACCCAACACGTCGATGTGCATCGCTCATCGACTTCGAAAATCGTCAACGGTCCGCGATGCCCTCAAACTGTTCGCCGCCGTGTTACTATCTGGGACCATGAAAATTAACGACGATCTCCACGTCCTGGAGGTACCGATGCCGCTCGCCGGGACGGTAAACATCATGAACCTAAGTCTGATCGTCGACCCCGTCCACGGGCTGACGCTCGTGGACACCGGGCTGCCCAGCCAAGCTGACCTCGTCGAGGAGACCATCGCTGCCGAAGGATTCTCGTCGGCCGATCTCAAACAGATCATCCTCACCCACCAAGACCTGGACCACGTCGGCGCCCTCCACCCGCTCAAAGAGCGAACCGGGGCCGCGGTCTTTGCCTACGTGGACGAAATCCCATACATCGACGGCACGATTATCCCGCTCAAGATGCCAACCCCCGAACGCCTGCTCCAGTACCCAGAAATGGCGGAACGGCTGAAGCACTACAAACCAACCCCGGTCGATGAAGCCGTGACCGACGGCCAAATCCTGCCCCGTTCTGCCGGAGTCCAAGCCATTGCCACCCCCGGACACTCACCCGGCCACATGTCGCTGTATTTCCCCGCGACAAAGACGCTCATCACCGGCGACGCCCTGACATCCGCCGATGGAGTCCTCAACGGCCCAAGCCGTGGCGCAACCCCGAACATGGAACTCGCGATGGAATCGGTGAAGAAACTCGCCCAATTGGACGTGGAAACCATCATCTGCTACCACGGTGGACTGGTCACCCAAGACGCCAACGCCCAGCTAAAACGCGTCGCCGGCATCTGATTTTCACGAAAGTTGGCCCGAAGCCGGGCGAATCCCCACCCATTCCCCCGGCTGCTACTTGCAAGCAGCGTTCCGTCCGGGTATCCTTTACACTCGCTTCGGGCTCATAGCTCAGTTGGTTAGAGCGCACCCCTGATAAGGGTGAGGTCGCTAGTTCGAATCTAGCTGGGCCCACCAATCCTCCCTGAAGCGCATTCGCAGAAATCCGGGAATGGATATCTAGCGATGACGGCGCATCTTGGGATCGGCAATTTCGGGCTCTACGCCAATCGTGGCGCAACTCTTCGGCTCTACGGCTCTACACCATTCGTGGGGCAACTCTTCTTCACCCGACCTATGAGCACATTACCCTCACTCTTAGTCGGTAGTTTTCAAAGTTTCTAAATCCGTATGCTTGTCGCGAGAGTGACTCCATCTTGTTGTGGAACCCTTCTGTGATTCCGTTGTTCTTCGTGAACCTCCACATAGTGGCGATCTCT
>CAILEM010000088.1 GCA_903833215.1 uncultured Armatimonadota bacterium
CGTCACGGCGAACTGACGCTGACGGAATCAACCCGAGCCAAGTTAATTAAGATGAGCCCGGCGACGATCGACCGACTTCTCAAGAGACATCGAAGCACCCACCCCCGAGCAGTGAGCATGACCAGACCCGGATCGCTCTTGAAGAAGCAGGTAGCGGTACGCATGGGCAATGGCTGGCAAGACGATCGCCCTGGCTACTGTGAGATCGACTCGGTGGCTCATTGCGGCGGATCGATGGAAGGCGAATTCTTTTGGACTCTCTCAGTAACCGATGTATGCACCGGATGGTACGAAGGCGCACCTATGCGAACAAAGGGCCAAGCCGAAACCCTGCGCCAGTTGCAGAGCATCCGCAGCAGATTACCATTCAACATCCTCGGACTCGATTCGGACAATGGGAGCGAATTCCTTAATTGGCACCTGGTCAAGTTCTGTGAGGAAAACAAAATCCAATTCACGCGCTGCCGCCCATATCACAAAAACGACCAGTGCAGAGTCGAGCAAAAGAACGCCAGCATCGTCAGAAGGCACACCGGATACGCCAGGTATGAATCAGAAATACACTTTAAGCTGCTCCACAAAATCTACGGACTGCTAAGGTTGCTTGTCAACTTCTTCGAGCCCAGCCTCAAGGGAAAGAACAAGGCAATGACGCCATACAGAAGGCTAATCGCCACAGGAACACTCTCCGAAGAACAAAGCCACAAGCTCGAAGAAATCTATCTCGCATTGAACCCCGTCTCTCTAAGAAGAGAGCTCAACAAAGCTAAAGCAGAACTGTTCGAGCTCGGAAGTCTGGTCAGCTTTTTAGATGAGGCAACCGAATGAGTTCGGTCAGGTTTTTATGTGAGGCACCGCGCTTGGTATTTCCCAGCCAACAAGGTCGAAGAGAAACCCGCTTCGCTGCATCAAACTGACGGATCCCATAGTTGTAGCCGTTTCCACGAACTTATCGGGTGCCACCTTGGACATGGCCCCGTACGTGATCCGCACTACTTCTGCGAGGCCGCCGCACAAATCTGGCCGGTCAATACAGTCAGCTAGCGTTTTTTGTGGGTTGGAGATCACTGCAGTGCGCCCAAAGACCTCATAGGGGGTTCCGCCAAAGAACTTTTGTGGGCTGACCTTCACAAAATGAACGCGATTGCCTTCGATCTCTCGTTCGGCTATTTGGCGCGTCGAAGCTACCGTTATTCGAGATGGATGTTGTGTAGTGAACCCATGAAACGATGCCGCCGACCACCACCCGACGTATGATGATTCCACTGCCATGGAGGCCATCGCAAGCGCGTTGTTCTCTCCGATGTTCTCAGGACCACGGTCAGCAGGCACGAGAGCGTATTTGCCAGCTCCGAGCTTCACGAGCCAGCCCTTGTTCACGAGAGCGTGAAGAACTTTTCTTGCCCTCACTTGTTCACCGCCAATGATCTCGCCGACCCGAGCCAGGGTGATGAACTCCTCCGCTTCGGCTTGGAGGCCCAATATCACCCTCGCTTCATTTGGTCCTAGAGTCCTAACGCTGTTTTGCATAGTTTCTCGCCTGGTTCACAAGATGAAAATATATCTGATTGTACCGCAATATGGGACAAATGCGTTTTGTAGACTCGCTCTGTGAGTGCTTCCCGCATGATTCGGGTGGATTGCCGCGCTACTTGGATTTGCACCTGTTGGATGACGGAATTCGAGGCGGTTTTTAGCTAGACCGATTCTTTATACAACGGTCCTGCCGCCCGATGGACGGCTGGGATATAGAGTCGCACTTACAGTGCTCCGGTTTTGGTGGTCGGCCAACCCAGGTCTGGCGACACTGGGCTGGTATATTGCCGCCCTTCCAGGGCTAACGGACGGATTCAAATGTTGTTATGACCACCCAACTGGATCCACCCGCAGGTTCCGGAAATGGAAAGTTCAACTCGTCTCTCCTCAACGTCCATAACCGTCGCCGTTCGCTCGTCGATGGACAGTCAGCGCGCCACTGTTCGACGCGCGAAGGCGCTAGTTTGGCGCGCGTCCATCGATGACGAACGATAAAGCGACGGTTCGGGACGTGGAGGAGAGACAGCACCAAGCGGTGTGAGCATCCGAACCAGCTACCGCGCAGAACCAAAAAAGAGAACGATCTGAGCAATTCGGAAGGCAAACCTTGCAGGAATGCAAAAACCCGGCTATAAATGATGTGCCGTGGAAGTATTCGAGCGAGGAGGGGAGAAATGACTAGTGCTGCCACCATGCAGCGCGGAGTGGTTTCACGTCCAAGTTCAACCACTGCTCTCCATGAAACAGGGGCGCGCGGCGGCGATATCGTCGCGATGCGCGAAGCGGCGGAAGCGGTTCGGAATGTGCAGGGGCACAGCGAGCAGTGGGCTTCGATGAGGGCGGGTATCGCGGAGCTGGCGGGGGTGGACCCCGACCAAGAGTTGATGCGACTGGCGAGGGAGTTGCC
>CAILEM010000089.1 GCA_903833215.1 uncultured Armatimonadota bacterium
AGCACTTCGTTGCTCACCGCTCGCCTTGCGAACCCAACCCACAAGTGTTGCGCGATCCGACTCCGACAGTTCGATAACCATATACTAAAGACGGAATACAGAACTCAATCGTACCGACGACTTAAAGACTCAGAACACTAGTGATCCTGATTGTGAGGATAAGAGCTATCATGCGCCTCCCAGGACGTGGTTTAGTGACTAGTCGCTGTCCAAACGTATAGCTTGTTGAACTGCCTGGACCATCGCATGTTAGGCTCAACCTCATTCTGAAATCGCCTTTGTCCTGTTCGCCAGATATTTGGAAAGAGAGCCTTGAAATTGTAATAATGCATGGTGTCGTTTGACCCAGCGCAATATCAATATTTCTGGATCTGAGGGGAGAGCGTCCAATTCGCTACGACAAAGGGTTTCCCATTGATCAGGGCTGGGCGGTCGAAGCTTTGCCGATCCTGTCTTGTTGCAGCTTGACGATGTAAGTTCCAAGCAATTCAATGGGATCGATTCCGATGGCTCTGGCAAGGGCGACGAACTCAACGACATCGAGAACGCGCTCGCCATGTTCTACTTTGTTCCAAACGGTTGGATGAAAGTCCAATCGACGAGCTACCTCACGCTGTGACAAGCCAACCGATTCTCTTGCTGCTCGGATCGTCTCAAGCAACAAATCAGATTCGATAGATATTGAGGATTGTCGGGTTCGTTTTGCCAGAACGCATACAGACTTACATTCAGGACTGTAGGTAAGATTGCTACACTTGTGAGCGTCTGAGATGCCAGCGTTAGCAAAGATTGGGGTTGCAATACCGAAATATCCAAGGTACAAGTATATGGCAAAACTGAGTCGGACGTCTGTGTGGGGTTTGCGGTGAGCAGTTTTTGAAGATTCACGACGACGGCTTTTACTGCAAAACCAATAAACAGCTTGGGTTCAAGGCGGCTTGGAAGGCAGGCGTGTTCTTGTTTGTGCTTTCTGCTAGCTATTGCGCGTCCAGCCAGACGTTCACTAACGATCCTCAAACCCAGCAAACCAGCCCAAAGCCGCCCTGTGGAATGTTTTCCCCGGCAGGTACGGATTGTGTCAAAACAACTGTGCCCAATGACACCCATTCGCTGCACTGGGCAGGTCCCGGCATGATAGTTGCCCTTCTTGTGATCGTATCCAGTTCGATAAAGAAGTACATGGCGTTGCAGTCGAGATGTCCGAATTGCCGGAAGCAGACATGGAGAGAGGATAGCTGGAATTCCCGCACTCGGCAAAGGACGATGCGGTGTTCAAGCTGTGGACATAGTCTAACGGCATACCGAAAGCCTCTCCTTATGTAAGCCCAAACATTTTACCGATCATATTATTGGAGACGAAAACATATGGACACTACCTCAGGATTTATAATATTAATAGTTATAGGCATTTTTGCTTTCGAGTTCATATCCAAGCAAATCAAGAAGAGCAATACTTGCCCAAAATGCGGACGTCAAGGAACATGGAGTGTTGCCGGTCGAGAGGTTGCAGGGCAACATATGAGGAACTCCTACACCACGCAAACCACCAAAATTCTTGATTCCAAAGGAACTGAAATAGGTAGGACAGAGACCCCCAGTCATCACGTTGAGGTTGTTAATGACTATACGGTGCTAAGGCGATGCTCTGCTTGCGGTCACACGTCAACATCGCAGACTTCGAGTCCATTCTAAGATCTCCCAAGCGAGAAAAGCTCCATGTGTTTTCATCTGATCACTACAAATAGCAAGCCAGTAATCTGGGCGCTGAAGCTTGATTCTGAGTCAGCAGTTATGTCTCAAGCTTCTCAGCCTTGGAGGCTATGAATCATGAAATGTAAATTTTGTCAATCGCAACTCAAAGGAACGGAAAGGTTCTGCGGAGTTTGTGGAAAACCCTGTTCATTAATCGATGATGACAAATCGACTACTCAGACACCTCTTCGTCCAGAGGATTCTAGCACCTTCGACTGTAGCCTTCCTCTGACCATCGCACCCCCAAAAACATCGGTGCCAGTTTCCACCCCACCCGCCCGTACACCGTATTCCGTGCCTACAACGACTAGTCATGACTCGGGAAGAGTTCCCCCAGTAAATAATTCGAGAGAAACTAAAGGTGTAACTCCCGTCAAGCCTGTTCATCAAGTCTGCCAGCCAAAACTCACTAACATAAATCCCAAGGAATACGCGTTGATCCTTCAGATGGCGAGTCAGAACAATCAACCCGTCTCACAACCAATCTTTGCGTGTACAGCAAGCCAGACATATAACTGGGTGAGGGTCGTCATACCGCTTTATTTCAATATCTTTACTACGTACATGGTGATATCCTCATCGGAACTTGTACTAGCAGACAAAACACTTTGGAAAGGGATGAAAGCTGTCGTCTCAATTCCTTGGGCATCGATAAGCATGGTGCGATTCGTTATCAGAGGCGGAATTCTAACCAGCGACATAGAGATTACGTTTCTTGACGGGAAGTCAGTCAAGATCCCAAATATAAAGCGAAAGATAGCGGAATCAATCAGAGAATACTTGAGGCAAGTAACGCCCTCTGTGCGGATTCTTTAACAGTCTTGTTTCTGAATGACCTCTCGATTAATCATGAACTTCTGTACAAACTGTGGCGCAACCTTCGAAGGTAAAGAGTTCTGTACGAATTGCGGTACAGCCGTTGATGAAGAGATATATCAAGACCCTCCAGTACAGCTACTGGAGGGGATACCGTCAGAAACAAGCAATCCATTCTGTACAAACTGTGGCACAAAAGTCGAGGGGGCAAAGTTCTGTACTAATTGCGGAGCTACCCTTGAGCAAGAGTCGGTGCTTGAAAGCCAAAGGAAGGGATTAGAGACGACACGGAAGGAAGCCAGCAATATGTCCGTTGCGCCACCACCTCAAGCAAAACCTCCAGCGCGGACAGAGCAGGAAGCGAGTCCTGTATCAGTGGCGGCAATTAGTAAGAGTCAAGCAAGAATGGTTCAGTGCTCAAACTGTGGACGACCATGCTACTTGCACGAAGCCTTTTGTTCGGGATGCGGCAAACCGACGCACAGCAAGGAACACGCTTCTACCAATACCGCTACCTCGGACCCTCCAGCCGCTTCACCTAGTGTGATTTTGAACCCATTTGCTAATAACGTATCGGCTATAAGTTCGACGGCAGGTGCGCAAACGAGTTCATCAGTAATTGGACCCACCTCGCTTCCTGCTTCGCGCAACCTTGTCTTGGGTGACTATGCGCCATACGCGGCAATGGCTGGATTTACTGTTGTAGTTGTCGTTCCCCTAACCTACTGGGTGGCGACAGAGGCAACGAAGTGGTTCATCTATTTGTTGTTATCTTACGCAGGTGCAATGTACGGCGGCTTCCGTGAGTGGTTTAAGGGATACACATGCCCAAGATGTGGCGGAACAATGTCGTATCGTGTTGCTGTGAAAAGAAGGATCATCGTTCCAGATCACTGGCGATATCTGAAAAGACGGGATTGCCGTTCATGCGGACATTCGGGGTGGACGTATTCTACCGATGTGGGCGAGTTTGGTAGTAGCAAGCCAGTTTAGAACCTTACATCGGGTTGCCAGTTGGTTTAGTTGTAGCTGTTGCAGTCGTCGTAATAGCGCCCTGGCTCATTGCGCGCGAACGTCACCATGATTCATCGACTTACCTGGTCGCCCGCGTTCCCCGTTCGTTACAGCGTGTACATAGACCCATTCCACCACCTAATAAATCCCCAACAGCCAATTTCAAAGGTATATGAAATTGCGTGGAAGATCTTCTTGAGTCAATCCGTAACCATTTTTCGGATGTAGCCATCGACTACACCGAATCAATTCGTGAACCAAAGCCTGGAAAGAGGACGGTTACCTTTACAATGCCGATCAACGGTGAAAACGTCAGTTCGTTGTGCCAACTTCGGGTTGAAAGTCGCTTTGTTCGTGTCTTCATTCCGCGTGGCTCACACGTTCCAATCGAGAAACGCCAGGAAGTAGCGGAGCTTCTTTGCCGGAAGAATTGGGTAATGAGCTTTGGTGCTTTCACCATGAATTGGGAGACCGGCGAAGTCAGATTTGAAGCTTCGATTCCGCGTCAGTCACCTTTTACAGGCAGAGAGATGACAACAATGCTGTCTTCTGCCCTCTTGAGCTTGGATTGGACGTGCCTAGCTTTAGACTTCTGTGTAATGGCTGGATATACGCCACTGGGAGCGCTGAACCGTGCCGACCATTCATACAGACTTTGGCTGGCACTGAGAGATATTGAAGAAGCTCCTAACCCAGACTTTCCAACACTATCGTTGTGATAGAAGCTCGTGGGGCGGGTTTGAAGCCCGTCCCCTTTTGGATCTTGAAACTACCTTTATAGCTTCAATACTATTATAGAAAAAAAACGCAAAAATATTCCTTCTAAGTGCTTTCGGATTGTCATCAATAAGAAATCGTTTCAAGGTAAACCCAGAAATTTCATACTTCGGCACACCTGGTACCTCCCGACTTGAAAGCGTTTACGATTAGCCAAGCAGATTCCCGCCGTGGAACCTTAGTTTCTTCTTGGATCAGTCTGGCGCATTCCCCAACCCTTGGGCTGATTTCATGTATCCACCCGTTTTTTTCAAGTTCGCTTCACGGGAGTCTTAGGCAAGATTCACACATATTTCCTGCTTGCACAGGTGCGGTTTATTTCGTCGCAAAGTATGCTGCTCTCTCGGCATCGAGATCTGCTCCACTAACGCGCCATGAACAAACTTCGCCAGGATTCGGGCATCTCGACATTACGTAATCGGTCAAGTGACGAAGGACGTCTGGATCTTCATCTAAAAGATGTTTCCTGGCAAGACAGTAAGCTGATTGCCTGAAGAAATCCGGAATAAGCTGGAACTCTTGGGTCAGATTGAATGAGTTGGTGATCATGTCCCAGTTAGGTGAGGAAGCGTCCACGCACACCGTTTCTCCGACCTCTTCGACAAAGCCCGCATACTTCTTGATCATCGAACTTCTCTTTTGCGGTTTTGCTAGATAGCCTTGAATCTTGGAGATGCAGGCTTCCAGTTCTTCGCGATCCTTTGACCAACGTATTTCGCTGAGATCTTCTGGACTCGGCGGGAGGTAGAGGTTCTCTGCCACCTCACCCGCGATCTTTACGACGCCCTCATCGAAATCATCAAGGGTTGACCCCTTGGGTTGCTGACAATAGCCTACGCTGTCATCGTCAGTAACCTCTATATAAATGAGTTCAACCGGCAATTCCAGAGATCGAATCACCGCGTAATGTCCAATTTCGTGGAAAACTGTCCGATACAGTTCTTCTTTCCTGCATGAGGTGACCACGCTTTATTGTAGCAAATTTGAAAAGTTCAAGAGCCAATCAGGCGGAACAACCTGTTCTGACATCTGAATTGAGGTGGTGTACCCAATGGTGTACGCAATTTTGCGCGAATCTGATAGGTTTGGGTACACCCGAAATGCCTGTTTAGGTTCAAGAAATGGTGGGCGGTACAGGACTTGAACCTGTGACCCCTACAGTGTCATTGTAGTGCTCTACCACTGAGCTAACCGCCCCATTACAGCTGAGCTTTACGCCCGCTAGCGAGTCTAAATTATGGGCTTTGACGAGCTTTGAAGTCAAGGTTTGGGGAATTGTTCGGGACGTGATCCTTATCACTTCGCCCAATCGTAATCACTTTCGGCAGGTGTTGTCGGCTTCCGATGAGTGAATTTCAGTATTACGAGTTTCGGGCGGTGGATCGGGCTTTGACTCGGGCGGAGATGGCGGAGATGCGAGAGGTGTCTTCGCGGGGCGAGATAACGAGTTCTAGCTACTCCAACACCTATCACTGGGGTGACTTCAAAGGTGACCCCGGCGACTGGATGAACCGGTTTTTCGATGCGTTCATCTACTATGCCAACTGGGGGACGCGGGAGCTTTCCTTTCGATTGCCGAAAGCCGTCCTTAGCGAGGATCTGGTCGCTCAGTACTGCAACGATGAAACCCTGACGTGTCGTGTCTCGGGTCAGCATATCGTGGTCAACTTTCATTCCCCTGACGAGAGGGAGTGGGAGAACTACGCCTATCAGGACATTGGGCTGTCTGAGTTTATGGCTTTGCGGCAGGAGTTGGCATCCGGAGATTATCGGTGCCTGTATTTGGGCTGGCTCGTGGCCAATGACTGGGAATCAGTGGAGTACGAGGATGAGGATGAGGAGCTGGAAAACCTTGAGCCGCCGGTTCCGCCTGGGTTGGGAGAACTGACGGCAGCGCAAGAGAGCTTCGTCGAGTTGTTCGAAATCGACCGTGGACTTCTCGCGGCAGCGGCTATGGCGAGCGCGCCATTAAGGCAGAAAAAGGCTTCGGAGACGGATTTTCACCATTGGGTTCTCGGACTGCCAGCTACGCAAAAGGATGAATTGCTGGTCCACCTGTTGGGTGAAAATGGCACAGGCCCTGCTCTCGAACTTCGGGCGCGATTCGAGAGGGAGACCGCACCGCTCGTCCCGGGTTGGGCCCAAGGCAAGCGACGAACAGCCAAGGAATTGATCGGTCTCGGCGCAGAAATCCGAGACCGTCGGAAGCGCGCCAAAGCAGAGGCGGAAACCGCGGAGCGGAAGCGGTACCTCGACGATCTGATGGCTCGAATTCCGGAGGCTTGGGCGCATATTGAGAGCCTTGTCGAGTTGAAGAATGTGAAGTACTACGACGAAGCGATGACGCTGTTGGTCCCGATGCGAGACCTGGCGTTGCGAGGGGATTTACCCGATTGGAAGGTGCGAATTGATGAGTTTCGTTTGCGGCACCGGACAAAGCGTGCGTTGATTGATCGGCTGCAGAACGCGGGGATTTAAGCGGCTTTTATTCGTCTGGCGGCAGGCTCCAGTGGAATCGAGCGTGTGTTGTCGTCGTGGGTTGGTTCCGGACGCATCCCTTTCAGGGAAGGATGGCTATTCCGCCACATGTTCCAGGGTAGCGTCGTCGCCGACCCAACCCTTCGCTTTTTGGAGAAGATCGCCGTTGGCGAACCGGATTTAGGGGGGGGGGACGCCGGTGTTGAGGGTGAGAATCGGGAGGCTCGTTGAAAATCGGCGCGTGCCACAATCATTGGGCGTTCGCCAATGAACAGAAAAACTAGATCGACGGTTGGTAGGGGATTGCGAGAGATCTTTGCGGTTGCGGCGCTGCTTATCGCGGCGTCTGCAATTGCCCAAGGGCCGCAGTTGGGGGCGACTCGGTTGGAGCGACCGCCGAAGATGACGGCGGACCCCAATGATCCGAGTTGGGTGAGGTGCCCGGTGGCAACCGGCTTCAAGGACTCGTTTACCAATAAGGCGGCAGAGGACCAGACGGAGAGTCGGGTGGGCTACGACGAAGAGGCACTCTATGTGCTTTTTGTCTGCCACGACTCGAAGCCGGAGAAGATCGTAGGGCGGGAGATCACTCCTGAAGTTTCGTTCAACGGGGAAGATACGGTGACTTTCTCGATTGACACTTACAACACCCACAGCGGGGCGTCGATTTCCAAGTTCACGGTCAATGCGATCAACACGCGGTCGGAGACGATAGCGGGCGGGCACAGTTCAAAGGCGGAGTGGCGCGGGATTTGGCAGAGCACGACCAAGCGATTCGCGGGTGGTTACATCGTCGAGATGCGCATTCCGTGGAAGATTCTGAGCTACCCAAGTGCAGGCAAAGCGGTCGATATGGATCTCAATTTCGAGCGATATCAAGCTCGGACGAAAACCACGACCCAATGGGCATACACGACACCTTCCTTTAAGCCCGAACTTCTAGGACGACTCCTGGGTGTAAACCCGCCCAAGAAGGATGCCCGGTCGAAGTTGGATTTCCTTGCCTACGATGCGCCGCAAATCCAAGACGGCGTGTTCACCAATCGCGTTGGGATCGACGCTCGCTATGCCGTTTCCAGTCAGCAAACGGCCCTGCTCAGCTTGAGCCCCGACTTCCTCAACATCGAGCAGCAGATCGCGGGCATCTCGTTTGTGCACACCGAGCGGTTCCTCAGCGATGCGCGTCCATTCTTCACCGAAGGCGGCGACTACTTCAGCCCCGTCGGTGAGTTTGAGTACGGCATCCCGTTCTACAGCAAGCGAATCGGCATGGTGAACATCGGTTCGAAATTCTATGGGCAGGTTTCTCCGACGGCGAAGATCGGAACGCTCGGGGTAGAGCAGAGCGATGGGTCGACCGCTACTTTCACCAACTATCAGGTGAACCAAGGGGCAAACTATTCCCAAGCGCTCTATGCATCGACATACGAACTCGCAGATCATCGTGATGCATTGGTAGGCACTTCCGTTACCCGGAAGTTTGGCGATTGGGTGTTACACAGCAGTGATGCGATTGACGGTAAGGACGGTCGGACCCAAACGGCGGGGAACGCCTCGGTTGCGTACTCTGGGGCAAAACTCTATTCCGTCGTGCAAGGTCAGTGGGTGGATTCCAGCTTCGACCCAGTGCTCGCCTATGTGCCTTGGCAAGATCGGCACGGCTATTACACGTACACCAACTACAACGACACGTTGGCCAAGGGACCCATCCACGACTGGAATTTCTTCCTCTTCACCCCGAATTTCCATCAAGCGGATGGGACGATCCAAGAGCGGGGAATTCAGACGGGGGTGGGCTTCACCACCCGGGAGGATCAGAATTTCTCCATTAATCACACATACACCGAGTACCTCTCGGGAACGGACTCCTATTGGGATTTGTCGTATGGCATCAACGCGAGTAATCGCTTCAAGCAGGTCAGCGTCCAGTACCAGTTCGGCGAGCAGAACAGCACGGCTTCGCGATTCATCGATGTGAAAGGGAAGTTGCGTGTGTTCCGGAGCATGGACCTGGGGCTGGAGCAGTCGGTTTTGGTGTTTAGTCCCGATGCTCGGCAGACGGTTGCCTCGATTGGTTGGCAGATCGACAGCAAGCGCTCACTAACGGGGCGGTTTGTCGACACCAACGGGTTCCAGAACTTCTTCTTGTCATATCAAAGTGCGGGTTCCAGCGGCACCGATATGTATGTAATCCTTGGCGACCCGAACTCAGTGAAGTTCGCGAAAAGGATTAGCCTGAAGTTCGTTTGGGCGTTTTAGCCAAAAAGGGAAGGGACAAAAAGAAAGAAGGCCGACCCTTGTGGGGCCGGCCATTTCTTACTTCGGTAGGTCGTCTTTGAACATCAAGTTGACCTGGTGCTCGAACATACGATTATATGTGTCGAGGAAGCCATGTTGCTTCTCCGGTTCCTGATTAAGCTCTGACACCTGCGATTGACTCGCCTTTGCTCGCGCGGTGAAGCGTGGCAATGCGATTGAAGTCCATCTTCGGACGGTAACGATCATGTTGACCTCCTGTTCGTTATGGTCGCACTAAAGAAACCCGTGCTGTGGGCGGACACGTCGCTGTCCGGGACTCAGGAGTCAGCTTTGAACTGAGTGGTCTGCTTTGATCTACTCCATTGTACCTAAGGGAGTTAGCAACGGTTGCCGCAGAAAGGTGTGACCCTTGTTAAGGGACATCGTGGTTTTGGGGCGATGTCGACCCTGTCCGGCTGTTGAGGGTTAGCCTCTCATTACTCGCGATGATGCCTCCAGCCGGAGCAAAGCGGAGCCTGGAGGCTGGCATCGACCATCTCTCGCAGTCAATACTTTCGAGTTCATCCTCCAAATGGACGTTCTTCGTTCTCTCTGTGGGTTCTGTGCGCTGTCTGGGTTGGGCGCTCACACCGCTGGGGTGCTGTCTGGCTCCTCCGCGCGAGGCTACGGCGCCCGGGCCCCCCGACGTCCCGAACCGTCGCTTCATCGTTTGTCATCGCCCGCCTTCGCCAAGGCTACTGCGCGCCTAAGGGCTGGGCGCGCGCCAAACTCGGCCCTTCGGCCTCAAAAAGTGACGCGCTGACTGCCCAGCGACGAGAGAACGGCGACGATTATGGACGTTGGGGAGCCCGTCCGCCGTAGCTCTGCGAAGGAGGGAGACGAGTTGGACTTTCCTGTTCCGGACCATGCGGGTGTCTTGTCGCGTTCAATGGAAGATTGAATGATCCGCGGCCCCTCCCACGAGGGCCGTCGCCCCACGTTTCCAGACGCATCCCTTTCAGGGAAGGGTGGCGCGCTCGATTTCGAGTTCCAGGGTAGAGGTGTCGCCACCTCAACCCTTCGCTTTATGGAGAAGATCGCCGTTGGCGAACCGGAGGGTTACTTGCCCTCTTCAAGCTTTTCCTTCACATGCCCCTTCAGGGAAGGGTAGCGCGGTTGATTTCGAATTCCAGGGTAGAGGTGTCGCCACCTCAACCCTTCGCTTTATGGAGAAGATCGCCCTTCACGAACCCAAGGGTTATTTGACTTTCGTTAGCTTCAACATCATCACGCCATGCCTGGCGACGGGGGACTGGAAGGTTCCTTTGAACTTGCCGAGGTCTTTTTGGCGCCAGAGGTCGCGGACCTTGTAATTACCTTTGATGCCGAGGCTCGACCAGTCGACTTTGACCGGTTGCTGCTCTTCGCCCGTATTGAACAATCCGACGGCGAGAGAGCCATCTTCTAGGGGGCGGGACCAGACTTCGGTTTCGCCGACTTTCGCGACTCGGTGGGCGGCTTTCACGAGTGAATCCTGGTCGACGGCGAGGATTTCGTCGTTGGTGAGGAGGCTTAGCGTGAATGGATCGAGGGTGGCGATGTCACCGCTTAGAATCAAAGGCGCAGCGAGCAAAGACCACATCGAGACCTGGGTGTACTGCTCGTTCGGGGTGAATGGCGTATTGCGCAACGATCCTCCCGAGCCAGCGATTTTGCCAAGCAGAAGGTAGTCGGGGTCGTTAAACGCGCCGGGGCCGGCATTTCGCTCGAGGTGTTCGCGGGCGTAGAGTTCGAAGCTATCGCGGAAGAGAGTGAAGCCGCTGCCGAGGTCATCTGCCGTTCGCCAGCTATGGCCGCCGACTTCTTTGCCCCACTTCCACACCTGCCCCATGCCGTATTGGCAAAGGTTGAACACCATGTCGCGCTTCTGCTCCTTCAGTAGTTTGCCCATGATCTGATAAGGCTTTTTGAAGCCTGGCACTCCGAGCGCTTGCGACTTGTAGGAGCACCAGTCGTATTTCAGCAGGTCGAAACCCCAGTCGGCAAACGTTTTCGCATCCAATGCCTCGTGGGTGAACGCCCCTTCGTAGCCCGCGCAGGTCGTCGGTCCGGGGGAAGTGTAGATCCCCGCTTTGAGGCCCTTGCTATGAAGGTAATCGGTCAGCGCCTTCATGTCCGGGAACTTGCCGTTCGGGATCAGGCGTCCATTCGCATCTCGAGTGGGGCCGCCAAGGGTTGGATCTTTGCTGCCTGGCACGCGCGCCCAACAGTCATCGATGTTCACAAACTGCCAGCCGTGTCGGCTGAGGCCGGTTTTGATCATCGCATCGCCAGCGCGACGGAGGATTGAGTCGCTGACGTGATCGAGCCATACGTACCAACTGTTCCAACCCATCTGCGGGGTCAGCGCAATTTGGTCGCCGCACACGATCTTGAAGCCGCGCATCGCGATTCCCAGCTTGTTCTTCGCCGTAAGAATGACTTGGTAAGTCCCGCGGTGCTTTAAGCTTCCCGAGATGACTCCGGTCTTGGAGTCAATCGACAGGCCCTTAGGCAGTCGCATCGCGTCGTACTTGATAGGCACAACGCCGGTTGCGGGGACAAGATACAAGAACGGTGAACCTGGCCGAACACTAAAAACGCCGGGGCCATTGATTTTTGGGGTCTTAGCCGGTGCCGGGGTGAGAATGATCGGCTTCTCGATCGGCGGGACCAGTGAAACCGGGGCTTTTCCGTTGTATTCGATGGTTGGATCCGCCCAATCGCCGTGGTCGTAATCGACACCGTCGCCCGCGTCACCAACTTCGAGGCTCAAGGATTTCACGCCCTTTAGCGACACATTCACCTCAACCGCAGGTGTTTTCCACGAGAGCTTAGGGCTCTTCCATAGCTCTTTGCCATCTCCGACGATTTTGAAAATGACGCTTGCTCGGCCAGACTTCGCATTGTCATCCACTCCGCAGAATGAATGGAACCGCGTCGCCTTTCCAAAAAGGCGAACCTTAAACGTGCTGTTTGCATGGGTGCCAATTCCGCGGAGGTAGGCAATGCCAGCAATGGAAAGCGGTGTATCCGTAACTGAGCGATCCTTCATCGCTTTGCCCCACCCTTGGTGAATCTGCGATAGGTCAAGCGAAGAAAGCTGAACTGTCTGAAGTTGTGCCGAAAAAGCGATCGAAGCAATAAGTGCGATCATGAGACCTTAGCGAGATTACCTAGACAAAGAATCCAGTCGACCCCTCAAACGGACCATACTATTGGTTCGTCCGGAATCTGCTTCCGGCGACCTATCAACCCGTGACATCACCGGCTCCAAAAGAAGAATTACGGAACGAGCCGATTGGCTGGATCCTTGTGTGCGTTGCCGCCATGCTGTGGGGCACCGACCTGCTGTTTCGTCCAAGTGTCCTGTCCAGCGGGCTCGATTCTGTCGCGTTGGTAATGTACGAGCATCTCGCGTTGACGATTATCTTTTTGCCTGCGCTCATCAAGAACTGGCGAACCTGGACCCGATTGAGTTGGCAAGAGATCGTTGCGCTGTTGTTCATTGCTTGGGGTGGGTCAGGATTGGCCACGGTGCTATTGACCCAAGCTTATGCAGCGGGTGAGCCCGTCACTGCGACGTTGCTCCAAAAGCTCCAGCCTGCCTTCGCGATCACCTTGGCGGCGCCCATTCTTGGCGAGCGACCCCGCAAGCTGTTTTTCGTTTGCTTCGCGATTGCGATGCTGGGTGCTTATCTGATGGCGTTCGGGTTTGCTTGGATCTGGAATCCAACGAGTAAGCAGGCGCTTGTTGCTGCGGGCTACGCCCTTGGCGCGGCAGCGCTGTGGGGCGGTTGCACTGTCATTGGTCGTTGGTCGCTACGCCACATCGAGCCGTACACCATGTCCGGGCTCCGCTTTACCTTGGCTTTGCCGATGCTCGTCGGCTGGAACTTGATGATGCGCGGGTCGTTCCAGGCGAAATTCAGCATGCCAGACAAGGCTTGGTTGCCACTCGCAGCGATCGTGTTGCTTCCCGATGCGCTGGGAATGGCGCTGTACTACATCGGCCTGCGCCGAACCACGGCATCCCAAGCAACCCTTGCTGAGTTGGCTTACCCTGCCACCGCGATCATCCTGGCGTATCCGATCACCCACGCCTTTTCATTCTGGAAGTGGGTGGGAATCGTCTTGCTCATCGCGAGCTTGTACCTCATCAAATCCGGCAAGTTCGTAAACGCCCCCGCCGAATCTTGAGTTCAGTCAGTCTCGCCGATAAGAAAAATCATCAGGCCGGACGAGACGATGTCGAGGATGGCCGCGACCAACATCACGATGCCAAGCGGACCGAAGACCACGGTCATGCCTATAGTGGTGGGAATCGCTAAGATCCCCGATGCAATTCGGATCCAGCAGAAGATGTTTACGATTCCTCGGACAATTTCTACTTTGAAGAGGAGACCAAGGCCGATTGCCGATGTGAGGACTCCAATGATCATCATGACCACTTGAATCGGTCCCATCCCTGTCACCTCAACGCCGGATTTCTTGGCGGAAAGTGAAATGAGAATTTGGACGATCGTCCAGATTCCGCTAAGTACGAAGTAGCCAGAGATGGTGTAGTAAGCCGGCCAAATCCACGCGGCAGTCTGCATCAACGGCCGTTTATTGGTTTCGGCAGTCTTGGGACGCGGGACTTTAGAAATATCGGTGTGGCAAAACTGGCACGTCTGGGCCCAGTCGGGCAAGCTGTTGCTGCATTTAGGACATTGGATCATGAGAGTCGTTATATAGGACGTTGCACGATAGTGTTAGTTGCGTGAATAGCTATGTCAAGGACGTAATTCTTGCGTAAATCGTGCGGAGAATTCGGCGACGGTTTCTTGGGTGGAATACTAGGGGCGGCATGGTGCTACTCGGGATCCTTCTTCTTGCTACCGCTCGTACGTCATCGCAACAGACTTTTCACGTCCAGGTTGCGCCCTTTACGCACGCTTGTATTGCGGATTCGGAGAGACTTGAGATTGGGACAGCCGAGCCCCAAACCGAGACGACGGTCCATCTCAAGGGACTGAAACTCAACCCAGCCGAGGGCATGATCGAGGTTTGGATCAAGCCCAAATGGGCAGGAGATGACGGACGTAATCACCAGCTCTGGACGACAGGAAGGGCTGGTGGTCGCGAACTTCTTCTCGAAAAATCAGATATGGGGATGTTGCGAGCCGTCCTCCGAACGCCGACCGGGCAAACGGTCTCCCGTACCGATGTGACAAGCTGGAACCCCGGGGACTGGCACCATGTCGTGGTTGGCTGGACGAGCCACAACGGCATGACCGTTGGCCTGCCCCTATGGGTGGATAAAGTTTGTGTCGATGGCCAAATCACGAGCCATGGTGTGTTCAACCCTGTTGCCATGCCAAACACGATCACGCTGAGTGATGCGAAATTCAGTGAGTTGATCGTTCGCCCGAAGCTCGATGCCGAGGGCCGATACGGCATGGTTGCTTGCGTATATCGAGATTTCTTTCGAACGGCACCGTATTCAGGAATCAGGATTGACAAAGACCCTGGACGTGTACCGTCGGACCCTCGGGTGGTAGCTGGACAGCCAAAGCAGTTTGGCTTGCTGGCAGGTAATCAGAACAAGTGGGAGCCGCTTGTCGAGAACGTCGTCCGGTATAGCCAATGGGCGTACTTCGATGCGCGCCAGATGATTCAGTGGTCGACGAGTGACCCTTCCGTCGCAACTGTTGACAAGAAGGGAAGAGTGACCGGCGTTAAGACTGGCAAATGCCTATTACGAGCTGAGTTCCGTGATATGAAGGCTTCCTATCCGATAAATGTGATTTCGGCTGACAAGCCAGACCTCGACGCGATCAGTATCGAACTGTTGCCGCGATACCGGGCAGACGCCGTAAAAAACAAGATCCTTCCTGGCGAGCTGGTGAGCGCTCGAGTGCGGATTGGTAATTACGGGCTGGCACCCATCGGAGCTGGAGTAAAGGTCCGCCTGTCGTTGATTCGGCGACGTGAACACGAATTTCGTCACGCGCCCAACGACAAGCCTTTGGAAGTATTCGAACAAAAGCTGCCCGCTTTGGCACCTGCGCAGGAGACCGTATTAACATTCGCTTGGCCCTACCCCAAGGAATCCACCTGGATGAAGCTGGAACTCGATCCCGAGAAGCACCTGGATGAGCTCTGCAAAGTCAACAACACCATCGAGGAACTCATGGATGCGCGACCCGTCCATCTTGGCTATAGCCCCCTGAATAAGCAAGATGAATTCGCCAAACACGAACTGAATCATGTGGGGTCCTTCAGCTACTACGACTGGATGCGAGCTGAAAAGAACCGGATGGACGTGATGCTGCAAGAGGCGGTCTATCCGACGACGGGGCCAAACGGTGTGGAAGAGGCCTATCGAATCGACTGCGTCACCGCCCTTGAGCATGGACAATGGGAGGACGAGCCCTTCATAAAAGAAGCAGGCGAATTCGACGGAGGGTTTCCCATCAACGAAAAGGTGGACCTCATGTCGATCGACTGCGCGATCATCCATGAATTTGGTCACGCCATTCTCAGTCAGCCCGACCTGTATGGCTATGGGACGGCAGCCAGAAACGTCCTCATTACCGACGAGTCAGGCAAACCGGTCGCTGGGACTCCACTTCTGCCGATCCTCGAAGGTGATGCCAATCTGCAATACGCTCCCGCAACCAATGTTCCCTGTGGAGTGGGTTATCGATCGCTTATGGATGGTTGCCAGTTATGGCTGCCACCTTCGATGGCGGGGCATATCATGTATTACCGAGGCTACCGTCCAGACCGATTTTGGGGAACCCAAGGAAGGCTGGTACCGACACGAGCAAATCGGCTGTTGATCACAGATGCCTATGATCAACCTCTGAAGAATGCCGCCGTCTACGTCTATCACGTAAGCCAGGCACCGGTTCAGGACAGTGAGGCGAAATACTTCGCCGACCGACCCAAGTTCTTGGGACCGACTGATAACGAAGGGCGATTCCTTTTTCCGAACCAGACCGATGACCAATGGGACGACCCGAAGACGGATGTCGTTGAGGGAGCAAAGTCGGTTTGGAACCCATTCGGCACCGCGACGACCGACACTGCGTTCACCCCAAATGTGTGGGAGGTAGAAGGCCTGCTCCTCATTCGTGTCGTGAGTGGCACTCAATCTGAATATCGATTCATGGACCTGACTCAGTTCAACGATGAGTTCTTGGCCGGGCACGTCGCCCAAGGTTCTTACACCCTGAGAACAAGCCTAGAGCCATCGAGCACCCCGACTCCCATCGTCAGAAAGCCCATTCCCGAAGCTATCAAGAGCGTGAACAAGGCACCGGTAGCGGTGGTTGTGCCTTCCGAATTCACTGTGAAGTGCGGCGAAGAGTTTACGGTGGATGGTTCGAAGAGCTACGACCCGGAAGGACAGCCGCTGATCTACCGCTGGAACGTGGGAGAGGGATGGCTCAAAGGGAGTTTGTCTCAGTCCTCCACCTTAAAAGTGAAGGCACCGAGTACGCCCCAGGAGCTTTCGTACAAATTCTGGGTGATCGACGGCATTCGCTGCAGCGAAGCCGTCGTGATCAAAGTGAAAGTAGTGAAGCCGAATTAGCGGAGAAGGGACTTGACCGTCTTTTCCAGGGAAGGGAAGAACAGTTCAATATTCGATGGAATGCCGGTGATTGTCCTTGCAACCTTGCCGTCCTTGCCGATCACGATGAATGCAGGAATCGCCTCAATACCGAGAGATGTCGACAGCTTGTCGTTTTTCTCCGAGAATGTGTAGGTGAATCCGTGCTGCTTCGCATACTCCTTGGCGATGGATGGGCGGTCATCTTCTTTGGTTTCTGCACCAACGACGACTAATCCTTTCTTTCCATATTTCTCGTGTAGCTTCTGCATGGTGGGGGAAGCTTTCTTGCACGGGCCGCACCAAGATGCCCAAAAATCGAGGATCACAACTTTGCCACGTAGATTCTTGTTCGTCCAAACCTTGCCTTTGGTGTCGGTGATCTTGAAAGCAGGGGCAGCTTTGCCTTCGAACGATTTCAGCAACTTGTTGTAGTCGTCGGGGCCACCCTGGGCATGCGCGACAACGGTCGCAAGGGCCGCTCCGAGTAGTAATGTGTTCCTAAATCTCATTTGTTTCTCCGTTTTGCGCCCGAGGGCGATGAATTTGATGCTTGAATTATGGCTTTTCCGGGGCATAATCGCCGAGTGAAACGCTGGTTGGGCGCTCTAATTGCGGTGGTGCTGTCATGCATCCCGATTCTGCTCAACCGTGCTACGTCTTCTGCCCTTCTACGTGATACCGATACCAATGTGTTGCTGGTTACCATTCGTCAACGCAACGCACCCCTGAGTTGGTTCCTGGGCGATTGGCCACTGCTGAACCACTTCTACCGTCCCGTCTCCACCTTGTCGTTCGAGCTTGATAATCGGCTTTACGGCACAAACGCAGCGGGTTACGGATTGACCAACGCCCTGCTTTGTATCGTCTGCGTGCTCCTGCTCTTTTGGTTTCTGCGCGAACTTACAGATAAGCCAGCGATCGCGGCGGCAGGCACCGTCCTATTTGCACTTCAACACGTCGGGTTGGAAAGGTGGTTTGATGGCCCGCTATTTTGGCTGGCCATGCTGACGGCCGTGGTCGGGATCTATCGGCACCAGCTCAAGTTTTGGAATTGGTTGCCCGCAGTTCTGGTTCTCATCTTCGCTTCCGACGAGATCGCTTCGTCAGGTGGGTTTGGAGTTGGGACGATCGGTTGGCTTCCTGGCAGAACCGCGACGGTGATGACCGTTTTTGCATTGGCGGCAATGGCTTGCTACGCAAGGTACGAACGGCTTGGTGCCCGTCGAAAGGAACTTGCCCCGACTCCGCTGGATCCTCCTGCGACTCGGATGACGAAGGTCGACACCGTCAATCGTGGAGGAGGCATCCTGTGGGCAATTCTCAGCCTCGTATGTGTTGCCTTGGCTCTTGCCTCGTACGAGCAGGCGGTGATGCTCCCTGCAATCATGCTCGCGATTGCGGTCACGTTGCATTCCAACCGATACAAAGTCCGCTGGGGATGGCAAGCGGGGTTCTGGGCTCTCCTGGTGGCGTACATCATCCTGCGAAAAGCCGTTATTCCGTCGGGTGTGTCTGGCTACCAAGCCCAGCAGTTCAGGCATGGTCCTGGCGTCTACATCTCGTTGCTCAACTATGCGATGCCGTTCGTTACGGGAATCACGGGATTTCTTTCCGGGTTGGCCACAAGCCCGCTAGTTCTGCTAACGGGCCCGCCCTACAGCTTTATGTTGAGTGTTGCGACGAACCTTACGAGCTTCTATCAGGCAAGACGGCAGTGGGTTCTTGCCTTGGCGGGCTACGGAATGTCGATCATCGCATTCCTACCGATGGCATGGCTTAAGCAGTTTCCGCACTACCACTACTGGCCAATGGCAATGCGGTCGCTATGCACGGTGATGCTTCTTTGGGTTGCCTACGAGTTGGTGCTCATCGCATGGTCGCCCCTAACTCGCCAAGCGCCGAAACGACTCGATCCCGCACCTGGTTCGCTTCCTCATCAGTGAACGTCGAATCTGGCTTTCGGAGTTGAATTGCGATTCCGAGTGCGTGTTTGCCTTCGGGAATGCCCTGGCCCGAGAAAACATCGAACAGCCACTGCTTCTCCAATACACCTGCGCCTGCAACAGAGATTTTGGCAGCGACCTTCTCAAAGGGTACGGCCTTGTCGATGAGGATCGACATATCACGTCTGACGGCCGGATGGCGACTAACATGGTGCAGCTCCAATCCCGTGTCCCGGGCACCGAATGCAGTCTGGAGATCGATTTCGGCCACGAAGGTCTCAGGAGAGAGTCCAGCCTCTTTGGCTACGTTTGGATGCAACTGACCTAGGAAGCCGATTACCGTATCTCCAGCGCTCACTTGGGCTTGGCGCGTCGGATGCAGAAGCGGATCGAGTTCGGCAGGAGCGGTGAATTGAACTCGGACACCGACGCCCTGGAGAGTTGCCTCAAAAGCGCCCTTCAAGGTGAAGAAGCTGGCGCTGGAGGATTCCGGCACGCTCCAGCCTGCTTGAGTTCTTGCTCCAACCGAGAGGAGGGCGAAGTGATTGGATTCAACGTAGGAATGGTTCTCTTGCGAGAAGACCCGCCCAATCTCGAATAACTGGACATCCTTGGATTGGTTGCGACGACATGCATCGCCAAGGCTTGATAGCAAGCTGTTTCGCAAATAAGCCATTTCCGGCGATGCAGGCGACCTTGGACCGATGCGTTCGCCGTTTGAAGCATCGAGCGGATGGATGTCGGAAAGGGAGTGGCTGATGACTTGGCTAAAGCCCGAAAGCAGTGCGGCATTTCTCAACATGTCGGTCCAGAGCTCGAATCCTTGAGGCCCGCCCATGGTGGTCGTGCCTTGAATGAGCGTTTCTGGGATTTGGTCGTAACCGTGGACACGACCGAGTTCCTCGATTAAATCAATCTCTCGAACGATATCGGGCCGCCAAGTCGGTGAGAGAACTCGGAAAGCATCATCGTTGACCTTTTCCGGTTTGAAGCCAAGTCGGCTGAGGTACGACTCCGCTTGCTCTGCGGAGATTGGCATCCCTAACAGTTTTGAGGATCGCGTCACGCGGAGGTCAATCACCGTCTGGGATGGCTTCGTTGGATAGACATCGGCACCGTAAGTGACGACGACTCCGGGATCCGCGGCGAGCACGAGTTGCACGCAACGATACAGTGCCGAAACAACTCCTTCTGGGTCGACGCTTCTTTCAAACCGATAGGAGGCCTCGGTGTTCAAACCTAACTGCTTTCTTGTTCGGCGAACACTGGTGTTGACGAAATGAGCGGATTCGAGCAACACGGTTTGGGTTGAGTCACTGACTTCGGTATCGAGCCCACCCATGACGCCTGCCACCGCCACTGGTTTCTCCGCGTCGCAGATCATCATCTGGTCGGATTGAAGCTGATGCTCAAGACCATTAAGGGTGGTAAGCGTTTCACCGGGCCTAGCCTTCCTCACGACGATTCGCCCACCGGAAAGCTTGTCGAAATCGAAAGCATGTAGCGGCTGACCGACTTCCAGCATCACATAGTTGGTGATATCAACGAGCAGGCTGATCGGGCGCATGCCTGCTTGCCGAAGACGAGCCTGCATCCAAGGCTCCGAATCCTTTCGGGTGATGGTCTTCAGAATGAGACAGCCGTACCGAGTGCAATCCGCGGTCTCAATCGTTACGCTCGTATCGGGGGAATCCAGCTGTGCGGATGCCGGGTCGAATCCCTCCACGCCTGTCCGATAGAGTTCGGTCGACTTGGCACGACCATCTTTCGCGAGGACCTCGCGCGCCAGGCCGAAAACGGAGAGCCCATCACCACGGTTGCTCATGACCTTGATGTCTAGGACCGGTTCACCTTCGACTTCCTCAATCCCCTCCAGCTCAAAGCCTGCCATGGTGAGCAGGTCGCCGACACCCTCCGCCGAAAGGGAAGTGTCTACAAAATCTCGGAGCATTGCGTATGGGAACTTCATGGGCGCGTCTAGTTTACTTCGTGAGCAAACCAACACCGGTGATGCCAGTTTATTGATTGAATGGGCTTTCGCTGGGAGGCAAGCCGCTCAAGCACCCTGTGCGCAACAGCATGTAACTCGCTGAAATGTCCAAATAGCATCAAGTCGTTGAGGTGTTCTTTGGCCAATGCTGAGAGCCTAGTGGGAAGACTCAGGTGATAAGGTCAAAAGCGGCTATTGGTGTTTCAAGCGGGTTCGTAAATGTACGTTTTGATCGCGTTTCAGGCTCATTTTGATCGACTTCGGTCAGTCTGTCGCATGATCGTTGTTAGGTACCTTGTCGGATACTGTCGAATAGTGTAAGCTAAATAAAACGTTTGAATAGTGGGCTAAGGCAATCCTTTAATGAATGTTAAAGATCCTCCACCTACTGCTCGTGTTATTCCCTAATTGAGGAGAGTTTACGATTCCTATACCGCCATATAATCGAAGGTTTGTTCCATCCGTAGAAGCTTTTGGTGAACGGAAAACCCTTCTTGAATGGTCGCGCGACCCACGATGCGTCGTGAAGTACGGCACCTTGGCCCACCGAATCGGCCAGGCATGGGACCCAGAACAGGCCTTAACCAGGCCAGTTGAACATCGAGATCGCGTCTACACTCGCCCCCTTAAGACGATCGAGGCATTTGGAGAGACGAAGTCGGTCTCAGAATGGGCAGCCGACCCTCGCACGGTCGTCCTGGCAAACGTGTTCCTCCGTCGCATCCAGCATGGTTGGTCGCCAGAATCCTCCCTGACCACGTCGGTCAGTGCTGCCGCCGCCAAGCGAGAGGCCAATGCGATGTTGTACGAGGCTTTTGGCGAAGAAAAGACCTTGCGCGACTGGGCCGCCGATGAGAGATGCAAAGTGTCGGAAATGACGCTCCGCAAGAACATCCATTCCGGCTTGAGCATGGAAGAGGCATTCAAGTTTCGCCGAAAACCAGGTCGACATTTCCTTGGATCTCAAGAAGATTTCAGTGGCGCGCTCAATGAATTGAGGACGGTCGTGGGCTATCTGCGTGAAGGTGGCGAACTGTGGGTTTACACCACCAACGATGTGAGCCGAATTTCCTTGATCCACCGGGATGCCCGTCACACCCTCACCGCCGACATGTTCCAAGAACTCTTGGACAAAGAGTTGGTTGAGAAGACGTTTGAGACCGATACGATCAAGAACTATGAGTTGACCAAAGCGGGCAAACTCGTCAAATTCTAAGCGGTTAGCCCTTCTTCGGGTACCACCACAAACTGTTGTCGGTTGGGTTGACCACGAGAAAACCGTCTTTCAGATTCGGTGAATTCTGATTTTGAGTATTGTTGCCGCCTTGGTTATTGGAGCCCCCTCTCACTCCGAGTAACGTGCTGAGTTCGGGTTGAGTAATGGCGCTACCCTCGATCATTGCCTTCACTGCCCAGGGATCGGCATGTCGAATCTGGAATTTTACGGGCACGCGATTGTCGATTTGTGCCTTGGTGCCACCGGTGCAAAGGGCGATTGAGACGAGAGAAGGAAGCAGGATCAAGCTCAAAACGTATCGCATATAGCTTTCAACGTTTTCAGCGTCGGCGCGTTACGTTTGAATGCCGAGATTCGGAGCAAGAGTTATTGCGAAAAAGAACTGGGTTCAGGATCGCTCAATCCAAGCAAAAAGAGGTGGCTCCGCGCCAAAATAGCGGGAATGCTTCCAAAGTTGCTTGATAGACACGAGAAAAAGTTTGCGATGCTCCTAGCTTGGATCATCTGTCCAAGTGTACTTACGCTCTTGGGATTTTATCTCGGCACGATTTTTGGTAGCCGCGAGCACACGAATGACCTCCAGGTCGCAGATATCCACGTCGGTCGCCAGTACGCCGCCGTGTTCTTCTGCATCAGCCTCGTGGCAGCTGTGATCGTAACGCTCATCATTCCCAAGGTTGTCGACAAGGATTACGCCGATCGAGAAGCCAAGTGGGCGAATCGCGGTCACGATCACCACTAAGAATCCGATTCCGCTGTAGGGGCAGGGCGTGCCCTGCTCACCCAACGTTGTCAGCAACAGGCGAGGCACGCCTCTACGAATACGTTCGGCCTTTCCACGTCACACGCCCGCTTTGATGCCAGGCCATCGACCGCAGGATCGTAAAGCTGCCGATTGCCAACGCGACCGGTAGCATGGGGACCCCGTAGGGTTTGGCCCGAACTATCCCACAGCACAACACACCACTCAAGGCGAACAAGCCTGCGGCAATCGGCATGAAGGATCCGGCGAGCAGCCAACCCCAGCCGATCAGCATCAACAAGGCAGCAATCCCAATTGACCCCGGAACCGACCCCGTGATTTCGTAGGAGTTCTTCGACATTCCATCGAGGGTTTCGCGCCAAGTGTTGTACATCTTCACCGCGAGAACCTGTGAGAGGTTGGCAACATCGACCCCGATGCCCTTGTCGGCACACAGACGTCCGATCAGCACGTCCTCTAGAATCCGACCCTTCAACGTTTCATTCGGCCACAGCTCCGAGTAAACGTGGCTCCGCCAGAGCCCGAACTGCCCGTTCGTAAACCGGTTGTGCCCCATGCCGGTAAGGCTGACCAATCCGTAAGGGTTCGTAGCAAGCAAGACCCAACCTACCCAAGCCAAGAACAACGGCTCGATCCCCTCGCCTGAGATGATGCGAGGAAACCCGCTGATGACGCCGGTTTTGCGTGATACGCTTTTGGCGAGTGCCTCGATACCCGCCACGAAACCTCGTTCGGGATAAACATCGGCATCCAGAAACAGGATCCACTCGGCATCCGAGTCCTCGGAAGCCACCTTCGCCAGTTCGTGACACGCGCGGTTCTTGCCCGTCCAGCCCTTGGGTAGCGGCTCGCGAGGTCGAATGACGATGGCACCGCATTCACGGGCAATGTCCCCGGTTCCGTCCTCCGACTCGTCATCGAACACATAGACCTTTGGCTTGGTGGCTCCATCGCTGCCGAGACCAAGCAGGGCCGGGAGCAAACGTCGCAGATTCTCGGCTTCATTTCTGGCCGGAATTAACACGCAAAGTGTGCACGGCTGAGAATCAGAAGCCGATTCACGATCCCCAAAATGGGTCGGCGGTTTTGCTCGTTTCATGAACGCCAAGTTGACGAGCGAAACGAACGCGAAGAAGGCATAGAAGCACACAAAGAAAAGACCCACGCGTCCAGATTCTGCCCTATATCTCCGATTCGACGAAGGGATGCGGTCTTGGGGTAAAAGCACGAAACCCGTTTTACGACGAGGTCGTAGATTCAACGGTTAAATCCCCAACTTATCATGATCTTAATTCCATTTCTCGCCCTCGCTGCGCCGACGCAAGCGAAGTCGTTTGATCCGGGTCCGGAGCCGCTGCTCATGCGCCACCCGACGATGAACAAAACGACGATCGTGTTCCAATTTGCCGATGACCTTTGGTCGGTGCCTCGATCTGGTGGAAGTGCAACGCGCTTGACCACTGCGCCGGGTGTCGAGAGCCAGCCGTTCTTTTCTCCTGATGGCAAGTGGATCGCGTTCTCCGGCGAATATGACGGCAACCAGGACGTCTATGTGATGCCTGCAGAGGGCGGCGTTCCCCGTCGACTCACCGCACACCCCGCGCCAGATGAGGTTGAAGGCTGGACGCCGGACGGAAAATCCGTCCTGTTTTCGTCGTCAATGCTCTCGAATTCTGACTTACCTCGGCTGTTCACCGTCCCTGTCACTGGCGGCTTCCCCCAGCCGGTTCCGTTGCCGAGCGGCCGGTTTGCGTCGTATTCGCCAGACGGAAAGAAATTAGCCTACGTTCCTGGGATCAAATGGGAAGAGGCATGGAAGCGCTACCGCGGCGGACAAACCTATCCGGTCTGGATCGCGAACCTCAGCGATTCTAAGGTGAAAGAGATCCCGCGCGACAACACCAACGACGAGCAGCCAGCCTGGCTGGGCGACAAGATCTATTACCTCACTGATAAGCGAGGACCGGTTGGCCTTTCAAGTTACGACACAACCACCGGTAAAGAGGTTGAGGAGATCAAAGGCGAGGGGTTTGACCTCAAGTCACTCACCGCTGGGCCAGACGCGCTTGTTTATGAGCGCCTCGGCTCGATCAACATCTTCAACCCCGTAACGCACAAGAGCCACCGCGTCGATATCAAAATCAACGGTGACTTTAGGGAAGTTCGTCCCGCCTACAAAGACCTCCGACCCCAAATCGATGGGTTGACCCTTTCACCATCCGGAGCCCGCATCGCGGTTTCGGCTCGCGGCTGGGTGATGACGGTTCCTGCAAGCAAGGGAGATGCCCGGGTCCTTGACGAAACCCAAGGTGTTCATCGTCGCGCTCCCGATTGGTCACCCGATGGGAAGACGATCGCCTACATCACCGACGAGAATGGCAAGCAGCAGCTTGCGCTCTATGACTTGGCGACCTCAAAGGTAAAGACGGTCGACCTCGGAGACGCCCCTGGGGTCTATGAGACTCCGACTTGGTCACCTGACTCCAGCAAGATCCTGTACACCGACAATAAGCACAATATCTGGATTCTGGACGTCAAGACCAGCAAGAGCACTTACGTCGATTCGACCATCTACAACAATCCTCGATTCCAGATGGACCCATCGTGGTCGCCTGACTCGAAGTGGATTACTTGGTCCCGCGATCTTGAAAACCATCTCAACGCGATCTTCCTCTACAGCCTGGAAACGGGCAAGAAGACGCAGATCACCGATGGCTTGGCCGATGCCAAGAGTCCCGTGTTCGATAAAGACGGAAAGCACCTCTATTTCTTTGCCAGCACTAACGTCGGTCAGGCGTCAAGTTGGCTGGATCTGTCGAGCTTCAACAACCTCAACGTCGTCAGCTCGGTTTATGCTGTGGTCCTCAAGAAGGACGGAGCCAATCCGCTTCAGCCGGAAAGTGATGAGGAGACGATTAAGGAACCCGCCAAGCCAGGTGCAGCGCCAGCAACCCCTCCCGCATTCCGAATCGACTTAGAGGGGATTGAATCCCGCATCATCGCACTGCCGATGGGGGCTCAGAACTATAGCGCCCTTTATGCGGGGCCATCCGGCGTCGTCTTCGCCGGTATCCGACCCAAGCAGGCGACCCCCACCGATGTTGGGGCCGGTGTGACAATCGTGAAGTTCGCACTGGCAGATCGCCAACTGACTCCTTTCGTCACCAACGCAAGTGATTTCATCGTTTCAAAAGACGGTTCAAAAGCGGTCGTCTTGCGAGGTGGATCGGTTTCGATCGTGCCAACCGCAGGACCGCCTGCACCTGGCCAGGGAACCGTCAATCTCTCCGGACTTCAGACTAAGATTGATCCGGTGAAAGAGTGGCGCGCCATGTTCCACGAGATCTGGCGGAACGAGAAGCTGCTCCTCTATTCACCAACATCGAACGGCATCAGCACCGAAGCCATGGATCGCCGCTACGAACCGTTTTTGGCGAACATCTATTCACGAAACGACCTCAACTATCTGTTCATTGATATGTTGGGTGAGGTTTGCGTCGGTCACATGTTCCCAGGCGGAGGCGACATTCCGAGCGCGACCAACTCGGTGCCGGGCGGGCTCTTGGGGGCGGACTATGCCTTTGATTCGGGCCGTTATCGCATCACGCGAGTATTCGACGGCGAGCGCTGGAACCCCGGCCTCTACGCTCCGCTTGCTCAGCCAGGCGTCAGTGCAAAGGCAGGCGAATATCTGCTCGCCATCGACGGCAAAGACCTTTCGACTTCGACCGACGTTTACGAGGCTCTCGAAGGGAAGGCGGGCAAACAAGTCCGCGTGAAACTCGGCCCCACCGCCGATGGAAAGAACTCAAGAGAAGCCACCGTTGTCCCCATCGCGAACGAGTTTGGCCTTCGGAGCCGAGCATGGGCTGAGGACAATCGACGCTATGTCGAGAAGATGACCAATGGTCGAGCTGGCTACGTGCACGTGCCCGACACCGCTCAGGGCGGTTGGACGTCGTTCAATCGCTACTACTACGCTCAGGTCGGCAAAGACGGCATCGTGGTTGACGAGCGGTTCAATCATGGTGGTCTCATCAACGACTTCATGATTCGCGAAATGCAGAAGCCCGTCGACGCGCTGTTCGTTCCACGACATGGCAAAGAGTGGCCCACACCCGGCTCTGCCATTTACGGACCGAAGGTGATGATTGCCAACCAGTTCGCTGGCTCGGGCGGAGACATGTTCCCGTGGCTCTTCAAGCACGAGAAGGTAGGGAAGTTGGTCGGCAAGCGAACCTGGGGTGGCCTCATCGCTGCCTTCGGTTTCCAAATCATTGACGGAGGGCAAATCAACAGCCCCGACATCGCGTTCTATAACCCTCATGACAACACGTGGGACGTCGAGAACTGGGGCGTCGCCCCCGACATCGAAGTAGAACTCGACCCCTACGAGTGGCGCCTCGGCCACGACTCCCAGCTAGACCGAGCCATCGCCGAAATCAACAAATCCCTAGCCAACTACAAAGCCCCCGCCTACCATCACCCACCCTATCCCGACCGATCGAAGGTCGGCGTTAGGTACTAGACCGTCTCCTCCGAGCACCAAACCCGAGCCCAATGGTCAAAATAAAGCAAGAACTTGTAAGTTGGGCCCTCTCTTTCCGCTCGCGGAAGGAGAGGGAAGGGTGAGGATGGTTTTCGATTTGCGTGCCTTTGGCACTTTTGTTTCCGGAACATACGAGTTCTCCCCGACTCGAATTTGACATAGACCATGAGCCATCGACGCGAAACCTCAACTTTTGGCTGGTTTCGTGCCGCAAGATCCCTGCTTCATAGGGCAGCGCAAGACATCCGAAGCTGCCAGTGAATTATCACCAATCCCACAAGAGAAAGTGGCTCCGCGCAAACTGTGATTTCTCACGCGAAGGTCGCAAAGGCGCGCAATTTGAAACCAGAGGTATCGGTAGCAGAAATGGCTCAATGGAATCTATCGACTTCATCGAAGCAATCACGCGGTCGATTGGGTTGGTCGCAACGCGTCTTGCAGAAGCCGCAAACGTCGACTTGCGGATGACCTGAATCCAGAATTGCTTGAGACCAGTCAAGGGGTCACTGGTTTCGCTCCGGCCCACACCGCGTCAGCTACTAAGTGTTGTATCATGTGAGTGGCAAGGTGCTCTTTCGGCAACTTGCCACTGATAGAGGAGATTGTCATGAGTACGACAGCCGTGCACAGATTAACGCCAGTGGACACATCCGGGAGAATTAGTATCGGTAAGGCCAGAGCAGGCAGCCTTTACGACGTCGCGTTCGAAGCGGACGGCAGAGTGGTTTTAACGCCCATGGTTGCGATTCCAGAGCGTGAACTTTGGCTACACAAGAACCCGGCAGTCAAGGCGATGGTAGAGACGGGCCTGGCCGAGATGAGCCGTGGTGAAACAGTCTCGATCGACCTTTCTGAATTCCCAGAAGATGACGACGAGGAGTAGTTGACCTACGAGATCCGATACACCGCTTCTGCGAGCAAGCAGTTCAGGGACGTCGAGAGGAAAGACCCATCCAAGCACCGTAAGGTGGTCAAGTGCCTTCGCAAACTAGGCGAAGATCCGAAACAGTCGGGACTGCACTCGCACAAGTACGACTCTATGACCGGGCCCAACGGGGAAGAGATATGGGAGAGTTACATTGAGAACAAAGCGCCAGCCGCTTGGCGTGTGTTTTGGTGCTACGGCCCCGACGAGACAGAAATTGGTACGCCGGATCGATCAGTCATCAAAGTGATTACCGTCGTTGCGATTACTCCTCACCCCTAGACGTCGCTGCGAAGTTCGAAGTTGATAGCGATTCGATATCTGCTTTCGGCTCATAGCACTTACAATTCCAATCATGGAGGACTCCCAAGCAGTTTATGAAATGAGAATGAAACGTGGAGTGATATTCCTATTGCCCATCTTGGTCGCCCTCGGCATCTTCGCAGAACTGCAGGCTCGCTCTCCACACCAAGCGGCCAGTCGCCGCAAACACCAGTTCGTCAAAACCCTCGGCAGCTGCTACAAGGTCTTCGTGACCCAAGTCGACGAACAGCCCGCCGACGGCGCCTACTGGGGTGCCTTTGAGGATATCCCGAACACCAACGTCGACGACCTGACGATCACATAAAAGCTGGCCGAGATTGACGAGCCGATGTCGTGCTACACCGACCTGAGCAATGTGAACTCGATGATCATCGTTCCCACCAAGACCGGCTTAGTCGTCAAGATCGACGGCGGAGATGCCTCGACCGCCTACAACGGTCAGATCGTGGTGAAAGGAAAAGACATCGTCAGCCGAGCGGTGCGCGACGCCGAAATACCCGATGAAAACTGGGAGAAGACAACCTACCACGACGGCACGTTCGACGACTAGTCGAACCCTCCAGCCCGTGGTTCAGAATCTGGATTTTCGGAAAATTCGGATTCACTTGCCCTCGCCCACAAGCCTTCCGCGTACGATCCAGCATCGAAACGTCAACCTTGAAAAGCAATGGACGTTAAGGCCGACAATCGCCCAACTGCCGAAGATATGGTGGCTTTTCCCTTCTGTAGAATGGGTGGGTCGCTGGTGGCTGCAGTCCAGTTCCAGTTATAGTGCCACGGGCGTCATCCATTCACCATGGGGTGGCTTGAGGTCAAGGGGATTTCCCAACTGCAATTGATAATGCCCATCCTTGGTCACGATCTCGTGGATCGTATGAACTGCGCAATGATTCCCAGAGATTCTAAGGATAGTTCGGACAATCTCAAAAGTCTCCCCTCGACGCCTTACCATTGGGTTCGCGAGGTGGTGGCGGGCTAACCATGAAGCTGGAACGGCTCCTTGAAACGGCCCATTATGTTCCGTCTCGGATTCAAAGATCTTTCGAACCCGCGGGAGCAATTGTGCCTCAACAATATCTGGCGTTGCGACTTCTAGGCCATGAAGCGGACCGGAAAACCAGTTCGAAGGTGAATAGAAAAGACGAACATATTGAAGTGCCTCCTTTTCGTTACGGATGTCGAGAAAGCCGGCGAGGTCATTGAGGGAATTGACGCGAACATGTCCACCAGTCGTAAAGAGAAAGTAATGTTTGAAAGAAGGTGACTGGGACTGGAATTCGTCCACCATTAACCTTAGGTGCCCTTGGACCAGAAAGTCGTGAGCAACTTCTAGCGAATTCGGCGAGACAGTGACCTTCTCGACCCGCGGCGGCAAGGCTGGGTCAACACAGCCGAACCCACAGATCGTAACGAGTACGAGAGAAAACAGTTTAGTAGATCGAGTTCTCACGAGCGATTTGGTCCATACGTAAAGCTACCCGCGATCAGGAGCTTCGAAACGCTTGACTTACAGTTGTACGTTTTATAGCAGAATCTCTCTGACACCAAGAAGGCTGTGTTGGATCGGCCTTCGCTCTTGGACCGTCGAATTTGGTGTTTCCTTCACAGCGATCCGCCTGTATTTCTCCTGCCAGATCCGAGACGGGAAGTTGATTGAATGGCAAGACCTAAAGTCGTGGGTGGCCGCTGCGATTTTCTAGATGGTGGCGGTGCAGGTGAGATCACAGCACCCAGGATTGTCCTCACCTCCAAATTCCATCAATGATCGTTCTTCAGAAACCACCTCGGAAGGTGCCATCGCGAGTACTCGTTGACGATCTGGTGTTGGAATGTCCCTATATAAGTTCGCGGGGAGTCTTTGACTCGATCATCAACGAGTCGAAAGATCAAGGGCCTTCCAAAGATTGGGCCAGGAGAGATGAGTTTCCACCAATGATCGCTTAGGATAAGGTTGTCTACGTCGATATGCCATGGGCCGAGCCGGGACCTGGTTTTTATGTTCGGACGAGCAAATACCAACGGTTCCAAATAAACGAGAATTCCATAGCAACTGTATGGATGAGTTCGGCAAAATTCCTTCGTGCCATCGCGAATATCCGTCGTGGACCTCACACTCGCGCAACGCAGCAAATCAGAAACGAGAATGCGCTCACGTTCGCGAAGTTCGCCAGGCTGCTCAACTGGAAAGCAAGTCTCGGCGTCTTCAAGCCAATGCAACACTTTCTGACCGGTTGGCGAGAGCTTTCTCTTCGGCAGCGCTCGGTACGAGTCTCGATCGTTCCAATGCGACAGTGGAAGACTAGATGACGATCCGGGCGCTGGGAACTGGTGCGACACTGAGGAATTGCGCGGCGACGGGGGCACTGGCGTTCCGTATCCATAGGAGATGCTCCCAAGTAGGACGAATGGCAACAATGCTGGGAGGACATGGCGATGAGCATTGTGAGCGGCAGTCAGGTTACGTTTGGCCCAGCAGCCTTGCTGGCGTTTTTCGACCGGCAAGTCACTCTCAACGCTCTCGTCGTCCACAAGTTGATTCTATCGCAGATCTCCTCGTATGCCAAAAGAGCACATCAATATCGCCGCGAAATAGGTTTGCCTGCTTTGGTAGTTTTTTTTAGGCTGTCGGTGGCTTCAGTCATCAGTCCGTGGATGAGTGGCATGTGGTGGCCCGTCCTTAACGCACTTCTTTCGGCTGGTATCACAGATCTCCACTAGATCCACTTAGTATTGGCACGAGAGATCGGAACTCCTTGAATAGCTTGGCAAGCTGCTGGATTTTGTCCATGTTCTTAGGTGTAAGTTTTTCTCCTGCCAAGAGAAGCAGCCGAATACGCCCGACAATTTCGCTCGGTGATCGCTTTAAAATAACGGAACCCAATTTTCTGTCTACATTGTCATCCCAATTCTGAACTTCGTTATGCAGCAAGTATCCAATGTAGTTATCTCCTTTTAAGGTTCCTGCGTTGTTGTTTAAGTTGCCGATGGTCCGTGGCACCAATGTGTCCAGCTTAGGGCCAGCCAATAGGACGGCCCTGAGTAGATCGGTATTCCAGCGACACAGGGCACTGTGCAGAGGTGTGAGGCCGAATTCGTCTGGTTCATTGACGTTAGCTCCCTCAAGCAAGGCGTGCCTAACCTTTTTCAAATCTTCCAATCGTAGACCATCAACTAGCTCAGTATCTGCTCGATTCATGTGCACTACAGCGACAGGGACATTCGCCATGAGCCCCGGTATGCAACCGTTACCCCGATTAAGTAAAGCTAACCAAGCGAAAAAGACCATGTCAACAACCTCCCATCAAGTCCTCGGCACAAATACAGCGACACACGGCGATTAGCAACAGTGCTAGTATCGCATCGCAACGAGTTAAGGGATAGCGGTAGAAACGTGCACTATGAGCAGAAGGCACTTCCATCCTCTCGTCGACCACAAATCGATATTATTGCAGAAAGTCTCGTGTGCCAAATGAGTAAACGTCTATCAGCGCGAAATCCATTCACCGTATTAGCAGTTCTCCTGTAGTCGGTGGCTTCGGTAATCAACCCTCAGATGAACCGCATGTGGTCGCCTGTCCCAGCCTTTCAGACTGGGCTGGTATAGGGAAGCCACTTTTGGGGCGAATGGAGATGGAGCCATATCGCCATGTGGGGCGGGACTGCCAATGGCACTCAGAGATCAATGAGTGCCATTCGGATTCCCGCTGCAACGACTTGATCTCTGAATGCCGCATACTCGGCACTCATTCGACAATACTTATCCGCCGCAAGTCGAGCCTCATCCTCCGTCATTC
>CAILEM010000090.1 GCA_903833215.1 uncultured Armatimonadota bacterium
AATCTCAACCGTACGAGACTCCTCGTTCAAAACCACCGAAGACACTGACCATGAAGATGTCAGACCCAACAACGAAGAGAAAAGATCTGTGTCACGCACGCAAGAAGATTACGCGAACCCACACGATTCTTCATAGACCCGAAAAGCAGAGCTAAACCAAGCACAGGTAATACTGAAGCGAACCGGACGTACTTTCGGAAGACGGACATGTCCCGAGGATTCTACAGCAGGTTTGAGGAATTAGGAAGAGTAGATCGAACAAATACATAAAAATTGTGCAAACCTGAGGCAAATACCAGGTGTTGCAGGCGTTATGGGTCGTCGGGAAGTTTGGCGCGGGCGTCCGGATCTCTGGTTGTCGTGCCTCACCTCAAACGCCGAAGGTGTTTTGTCTTCAAAGCCCAGGGTTGGACCGGCGACGGCGCTACCCGGGGGTAGCGCGGCAATTCCCTTCTACACTGAAGGTGTTGCGTCGGGGAACGGCTGGGATATCTTTGTTCGGGAGGTGTCGGTGTGCCTACTGCGCAGATGGGGACTTTCCAAGGGATCTGGGCAAAACTGGGCTTTGGGGTGGTGATGATATTGGCCGCCGTCGGTGCCAGATTGTTCGGAGTCACGACTGCGTCGCGACGCAATTTATTGGACCGGATTTCCCTCTCCTGACCTCTACCCGCTTGGACGCGGGACAGGAACGTGGTTGGGGTTTAGCATGTTCTGACTGCCAGGTGTTAGCCTTGGTGGACGCAACACTTTCAGCGTTGATCGGTTCGGTATCCGCTATCCCAGCGTAGCCTCGCTTCGCGACGCAACACTGGGCTTTGGGGACCGAACACTTTCAGTGTTCGAATTTGGGGGTGGCCTTGCGATGATATTGGACGTCATCGGTACCGGATTTTTCGGAGTCACGACTGTGTTGCGACGCAATTTTATGGACCGGATTTCCCTCTCCTGACACCTCTACTAGCTTGGACGCGGGAGAGGAACCTGCCTTACGATTTTCTTTGTTCCAGCGATAGCTCTACGGGCTAACTGCAGCTATTAGTCTGTAACTTAGCTATTCTCTAGGCGTGTTCTTAGTGCTTGGAGCTCTTTGACGAGCTCTTGTTGGGAGGAGGTGGCGGTGAGGTCGCTTCTCGTGCGCTCGATGACGGCACGTAGGGCATCGCAGGTTCTTCGGAGGCCGCCGGTCATGGAGTCGGCGTAGTCGAAGGTGATCAGGTCGTCGTAGATGGTTTCCATCTGGCGGAGGATGTCGGCGGCTTCCTCGATGTGGCCACGACGCATTTCGTCCAGGGCGAATCTGCGGACTTCACTGGCGGCTTCGCCCATGCCGTTTAGGTAGCTCATCACTTGAGCGCCGAGGTCGTCGACGGTCGGATACGGACGCTTGAGGACGATCGACAGAACCGCGGCTGCCTCAACCATCTCCTTTTCGGTGTCGTGGAGGTAAGCGGGGTTGAGCTCCGGGTGGGGCTTTAGCAATTCACGGGCATGGGCGGCGACGGCCTTGGCTTCTTCGAGGAGCGCCTCCGCTTCCACAAACTGGTGACGATGAACGTGGCGGATCGATTTGGCGGCGAGTTGCCCCAGTTTTCGGCATTGGACAAGCACGGCTTCCCTTGCCTCATGCATTCCCTGCGCTCGATTCTTCAGATCCCCAACAATTACATCCCAGTTATCAGCCAACACGACTCCCTGTCATAGCACTCATAGAATACTTGTCTCCGATGACCAAGTGGTCGAGTAACGGGATATCGAGCATATCGCCGATCTGTTTAAGTTTCTCGGTGACCAGTCGATCCTCTGGACTGGGTGTTGGGTCGCCGCTTGGGTGATTATGGGCCACGATGATTGCTGAAGCCCCGTCGCGGATAGCCTCGCGATAGACTTCCCTTCCCCCAACCGGGCTCATTGTAAGGGTGCCCACATGAATCTCCGCGATCCGCATGACGGCATTCTTCGCATCAAGAAGAATCGCGACGAAGTACTCCTTCTTCTGGCCCTTGTAAGTCTTCCGTAGAAGATTGGCGACGTCGGCGGCCGTTTCGATATGGGTCTTGTCATCGGCGCGTGAATTTGCTGCCCGTCGACCCAATTCAACCAGCGCCAAACAACGCAGATTCTCGAACCCATCGAGCCCAAATCCATGAAGGTCGGAGGCGGCGAGATCACCAAAGCGACTGACCCCGCCAAACTTGGTGATCAACTGCCTTGCTGCGTGTTCGTTCCCTTCCACGTCCTCTTCGCGACGCGAGAAACCGACCACCACAAGATCCGGCAATGAGGCAGTAGAAATACCGCTTGATCGAACTCTGCCAGAAGCGCTTTCCTTCTGCCCACTCATTCGACAGATTATTCCACGAACAATGTAAGCAAATGGGTCAGCTCTTGATCGTTAGTGGAATCAGTTCCTTTGCCTCGGCTTTTGCCGCAGATTCGGGGGGATCTTCCCACTTGCCATCGGCTTTGAGAAGCTCAAGCAGTGCCTCGACGCCCTGCTCTTGCGGAATACCGTTTCGAACGATCTCACGCTTTCGGTACAACGTGATCTTGCCGCCAGCAGCACCTACATAGCCATAGTCAGCGTCCGCCATTTCACCGGGCCCGTTGACGATGCAACCCATCACTGCGATATCCAAGCCAACAAGGTGCTTCGTCGCATCTCGAACCTTGTGAAGCACGGTTGGAAGGTCGAACTTCGTGCGTCCACACGAAGGGCAGGCGATGTACTCGACTTTGGTCTTTCGAAGTCCAAGTCCTTGAAGGATGTCGTAACAAACCGGAATCTCGTGGATCGGATCTTCAGATAGCGAAACGCGAATAGTGTCGCCAATACCTTCCATTAACAGCGTCGCGATGCCAGCCGTGCTCTTGATGCGAGCATAGACACCATCGCCAGCTTCGGTAACGCCAAGGTGAAGTGGATAGGCCATGCCCTCTTCGTTCATCCTTTTCACCATTAGGCGGTTGGCCGCGATCATGATCGGGACCCGGCTGGCCTTGGCGGAGATGTTGAGGTTGGTGTACCCGTGCTTTTCACAGATCTTGAGATACTCCATCGCACTCTCAACCATGCCGTCGGGAGTGTCGCCGTAAGTCACCAGCATCCTTTCGGACAGTGAGCCGTGGTTGACGCCGATGCGCATCGCGCGGCCATGTTTCTTGCAAGCCTCGATCACGGGAACAAAGCTCTCTTCGATCGCGGCGCGCTCGTCGATATGCTCCTGCTCGGTGTACTCGATCTGATTGGTGTGTTTGTGGAACACAAACAGCCCTGGATTGAGGCGGACTTCATCAACGTGTTTTGCCGCTTCCACCGCGATCGCCGTCCCCTGATGGTGGACGTCGGCGGTAAGAGGCACGTATTGATATCGTTCCGTCAATTTGGCCCGGATTTCTTCCATTGCCTGAGCTTCGCCAAGGCTTGGCGTGGTGACGCGAACCAGCTCACACCCTTCGCGATGAAGGGCGATAATCTGCTCAACGCAAGCGTCGACGTTCCGAGTCTCCTCGGTGATCATCGACTGGACAAGCACGTGGTGGCCGCTGCCAATGGTAACGGGTCCGATTCGACAAGGTGTCGTCTTACGCCGAGGATAGGTGACGTCCAAATTCATATTGCTGCCTCTACTACGTCAGATGCGCGGTTAGTCTCACTCCCAAGCGACCAAACTCAGTTCGCTGGGGACATTCACCGCGTCGTGATGCGGCGTAACTCGAACGGTATAGCCTTGGTGACCAGGCTTATTGCAAGTCGCGGTACCGTCAAACACGAAGCGCTCGCCATCTTTGCCGCTCGTCTTCAACACCGTCATCTCGCAGTCGACCAATTCCCGATTTGGCCCGATCTTCCCTATCACGGCTTCCACCTTCACATCTTCCGGAGTCAGGTCACCAAGTTCGACGTAGGCACGGATCTGGATTTGATGGCCGAGCGGGTTCGACCGGACGGCAGTGTCCTCAACCTTCGCAACCCGAACGGAGCGCCAACTTGCTTGGATGCGATCTCGCCAACCGAGAACTTGGTAGGCATTCTTAAGCTTTCCTTCGGCAAGGTGCGAGTACGCATGCGTTGAAGGCATGTAGAACATTTCGGTGTACTGCTTAACCATTCGGCCGTTGCTGAATTCTGGGCCAAGCCGAAGTATCGACCGTTTGACCATTTGCAACCAACCACGGGGCATGCCGTGCTCAACTCGGTGATAGAACATCGGCGCAATCTCGCTTTCAAGCAACTGATAAAGCGATCGTGAATCGAGCCAATCTTGATGACCTTCTTCGTGGAGGTCACTGCGATCTCCGATCGCCCACCCGACGCCTGGCTCGTAGCCCTCATCCCACCAACCGTCGAGAATGGAGCAGTTCAATCCACCGTTCGGAACGACCTTCATGCCACTCGTTCCGCTCGCCTCGTGTGGTCGACGCGGATTGTTGAGCCAAACGTCAACACCCTGCACAAGTGCACGGGCAACCTGCATATCGTAATCCTCAAGGAAGACCATGCGAGTGCGCGCTCCGCCCTCATTGATGAACTTCACCAAGTCTTGGATAATTCGCTTTCCACCATCATCTCGCGGGTGGCTCTTGCCAGAAATGACGATCTGGATCGGACGCTCGTCATGGAAAAGCAGTCTCTTGAGCCGCTCTCGGTCGGCAACCATCAACGAAGCGCGCTTGTAAGTAGCAAAGCGTCGTGCAAAACCAACGGTCAGGATTCGTGGATCCAAAACTCCGCTGAGGGTTCCGTAGTCGGCACGATTGACCGTGCGCTGCTCAAGGTCTTTTTGAAGGCGCTTACGGACAAACCGAACGAGTGAACCGCGCTGATCTTCGAGGACAGCCCACAGGTCTTCGTCGGGAATGAGCTCGACATCTTTCCAAGCCTCTGGATGCTCGGGGCTCCTTCTCCACTCGTGTCCCAGATAACGATCGAAGAGGTTGGCCATTCGGTGGCTCACCCAAGTCATCGTGTGAATGCCATTGGTGACCGCATCGATTGGAACTTCGTTCTCGGGGAATCCCGGCCAGCGGGAACTGAACATCGACCGCGTGACTTCCGCATGAAGTTTGGAAACGCCGTTGACATAGTTGGCGTTAGACATCGCCAAGACGGCCATGTTAAACGCTTCCCCGTTGTTATCGGGTTCGATGCGTCCCAGCTTCACGAAGTCGTCGAACGAGAGCCCAGTGGCGTCGACGTTCTTTCGCATGTACCGATCTAGTAGGGCCGGCGAGAAGAGATCGAATCCAGCGGGTACCGGGGTGTGGGTCGTGAAGACGTTGCCGTTGACGATCACCTGGCGCGCCGTCCGGAAGTCGCAATCGTTGTCGGACATGAACTGGCGAATGCGCTCGATGGAAAGGAACGCAGCATGCCCTTCGTTCATATGGCAAACGGTGGGTGTGATTCCAACCGCCCGCAATGCTCGCATACCGCCGATACCAAGAATAATCTCTTGGCGGATTCGCATCTCCTCGTCACCGCCATACAGCGTGTCGGTGATGCCCTGGTCGGTCGGCTGATTCTCAAGAACGTTGCTGTCGAGCAGGTACAGAGGAATTCGACCCACTTCAGCACGCCAAACTTGGCATGTGACGACCCTATTGGGGAACTCAACTTCGATGCGAAGCGGCTGATCGGAGTGATCGCGGATCAGCGTGAGCGGCATCTGGTAGAAGTCGTACTGCGGGTAGACCTCTTGCTGCCAACCGTCGTGGTTCAAGCGCTGTCGGAAGTAGCCTCGGTTATACAGAAGTCCAACGCCGACAAGCGGCAAGCCAAGGTCGCTGGCGGCTTTGAGGTGGTCACCGGCGAGAACGCCTAGGCCACCGGAGTAGATCGGCAAGCCTTCGGAGATGCCGAATTCAGCACAGAAGTAGGCGATCGAAGTCTTTTCTCTCTCGCCAGGATAAGCCTTGTCGAACCACGTTTCCTCGGTCAGGTAGGTCTCAAGATGGTTACAAGCCTGGTTAAGCCGTGCGACAAAAACCTTATCGGCAGCAAGGCGTGCCAAGCGATCTTTTGACAATCCATTCATGAAGAGGATGGGATTGTGGTCGGAGGCATCCCACTCTTCGCGATCAATCGAGCGGAAGAGGTCGCGGGCTTCGTGATCCCAGGTCCAGTAGTAGTTCGATGCCAACTTGCGAAGTGGCTGGAGGGGCTCAGGAAGGTCCGTGACAACTTCGAAAGCGTGGGAGAACTTAGGGTTCTTCATGTGCTCTTGTAATTCTAGACGATCCCGCCGTCTGTATGCCTTAACACCCTGGGGTCTGACAGGTACGCTAGCCCCCTATTTGGAGTGGAAATTGTGAAAAGTATTGACGTTCAACCCGTGACACTTGTGGGCCAAACCATGCGGTTGGAGCCGCTCGATACGAAGCATAGCGTCGGACTCGCCAAGCATGCGGACCCCAATATTTTCAAGTTTTTCGGCGGGATCGTGATCAAAGAATCGACTCCGAAAGCGCTTGAGGAATACATCGAAGCAAGGCTCAAATTGGCCAATACGGTGAGTTTCGCGATGGTCAAGAACGACACCAACGAAGCAGTTGGCCACAGCTCGTATATGAGTATCCGTCCAAGCGACCGCGTACTTGAAATTGGCGCAACTTGGATTGGCAAGCAATACCAAGGAACCCGCGTCAATCCAGAAGTGAAGCTCCTTATGATCCAGCACGCGTTTGAAGTTCTCGGCTGCGTGCGAGTCGAATTGAAGACCGACGAGCGGAACCTTCAAAGCCAAAACGCCATGCTGAAATTAGGTCTCGTGCGCGAAGGCGTCCTTCGAAAGCACAGCATCAATGGTGATGGCTTCATTCGAAACACCGTCTATTTTTCGGTGATCGAAGAAGAGTGGCCCGGGTTCAAACAGCGTCTTCTTGATCGATTAGCGACTTTGTAAGCGCAGAACTTGCTGACCAGGACCACGGGGGATCGCCAATTCTGGTAGAACCTACGCACGCAGCATGCTTGAAATCAAGGATATCAATGTCTTCTACGGAGCAATCCAAGCCCTTACCAACGTTAGCATCAACGTTCAGAAAGGTGAGGTCGTCGCCATTATCGGCTCGAACGGCGCAGGCAAAAGCACTTTGCTGCGAACCATCAGCGGCATGATTCGCCCAAGAACGGGATCGATGATTTTTGAAGGCAAGAACCTCGTGGCGACCCCTGCCCACGAGATCGTCAAGCTAGGCATTTCCCACTCCCCAGAAGGTCGCCGCATCTTTACGAATATGACCGTCCATGAGAACCTCCAGCTTGGAGCCTACATTCGTAAGGACACGGACATTCATCGGGACATGGATGCCGTCCTTGCCCGCTTCCCTCGATTGAGAGAGAGATTTCGACAGAATGCAGGAACGATGAGCGGCGGTGAGCAACAGATGCTCGCGATTGGCCGAGCGTTGATGTCGCGACCTGAGTTGCTCCTTCTCGACGAGCCCAGCCTCGGGTTGGCCCCGAACCTTGTTACCGAAATCTTCAACATCGTTCAGGACCTCAACAAAGAGGGCTGCACGATCCTCATCGTTGAGCAGAACGCCCACCGAGCTCTCGAAATTGCTCACCGCGCCTACGTTTTGGAAACGGGGCAGATTGTCCTTACCGACACCGGTAAGTCGTTGCTCAACAATCCAAAGGTCAAAGAAGCTTATTTGGGCGGCTAATGGGTCCCGCTGCCAACGTTGTAAACAGAGATCGTTCCGAAATGAAAACCCTCCGATTCGAACCGCTGAGAGAAGGCCACATCCCCGCCATCTTGGAGATTGAAAAAGTCTCAAACACAGCGCCCTGGTCTGAGAAGAGCTTTCAGAACGAGCTGAATCACACCCACGGAATCTTTCTCGTCGCCATTCTCCAAGGAGACGTTGTCGGGTACGGCGGAGTGTGGCTCGTTGTTGACGAGGCACATGTCACGACGATTGCCGTCGCCGAAGAACAACGCAGACAGGGCATCGGCCAGAAGTTAATGATCGAACTACTCGAACGCGCGAAAGCCACCGGCATGGTTTGTTCAACACTTGAGGTTCGAGCCAGCAATGTCGGCGCGATCAAGATGTACGAGAAGTTCGGCTATGCCATCACCGCCACACGCAAGGGCTACTACCCCGATAACAAGGAAGATGCCGTGGTGATGTGGCTCTATGATCTTGATTCGTGGGAGTCTCCCAGCCTTTGAGCTTCTTCTCAAAGCCGATTCTAGCGATTGAAACCAGTTGCGACGAGACAAGCGCCGCCGTCATCGTAGGGCGCGAGGTCCGATCCAACGTTGTGGCAAGCCAGATTGCGATGCACCAGAAATGGGGCGGCGTGGTCCCTGAAGCAGCCGCACGGGCTCACGTGCAAGCAGTGATTCCTGTCATTGAAGAGGCTCTAGCCAAGGCTGGAATTGCCAACGATGCCCTCGGTGCCATCGCCGTGACCAATCGACCTGGATTGGTAGGGGCCCTAAGCGTCGGCGTTACGGTGGCCAAAGCGATGGCATTTGGGCTTGGGATCCCTTTGATCGGAATCCACCACTTGGAAGGTCACATACTCAGTACCCTTGCCTTGAACGATACGCCAGAGTTTCCTTACACATGTCTGATCGTGTCGGGCGGTCACACCGAACTCGTTGACGTTCAAGCTCCCGGCCAATATCGGATCGTGGGCCAAACTCGGGACGATGCCGCCGGTGAGGCCTTTGACAAAGGGGCGCGATTGCTTGGCTTGGGCTATCCCGGTGGCTACGCCATCCAGCAAGCGGCATTGACGGGCAATCCCACGAGATATGCCTTGCCCAAGGGGCTATCTGGCGACACCATCGACTTCAGCTTTAGCGGACTCAAGACGGCCGTTCTTCGACTTGTCGAAAAAGAAGGGGCGAATATCAGCGTTCCCGACGCCGCTGCCAGTCTCCAAGAAGCCATCGTTGCTGTGCTGACCGAACGTAGCATGAGGGCGATGGATCAACTTGGAAGCCGCACGTTATCTCTGGTGGGTGGCGTCGCTGCGAACGTTGCCTTGCGGACACGGTTACAAGCCGCTTGCGACCGATACGGCTACGGTTTCTTCCCTGCCCCCATTGAGCTCTGCACCGACAATGCCGCGATGATCGGATTAGCCGCCTCAACGAGGCTTGCCAGAGGCGAGTCCAACGACTTCTCGATGGATGTCTATCCAAATTCGGATTTGTAGGTTTCGTGGCGAGAACCATGAACGACCCCACCAAGCCGATTCGAAAGTGTGTGTGCTTCGACACTTCATTCAAAGACCTTCGACAGTCCGGTTTGCGGACAGTGGAAGAAATTGCCAAGCAGTACGGATGCACCACGAACTGTGGCCTCTGTAAACCCTATATCGAGCGGATGCTCGTAAGCGGCGAGACCGAGTTTGCTGTAGAGCTAACCTAGCTCTGCCCCGGGTATCCCCCCGCCGATGATGCCTCACGCCTGAGGCACCGCCGAAGCCGTGAGGCTAAAAAATCGACCCACTATCGAAGCCAGCCTTTCATGCCCCGAAAACGATGATGCCTCCAGCCGGAGCAACGCGGAGCCTGGAGGCTGAAAGCGACCAACTCACGTTCATTACTTCGAAGTTCACCTTCCGGTCGGTCCATACTCGTCTCTTCGTTTGTTCTTTTCGTAAGCAGGTATGAACGTTCACACCGCTGGGGCTGCTTCCCCCCGAGGTCCCAAACCATCGCTTCATCGTTCGTCATGTCTGGACGCGTCAAACTAGCGCCTTCGCGTGTCGAACAGTGGCACGTTAACTCGAACGGCGACGATTATGGCCGTTAGAGGGCTTGTTCGCCGTAGCTTGGCGAAGGAGGAAGACGAGTTGAACTTTCCCCATCCGGAACCCTGTTGGTGATCGTTTATTGGACCATGACCCCAACCGATAAACCTGTCCAGAAGCACCAAAGGTGCGAACCAAAAATAGCCTATGGCAACGCCATAGGAACGCCGGTGCCAACAATCCCAGAGCGCTGTAGGCGCGATCCATCAAGTCTGCGGGCATCGCCCACAGACCCACGTGGAATCGTCTTGGTCCATATCTGGGCCTTTGGCGAGATCGCGTTCTGCGACGTAACTGTTCTAATACAGCTATTTCGGCACTCGCCTGTTACGAACGAGGCTGAAATAGCTCGATTGGGTTCCCATCAGGGTCGTCAAGGAAGATTTGTGATCCACCCGGCCCTCCGATCATTTGATTTCGGAATTTCGCGCCGCCCTTCTCCAAGACTGAAATCAGGGTGGGCAGATCTTCGACCGTGATCACGATACGGTTCCAACCACCTGGCTCGGGTTTTCTGCCGTCCGGCATCGGTTGCGCGGCCGACGTTCCGGGGCCACTCAACCACAGCTTAAGATCGCCGTGGGCAAGAATCGAAAACGCGGGGCCCCAGGACTCTTCCACCTCAAATCCGAGGCACTCGTAGAAGGCAATCGAACTTGCAGGGTCGCTTACGAAATAGCGGATGGCAGCCATTGCCGGATTCTACCAAGTGGAATGCCAAAGTGGGCAGAGGGTGTCGAGAGGTATTCTGGGACCTTCCCATGGGATTTGTTCAACGCACAAGAGCATGTGGCGAGCTAAGAGCCGCACATGCTGGTCAACAGGTATCACTCAACGGCTGGGCACACAAGGTCCGTGACCTTGGTGGTGTCGTTTTTATTGATTTGCGAGATCGCACCGGTCTCGTTCAATTGACTCTTGATCCTGCAAATCTCCCGAATCTTAATAATCTTCGAAGCGAGACTTGTCTGTCGATTACCGGCGAAGTGCGCGTTCGTGCCGAAGAGACCAAGAACCCTAAGATGGCGACGGGCGATGTAGAAATCATCGTCACCTCCTACAGCATTCTTGGCCCATCAAAGCCGCTCCCCTTCCCTATCAGCGACGAAGATCAAATGTCCTCCGTGAACGAAGAGTTGCGCATCAAGCATCGCTACCTGGACCTTCGGCGACCAGTCATGTACCGACGCATGGCTGTACGGGCTGCTGCGCTCAGACGCATTCGAGCTGGTCTGGATAAGCAAGGCTTCCTTGAAGTCGAGACCCCGATCATCACGAAGTCCACGCCAGAAGGCGCACGAGACTATCTGGTGCCTTATCGACTTGAGCCAGGTTTGTGGTACGCGCTACCCCAGAGTCCTCAGCAGTACAAGCAGCTTTTGATGGTTGCTGGCATTGAGCGTTATTACCAAATCGCGAAGTGCTTCCGAGACGAAAGCTCGCGCGCTGACCGACAGCCTGAATTCACCCAGCTCGACCTGGAGATGTCCTTCGTCACTCAAGAAGACATCTTAAAGGTTGCAGAGGGATTGATGATTGAGGTCATCAACGGCCTCATCGATGAATTCGATCTCGATAAAGACAAGGTCGAGCCGTTCGAGCGCATTACGTACGACGAAGCAATGTACTTCTACGGCTGTGATAAGCCCGACCTGCGCTTCGGTCTCAGATTGTTCGATCTGACTCAGGCTGTCGCTGGTACCGAGTTCGGCGTGTTCAAGAGCACGATCGAGAGTGGCGGCGTGATTCGCGGCGTCCGATACCCAGGCGGTGCCAAGCTCTCACGCAAAGAAGTCGGAATCGTAGAGGAGTTCTGCAAAGAACTCGGGGCGAAGGGCATGGCATCTATTGCTGTAGAAACCCCTGCCGCTGACGCCGCTGCAGATGCCTTCGTCAGCACAAAGGGACTCACCGTGCGCGGTGGCATTGCCAAGTTCTTCACGCACGCCGAGCTAGAGGCAATCCTTGCCACCGCAGAAGCGGAAGCAGGGGACCTGCTTTGCTTTATCGCAGACAACTATGCCGCGAGCAATTCCGTTCTCTATCGGCTGCGGTTGGAAATCGGAAATCGATGCGAACTCCGGAACCCTCGTTCGCTGAAATATTGCTGGGTCCTGGACTTCCCCCTCGTGGAATGGGACGCCGACTCTGGAACTTGGAGTCCGTCGCACCACCCATTCACGATGCCGAAGGAAGAGGATTTGATCTACTTGGATACCGACCCAGGACGCATTCGAGCCGACTGCTACGACATGGTCGTCAATGGCATGGAATGCGCAAGCGGATCGATCCGAATTCATCGTTCGGACATCCAATCCCGCATCTTTACTCTTCTTGGAATCGACGAGAAGACCCAGCAAGAGCGGTTCGGCCATATCCTCGAAGCATTTGCCTACGGTGCCCCTCCTCACGGCGGTATCGCACCCGGCATCGACCGGCTTGTGATGTCGCTCACCGATACCGACAATATCCGCGAAGTCATCGCCTTCCCCAAGACGGGTAGCGGCTACGACCCAATGATGGATGCCCCCAGTACGATCGATGCTCAGCAATGGGCAGAGCTCGGACTCCGCCTTAGTAAATAACGAAAACAGTAAAAATTAGGGAGGGCAAAATGCCTCTTGATAAACGCGTTAACCCCATAATGGGAATCATGCTAGCACCGCTGCTACTCTGTATTTCCTGCCGCGAACAGGCGCTGACCGGGACCCTTGTCAAAGTCAACGCAGGTACGCCGTTGGGATTGATCTCTCCCTATATTTACGGTTCCAACGAAGGAGATTGGGCCAAGCCCGAACGTCACCTCACCATGGGTCGTCAAGGTGGAAACCGAATGACGGCGTACAACTGGACCAACAACGCCAGTAACGCTGGTAGCGACTGGAAGAATCAGAGCGACGACTACCTGATGCAGCACGATCAGGCGCATTCAAACGTGCCCGGTGAATTCCCTCGCAAAGCCGTTGCCGAAGCGCAGGCAGTCAATGCTGCGTTCTTGGTGACCATCCCTATGGCGGGTTACGTCTCTGCAGACAAGGGGCCAGATGGGGATGTCAACCAGACTCCCAACTATCTTCAGACTCGGTTCAAGGTTTCTGAGCCGAAGAAGCCAGGTCCTTTCACCTACCCACCGGATCTCAAAGGACCCAAGGTCTATCAGGACGAGTTCGTCGCTTGGCTCGAAAAGAAATTCACAAACCGCGCCCCTGGCGCTGAGATCTGGTATTCGCTCGACAATGAGCCAGATCTCTGGTCGGGCACCCACTCGCGCATTCATCCCAAGCCACCAACGTATGCTGAGATCGTCGATCGCACAGTTGCGATGACCAAAGCAATCAAAGCGGTGGCTCCCAAAACACTTAGTTTTGGCCCCGCAAGCTATGGCTGGAACGGATATGTGACCTTCCAAAACGCGCCAGATGCGAACGGAAGGGATTTCCTCGATTTCTACCTTGCAAGCATGAAGTCGGCGGAACAGCAGTCGGGCAAGCGGCTACTCGACGTGCTTGATCTCCACTGGTACCCCGAAGCCCAAGGCGACGGCAAGCGAATCACTGAGAGCGCGGTGACGCCAGGAATCGTCAAGGCCCGCATGCAATCGACTCGCTCGCTTTGGGATCCCACCTACGTTGAAGATAGCTGGATCGCAAAGAGCCTCGGTGGCAAGCCGATCGACCTTCTGCATCGAATCAAGGATAAGATCGCAAAGAATTATCCCGGCACGAAGCTGGCCTTCACTGAGTACCAATACGGTGGCGCCGCCGATATTTCCGGTGCGATCGCTCAGGCCGACGCCCTTGGAATCTTCGGACGCGAAGGCGTGTTCGCCGCGTGCCTGTGGCCAATGGATGGTGGAAGTTCTTTCGCGGACACAGCGTTTAGTGCCTTTCGCAACTACGACGGCAACGGCGCCCAGTTCGGCGATCAGGCTCTGGAAGTCGTGAATCCCGATGCGGCAACAGTGGGCATCTATGCGAGCAAGTTCTCCAAAGGCCCTGCAAAGCTAGTCCTCGTCATCACAAACCAAAATGCCACAGTTCACAAGTGCGCCCTTGCGATCGGTGGAATGAAAGGCTCTAGCCTTCGACAATTCAGCCTTACCTCTGCCCAGCCGAAATTCGTCGGCGGACAATTTGCTGAGAAGGTTGGAAACGGAATCCAACTCACACTTCCGGCAATGAGTGTCAACGTCCTCGAAATCAAGTAATTCAAACAAAAAAGCGGGCCGATCTCCACTGAAGATCGGCCCGCTTTTGTATGTCAACTTACCAAGCGTAGTGCTCAGGCGATGGCTTGTAACCTGGGAAAATCTCGTCCAGACGCGTGAGAGTCTCAGCGTCAAGTCGGATCTCAAGAGCCCGAAGCGATTCGTCCAGTTGCTCATTGGTTCGAGGGCCAATGATGGGAGCGGAGACGATCTTCTGGTGAAGAAGCCATGCGAGTGCAACGTCGGCCGGCCTTTCGCCGAGGGCGGCACAAAGTGCTTCCCAGGGCTCAAGCTTGGCGCGATTCTTCTCGATTGCCGCTTTCACGTGATCGCTTCCTCGTCGGCCAGTGAGTTCGCCAGTTAGGACTCCACCCAGCAATCCGCCGCCAAGCGGACTCCAAGGAATCAATCCGAGGCCGTAGTCTTCGCAAGCTGGAATGACTTCCATCTCGACCGTTCTTGCGTTGAGGTTATACAGCGACTGCTCGCAAACCAAGCCCATGAAGTTGCGCGACTTGGCCGCCTCATTGGCCTTGGCGATGTGCCAGCCCCCAAAGTTGCTGCTGCCGGCATAGATGACTTTGCCCTGTTGAACGAGCACGTCAAATGCCTGCCAGATCTCTTCCCATGGTGCTTCGCGGAATACATGGTGCATCTGATAGAGGTCGATGTAGTCGGTCTGCATCCGCTTCAACGAGGCTTCGCAAGCCTTTCGAATGTGGAGCGCGCTGAGGCGATTCTCATTGGGCCAGTCGCCCATGTCGCCATAGACCTTGGTTGCCAAAACGACCTTGTCGCGTCGTCCGCCGCCCTGGGCGAACCATCGGCCAATGATCTGCTCCGTGATGCCTTCTCCGCGCTTCCATCCGTAGACGTCTGCCGTGTCAAAGAAGTTGATACCGTGCTCGAGGGCGCGGTCCATGATCGCGAAGCTGTCCAGCTCCGAAGTTTGGGGACCAAAATTCATTGTTCCCAAGCAAAGGCGGCTGACATTTAGGCCCGTTCGGCCAAGCATTTTATATTCCATATGTTCTTTACGAATCTCCTCTCTGAGGCTTTCGGGTTAAGCTTTGGTATGAGCGCTTCCGTACATGAAGCAATTCTCGGTCTGCATGATGCGGGGTTCCCATCCCAGCCCTTCTAGTTTGGCAGTCAGTTCTTCCGGTCGATAGAAGATTTTGAAGATCTTAAACTCACGACCATCATTCAGCTTTCTGACCAACGTTTCACAATCATCTTCGTCGGGAAGGACATGATCAACGGCAGTCGACATCGGAGTTTTTGCAGAATCCAGAAAAAAGACGCTTCCACCTGGCTTGAGCCAACTTCGAAGCCGGTCCCAAAACTCTTGGAAGCGCTCCGAAGGGACGTGTGAAATCCAAAAGCCGAAGAATATGAAGTCGTATTGTTTGTCTGGCTCGAACGTGAATACGTCATGTTCGATGTACGTTACCGGCGTGATGCCAAGGCGATAGCGGTTGATTTCAATCATTTCGGGAGACGTATCCACGACCGTATAGGACTTGGATTTGTGGGCTAGCCTGACTGTCCATAGGCCGGTGCCTCCCGCGATTTCAAGTACATCTCCGTAAGGTGAGAATGTCTCGAGTTCCGCAACGACTTCTTCGACCTCTTTGAACCATTGGGTGGTGTGCTCATCACCCCGATCATAACGACCCTTCCTAAGGAACCATTGGTCATATTCGGCGGCTCGTTGCCGATAATAGTAGATCTGTTCAGCCCAGGCAGAATCGAGATAGTCCGACGACGCTGAAGGTACTCGCACGCCTATGGGTTTACCACGAAGCACAGCTTTCTCGCTTCGGATTATCTCCCAATATCGCTATTTAGGAACAAACAAATACAGTGCGGCGATCGTTGCGAGCACAAGCACGGTGACGTTGAACGGCTTCTGAGGAATATGGGGCAAGAGGGCCTTTCCGGTGAACCCAGCGATGACAATGATCGGCAGCATCTCCAAGTTGAAAATGAAGGTGTCCACGGTGAACATGGGTTGTGTTGGGTGCCGGTAATTGAGCCAGAACAGTAGGGGAACTTTGGACAAGTTAAAGATGAAGAAATACCACGCGGTCGTTCCCATCAGCTGGTTCTTTGCCATTTCTGCTGACGTCATGTAGATCGCCATTACTGGCCCCGCTGCGTTCGATACCATAGTGCTGAAACCGGCGACAAGTCCAGTAATCGCCTTCCCTTCTTTTGAATGCGGTACCAGACGATCTCCCAACTTCCCACGCAGGAGACTTACGCCTAACATCGCCAATACGAGGCCACCGATAATAGGCCCGACAATGTCGTGTTTGGGATGGGTGTTCCCCAGCACATCCAAGAGCGCTGTACCTGCAAATAAACCGGCTACCACCCAGGGGGCAAGCTTCCTTAAGTGATCCCACTGGGCATGAGCTCGATAGAAGCTGACCGCCATGCAGTCAGCACATACGAGCATGGGAAGCGTCGCCCCCACCGAAAGGCGACCGCCAAAAACGGCGGCCATGATCGGAACCATGATAATGCCCGTTCCCGGTACACCGGTCTTGGAGAATCCGATAATAAATGCCGCTAATGCTCCCCAAGCATACTGAGCCGGTTCCAAATGCACGAAAGAGTATGGCCTCTCTTGACGGTGTGACCGTGAGTTCGGCGTCAATTGTCGACATCGTCCACAATAGGTGGCGATGATTACAGTAGTAGGCGGAGGGTTTGCAGGTGTTGAGGCTGCATGGGCAGCGGCAAATCGGGGAGAAAGGGTTCGCCTCTACGAAATGCGACCAGTACGAGAGACAGGCGCGCACAAAACCGACTACTTAGCTGAGTTGGTCTGCTCGAATTCCTTCAAGTCAAAGTTGCCAACCTCTCCCGCAGGACAACTGAAGGTCGAAATGGTTGCGCTTGGTTCGATTATCATTCCGACAGGGGAAGAGAATTCAGTTCCTGGTGGCGAAGCCCTTTGCGTTGATCGTGATGTCTTCGCTGCTGCTGTCACGACGAAAATCGAGAACCACCCGCTCATTGACGTGGTTCGTGAGGAGTTCACCCCAGAAATGGCGCAAGCGGTTTTGGATGCGAATGAGATCCTCATCATCGCTACCGGCCCTTTGACGAGCAAGCCGCTTGGCGAATGGTTGGCCGGGTTGACCGGGCGAAAGCACCTGTACTTCTACGATGCGGTGAGTCCAACGGTTGATGCGTCAACCCTTGATATGAGTGTTGTCTTTGCTCAGAGTCGTTACGACAAAGGCGGCGACGACTACCTCAACTGCCCCTTCGAGAAAGATAGCTACCTCGCCTTCGTGCACGAACTTGTCAACGCGGAACGGGCACTTCCCCACGGCGTCGCGGCAGAAGACGAGACTTTGGAGAAGATCAAGTACTTCGCGGGATGCACACCGATCGAAGCGATCGCAGAAGGTGGCCCTCGATCACTAGCTTTCGGTAATTTCAAGCCGGTCGGCTTGACGGACCCCCGCACAGGAAGACGACCTTACGCTGCACTTCAGCTTCGGCCTGAGAACGCTGGCAAAACGCTCTATTCGCTTGTCGCCTGTCAGAACCGGCTGAAGTGGGGCGAACAAAAGCGCATCTTCCGCATGGTGCCTGGACTCGAAAACGCCGAATTCGTGCGGTTCGGAGTCATCCACCGCAATACCTACATCGATTCGCCCCAGGTCTTGAGCCCGAATCTCGAAATGCGAGAGTATCCCAACCTCTTTATTGCCGGCCAGATCACGGGAGTGGAAGGCTACGTCGAGTCCGCTGCGATGGGCATCTTCGCGGGGATATCGGCAGTACGGAAATTGCACGGTTTGCCCGAAGCAATTCCCCCACGCGCCTGCGCCTACGGGTCGCTCGTGTCGCACCTGCAAGACGCGACCCCGCGCGACTTCGCCCCCATGAACATCAACTGGGGCCTCTTCCCCGACCCCGAAACCCCGATTCGAGATAAGCAGGTGAAGCGGGAGTGGAAGCTGAAACAAGCCCAAGACGGCTTCGCCACCTGGCACGAATCGCTGGGTCCGGTGTAGGGGCGGGGCTCAAACAGTTTTGGTATTTCAACAGCCGCCGTAGCCGCCGGATGAGTTGTGCCGGCGTTCGGACTGTTCGGCACGACTTACCCAACATTGGTCAGTCACAGCGGCAGCAAGAAGCGAGGCACGCCTCGCTTCTACAAAGTAAGCTGGACCTACCATGATCCACTTGGACGAATACCTTGCGCTCCGAGAAAGACCGGTGGGGCGGGCGGCGATGACTCAGCGATGGCGAACCTTGCTGTTCATGCACTTCGCGGCAGAGCCAGCGAAGATCCAGGCGTTGCTGCCGGATGGGCTGACGGTTGACACGTTCCCGGATGCCTCTGGCTGCGAGATGGCATGGGTTGGTCTCGTGCCGTTCCGGATGGAGGGCGTGACTCCAAAAGGGATGCCGGAGATTCCGCACATCCACGCGTTTCCCGAAACCAATGTCCGAACCTATGTCCACCGAAATGGACGTGAGCCCGCAGTCTGGTTCTTTAGCCTAGAAGCCGCAAACTATCTCGCATGTCGCGTTGCCAGGCGATTCTTCCATCTGCCTTATCACGAGGCGAGAATGACGGTCGACGAGACGGACCGATCCGTGCGGTACCACAGCAACAGACTGTCTGATGGTGCCTCCGTTTCTGTCGCGGCACAGATTGGGGGGCCAATCGCGCTTCCTGAACCTGGATCGTTTGAGTTCTTCCTTGTCGAACGCTATATGCTTTACTCGCAAAGCATATCAGGACTGTTCTCGGGCAGGGTCTATCACACTCCCTACCAAGTTAGCTCGGTAACCGTCACCGAACAAAAGGAGACCCTCATTAGCGCGGCTGGAATAACGCCGAGGCCGTTCACGCACACGCTGTTCAGTTCTGGCGTCGATGTTGAAGTATTCGCCTTGAAGCGTTGCCAGGACTAAAGAAGGACTCGGAGGCCCTCGCTGCCTTCTGCTTTTTTAAGCAAGATCTTCACCGTCATGTTCTGCTCTACCGTGAGAGGTTTTAGCGGGGGTTCCCCTTCAAGAATCTTCAGGAGAGCTTTGACTGCCATCGCCCGGATAATTCGCTCTTGCTCGACATTGACTTTTCTTGTGTGTCGTGACGGCAACGTTGTCGCGAGCAGCAACAAGAAGACCGTGCCGGCACCAAGAGCCGCCTTCGTCGAAAATTCTACGACTCCAGGTTGTCCTAAATATCGCAGGAGTCCTCCGGCACGGAGTGCGTCAGGCACAGTACCCGGGCCGGGCACAACCGCCCGTGAGGTGCCAGCGCACAGAAACGCTATCCCCGCGATCCAAGTGAAAAGTGGATAAACACCCAACTGCCCACGGGCATCGAGTTGCTCCCTTGTGATCCGGAGCACGGCAGAGATCGAACGCATGGAGACGTCTTGCGTACAAGTCTCGAATAAAGCCTCGATCTCGGAAAGCTTCTTGCCCTGATATTTCCCGAAGCCACCACCGGTTCCCTCGATCTCAGGCTTCATAGTTGTGACTCCAAGGCGTGGTGCGGTTCAGAGCATCGCTGAGCATGATTTCGAAGGCTAAATGTGGCACGTCGTAGGCTCCAAGGGAGTCGAGATGAGGGTTCATGATCTGAGCATCGAAGATGGTGAAGCCAAGGTCGCGGCATTGGTTGACTAACGCCCACAGGGCAACTTTGGATGCGTCGGTCACCCGATGAAACATGGATTCCGCCGAAAAACAAGACCCAATCGCTAATCCGTAGGCACCACCCACCAGTTCGCCATCCAACCAGCACTCCGAGCAATGTGCCCATCCCTCAAGATGGGCAAGCGTGTAGGCCCTGACAAAGTGATCGCTGAGCCAATTGTCGTCGGGTCGGAAACATCCCCGCATCACTTGCTCAAATGCGGTATCAAACCGAATCTCAAATCGTCCACTCTTGATTGTCTTGGCCAAAGAGCGACTGACGTGAATGCCCTCAATTGGGAACAGGCAGCGCTTGCGGGGTTGGAACCAGTCCACTTCCCCATCGTCCATGGTCATGGGAAACGCGCCACGCTCGTAGCCGTAGCGCAAGAGCCATGGTGTTAGTTCCTCTCCGCGCATGGTCGATCAGGCTACCTTCGGTTTCTCCCAAACCATGACATTGAACAGGGCAATCCGCGTTTCATCAACCATATTTGGATGCTCTTTCAACGCCTCTGGCGTCGGACAAGGTTCTAGGAATTCCTTCAGAACCAGTCCTGCCTTCAAATACGCCGACATATAGGCGGTCAAGGGTCGGTGCCAGTTGATGATGGAGATGCCTGACCATGAGTGGCGGAGACCGCGCTCTTCGAAGTAGCCGTCCACCGGGAAATGCATCTTCTTCCCTTCCGCATCCTTGATCCAACCCGTGGAGCAAGTGGTGGCGAGAGAATTGACGTTGGCAACGACAATTCTTCCACCCGGCTTGGTCACCCGCGCCATTTCGTCGATTGCCGTTCGGAAGTCGCTGACATCGACAAGAACGATGTAACTGATCGCGATGTCGAACGAGTCGTCGTCGAAAGGCAGGGCTTCGGCGCTTGCTTCGAGGTAGGTGCCAGCGGGATCAAGCCTTTTCGCTTCTTCAATGAGGCTAGGAGTCAGGTCGATTCCGGTGATGATCGCCCCTTTTTCCGAAAGCATTCGGCTAAATCGTCCTTCCCCGCACCCAATGTCGATGACATTCTGTCCGCTAACATCGCCAACGCATTCGAGCATCACAGGGTCGAGGAGATGCGTTCGATTGAGGTCGCCACGTTGGACCGTCGAAATCCAAGCATCCGCCGAAGAAATCCACTTCTGTTTTGCCTCGATAACTTCATCCATCGTCAGGCCATTATGGGTAAAACGGGGCAACTATGACAGCGAATGAACTCCTAAATAAGCAACTCGCCGACGTTTCTTATCAGTTGGACAAGGTTTTGGACGGCGTCAGCGAATCGGATCTCGACTTCAAAAGCTGCCCAACTGCGATGAGCATTCCCGAGACCGTCGAGCATCTCTGCGAGGTGTACGTCGTTGTCGAAAAGGAGTCCCGAGGTGAAAAGCACTCGTGGGGTACCTACGCGATTGAGGATAAGTCATGGTCCAACCTATCCTCAGAATTCGTCCGTCTGCGAAAAGTTGCCGTCGATATCGTCTCCAAAGCCGAGACAGACAAAGAATTCGACACCGCCCTCGCCTACATCCTCGCTCACGATTACTACCACGTCGGCCAACTCGCATCGATCCGATTGGCGACCAACGCCGAATGGGACGCCTATTCGATTTACAACCATTGATCGCTTGAGCGAGTTCAGGCCGCCAATCCACCCATCGCAGTCGCCTGGCCGCCTTGGAGTATGCCCAACCCTCCCATTCGCCAAAGGTGATATTTCTCCAAACAGCGAAGGCTTGCGCTGGCGACAGCGCTAGCCTGGTATGCCGCGGTTTCGGATTTCTATGCCAAAGGCATTGCGTCACCGGCCCTTCGGTGATGTGCTTGCGTCGGTAGAAGCAGCCGGACAATTCGGCCTGAAAGTAATCCCAGCATTCAAACTTGCCACAGTGACCATATACTAGCCGTGTGAACGCAAAACAGCGGAAATTGGCAGTCTTGGTAGGCTGCATTTTGCTCGTTTGCGGATTTGCCTTTTCCGGAGAAATAGCAGAGCGCTTCAACAATCCTTCGGTGGGGCGATCTGCGTTCCACATTGTTGGTCTCGTCCTCGCAATAAACGGAGGAATGGTTTTGCTTCGAACTTGGATTAGGCGCAGGGCCTTGTGAATACTCTGGCGGGACCTATTTTCCCTTTTGTTAGGATAATCAGATGAAGCGATATGAACGACAATGGGTTCGGTTTGGCGGTCCTGTCTGGCTCGTCTTATGGCTGACGTTGCCTTCCGTTTTTAGGTCGGTGTGGCTCCTTATTCCGCTGTCGGCGATGTTCGTTCTGATTTGGATTGTCGATCGCATCCTATGGCGAAGGGATATTGAACGTATTCCTTAATTGGGCCCGAATATGAGATTGTTTTCGAACGTACCGTGGGATATTAGGAGGAAGGGGATCTTCCTTTCTCTGGCACTCCTAATGTTCGCGATAGCAAGTCTGTTCGCCAGCATTGGCTATGTGGCCAATCATCACCACATCCCGCCTTTTTTGAAGTTACTCGCTTGCATCATGGTATGGTTTTCGGTCCTATTGCAGATCTATCAGATCCACGTTGAAAAAGTGCACCGCTCAAGAGTTGATTCAGATCGTCGCGGGGAATAGCCCATTCGCTTTGGCCCACAATTCCAGGAAGTGTTGGAAATTCCGCTCAAAAGAACAATGACTCGTGCGAAGCTAACCCACGTTCTTGGCCAAGTTCTATGGCAATTGTTGGCTCTAAGTGTCGCAATGGGAATCGGCGCGATCATGGGCATTCGCAAGATCAATTTGATCGACTTCCCAATCGCTGCAGTCGCCCTGTTTGTGGTCAATTCCATCCAGGTGCTTTGGCTGGTCAAGCGATCCAGAAGTACGAATTCTCACAAAGGTTGAACCAAGGTCTACCTTGGCTTTAGTGTTTTAGGTGACCTCCAACGTTTCCGGACGCAACACTTACAGCGTTGCCACGTGCTGCCTCAACTACCCAGGGTAGAGCCAGAGACGGCTCAACCCTGGGCTTTTTGGAGAACTAACACCTTTGGTGTAGCGGAATGGGCCCCGTTGAGTTTGTCCTTCCGTGTCCTGACTGGACGGCAGGTGTCTGGTCGAGCGCGACCTCTCCAGACCATCCCTTCCCTCTGAATTGAACTCGCGGGTATACTTCTCGCCGCAACCCAATACACACGAGTTTGGTTGCGCGACCGGGTCCTTGAGAAATTGAGGTTTGTCAGCGCAAAAATTAACCAGCTCGGAGGAAAAACCTGGAGGCAAACTATGGCACAGCTCAGCATGAAAGAGCTGCTTGAATCTGGTGTTCACTTTGGACACCAAACGCGACGATGGAACCCGAAGATGAAGCGCTATATTTATGGCGCGCGAAACGGTATTTACATCATCGATCTGCATCAGACGATCAAACTGTTCGAAGATGCGCTGAATTACGTCAAGAAGGTCGTTGAAGACGGCGGCACCGTGCTGTTCGTCGGTACCAAGAAGCAAGCTCAGGCAGCTGTCAAAGAAGCCGCCGAGCGAAGCGGCCAGTACTTCATCAGCGAGCGATGGCTTGGTGGAACGCTTACTAACTGGAAGACCATTCAGAGCCGCGTCGGACGTCTGAAAGAGCTCGACCGTATGGATCAAGAGGGATATTTCGACCGCTTGCCCAAGAAGGAAGCCCTCAAGCGACGAGAAGAGCGAGATGAACTTCAGAAGTTCCTCGGCGGTATCCGCAACATGGCTCAAGCCCCGACGATTATGTTCATCGTCGACTTGAACAAAGAGTCGATTGCCGTTAAGGAAGCCAAGAAGCTTGGTATTCCCATCGTTGCAATCGTCGACACCAACTGCGATCCTGACCTCGCCGATGTCGTGATCCCAGGCAACGATGACGCTATTCGAGCGATTCGTCTCGTAACACAAAAGGTCAGCGATGTTATTCTCGAAGCACGACCTCTGAGCGAAGCAGTCACAGAGGGAACCGTCGCCGAAGGTGCCGATTTCGCTGAAGCTGAGTCAGCTCTCGACTACGCGGCAACCCCGCTCGATGCCGAATTGCTCCGTGCTTTCGGTGCCGAAGAAGAGTAGGGCGAGAGTCCGAACGGACGCGTTACCCAACGATAAGGGTGGTCTCAACAAGACCACCCTCCATCAAAATGCGTCAAAACGAATGAGAAAGGAGAACAAAAATGGCGAATTACACTGCGCAGGATGTTAAAAAGCTGCGAGAGGACACAGACGCTCCTATGATGGAGTGCAAGGCTGCGCTCGATGAAGCCGAAGGCGATTTCGACAAGGCTAAAAATTTACTTCGCGAGAAGGGCAAAGCTGCGGCTGCCAAGCGAACCGATCGTACGACGGCAGCAGGCGTTGTCGCACTTGCTTCCAGCGATGACAAAACCATCGTCGGTGGCGTTGTACTGGAGTGCGAGACGGACTTCGTTGCACGAAATGAAGATTTCGTAGCGATCGCGCAGAACATTGCAGAGCTCTATCGAGACAACGAGACCGTTGACGAAGCCACTATTCACGGCATCGTCGAGGCAGCTGTTGCCAAGATTCGAGAGAACATCAAAGTTACGAAGTCGATTCGAATCGTTTCCGCGAATCCAATTGCGACCTATGTTCACCACGACCGAACCAAGGGCTCGACCCTTGTGATCGACGGTGAATACAGCGAGGCAGTTCGAAAGATCGCGGTTCAGATCGTTTCGCTTCCTCCCGATGTCGTCAACAAGTCGGATCTTTCCCAAGAGAAGCTTGACGCCGAGATCGAAATCGAGACGCATCGTGCGATGAACGAAGGCAAAGAAGAGAAGCTCGCGCGAAACATCGCGACGGGCCGCGTTAACAAGGAATTTGTGAAGCGAGCCGTTCTTCTGGAGCAGCCATTCTTCATCGATCCAAGCAAGACGGTAAGTCAGTACCTGGCTGAAGAGGCAAAGGGCGTCAAACTCGTCAGCTTTGAGTATCTTGCAGTCGGACAGGGTTCCTAAACTTCCCTGTCTGCGGTAAACCAGACAACAGAACATGAACATCGAACGAAGAGCCTACAAGCGCGTATTAATCAAACTCAGTGGTGAGGCGCTTGCCGGCTCATTCGATCATGGTCTTGATCCCAAAGTCCTCAAGTACATCGCAACCGAAGTTGCGGCAGTACACAACGCCGGGGTCGCAATCGCGATTGTCGTTGGCGGTGGGAACTTCGTTCGCGGCGAAACCTTCTCAGTGGAAGGTGGAATCGATCGAACCGTTGCAGACCAAATGGGCATGCTGGGAACACTCATGAATTCCCTGGCTCTTCAATCCGCGATTGAGAACCAGGGAGTCCAGACTCGCGTTCAGAGCGCAGTCAACGTGGCTCAAGTTGCCGAGCCATTCATCCGCCGCAAAGCGATTCGCCACCTTGAAAAAGGCCGTGTCGTCGTTTTTGCCGCTGGAACAGGCAACCCCTATTTTACGACTGACACTGCATCCGTCTTAAGAGCACTGGAGATCGACGCCGAGGCGATCGTCAAGGCCACCAAAGTCGACGGGATATACGATAAAGATCCTAAGAAGCACACCGATGCGAAGCGCTACGATGTCCTTCAATTCAGTGAAGCCATCGACAAGCGTTTGGGTGTCATGGATCAGACAGCATTCACGATGTGTCGAGAGCACAAGATGCCGATCATCGTGCTTGACTTCAATCAACCAGGAAGCCTGGTCGACGCCATCACCGGCGGACCGACGGGCACCATTGTAGGAGGCGAATAAAATGGCAATACAAGACATTCTCACCGATGCCGAGCATCGAATGCATGCCGCAGTCGAAGCGATGAAGCACGACTTTTCAACTTACCGAACGGGGCGTGCCTCCCCCGCTGTTTTGGAGCGAGTTCACGTGGAGTACTACGGAACCGAAACCCCGATCAGTCAAATTGCCAACGTGAGCATCCCTGAGCCACGCCAACTTTTGATCCAGCCATATGAGAAGAACATGATTGCCGTTATCGAACGAGCAATTATGAAGAGCGACCTTGGCATCAATCCCATGAACGATGGCAGCGGCATTCGACTCACCTTCCCTCAGATGACAGAAGATCGTCGAAAGGAGATGGTCAAGCTGGTTCACACCCGAACCGAGCAGGCCAAAGTTGCCGTCCGCAACGTACGCCGCGATGCCATTGAGCATCTTAAGGCTCTCGAGAAGAAGAAAGAGATCACCGAAGACGACGTAAAGGGCAACGAAACCAAAGTTCAAAAACTTACTGACCAAGCCATCGCCCAGGCCGACGACCTCAGCAAGAAGAAAGAAGCTGAATTGATGTCCGTCTAACGTTTTCTCCGCATGCGAAACCTCAATTCGATGCAGCAGAAGGCGGTTGATCTTGGAATCGACTTAACTTCCCTCCCACGTCACGTTGCCATCATCATGGATGGCAACGGACGATGGGCCAAAAAGAAAGGTTTCGCCCGCCTCCTCGGCCATCGAGAAGGCTACAAAACGCTCCGTAGCGTCCTGCTCAACGCCAGCGAACTCGGTATTGAGTACCTCACCGTCTACGCATTCTCTGCAGAAAACTGGCGACGTCCCGTAGAGGAAGTCGCTGGCTTGATGAAGCTGATCGAGACAGCCGCACGCGACGAACTGCGAGCAATGCACCAAAACAACGTCCGGATCTGCGTTGCTGGCCGAATCGACGAAGTGCCCGAGGGCCTGCGTCGTGCGCTGCTCCACGGAATCGAGACCACCAAGAACAACACAGGGATCACTTTCACGCTTGCAATCAACTATGGCGGCAGAGCCGAAATCGTCGATGTCGTGAAGCAACTGATCGACGCAGGCACACCTGCAAACGAGGTTACTGAGGAACTGATCTCTCAGCATCTCTATAACCCAACCCACCCGGAGCCAGATCTCATGGTCCGCACCGCTGGTGAAATGCGTTGGAGCAATTTTCTTATCTGGCAGTCGGCGTATTGCGAGTTATACGTCACCGAGGTTCCATGGCCAGAATTTTCGAGTACGGAACTGCTGAAAGGTGTTCTGACTTTTCAGCAACGAACTCGTAAATTTGGCGCCGTCGTGGAATGATTCGTTCCTCACGATTGTCGTATAGTATTCACTTAGGAGATTTATCTTATGGTTCTTTCACTTATTCTAGGCATTTCAATGTTGCAGTCCCAGGCCAAGCCAAGCGCCCTCGTTTGCCCGATGACCGCCGAAGAAGTTAGCGCTTCCTCCGCAAGCGTCGACTTCGCAGGAACCCGATATCAAATGTGCTGCGGCGGTTGCCCAGACGAGTTCAAGAAGGATCCGACTGCGGCTCTCAAGTCCGACAAGCTCAAAGGCAAGACCGTCGGCACGTTCCTATTCGATCCGATCAGCAACGCCCGAATCGAAGCAAAAGCAGCAAAAGGCGGTTCAGTGGACTATAAGGGAACTCGGTACCTCTTCGCGACCGCTGAAGAGAAAGCAACTTTCACTGCTGCTCCTGCCAAATTCGTGAAGAACCCTGAGAAGGAAGTTCTCTACTGCACCGTCGTTGGCCACGCGATCAAGAACTACGCGTCCGCCGGCGGCTACGTCGACATCAAAGGCACCCGGTACTACACCTGCTGCAAAGATTGCCTCGGCAAGTTGAAGGCTGATAACACGATCGCCGACAAGACTCCTGCCGATAAGGTCAAAAAGCCAGCCGTCATCGACGTTCCTGCCAGCCAGTAACCTCTCTTTCCGGAACACTCACACAGATGCCCTTCCCAAACGAGGAAGGGCATCTGCGTTTATTACCGCAGGGTAGATGTCATCTTCCCAACAATTAGTGAGCCCAGATGGCGATTCAGGTCCCTTCTCCCCTGGCTAAGGGGCAGAAGGCCAGGATGAGGGGTTGCCACTCAACGGTGACGACAGAGTCGGCACATCCTTTGTTTCCGGAACCTTCGACCACATCCAGACCTATAGAGAATCACCTTCAGATGGATGCCAATAAACCTCCCGATAAACTGTCAGTATTCATCCTGTTCCCTAAGTGTGAGGACCTCTATTCTCGATTCAGTCCCCGTGATACTCCCCTGATTAACGAACAATTTGAGGTTTGCTTAATGGATCGCTTCGCTAGGAGTCCAGGCACACGTCCAAAGTCCGAATGCAATAGGGATGTGCCGACTGCGTCGTCACCGTTTTATGGCCGATCCCCCATCCTGGCCTTCCCCCTTTGGGCAAAGGAGAAGGAACCTGTTCGCCATTTTGCGTGAAATATCCTAAGGTCAACGAGGCTCAAGAACCCGTATTGGCTCACTCAGAGTCCGTCAGTTCCGGAACCAAAGGAGCTAAAGGCGCTTAGATCGTATAACCCTATCCTTTTGAAAAAGGGCGAGGAACCCGCCTTGCATTTTTCAGCGATTCTCCAACTCGGCGCTGACGCCCGACCAATTTGACAAGACGTCAGTCACACAGGCTGTACCAAGTCCCCGACCACGCGTTGGGGTCATCGCTGGGTTCACCTGATTTGTGGCCGGCTGGATCGACCATAGCGAGATCGAATTGGCCGTTTCCTGAGATCTTCTTCGCGTGGCTGTCGCTGAAAATCATTGCCCCACCTGTCGAAGACCACTGTTGGTAGTAGCTCACCGGATCACAGTCGTAGCCGTAGCGGGCACAACCAGGATCTGACTGGCGTGCGAAGAACGGGAACATCTCGATTCGGATGACGCGGGTGTCGGCGGGATACTCGACTGCGCTCTCGTTGACTACATTCGTATCCGTGTACAGAATATTGTTCTGGCTCGACTCGTTCGCCGCAGTTGTAAACATACAGTGATCGAACCGATAGGACGTTCCGTAGGCCGCCCAATAGCTCGCATACGAACCACGGTTGGCCTCCAGGCCGGGATCGACTCCGAGATACGGACCTCCTGAATCCAGGGGACTCTTGAACACTTCCTTGTTTGCCGTGTATGTCAGCAGAAGTTGCTCAGTGCCCTTGTGTCCGGCAAGCCCGCTGGGCGGAATGCTGTTATAGGCATAAAAGATCGGCATCGTGTCATCGCTGTCGTTCAGATACAGCTTGTAAGCCAACCCGATCTCCTTGGCATTACTGAGCTCAACCGTGTTTTTGGCAGCTTCTTTGGCTCTGGCGAAGACGGGGAAAAGGATCGCCGCCAAGATCGCGATAATAGCGATGACGACCAGTAATTCAATGAGCGTAAACCCGCTCGAAGCGACCGAAAGTTTGAGACTTCTCGGGGATGTCTTATTCATTTTTTGCGACTCCAAATGCAAAGAGCCACCTTTCGCGATTGCGAAGGGTGGCTCCAACATTGGAACTCGCTCTTCCACAATCCCTACACCGGTACTAACCGGATCAGGTTCATTGGGTCTTCCTCCAGCATCTTTGATGCCTTGGAACTCTCAGCCTTGCGGCTCCCCCTGCGGGCGACTCTTGCTCCCCTTATTATACGCGGTGAACTGGTTTCCCAGCAGCAGCGACTCCTTACTGCTAGCGCGTCCCCAGAACTTCAAACGAGAATCCGCGTTGTCGAAGTCCTTCGGTCATTTCAGATAGTGCCTCTAGCGTGACATCCACACCAGCATGGAGTTGAATGACGGCCCCTGGACACACCGCGGAGAGAACCCTGCGTAGAAGCTCGTTCCGTTTCGGACGCTGAAAGTCGTACGGGTCCACAATCCGGTGGTGTGCCTTCTCACCCGAAATGACTTCGCTTCCAGGAGCACGGTAGAGCGAGGGCTCAAACCCTAGAGCCGACCTGAAAGCAGCTTTACATCGAACAAGTTGGGGATCGGAAGCATTGTGATCCCAGGAGTGGATTTGCAGCGAGTGCCCTTCGCGCAGTGCCCGCTTTAGCAAAGCAGATTGTGATGCGACTCGATCTCCCATGCAGAATAGAGTGGCGTGGATGCCAAGCGCTCTCAGGCTATCGAGCATCTCTTCACCTCCTCGTTGCGGTGGAAAGTCATCGAAGGTTAGGAAGAGGGATCCCCCTGATGGTTTGCGAGCAAGCGCACCATGAACGGCATCGACGATATCTGTCGTGCGGATGACAGCACCGCTGGCGAATCGAACTTCGCCAGCGGTGTCGATTACGACAGTGGTTGGAACCCGGTCGACGCCCTGACCACGCGACCACGCACCTCCGCGATCCAGCCACAACGCCAAACCTTGATTGTGATTCGAAACTTCGGACCACCTACCATCGACGCTTACAGTGATGAACGCCACAGGAAGGCCAGCGGTGGCGCTACGGGCCGCGACGAGCCTTGGAACCTGTTGCTTCCACGTATCGCACCAATAGGCACAAAACGAAATCACTGTCACCTTGCCAGGAGTCCAGTCTTTTGGACTCCCGGTTGAGTCAGTAAGGTGGAAGGGTGACCAAATCACTCCAACTCGGGGATCAGCCGATGCGTGGCGGCATAGGATTGAGCAGAGTAGTCCAACGACCCAAGTGAGCCTAACTCTCACGGATGCACCAGAATGTATGAGGCCGAACTCCGTCCTCGCGTTGTGGGCCGGCGGAGATATTCGCCCGTCGCTGGAAGCGCGATCAGCCTGCCATCTGATTCAGCCCGGATGTAGTACCGGAAGTACGTCGGCGTCCCGCTGTTCATCAAATAGTGAACGACGGCACCATCGCGAACTTCTTCTCTTGAGTAGCTCGTAAAGTCGGAATCGACATATTCGAAACCGGCAGGAATAGGTTCGGTGACCTTTAGGGCGTCAGAGATGTCATCGCCCCACACAACTACCGTGCAGCGAACCGGCTCACCGGGTTTGATTACCCCGTTGACTTCGGTCCAAACGCCAGCTTCATTTCGAACCTCGAACCTTCGAGTCACTCGGACGCCATAGGTGGATTCGTTGAGCAAGGGGCGGTAGGAGCGTGCCTGAATCGTAAAGAGTGTTTCTCCATCACCAGACCGAAGAAGCTCGAATGTGTTGGTTCCTCCATGAAGAATGAAGTCTCGAACTTCGACGGAAGCACTTTGGTCAACCGTCGATGGAGTCAATGAGTAGACATGACCGTTGATCGAAACCTTCGCATCTCCTATCGACTTGCTGTCTGGGTGCTCCCGACCGTATAGGGACAATGCTCGAACGATTCCAGCAGTGTCCTCGGCACAGCGGTAGTAGTCCTTCTCAGGCACGGCGAGTCGTCGGGCAAGCTTGGTTTGCAGGCTCGAATGCTCGTTCATCAAGCACAAGACGGTGAGAAGCTCGGCCGTCGTCTCGGTATCCGAGGCACTCCAGCCGATGCCAAATCCAACTGGAACGTATGCGGAGGCGGGGCCATCCGACACGAGCTTTAGCACGTTTTCGACGTACTGAGATGCTCGACCCGAATCCTTGCCAACCAGAACCTCTGCGAGGCGCAGTTTTGCGAAAGGTGACAACTTCATGCCGCGAGTCACAACCTCATCGACGTAAGAAGGTGCGATCGGAGCACCCAGCGCTCGAAGGGATGCTGCGAGTCGAGCACGATCCTCCCACAGGTTTGTGCGTTGATACATAGTTGTGCAGCCGGAGACTGCGGCATTCTTCATGCTGGGAAAAACTCGGTATCCATGGGCCTCGGCGAGAGCGAGTGCATAGCCGACTTCTGCAGTGATCTTGGCATCTGCTGGTGCGCCTTCCCACCAACCCCATCCATCGTAGAGTTGATCCCGAGACAACAGGGCGAGTGCTTCCCTAACGTCGTCACTGTTTTTGGGTGCATTGATCGCAACGGCGGCTTTCAATGCATTGACGGCCCACATCGTGCCGTAGCGACCGCCAGCGAGAAGGCGGTTTGCCGATTCTCGTGCGGTCGCCTGGATTCCACCCGAGATGCGAACAGTGATCAACGACCCTGAGCTGATCGTGTCAGCCGCAAGTTGAATCTTGGTGGACTGCCTCTTGGCGAGCGATCCTCCAATCAACGTCGTCTCGGCCACTCCCCGAGGAACGACAGGTACGGAAATGGCGAGCGCATCCCCGAAGTCAGGATCGGTACTTCCGATGGCGCCGACACGAGCTGTCAGTTTTGCGAAGCCACTCTTTGGCACGTCCGTGACGTTGAGATTCCAATGCACTTTGGCTTCGCTGTGCGCCTTCACTTCCACTTCTTGCTTTGCAGCGTTGAGGATGCTGAGACCTTCGGCGCGAATGTTAACCTCGAATCTTCGTGTCTCAGCACTGCGATTATTGATCGTTCCAATCAAGGTCAGGAGGTCACTCTGGGCTAACAGGCGCGGCGTGGCCAGGCGAAGTGTCACGGGTCGAGTTGCGGTGACATTGGACACGCCAGAGCCAACGCGAGTGTCGCCAGTAACTGCGCGACCCGTGGCTCTCCAAGATGTCAGATTCCCAGGCATCTCAAATGAAACCAGCCCATTACCGCTCGCATCGGTCTTGACGAAGGCGTTCCAATACGCGGTGTCTTCAAATCGCTGACGGACGGGGGCGACGCTACTCACATTTTGGAAAGCACCCCCTGCGAGTTCCTCTGGAGCCGATTGAAACGATTGGACATTATCCCCGCGGATGCCCCAATAGTAGGAATATGGGTCGGGCGTAATGTCCTGGCTCAGCGCGTAGATCGCTTCATCTACAACCGACACTGCCACCTCCGCCGGAACGCCATGCCCGTCTTGATCGAGGGTACGAACACGATAGGTTGCCTTCTCGCCCGGTTTGTATTCCGATTTGGTGGCTTTGACTTCCACATTCAGCAAGCGCTTCTTATCAGGCAGTGGTACGACCGCGCTCCCGGACAACATCCCAGTCTCAGACCACTGGTTGATCGTGACGTAGCCATTAGGAGATTGCTGCGCTGAAGTCTCCACCGTCCACATTCCGATCGGTTTGTGGGACTGGACGACCTTGTAGTTCCAGATGTCTCCGCCCGAGTACACGAACAGAATCGGATACTTGGGTCGGTTTGTCAGGGCGTAAGCACGAAGCTGTTGACCCGGCGCATACACTCTTTTGTCGAGCTTGATCTCCAGGCTCGCCCCTTCTTTCACTTTCTCAGGCTTGTAGTCGAGTCCAGCTACCCATATCGGCTCAGATGCCCGCGCCTTGCGGCCAGTTTCATCGGTTGTTTCGGCGTGGATTGTAAGATTGCCATACGCTGATGCAGGCATGTTTACTGCCAAAACTCCAGTCGTCGGGACACTGACTTCTTTCCGAGAAAGAACCTTGGGTCTGAATTCCGCTTTCTTCTCATCCCACACCTGGGTAACAACCTGGAGCCGTACTTTGCCGGACTTCGGTCGACCATCAAGGTCCACCAAGCGGACTTGCATCGGAACTAGGTCGCCAACCGCGACCGTCTGTCGGAGGCACGTGAGCCCAAGCCGAACGAGGGCCGGATAGACCGGGACTGAAGTTCCTCCCGTGACTTGACGCCTAGAGCCATCAATCACGGTCAGGCTGATCGAGTAGGTTGAATCTTGTGCCTCTGGGTCACTGTGGATCCGGATGTCGAGGTGCCCCTTGTTATCCGTGACACCTTCACCGTCGGCCGCAAAAGGCGACGAAGCATAGGTGTCGCGCGGGTACATGTTGCCGTCGCCGCCGTAAAACCAACGATCTTCAGGGGTACTCCACCTATAAGGCGAGTTCGAGCGGCGAACAATCCAGTGCACGCTTGCTTGAGGGACAGGAGCGCCGAAGTAGTAGTTGGCATCCACGTCGAAATGGAGGTCTTCTCCGCTTAGGTACCGACGCTGTTTGGGTTTAGAGTCAACTTTGTATTCGGGCTTTCGGTAGGCAGCAACGGTGAAGGTCTGGTACGCACTCTGCTGCCCGTAGGTGAGAACGACGGAATAAGCTCCAAGCATCCCCTCTTGTGGGATTTTGAAAGAACCGGCGACACTTCCAATATCATTCGTCTTGAGCGTTACTTGCTCCAAGGGGTTATCGCGTGGATCGCGTAACTGAATGCCGATGTCGGCGTTGCGGACGTCATCGTATAGCTGGTCATGTGTCAGCCGAAGGATCGCCTTGAACGAGATCGACTGCCCGGGCCGGTAGATCGGGCGGTCGGTTTGAAACAGGCACTTCAAGAATCCATTTGGGCTCTGTGCCCCAACACCGAGACCGGCCAACTCATCCTTTGCCTGAACGACAACGTTATCTTGCGAGGGTGGCATGCTTATCAGCGCCGTCCCGTCTTCACCCGTTCTGGAGGTAATTCGCAGGTTGCCTTTTGAATCAAAGAAGCTGATTTTGGCCCCTTTGACAACTGCTCCTGATTTGAACTCTGTCACCCAGACGAGTGCGCGCTTATGCGAGCGCTTTACAACAAATGAGAGGTTTGTTACGTTCACGACCGCCCAAGCTTGCTTGCCTCCGGCTGCGAGAGCTAGCAGGTAGACACCTGCTTTCATAGGGGGCAGATTCACCTGCCGAGAGAAATAGTTGTCTTTTGGATCGAGGTACTGGTCTCGCTTCGCGATCGTCAAGTCAAACTGCGCGCTTGGGTTGCCTTGTCCAGCAGGGCGCTTGTTCCAATCGTCAGGATGAGTTAGCCACTTCAGGCCATCAATCGGATAGCAGTTGACGTGAACAATCGGGATGTTGCGGGTATTGATGTTCAAACGAATCTTTGAACTTGGGGCGACGTTTTGAGACACCCAAACCTGCAGGTCTTTCGGAAAACTTGGCTTTTCGGCTTGAACACCCAAAAGCGCGATCGCAAAACATAAAACGGGAATCATCCTCGGCACCTCGATGCAGTCAATCGGAATAGCGTCACAGCAGAGTTTTCAGGAACTCCAGCTTTTTTGAATGCCCACTTCAGCCTCAACTGCGGGTCTTTTCCTTCCCAAGGCAAAACAATGCCTTTCTTGTTTCCCGCCTGAAGCACAAGCCCATCGGACGGCAGCAGCCCATCCACTGAAGACATGGGATCAAGCTTGGATACAACCGTCACCGTTACAAGGAACCCCTGGAGGTCGGTGAGTTTGAGAGGACCGTATCGAGGGTCATGCGCCGCGGCTGCTCGCGCTGCCAACACCACTTCGTCCTCCACAGACGCGGTTCTGGATGTCAGATCCCCTCGACAACCAATGACCTTGCCATTTCGCTCGATGGTGACAAAAACAGCCTTTGCTCCGGTGTGGACCTTAGGTCTGGGAGGTTCTAGGTGTCTCACTTCAGATTCGACTGCCTGTCTGGCAAGGTCCACTAGCACCTGTTGATCTTTGGGAACCGTCTGTCCGCATCCCATGGCGAGCGTTAACGCGTAAATCAGCATTTATCTCCAAGCCTTTGACGCACGAACGTTGACAACGTATCTCTGACTAGCCTCAATTGCCGAACTTAGATTTCCATCAGAACGCTGATTGCCTGTACCCAGTAGGGGTATATTGCGGTTCATCCATCCGAGTGGTGTTGTGTGCCGAATGAACTGTTTTACATGTGACTGGCGACCTAGAGTGCGATGCGGGAGCTTTGCGATAGTCGCATTTAGCTTGATGAGTTTTGCTTATGGCAGTGATGTTCAAGTCGATACTGGAAGACTGGGTCTTACCGTTGATGAAGCGGTAAAGCAGGGCCTTGCAAAGAATCCGCAGGTGGCTGGTGGACTCGCTGGAGTCAATGCTTCCCTTGCTACCTACCATTCACTCGGAGTACCCGTTCCTATCTCCATCGGTGCGACGCGGGTCAACGGTACGAGCACGGCCCCAACCTTGACGGGAAACAATTCCGACACCATCGTGGATGTTGCCGGAACGCTGGACACAAGTGGCCAGCGCCGATATCAGGCGGCAGGTGCGCAAGCTACATACCAATCCACACGCTATCAATTCCTCGAAACCTTGCTCACACTCGAACAGCAGATTCGTGATGCCTACTGGTCGTTGGCCGCTGCCGAAGCCCAAGCGAATATCGCTGACGTGAGCCTCAAAGAGGCGCAACGGATACTTAGTCTCACCGTCACCCAAGAGAAAGCGGGGGCTTCGCCCCATGGCGATGTGGTTCGGTCTTCCATTGACGTTGCCAACGCGAAGCAGACTCTCCTATCAGCGCAAAACGCTCAGAAGACGGCACTTGTCGCTTTCAATACTCTCCTTGCACTGCCTCCGCTCACGCCTTCCCGCCTCAGCGTAAGCCTTTCAGAAGATTCGGCACCCGTCCCAACGATTCCACTTCCTTCGGTAAAGGAACTCGACGAAATCGCCAAGAAGAATCGACCTCTCCTTAAATCGGCCGACGAACAGGCGAAGTCGGCAAACTTTGCGGTTCGGCAAGCGGAAGCTGCTCGCTTACCTGATCTCAGCGTGATGTACCAGCGCTCCGTAGAGCAACAGGTGGACGCCCTCAGTCTTTCCGTGAGCATCCCGCTGTTTGACTTCGGTGGGATCGGTCAATCGGTTAAAGCTGCGCGAGAGCAACGAAAGCAAGCCGAGGCGCAACGATTGCAGACGCAACAGCAGGTCGCGCAGCAGGTGGCCCAAGCATATGCGGATGTCCAGGTGGCGGTTGAGTCAGCGTCGAGCTACAAGGCGGAGATTCTAATTCCTTCCATGACCTTGCTAGAAATGGCAAAGCTCGGATACCAACAGGGTGCAACCGGCATCTTGCCGATTATCGACGCGGAATCGACGATTCGAAATGCTCGCGTCGGCTACATCAACAGCCTGTTGGCTATCTATAAGGCGCAGGATGAACTGCTCACTGCTGTTGGCAAGCTTCCCGTCGAACCCAGGTCCCAAACGAAATGAACCGGACCACCAAACCCATGAAGAACAGCTTCCGTGCTTTGTCCCTCTCTCCTCTCTTAGGCTTGAGCCTTATGTTCGCAGGCTGTGCGCCTCGGACAGATGATTCTTCGACCAAGAAGGAAGTCGAAGGCTCCAAGTTGGTGGAGTTAGGCGGCAAAAAGGGCATTCACTTAAGCGCAGATAGTCTGAAATTGGCGGGAGTAACCCTTCTTGCCGCGGGTCAGGACACCTTGGCAGGTTCGATGAAACCTACTGGCGAAATCACACCGACCGACAGCGGCACCGTTCAAGTTGTTTCCAGACTCCCAGGCAGAATCACGTCAGTATTAGTAAGTGTTGGTGATCGGGTAGTTCCAGGCCAAATCCTTGCTTACGTCGATAGCAACGACCTAAACCAAGCCATGGCGACCTATGCCACCGCAGTTTCTCATGCGAACCTTTCAAGAAACCAGCTTGAGCAGCAAAAGAAGCTTGCTGGATTTGGCTCGTTAAGCGAGCAGCCGGTGGAAGATGCGAAAAAATCAGCAGCTGCTGCAGATGCTGCGGTTGCCAGTGATGAAGCCCAGATCAAAGTCGACAATCTGGCGCTCGAAAGCACGAAGAAGTTGATTGCGATGGGTGAAATCACCCGGAAGCCAGTAGAGGATGCACAAAACGCATACGCACAGGCGCAATCAGCATCTGTGCAAGCCGGGGTGACGCTTCACTCTGCAAAAGCCAACTTTGAGCGGATTCAGATCCTCTATAAGGGAGGCGTCTACAGCAAACAGCAATTTGAAGATGGCGACGCTGCCTACAAGAGCGCCATAGCAGCTTCGAATCAAGCCAATACTTCCGAGAAGCTCGCTAAAGAAGAACTTCGGCGTCAGCAGAGCATTTTTAGCCAAAACCTAAACGGGGCAGCCTCTCTCCAAGCCGCGCAAAGTAAGGTCCAGCAAGATCAACACACTTATGAAAGTGACCTGACTTCCCAGCGATTGGCTCACACCCAATACCAGAGGGCTCTTGCTGTGCGAAAGTCGGGCATCCCCATCTCGCAAGCGCTTCAGCAAGCACAGGATACATACGATGCTGCCGTTTTTGCCGAGCAAAGCGCTGCGAACACGTTGAAGCTATATGGAGTCGCTCCTGGGAAATCATCTGGAGTGCTGAAAGATGGTCGGGTGGTTGTGCCGATTGTTTCGCCGATCAAAGGCATTGTCGCCGCTCGGGCGATGGTGGCGGGGCAAATGGCGGATACAGCAACACCCCTTCTCCGCCTTGTTAACCTCGACAAAGTGTTCGTGGATGCCTCCATTTATGAAGCCGATCTTGCTGGAGTCCAAATGGGTGACAGCGTTAAGGTGCATGTTTCAGCATTTCCTAACTCCATTTTCGTTGGTCGCGTGAAATGGGTGGCTCACGAGGTTGCCCCCGACACCAGAACCATCACTGTCCGCACCATTATCGATAACCCTGGTTGGACTTTGAGCCCTGGGATGTTTGCTTCTGTCGACATTGGCAGCAAGAAGAAACTTCACACGATTTCCATTCCAGCTGACGCCGTGATGCAGGAATCTGATATGCAGATTGTTTACGTTCAAACAGCCCCTGGTGAGTTCTTGAAACGGCCCGTTAAGGTCGGATCTCCCGTGGGTGGAAAGGTGGCGGTTGAGACGGGCTTGTCATCCGGTGAACAGGTGGTTGTCGGCGGCAACGTCTACATTCAGAAAGAACAGGAAAGGCTTGAAGGCGGGAAAGGCAAAGCTTAAATGATTGATCGCTTTCTCCAAGGCGTGATCAAGCAACGGCTTGTGTCGCTTGCGTGCGCCCTCCTCATCATCGCTGCGGGACTTTTCTCCATGCGCAGTCTAAATATCGACGCATTTCCCGACATCACTCCGGTTCGTGTTGAAGTCGAAACGAGTTCGCCGGGTTTGGCGAGTGAAGAAGTCGAAAAGCTTGTCACCCATCCCCTCGAAATCGCCCTACAAGGTATTCCTAAAACAACCAAGATCAGCTCCATTTCAAAATTCGGGATTTCGGTTGTTACGGTGTACTTTGAAGACAATGCCGATGTCTATTGGGCACGTCAGCAGGTTTTCGAACAGATCGGAGGCGTTCCCATGCCCCCCGGTATCACGCCAGAGATGGGGCCGAACGACACCGGCACAGGGCAGATCTATATCTACGCCGTCAAGAGTCCGCAGCGATCGAACATGGCGCTTCGGACAATTCAAGACTGGACAGTAACGCCTGCACTCAAAGCCGTACCTGGTGTTGCCGACTGCTTATCTTTCGGTGGCGAAGTCAAGCAGTTCCAAGTCCTTGTCGATCCCGTACGCCTCAAGGCCTATGGTTTGGCGATTGGTGATGTCACCGGTGCGATCAGCAAGAACAACCAGAATACAGGCGGTAACTACGTCCGCCACGGTGGCGAACAGTACATCGTTCGTGGGCTCGGATTGCTGGAGTCACCCGAGGATATCGGCCGGATTGTTGTCAGTTCGAAAAACGGAACCCCAATTTTTATCCGGAATATCGGCACTGTACAAATTGGCCCCGGTGAACGGCAAGGTTCCGTGACTGAAGATGGTAAGGGCGAAGTTGTATCCGGCATCGTCATCCTACGGCTTGGATCAAATACGTCGGACGTCATCTCAAGGGTTAAGCAACGCCTTACCAGTCTCAAGCAAGACCTGCCCGCAGACGTGTCGATTGTCCCTCTCTACGACCAGTCGCTGCTGATTACTCACAGCATCGATACCGTCAAAGACGCGCTCATCGCCGGCGAGCTTCTCGTCATCTTGATCCTCTTCTTGATGCTGAGTAACTTCAGAGCGGCCGCGGTGGCGGCGTTGGCGGTCCCTGTTTGCATGCTGGTTGCCTTCATCTTGATGTGGAGAGCAGGCATCTCTGCCAACTTACTTTCACTGGGTGGGCTAGCAATTAGCATCGGAATGATGATCGATGCGAGCATCGTCATCACAGAGAACATCTATCGAAATGTCAGTGAAACTTGGAATGATGGCGACGAAATCGAGGATGTTGTGTTGCGAGGCGCAACTCAAATTGGTCGACCTGTCTTCTTCGCAATCCTTATTGTCATCGCTGCCTTTATTCCCCTTCTGGCACTGAAGGGAATCGAAGGGAGGCTGTTCGTCCCCCTCGCCCTGTCGATCATCTTCTCGATGGTCGGATCCGTGGTCATGGCATTTGTTGTGGCCCCAGCGTTATGCGTTGTCGTCCTAAAAGGCGGACATCCAGAACCGGCAAACCGCTTAGTGCAGTGGCTACGCGCACACTACGAGCGTGGGCTTGATAAGTCAATCAAGAAGCCCTCACGGGTCACCATTGTCTGGCTCGCGGTAACCGCATTGAGCATCTTCCTTTTCTCATTAACGGGCTCAGAGTTTCTACCCAGCTTGGATGAGAACAATTTTCGGATCCGGGCGACGCTTCCCGCCAGTATCTCTCTTGCCGAGGCGACTTCCCTAGCCCAACGCATGGAAGCTGAGGTCTGCCGCAACCCGAACGTCCTCCACGTTATTGGCTATGTGGGGCGAGCTTCCCTCGGTGGAGATCCTGAAGCGGTAAGCAATTGTGAGCTCTCTGTGCCCCTCAAGGTGCCAAGCTCTTGGGTAGGTGCCCACTCTAAGTCGGAGTTGGAACAGCAGTTGCGGACGACGCTTTCAAAATTCCCCGGCGTTGAGCTTGAGTTCTCTCAAGAACTTGAGATGCGCAACGATGAGCTCATATCCGGCTTCAATACACCAATTTCGATCTTCGTGCGCGGAGACGATACCAACATCCTTATCAAGAAAGCCGATGAAATCGCGGCCGCGTTGAAGAAGGTCAAAGGCGCAACCGACGTCTCGGTTGAAGAAGTGTCTGGAATTGACGATCTGGACATTATTCCAAACCGAGAGGCCATCGCTCGCTACGGGATTAATGTTTCGGATGTGATGGATGTCGTCCAAGCATCTATCGGCGGAGCGACCGCAAGTACCTTCTATGAAGGGGAAAAGCAGTTTGACATTGTCGCACGCGTGATGCCGCAGTACCGAAACAACGTGGTCTCCATCGGCAATCTGCTTGTCACGTCGTCGACAGGGCAAAAGATTCCATTAAATCAGCTGGCCACCATTCAGGTGAAGCAAGGTCTTGCCGAGATCGGGCGCATGGATACCAAGCGTCGCGTCGCCGTCTTGGCCGACGTCCACGGGCGATCCGTGGGAACCGTCGTCAATGATGCAAAGGCAATCATTGACCGTGACGTGAAGCTGCCAGCGGGTTATACGATCGTCTGGGGTGGTGCGGTCGAAGAACTACAACATGCGCTAGAAACCCTCACGTGGGCGATTCCTGCTTCCCTGCTGCTCATTTTCGTGTTGGTGTATGGTTGCTTTGGCTCATGGCGAGATTCCCTGGTCGTGCTGACTACGATCCCGTTAGCCATAATTGGCGGCACGGTTCTACTGCTTGTGATGGGGCTCCCGATTTCGGTCCCAGCGATCATCGGTTACATCGCGAACTTCGGAACTGAAGTGCAGAACGGCACCATCATGGTCTCCTTCATCAATCGTTGGCGGGCGAAGGGGTATTCCGTTCGGGAAGCCGCCGCGTTTGGTGCCACCGAGCGACTGAGACCCGAAATTCTGAGCGCTCTCATCGGAGTTCTTGCTTTGATTCCTTTCCTACTGACGTCTGGAATCGGCGCGACGGTTGAAAGGCCGCTGGCCGCTGTTGTAGTCGGTGGTATTGCACTCTCAAGGCCAATCGCCTGGTTCCTGCTTCCAACCCTGTACGTTCTCTTTGACAAGGAAGGACGAGAATCCCTAAAGAAAGATTTTGAACCCCGCGAATTGGATCCAAAGGACCTTCATGTGATCGATCCGCCCGTTGGGGGGTAGCATCGCGGGGTGCTGCGCTGCGTGTTGTGGGTTTTCTGCTGTTTGGTCGTCATCGGGTGCGCAAAACCTCCCCTGATGGAAGCGAAATCGTCAGTGGTAGCAAAACCAGCTGCTCCGAAGGATCCGGATCAAGCGCTGTTCGATCAAATCCGTTCTGGGGCTTATCAGATCGGTTCCGCGATAGACGCCATCGAGTCGGTACGGAAGACGACTAAAGAGATTGCCTCCCGTGAAGCGGGTGCTACTCAAAAAGCTCTCGTGATGATCACGAGCCAACTTGATGCGGCTGGCAAAGCGCTCGTCGAATTTAGCGACGAGCCTCCTACTTTCGAAGAATTCAAGAAGAACTTTTCTGCCCAGGATGAACGAAGGCTAAAGGCCATCGACGCGGCAAATGAGTCTCTCAATGACCTAAGAGACGCGCAGGATATCGTTGGCGACCTTTTGGACAGCCATCCACCAGAGCCCGAAAACACGGAGCTTGATAATGCCGATTCCGACTTAGAGGAATGCGTTCAGGCCGTACAAGATGCCATCAAAGCGATGGGTGGCAAAGTGAACTCCCCAGACTCATAGAGCCTGGTGCCGGGGGCGGGACTCGAACCCGCACGGGTTTAACCCCAATGGTGTTTGAGACCACCGCGTCTACCATTCCGCCACCCCGGCCGGCAAAAAATAATACCCGTCTATTGACCGTTTTGGGGCAGGTATCGTGGAGATATGGCAAAGGAAGTCAGAGTCGGCGTTGCCGGACTAACTCATGGACATGTTTGGGGATTAATTGAGGCGTGGAAAAAGGTGCCGGGAGCCCATTTGGTTGCCCTGGCCGATGAGACGCCACTGCTCGAAAAGGCGATGGCCGATTTCGACAAGAGCTACACCGATTGGAAGGAAATGTTGGCCAACGAACAGTTGGATGCCCTGCTGGTGACAAGTAACAACCGTGAATCCTCAGAGATCACGATTGCTGCCCTCGAGAAAGGCATTCCCTGCCTTGTTGAAAAGGCGATGGCTGCTGACGCCGCAGATGCAGATCGTATGTTGGCGGCACAAAAAGCCAGCGGTAAGACCCTGATGATCAATTGGCCCTTGGCGTGGAATCCATGGCTCTACGAACTCAAGAAGCAGCTTGATGCTTCAGCGATTGGACATCCCTTCCACATGCGCTTCAAGATTGGGCACGGTGGACCGAAGGAGATCGGCTGCGACGAATACTTTGTCGGATGGCTGCACGACGAGAAGCTTAACGGTGGTGGTGCCATCGCTGATTTCGGGTCCTACGGTGCCGTGATCTCGCGATATCTCTTTGGAATGCCTGAGTCCGTCTATTGTGTTCGCGGAAACTACACGAAGGATTACGACGTCAGCGACGATCATGCGTTGATCGTGCTCAAGTATCCGAAAATGAGCATTTCTCTGGAAGGCACTTGGGCAACCATCTCCTCCGAATCTGGACCGAATCCGGTTGTGAACGGAAAAACTGGGACGTTAGCCGTCTACGATGGTCAACTTAGAGTTCACCTTCCTGGCAAAGCAGTCGAAGACGTCGCTACACCAGCTCTTGCTGAGTCGAATCCTGCCATCTACTTCATGGACTGCGTGAACAACAACACCGCGCCCGATGGCATACGCAACCCAGAAATCGCGGCAGATGCGTGCCGCATATTGGATGCCGCAATTAAGAGCAGCCGCTCCCACTGCGCCGAAGCACCGTAAGAGCGGCCGTAGCGGGTCTGCTAGTCGTTGAGAGTCGAGAGCGCCGTATTGACGACGTTCTCGACTGTTAATCCCAACTCAGCAAAGATGAGCTTCGCTGGAGCCGAAAGTCCGAATCGGTCGATACCGACCTGAGCGTCTGAGTACCTGGGCCACGCCATCGTGGAGCCCGCTTCAACCGAAACGCGCTTGACGCCCTTTGGAAATACGGAGGCTTTGTATTCAGCCGTCTGTTGCTCAAACAGGAACCAGCTTGGCATGCTGACGACGCTTGTCGGAATTCCTTGAGCCTCGAGTTTCTCTTTTGCCCCGGTGCAGAGTTGGAGTTCGCTACCGGTGCCGATCAAGATGAGCTGTGGATCTGACGATGCTGCCGAAAGGACGTAGGCACCCTTCTCTGCCGGATGCTCCGAAACAGTGTTGGGAGTCAATGCGGGCAAATCCTGGCGGCTCAAAACCAACAGTGTCGGGGTCTTCCTAGATTGAAGAGCCACCTTCCACCCGGCCGCCGTCTCGTTTCCGTCAGCGGGGCGAAATACATTGACGTTCGGAATCGCTCGAAGTGATGTCAGGTGCTCGACCGGCTGGTGAGTTGGGCCATCTTCACCGACGCCAACCGAATCATGAGTAAAGACGGAGATCGATGGGCATTCCATGATCGCCGCAAGTCGAATCGACGGTCGGCAGTAGTCGGAGAATACGAAGAAGGTTCCACCGTAGGACTGCACACCGCCATGGAGCGTGAGTCCATTTACGGCAGCGACCATGGCATGTTCGCGGACCCCAAACATGATGTTGCGCTGGGCGTGGTTGTCCCAGTCGAACTCACCGGAGTTCTTCTGAGTTGCGTAGGTGCTCTCAGATAGGTCGGCATTTCCGCCGATCAGAACGTCGTGATGTGCCGCAATGGCGTTGAGAACCGTGTTACCGGCTTTGCGTGTGGAAATTGGCTGGTCGAACGTTGGCAGGTGATCGATCCAAGCTGTTGGGAAGTTGCCAGCGATTGCTTCGGAAAGCGTCTTCGCCAATTCTGGATAGGCTGCGGAGTATGCCGCGAACACATCGTTCCACTTGGCTTCTAAGTTCGCTCCGTGCTCGACCGCGCTTCGGTAGGTTGCAAGGGCGGCTGGATCGACATAAAAGTCTGGCTCAAGCGGAATACCCAGCGCTTCTTTCGTAAGTTTGACCTCGTCAGGACCGAGGGGAGAGCCGTGAGATTTGGAACTTCCCGCCTTATTAGGGCTACCGAATCCAATAATGGTCTTGCAGGCGATGATCGACGGCTTGTCGGTCACGTGATGGGCCTCTCGAATTGCGGCGTCAATCGCACCTGGGTTCATGCCATCGACATGCTGAACGTGCCAGCCCAAAGCTTCAAATCGACCACCAACGTTTTCGGTGAAGCTTAATGAGGTTGGTCCATCGAGGGAAATTTCATTATCATCGTAAAGGACGATCAATCGGCCCAGGTGCAAGTGACCGGCCAAAGACGCAGACTCGTTAGATAGGCCTTCCATGAGGTCGCCATCGGATGCGATAACGTAGGTGAAATGGTCAACGATGTCATGGCCTGGCTTATTGAAAGTGGCTCTCAGCCAAGACTCAGCAAGTGCGAATCCAACGGAGTGTCCAAAGCCCTGTGCCAAGGGGCCAGTTGCCATCTCAACACCAGCAGTCTCAAGATTCTCGGGATGCCCTGGTGTGCGGCTGTGAAGTTGTCGGAACTGTTTGAGGTCATCCAGCGACAAATCGTAGCCTGTAAGGTGCAACAGCGAGTAGAGGAGCATCGAGCCATGGCCCGCGGATAGGATAAATCGATCGCGGTTAAACCAGTGCGGATTTCTCGGGTTATGGTGAAGGTACTTCGTCCATAGCGTATATGCCATCGGTGCTGCCCCTAAAGGTAAGCCTGGATGACCACTGTTGGCCTTTTGAATCGCATCTATCGATAGCGCTCGAATAGCGTTGATACATAAATCGTCGTGACTTTTCGTTTCTGCTCCCACCCCATGAGGTTACCAGGTAGGCATTCGTGGAAAAAGCTAAGGTTTGAGCGAAGTTCCCCCTAAGGTGAACCACTTAACACCCTAAGGTAGTCTTCTTGGAGTGCGAAGACCAACTATCGCGATTGCGCTTTTGCTGTTAGCAGGCACCTGTCAGGCCCAAAAGCGTGACGGCCTTTATAAACCTGTCTCGGGTACCCCGACCGCTTGGTCCATTAATGAGCACCAAACCCTCATTTGGGGAGGTCAGCCGTACTTACCCCTTGGCATTAGGATTGACGGTACAGCTCAAGCGGTTGAGGCAGCAAAGGCTGCTGGAATTAGTGACGTCATCGTCGACCTCCCTGCAAATGGTGCTGGGTGGGATGAAGTCATTTCTGCGTTGAATCGAGCCAACATGCGATTTCTCGTGCGTATTGGTTCTCTGGCCCCTATGGCAAAAGGATTCTCCATTGAGCCACAAGGCTATCGCATAACAGGCATTACGAAATCTCGCCAAATCTCTTTGGACATTCCTGGCGCAACGAGTGCCTTTGTGGTTCTGGCGACGAAAACCGATGCTACCGTGGTCGCTAATGGCAGAGTCCCAATCGTCAACGGTCGACTTACCTACTTCGCTAAAGTCGGACCGGAAATCGAACACGTCTTATTGGTTTATCCCGAGATGACCAGCATTGAGCAGCCGGATTATTGGGAAGACCTTGATTCCGAGCGAGACGCACTTCTTGGAAACCTACGCAAGCGAAATTTCGGGCCGGGTTTGAGAGGCATCGTCAATCCGATGGGGCGTGGTCTTGCCCTAACTGGAAAAGAGCCTCGCTTCGTGCCTACGAGTTCCTATTTCCGAATGGAATTCAGGAATTACCTTGAGGAGAAATACCGGAACGTTGAAACTGTCGTCAAGACTTGGTCGATGCGTTCATCGACTCTGTCTCAACTCGACGGCGACAGTAAGAAGTGGCTAGTTACGTTCGATGCTCTCGCCAAACTCGTCCCCCTATGGTCATCAACACGCGGAATTGGCGCGATGCTGGATCCCGATACCAATACTATCTATCCCTGTGACAACAAGCAAAGTGCAGCGTGGGCTGACATTTCGCAAGTTGTGAACTCTGCTGGGGACAAGCGCTTTAAGCACATCGTCCCTGCGATTCGCTCCATAGTGGATGTACCTGTGATTCAGGATTGGCTCGGCTGGGCGTCTGCCTATGAAACTCGGTACCCGACGATAGATGGCGTTGGAATGCGAGCCTCTGGAACCACTCAGAGCGTTATCGCCGAATCAGGAAGCAGAGCTGCGAGCAGCATTCTTCGATGGCAGTCGAACGGTTGGCTCGTCACGACTGACTTGGACATGGGAACTGGCCAAGACGCCCCCGCTCAACTCTCAGGAGTCCTTTTCGACCTAACCTCGATGGGGTCCAAGGGCGTTTTTGTACACACGGATTCTCCTGCCCTCATCAAAAAGGTTGCGAGCGAGTCGCGAATTCTCAGTGGTGACCCGAGCTTGGCGACGAAGTCCCCTCTGCCAGTTTTCTTTCCCGAGAATGCCTCCAATCCCGCCGTTCCTCAGAAATTGCCGGGTGATCACTGGTGGCTTCCAACGCCGCTTGACGGCAATCGCATTGACCTCGGCAGTAACTTCTTTGCCTACCGATCTGGAATGAATGACGGAACCTTCGCCCTTTGGGCACGCGTTCCAGGACGCTATCGGCTTCGGATGAACAACCCTAGTTCGGTCCACTTCCGAACCTTGGATGGCTCGGACCCGATGCCCAAGGTGAGCAAGAATGCGGTGGAAATCATCGTGGCGGAAACGCCTCTCATCATTACCGGCTCGTTGGAATTGCCGATTCCGGAAGTCGCATTCCTCGAGACCGTTCAGCAATTTAGGATCATGCTCAACCTCGGCCAACGTAATCACGGTGACCCTGCCGAGCAAGAAATGAACTTTAACCAGGCGATGATCGGCTTTGACCGAAATCCTGGGGGAAGTTTCGATATTATGCGAAAGCAGTTCTGGAAACTTGCCGAAAAAGTTTCTTCCTACTGCTGGGTGGAAGCGGAGCGATACTTTGAAAGTAACTTCAGTGAGTCGGTAAAGAGTCCAGGATGTTCAGGCGGATCTGCCCTCGCCCTTCGGACGCTGATTCCACCTAGCGAAGGTGGCTACTATGCGAATTATCGGGTTCCCGCCAAATCCAGAGATGACCAAGAGGTATGGATCGCGGCGAAAATTCCGGTTGACCGGCGCGGTGATGTGAGCGTGGTGATTGGTGGACAGCAAATGAAACTGTCCGGAGAACCTCAAAGCATCTACGGTGGTGGCTTTGGATGGTATCGACTCGGAACCACTCGGATCGCAGGCAACCTAACGAACATTCGCCTTCAGGTGGATACGGCCGGGAACGACGAGGTCGCAGTGGATGTCATCTTGCTGACCCCGGTTCCATTTAAGCCTAATGGCGTTACTCCGCCAGAGGCAGCGAATTTTAAGATTCCTGTTCCTCCGGCTGGGAAGTCGAAGCGAAGGGGCTCTGGCGGGTCTTAGCGGCCTCAAGCCAGAGTCGCTCCTCTTCCTCATAGAACTCCGGGCCGAGAGTTACGAGCCCATAACAGCAATCAGGTTGGGCCATACGGACCGCCCAACCTGCATCGCCGTAGCTATAGTGCCACCATTCGTCCCGACAGTTAGAAAAGCCGACTTCAAGCATCGCTTCGACAAGGATCATCCTGTTTCGGCTCGCTTCATCGCTTAGGCCGAAGCTATACGTCGGGGCCGACTTGAATCGGTCGAATGGCGAGCTTACGTCAATATCTTGTCCGTGGTCGTCGACAAGCCATACATCCACAGCAGCACCCGTACAGTGGCCTGGAGGCGCCTTCTGATCGGTTGGAGCGACCCATCGGCATACGGTTCGACGAAGCGCAGACTTATCCCGATGTGGAAACGCCTCTTCGGCGCTTTTCCAAACGAAGTCGTATATTCGTTGTTGACGCTCAATGGGGCGCCACCCTTCTACGAGCCCCAAATGATAGCCCTCAGGCAACAATTGGGTCGCCTTCTCGCACATCAGGGCCACCGTCTCACGGACGTATGGGATGACTTGAGGACGGATAATTCTCACCGATGGGCACACGATTCGCACGTCAACCAAAGGTTCACCGTTCTCTGTTTCCGTAATTGTGTTGAGTAACCTAATCGGCTCGGGGCGTCCCTTTGTTCGATCCCACTTGAGCATTATCGAGCAACCTCCGGCTCGGTTGCATGGGGGATGAGGATCTTTTCGTCGCGAGTTTCGATGTCTCGGAGCCAGATATCCTGGGACTGACCATACGGCTTCACATAAAGCAAGTGGCCTGCGTCATAGAAGCAGGCATCGGTTCCTGAGAACGAAGCAACCTTCTCCGTCGGGCGATCCGCTTTTACAACAATTACTTGGGCGCTTCCCGAAGACATGTAGCGATCAGAAGATAAAGCAAGCAGCTTTCCATCGGGAGACCATGAGATTCTAAGAATGGTGCTCGTTTCATTTGTTGCGCGAGTTCCTCCCTCCTGGGTGCCACACGTCAGAACACGGGCTTCGTCCCAAGATGCCTCCCGAATCGCGTCGTGGATGGTGCTTGGATCGAGGCTAGCCATCCAGAGGTCACCATTTCGACAGAAGGCGACTCGCTTTCCGTCAGGTGAAAATGATGCCGCAGAAGAGGAAGTTACGGAGAAGCTGGAGATACCGGTGGTTTCATTGCCGAGGAATAAGCTCAACTCCGTTTTGGTGGTTCCTTTCCTCGACCAACTCCAATAAACGTTCCAAATCGTCTTGGTCGCCTTTTCCGAGCCATACATGGCATGGATTTCATCTCCACGCTTGACCAATCCGTACCGATCAGGATGGGAGAAGATCACATAACGACCCGTTGGGTCCCATGATGGAAATGGGTCATGGTCAGGAATATCGTCAGGCTTCTCGTTAAGGTGGGATGCGCGTCTGGTTTCGCCTTTGTTGATATCCAACAGGTAAAGGTCGCCGTCTTTTAGGAATGCCAGACGTGACCCATCGGGCGAAATAGCTGGACCGACTCCACGTTTGACCACTACAGTTTCTCGACCTTGGGTGCTCCGGTAGATGGAATCGTTTCGCACGAAATAGATGACAGGGGCCTTCCCTTGCCAAAGCGCCAACGTGCAGATAAGCGATGACACAAACATTGGCTTAAAGTTTCGCATGGAAACGAAGCGCTTCGCTTGGTGATTGGCAAATAAAAATCGCCCTGACTCTCTTATGGAACAGAATCAGGGCAGTCACCTCGTGGTTTATTGCTTTGACTCAAGCTGGTTGCGCTTTCCAGGAAAATCCGAGGAAGTCCGTCACTCAGCAGGGAGTCGCTTTTTGGACAACTCATCATAAGCGTTCCTCCCAACGGAGAGGTTCGACTTCGAAGTTGCCTACTGAGGACTTGGACGTTAAGTGACACGCTTGACGTTGGTTAGAGTTTCTTATCCTTGACGATGAATGGCGGCTTTGAGGCGATTGCTGACTTGGTCGCGCTCCTCGTCGGACAAATAGGGGCTTTTGAGAAGATTGATCAAATCATCCACGGTCTCGGACGCCTCAACCACCGGCTCAGGGAGATAGTCGGGCTTTGCCGCCGGACTTGCTGCTGGAGCAGTCGGTGATTTAGGTTCTGGAGGTGCCGCCGGCGTGCCCTTCCTCTCTTTGGAAAGATGCCCCCTCAGGAGTTCACCCAAGAAATCCTGGCCCAGGAAAGGCGCAAGATTTGAGATGGTGTTGATGTCCAACTCGGAACCCTTTATCGCATGCTCGCGAACAAGTTGGCCAAGTTCGTCCTGCCCGATGAACGGTGCCAAGCGTAGGATAATGTTCTTGTCGTTGTCATCTCCGTGTCGACCTCTGTCCTTGTCTTTGTTGCTCGGCAGTGCTGACGCCAGCATTCGTGCCTCCACACCAATAGCCCCGAATTTGCAGTCCTCGGGAACCGGCGAGAAGAGTCCGCTAGAAACTGCCCCAAGCTCCACCAATCGATTGAGCACTGCGTTGTACCGCTGAGCCGTTCGCTTTTCACCACCGCTGAGGCTTCCCGTCAGACTGGCGTGCTCACACATTTCGCTGATCTCGCTGAGAAGTCGGCGGCACGATTGAATTTCATTTCCCTGTTCCATTGAAATACTCCTGATAATTTTCCAGTGAGGTGCGGAGCTTGTTTCGTCCGACGTTGAGTCTCCACTTCACAGTTGTGTTTGGCAAGGCAAGAAACTGGGCAATTTGGGTTACCCTCCATTCCTCAATGTAGTAAAGGTCCATCACAGTTCGAATCTCTTCCGGAAGGCGAGCAAGCGCGTGCCTCATAACGCCGGCTTCGGCACGCTTTTCGATCGCTTCGGTGAGAGATGGCGCGTGACTACAGATCACTGCATCAAGCGGCAGAGTCACTTCCCTTCGGGCGTGGGTTTGCTTTCTCGCCCGGTGCCTGACGATGGCACCGAACCAGGCGGCAAACCGATCCACATCTTCGAGTTGGGGCAACGCCTTGAACGCGGCGAGAAAGGCGTCTTGCACAACGTCTTCTGCTACATCTTTCGGTCCCGCGATCTGCCTCGCAAGAACCAAAGCTCCAGGTCGGTAGCGGTGAACAAGTGCATCGAATGCGTTGAGGTTGCCGAGACACGCCTGTGTCACCAGTTCCTCCTCGCTTCGATTTCGCCAGTTCACAACCACCATTTCTTCCCTTCAGATATCCAGAGTCTGGTTGATGTCTTTTGGATAGTAGATTTTCGTGAAAGCTCGGGGCGGTCACTTATTCAAAAGGTGGCTCATCTGACCTATCCGATTCCCAATAGATGTCATCCACCGAACGGCTCGCTGAAATAATCCATAGTTTGTTCTGTTCGAAATCTGGTTTGGAAGCCCACACCACTGGGTGCTGACTTCCTTTCCGGACCCTGCGGGTGGTTGCGTGCTCGCGGCATCTTCCTCCGTCTGTTTTGGTCGCTGTCTGGTCCAGATGCTCATACCGCTTGGTGCTGTCTACCCCCGCCGTCCCGAACCGTCGCTTAATCGTTCGTCATCTCCCGCCTTCGCCAAGGCTACTGCGCGCCTAAGGGATGGACGCGCGCCAAATTAGCTCCTGCGGGTGATCGGATTTGTGTTGACCTTAACTGCAGTTGAACCAAATAGGTAGCCCGAAAGGGGCGGCCCTATACCAGCCCACTCCTCCATTCTCGCAGCGGACAAGAAGTAACGAATTGTGCCGTAGGACGAGGACCAAGGACGTTTGAATGAAGGTCTCCGGGCGGTGCCCATCGACAAGATGGATCGCGCTTACAGCGCTCTGGTTTTGTGGTCACCTTCTATTCCAGGGCTGCGCCCTTCGCTATTATTGGGCGCACCGTTGGTGCTTTCGTTCTGAGCGGCAGGTTGATGTCAGCACCCAGTCCTCAGCCGCCCGCAGGTTCCGGGAAGGGAAAGTCCAACTTGTCTCTCCTCAACGTCCATAACCGTCGCCGTTCGCTCATCGCTGGGCAGTCAGCGCGCCACTGTCTGAGCCCGAAGGGGCGAGTTTGGCGCGCGCCCAGCGATGACGAATGATAAAGCGACGGTTCGGGACGTGGAGGAGAGACAGCACCAAGCGGTGTGAGCGTCCATCCCAGTTACCGACCAGAACAATCGACGGACTGTAAGCACGAGCCGACAGGAGGATAAACGTTAAGCTAAACGAAGCGATCACTCCACGTGCTGACGAATGGCATCGGCCAACTGCTGCACGACGTGGTCGATCGAGAGGCCCTCGGTATCAAGAACGAGATCGGGACGGTCGGGTTCTTCGAAGGTCGAGGTAATACCGGTGAACTGCCGGATCTCACCGGCTCGGGCACGCTTGTATAGGCCCTTGGGATCGCGACGCTCGCATTCGGCGAGGCTCGTGCGCACATAGACCTCCATGTATCGCTCGCCTATGATCTCGCGGATCTTTTGGCGGTCGCTGTTGAGAGGCGAGATGAAGGAGCAAATTGTGATGTGGCCCAAGCCGCTGAAGAGTTTGGCAACGTGCGCGGCACGGCGCAGGTTCTCTGATCGATCGACGTCGCTGAACCCTAAGTCACCGTTGAGGCCAGTTCGCAGATCATCTCCATCCAACCGGGCCGCCATGAGCCCTTCTCGCTTGAGTCGTTCAACCAAGGCGTCGGCAATAGTGGACTTGCCGGCTCCCGAGAGTCCGGTTAACCAAACCACCCGACCTACTTTCTCGGCCCTTACAAGGGAATCGGAGCCCTGACTCCGCGTGATCATGCCCGCTGCGACCACGTTATTGGATACTGGATCGACCAACAAGAACCCACCCAGAGAGCGGTTATGCTCGTAGGTGTCGACAAAAACCGGCTTGCCCGTCGATAGCGCCAGACGACCAATGTCGTTCATCTGCAGGAAATGGACCTGCTGGCGATGCAAAGTCTCCACATCAAATCGATAGACAACTTCTTCAAGCGTGGCAGTGACTTCCCGCGTCGTATGTCTCAGCAAATAGCGTTTGCCGGTTACGGAGGGTTCCTCCGACATCCAACACGCGACAGCCTCAAGGCTCTGAGTTACCGAAGGAACGTTGCGGGGGCGAACGAGCATGTCGCCGCGTGTGACATCCACCTCACGATCGAATGTCACCAGCACGTTCGATCCCGTTCCCGCCTCTTGAACTTCTTGATCAAGATCAAAGAGTTGCTTGACAGTCACGGTTTGGCCAGAGGGCAAGATGAGGAGATCTTCCCCACTCCGAACGGCACCCGACTCAATTCGGCCCATGTAGCCACGGAAGTCCTGATCGGGACGAACCGCATATTGAATCGGTAAGCGAAGATCCGGTGGCGTTCTACGACCCTCTGGTGTCAAATCCTCCAACTTCTCCAACACGCATTGTCCCTTGTACCAGTCGATCACAGAGCTGCGAGTGACCACATTTTCGCCGAGAAGCGCAGACACAGGGATGAAGCTGATGTTTGAAAGTGCGAGCTTCTGCGAATACTCCCGGAAGCGTGCTTCGATTTCCTCGTACACGGCCTCGCTATAGTCTACGAGGTCCATCTTGTTGATGACAACAACCACCTGCGGGACCCGAAGAAGCGAGGTTATAAACGCGTGCCGTTTGGATTGTTCCGTCATCCCGTGGCGCGCATCAATGAGAATCATCGATGCATCCGCCGTTGACGCACCAGTGATCATATTCCGCGTGTATTGGGTGTGACCCGGTGTATCGGCAACGATAAATCGTTTCTTCGCGGTCGAGAAATAACGATAGGCAACGTCGATCGTGATGCCTTGCTCGCGCTCGGCCTTCAGTCCGTCGGCGAGCAGGGCGAGATTGATATCCGATTCACCACGATAATCGCTGGTGCGCTTGAGTGCTTCGTAATGGTCCTCGTAGATCGAGTCGGTGTCGACGAGAAGTCGGCCCAACAGCGTGCTCTTGCCATCATCGACGCTTCCCGCCGTCGAGATGCGGATGATTTCAGCATCGGAGCGTGAGGCGAGTGACATCTAGAAGTACCCCTTGGATTTTCGATCTTCCATGGCGGAATCGGACCTCTTGTCATCGGCACGAGTACTTCGTTCGCTGGTTTTTGAATCGATCAATTCAGCGATGACATCCTCGATGGTCGCAGCGTCGGAGTACACCGCTCCCGTGCAAGTCGCGTCTCCGATCGTTCGAAATCGCACGCGCTTGGTTTCGATTACTTCATTTTCAATCGGCACGAGGAATTCCGTGTGGGCAAGAAGGACGTCCTCGCGAACGACGACCGGGCGCATGTGACTGAAATAGATCTCTGGTATCGGAATTGCCTGGGCGTGGATGTATTGCCAAACATCCAATTCCGTCCAATTGCTGATTGGAAAAACGCGGAAATGCTCGCCCTGATTCTTCCTGCCGTTATATAGACTCCAGAGTTCAGGACGCTGATGCTTTGGATCCCACTGGCCGTGAGTGTTGCGATGGGAGAAGAACCGCTCTTTGGCGCGGGCCTTTTCCTCGTCGCGTCGAGCTCCACCAAAACAGGCGTCAAGTTTGAGTTCGGAAATGGCTGACAAAAGGGTTACCGTCTGGAGAACGTTTCGGCTGCGATTCGGGCCGGCTTCTTCAGTCACCAAACCGGCGTCGATCGAGTCCTGGACGTACCGGACGATCAGCTTTACACCGTAGCGCTTTGCAGCTTCATCGCGGAACGCAATCGTCTCTGGGAAGTTGTGTCCCGTGTCGATGTGAAGGATCGGAAATGGAATCGGTGCTGGAGCAAAAGCCCGACTCGCAAGGTGCAGAAGGACGATCGAATCCTTGCCACCAGAAAATAGCAGCGCAGGTCGCTCAAACTGGGCGACGGCTTCCCGCATCACGTAAACGGCTTCCGCCTCTAGTTCCTTTAATACGGTTCCCATATACGGAATACCCAGCCGGACTGGATTGTATATCGTTCGTGACTCTTAACACCACTGACCGGCTCGTATAATCACTTGAATTCCAAATTGAAGCGCCGACGACATGTTGGCAAGCCATAAAATGACCCGATTCGCACCTGTTTTCGCTCTTTTCGCCCTAGTGGTGACTGCCCACGGCCAAAGAAATTCCGGCGATCCGGACTCTTTGTCTGCTTTGCAGGAAATAAAACTGCGCACGGCCACCCAATCGCGAGGTTTCGATTACCTAAAGGAGCTGACGGATTCAATCGGCCCGCGACTTACTGGATCAAATCAGGCGAAAGTCGCTTGCCAATGGGCAGTTTCGAGGATGAAGAAGAGCGGCTTGAGCAACGTGCATCTCGAACCTTGGACCATGAGCCGGGGATGGGAGCGTGGATCTGCATCAGCCGACCTCATACGGCCCTTTCACATCGGCCTTGGCATCACTTCCTATGGTTGGACTGGGTCTACAAAGAAAGGGGGCGTCGATGCGGATGTGGTCCTCGTCAATACCGACGCTTTTGATGACGAAATCAAAAAGCACGCATCGAATTGGTCTGGCAAGGTGCTTTTCCTTGCAGCCCTGAGCCCGAAACACCTCAACCCAATCCGTTCGTTTTCCCAACTCGGCACGTTTCTTGCTGCCGCTTCCAAGGCCCATGCCGTCGCTGTCATTTACGGTACTGGCCGACCCGGGGTGATGCTGACGCACACAGGGCCAGCCGCCTTCCAAGATGCGTATTTCCCGATTCCTGTTGTCGATATTGCCCAGGAACAGCAGACGATGCTGCAGCGCATGCTCGTCGCAAAATCCCCGGTGAGGCTCTGGATCAACGTCCAAAACGCGGTCACGATCGGATCCATCACGAGCAACAACGTCGTAGGCGAGATTGTTGGTGCCGAACATCCCGAGGAAGTCGTCATCATTGGAGCCCACCTCGATTCGTGGGACCTTGGCACGGGAGCGATTGACGATGGATTTGGAGTAGCAAGCGTCCTGGCTGCCGCAGATGCCATCCTTTCTCAGCGCATTCGACCCAGCAGAACCATGCGCTTTGTCCTCTTTACCGGTGAGGAGCAAGGAATGTTAGGCTCGTTGGCCTATGTCAAAAGCCATCGCACGGAGCTCAAAAATATTGTTTGTGCTTTCGTGATGGACTGGGGGAGCGGCCAGATTACCAAGCTTCCACTCGCTGGGCACGATGAACTTGAATCTGCGTTTCTACACTTCGCCCAGTTGATCGAAGATGTCGCTCAGGTTCAGGTAGACCATACCTATCTCTCCTATACCGACGGCTACGCCTTTACCTTGACGGGTATCCCTGGTATTGCCGCGCTTCAAAATTCGCCGAACTACGTTCAGATGGGACATTCGGCGGCCGATACCCTCGACAAAGTTGACAGAAAGACTTTGGCGATTGACACAGCGATCGTCGCGTCGGCTGGATTCTGGGTCGCCAACTATCCTATCCGGCTGGGGATGCCGTGGACCGAGGCGCAGACGATTAAGGCACTCACCCGTGATAACCAAAAGACCATGCTGGAGCTGTTCGGCCTGTGGCACTTTGCTTCCCCACAAGTGCCAGTAAAGAGGTCGGTTGGCAAACCTAAGGCCGGCTCGCTCAATCGGTAATCGGATATCCTCATCAGAATGCATCTGTCCGCGATGAATCGATCCTTGCTCGCCGTGGTGTGCCTCTCAACGTCGTTGTGCGGTTTCGCCTTGAACGCGACCGCAGATCATGGCATCGACATTGCCGGAATGGATCGAACAGTAGTCGTCAAGTCGCCAGGGGACATGCAGAACTTCGCCAACGGCAACTGGTTTGACAACACCCCCATCCCAGCCGACAAGGCATATGTCGGAACCTACGACGAGATCCAAGAACGCAATTTGGCCACGCTTCGGTCCGTTCTCGAAAATCCCACCAGTACCTTGATCGGCGCGGACGCAGGTTTGAAACTTGCCAAATCGCTCTATCGGCAGGCGATGAATGAGCGTGCCCTCGAAACTTCGGGGAGTCTCCCAGTCGCAGCTGAACTGAAGCGGATTGATCTCGTGAAAGATCGAAACAGTTTGGCGACGGAGATCGCTCACTTGCATACGCTAGGAGTGCCCGTCGCCTTTGACATTTCAGTAAGTCCGGACGACAAGAACAACACCCGCCACCTGCTGACCCTAGCACAAGGTGGGCAGATTCTGCCCGAGCGGAATCTTTACCTGGCAACGGATGAGCGTTCGGTCGCAATGCGCGCCCAATACTTAACGACGGTTGGGAAGTTGCTTGCGATGGTGAAGGTGTTCGATCCCGCAAGTCGAGCGAAGGAAGCCCTTGAGCTTGAAACACTGCTTGCCAACGCATCCCTTGGGACCCTTGATCTCAAGGATTCTCAGGCCAACTATCATCGGAAATCCCTCACGGAACTGGAAGAAGACTCGCCCGAATTCGGATGGTCGGCCTATTTCACTGGCTTAGGAGTTGAGTCGGTGTCGACCCTAAATGTCCGTCAGCCAAAGTTCTTCGCAGCCTTCTCTAAGGCACTCGCTGAACGACCCATGGCTCAATGGCGAAGCTACCTAAGGGCTTCGACCCTCTACGCTTGGGCTCCATACCTCGCCAATGCTTTTGTGAAGACCCAATTCAGCCTGTCAAGTAACATCACGGGCTGCCCACTTCTCTCACCTCGTTGGAAGCGAGCCATCGCGACAGTTGACCTTATGCCTGGGGACATTCTTGGACATATCTTGGTTGCCAAGTCACTCAACCCAGACGCTCAAAAAGCGGCGTTGCGGGTTGTGAACGCCGTGCGGATTGCACTTCGGGAACGTTTGGTTGATGTCGACTGGATGCTGACAGAAACTCAGGCCCTGGCCGTCAAGAAACTGGATGGGATGAAGTTCAAAATCGGTTCGCCTGGGGCATGGGAACCCATCCCGACGTTTAAACTGAGTGAGGAGTCCTTGCTAGACAGCATTCTCAAGATTCAGTCCGGACGTTGGAAATCTCAACTCGCCCTATTAAAGAAGCCGTTGGATAGATCCGCGTGGACTACCAGTGCGGCGGATATACGGGTCTCCTACAATCTCAACTTGAACGAGCTGACAGTTCCAGCCGGCGCGCTTCAGAAAGGATTGTTCGATCCCTACGCAGACGACGCCTCCAATTTTGGTGCCATCGGCTCGGTTATCGGACATGAGATCACTCACGGTTTCGATAACTATGGATCTCAGTTTGATGCGACCGGCAATCTGAAGAATTGGTGGAAGGACGAGGACTGGGAGCATTACACCGATGCCAGTAGCCACGTTCGAATCCAGTACACCGCCTATCGGAGCCCTGACGGAGTTCCCGTAGATGGGAAGCTGACCCTCAGTGAGAACTGTGCCGACATTGGCGGGTTGTCTCTCGCCTATGCGGCGTACCATCGTGTTCTTGGAGGAGCGACTCCTAGAATACGAGATGGCTTGAGTGGAGATCAGCGTTTCTTTATCGCCTTTACCCAGACTTTCCGGTCTCATTATCGTCCCGATGTCGCACAGGCATTGATCGCGACTGACCTTTTTGCTCCCGATACGGTTCGAGCCGTCGGTGCCATCAGCGATGAGAAGGGGTTCTACAAGGCTTTTGGGCTCAGCGTTCCCAAGACGGTCCCGCATATTTGGTAGTTTCAACATGAACGACAATATCATCGAACAAGAGATCCGTGGCGACATGATCACCCTCGGCCAACTCATCAAGGTTTTGAACCTGGTTTCATCAGGTGCCGAAGTCAAGCAGTACCTCCACGGGGAATCCGTCTTTGTGAATGGAGATGCCGACGATCGCCGCGGGAGAAAGCTCTATCCGGGTGACCTTATCAAACTCGGAGACGGAACCGTGGTTCGGTTAACCAGCCAACCTTGACCCGTCGAAACGACGAATTACCCAGGCCATATTCATTCACCGCTTCCGTCGGACCGTAGGTCAACACTAGTATTTTTCGCGTGAATCACCTATCAATGGTGTTCGTCGCACGCACAGGAGTCATTTGCCACATGATCAAGCCTTACGTAACCGTATTTGGAGCAGTCCTTACCTCGATCGCCCTTTTCGCAGCCCAGTCGCCTTCCCACCCTCCCTACGTAAAAATGGGAGACCACGACTACAACGGAATTGGAATCTCGTACATGGGACGTGAGATCGCGATGGTCATGGGACATGAGGCTGCCGACTGGCTAGATCGCCCCGAGCGCGAGGTGGAAGAGGCTCCTTCGATCTTGGTGAAGTCGTTGGAATTGAAGCCAGGAATGAACGTTGCCGATATTGGGGCTGGTAGCGGCTACTTGTCCTTCCTGATGGCCAAGCGGGTCGCTCCGTCAGGCAAGGTGTATGCCGAAGACATTCAGCCTGAAATGCTGGAAATTGTACGCACGAAGGCTAAGGAGAACGGCCAGAAAAATGTGTTGCCCTGGCTAGGAACAACGACCGACCCCAAACTCCCGGCCGGTTCCATCGACCTGATGATCATGGTGGACGTCTATCACGAATTCGATAAGCCCTATGAGATGGTGTCCAAGATGGTCCCCGCACTCAAGAAAGGTGGGCGCCTTGTGTTTGTCGAGTACCGAAAGGAGGACCCTGAGGTTCCAATCAAGTTGGTCCACAAGATGTCGGTCGCCCAAGTTCGCAAAGAGATGGCGATCTTCCCTCTCGACTACAAGCAAACGATTGAGATCCTTCCTCGGCAGCACATCATCGAGTTCACTCGAAAGTAGACGCCCCTACTCGCTGACGAATTGGGGTCTGGCGGTGGAATCGGCACACTTTGGCGATGGTTGCGTTGGTGGAGAGCGACTTTGAGGTAACCGGCTCGCTCGTCGCCACGACAAGCCATCGCAAGGTCTCCTGCCGTCAACACTCCCACGAGATTGCCTTCTTTGTCGGTGACAAGCAAGCGGCCGATTGCTTTGGCTGCCATCAGGTCCAGCGCGGTTTCCAGTTCATCCGTGATTTGAAGTTGGATCGGATCGGGCGTCATGACGTGACGGATAAACGTCGTCTGCGGATCGTATCCCTCCGCCACCCCTCGAAGGACAATATCTCGATCAGTTACAACGCCCAAGACTCGCCCAGCATCAGTGACGGGCAGAAAGCCGATGGAGCTTTCACGCATGACGATGGTCGCTTTTCGTATAGAGTCATCAGGTCGAACTGTAATTGGTTTCGACGTAATCAGATCTGCTAGCCGCATGACTTCACCTCTCGCTCGCCTTTCGGAGGAGTGACACCTCGAAAGATGGCTTAAAGACGACTTCAAGCAAGATATGTTCGAAGATTTCGGAATATCGATTGACGATTGATGAAGGCCTCTGTACGGTAGAAAAGGGCTATCGACAGCAGCTTGTCGATAGCCCTTCGTGCCGCTTTTTCGGTGTTAAGTCAGCGGAGGACCATTGACTGGACCAGGTGCTGAGTCATCTTCATATCGCCAAAGGTTGAAGTCGTATCCGAAACCATGGATGTTCCCACAGTCATTCCCGTAGAAACTTCGATTTGCTGAGTCCCCGTGCTCTTGATGTGCATCTCAATTTCCTGTCCTGAGACAGACATCTTTGCGTCGCCGTCCATTGTGATTTCGATGTTTGCAAAGGTTTGATTTCCCTTTTGAGTGATTTCCTTGAGGCGGAACTTGATCGGAATCTTGCCTGAAGCCTCAACGCTCGGTGCGCCCGGAACCGCATTTCCACCAGCGGCGATCATCTTTCCAAGATCCATAGAATACGACCAGTCGTCACCGACCTTGATTGCATGGTCAGGAAAAGACATGGCCTGCATTCCGTTGATCATGCTATCCATGCCCGAACCGTTCACACCTTGAACATGGTAGAAACCATCGATTTTCGATGTAACGGTTTTGTCATTCGACTGCTTCTCAAGCGACTCTTTCATTGCAGCAATCGGGCTATCTTCAGGCAGAGTTACGTGGGCTTTTGAGAATTTCGTCTCCATGGTCGTGACGTCTCCGGTTCGCGAAACCACTTTCATGTCGCTGTCCATGTCAGTCTGGAACTCCATGGCCGGCCCACCTGCCACCGCCCCCATCTGCATCTTCACTGTCATCTTGAACTGGTAGGTCTTACCAACCGGAGGGTTGAACCTAAGCGATACCTGGTTTTGGACCGGAGCGGCAGTTTGGTTACCTATCAGTAGGGCCAAAAAACAAGTTACAAGTGCCATGTGACCACTATACATGGGATACGTCGATCCCGTTTCAAAGCGACGAGTTTGAGGCTTTTGCTGAACCGTCTGACTGTGCTTGCCTTTCCACCGGATGTCGCCTCATCAATCGTTTTTGGACCCGCAAGTTTTATTCCGCGGCTATTTCGTCGGCCCAGACATTTGTTTTGATAATCTTCGCCCAGTCAAGCTTGTTGTCAGATAACCAAGCAATGAGATTTGCTCGGGCTTCCGCCTTCTTCTCTTCGTTCCACAGGAGGTGAAACTCGTTCACTCCCTGTTGCCCACTTTCTGTCATTACTATTGCGAGCGCCTCGCTCATCGGTACTTTGCCGCCCATGCCGGGCTTCCATTCGGGGAACTCTGATTCAGTCAAACTCCTGCCCGTCGATCCTCCGCCCAGACCGGTATACATGCACCATTTCGTTCCACGATCAGTGGTGATTTTGAATGTTCCGATTTGAACCGAATTTCGCAGGCCGGCGACTACGGCACGGCGAAATGCTGGTTGATTAAGTAGGGCTATTTTCCCGAAACCGTATCCAAGCTGTGTGAGTGTTTCCCGAGCGACGTCTGGGTTCTTCGAACAGAGGCCATCCTCCCAACGCGCCATTCGCTTTTCACCAACGCGCCTTATTTCTGGGTCAGATGGACACTGCCAGAGCGGCTTGAATAGCGAGAAAGATCCCAGTTTTTTCTTATTGTCGAGGAAAGTGAAGAGTTTTCGATAATCAGCCGCTGCACTAAGATCTCCCGCTCTTGACCTATACGTAATCAGCTTGACGAATGCGTCCATCTCGGTTTCATCTAGGTCTCCATGATCGTTAAATTCGGTTTGAAGGACAAGGTTGCACACTTTGCGCAAGCACGGAATGCAATGCCCCTGATCCCACTTATAGAGGTTCTGACAAATCGAAATTGAGTTATGGATCGGAGACCTCGAAATAGGCCCTTGCGACCGAGGTTTCTCCATGATTTCTGCGGCGCGACGCGCCATGAGTTGAGTGAGTTTTGCCCTTTCCGCTGCCGGCAGCCCCTTCGCCAACATCTGAGAGGGTCGATTATCCCAACGAAAATAGATGTAAGGTACTGAGATGGCCCCAGAGGGTGAGATGAGCGCGTCGCTTGCTTTCGCCCAGTGGTCGTCCGTCGATTGATTATCGTTAAGTACCAGCATCCAACGTGCGGCGTTTGAAAGTCTCCCCACGCTGTTCCATTTGGCCTTCAGGACATCAGCGGTTGGAAGGCTTGGACCGGATCGATTTTTGATATCAAATCGTTCCAGACATTCGGCAGCGGGCCAACTCGCAAGCAAAACATACCATGCGACTTCCTTGACAGACAAAACATGGGACCCAGCGCCCCAATTACCGAGCCCAGACACTGGAAATACGGCACGCGAAAGTCGCTTGTCCGTACCGAAGGTCTGGATGAGTATTGGAACGGCCGCATCTCCTTCGCGGACAAGAGCCCGAATGATCAGATCGTTGGAGATGATTTGGCTCAGTTTGTGAGGTTGCTCTCCGATAACGGAATCGAGGGCACCTACAAGTGCTTGGATACGCGCAGCGCGTGGTAGCTTCGCGAGTCGGCTCCACTGGATGGGTTCACTCGGATAGTCGATCCGTCGCTCAATCTCAGTTAGAAGCTCCTTGACCGATTGAAGGGTTGGAACGTCCAGAAAAAAAGCGACTCGTTCAGGAGGACGCTTCTGTTCCAGCGCGCGAACGAGACGTTTTGTGCAATCTCTGGCAAGGAGGTAACGTCCTTGTGAATACGCTCGATATGCCAGGCGCTCCTGGACGCCGATGAGGTCAGTTCGAAGGAAATGTCCGGTGAAGGCGCTAGGCGTATTCGGGAAGTTCGATTCTTCTTCACGAATCATTGCCTTGGTGACTTCCTCGGCCAATCGCGGCTTACCGAGCACGAGCAGCAAGGCCGGAGTTGCCACCGTCAGATGCTCGATACCTAGGCTTGGATACCGGTACTGCTCTGGCTTGATCAGCTTTGCGAAAGTCTCAACCAAATCTGCTGGCGTCGTCGGAGCTGTGATTTCAACTTCTGAGCCGTCGATTAAAACGATCCGCTTGTCTCCCGGCAGAACCCAACCAAAATAGTCGGTCAGAGGCAGATAGTTCTGTTCGGGCGGAACGGTCATCATGCAAAACCGCCCGCCTCTTGGATCTGCCAGTACATTTCCAAGAACCTCTCGAACCGCTGCGACAAATTTGGCATCGATCGAAGTCTGGGGCGGATTCCACGCGACCTGATGTCGAGCTTGCGCTGCTAGCGTCGGGCGAAAGAATACGCCGCAAACGATACATATCGTCGAAGCGATAATCCGTTTGAAGGGGACTGCCATTAACAATATTATATGGCGAAGATTAGCTCTGGTCCCAAAATCAGGATTTGCCACGCCGTAATTTGAGCTTGCCCCACGAATGGGCTCCAAAAGAGGGATGGTGCCGCAACCCGGACTTGAACCGGGGACCCTAGCATTTTCAGTGCTATGCTCTACCGACTGAGCTATCGCGGCACGCTGGGTAAATGGCGCGGAAGACGGGACTTGAACCCGCGGCCTCCGGCGTGACAGGCCGGCGCTCTAACCACTGAGCTACTCCCGCGAACAGTTGTAAATTATGGCGTCTCGAACCTGGAAAAGCAAGGGGCGCAGGTTCATTTTGGTGATTATCCCAGCATCTGCTCTGGCATCGTCCTATTAAGGAGCAACCAGTACATCGCCACCTGCAAGATCATCTCAGAGAACTCGCTTGGGTCGGTCGGCTTGTGGATATAGGAATTCGCCCCCAACGCATAGCTGGCCTCGACTTGGGTTTCATCTTCCGAAGCGGTTAACACTACAACGGGAATGCGACGGGTCTGCTCATTTGCACGAATGCGCTTCAGGACTTCAAGCCCACTCAGCCTTGGCAGCTTTAGGTCGAGGATGACAACGGCGGGCATGACGGACATGTCTCGCCCTGTAAAGCTCCCAGAGCCAAATAGGTAGTCGATGGCTTCTTGGCCGTCGCAAGCTACGACAACCTCATTCATGATGTTGTTTCGTCGAAGGGCTCGAAGCGTGAGCCGCTCGTCGTCGATGTTGTCCTCGATAAGAAGGATTAATTTGCTGTCGAGGTTTGTCGATTGCACCTTGGACATCTTTCTCCGTGGCCGTTCTTCGTTAGGTTCGTGCTTAAGCGCGTCTTAACGTTCGTTTGATTATAGTCGAGCCAGACGCCGGTTATGGCACCCATCGCAATACGTTCAAAGATTGCTCAACCGTCGCAGTTCAGGCTTTGCATCTGCTAAGTTCAATACATGGCTGTCGCGACCTCACATGCAGATCACACCAAACCCGACACTCAGCTCGGGCTACCCGGCTCAATGCCGCGAAAAATCAACGTCACGATGATGGGAGCCGGAAGTTTCTTTACGAACTCCATCCTTAAAGACGTCATCTTGACCCCAAACAATCTTGGCGGTGAGTTGCGCCTGATTGATATTGATGCAACTCGCCTCGAGCTTGCCGAGCGGCTGATGCACCAGATCGTCGAGGCAGCTGGAGACAGTAACAAATGGGTGATCCGGGCTAGCACCAATCGCGCCGAACTTCTTCCTGGCACCGACTACATCGTCAATGCCATCGAAGTCAGTGGCGTTGCATGCGTTCGCTATGACAACGACATCCCACTCGAATTCGGAGTGAGCCAGAACATCGGCGACACCATCGGCCCGGGTGGCTTGATGAAGGCAATGCGAACCTTGCCGGTGTACATCGAGATCCTCAAAGACGTTCAGCGACTTTGTCCAAAAGCGGTGGTGCTCAACTACACGAACCCGATGAATATGATGTGCCTCGCCGCGGCAAGGACATCGAATTTGCATACGGTTGGACTATGTCACTCCGTGCAGGGCACCTCTCACATGTTGGCGGGATATGCAGAAACGCCCTACGAGCAGATTCAGTGGAAATGCGCGGGCATCAACCACCTTGCCTGGTTTACGGAATTCAACGGGCCGGGTGGAGAGAGTCTCTATCCAATCCTAATGGCGAAGGCGCAGGACCGCGAAAGCGAGTTTGCCAAGGCAGAACCCGTTCGAACGGATATGATGCTCCACTTCGGTGCCTTTATCACCGAATCGAGCGGACACCTCAGCGAATATCTGCCCTACTACCGAAAGCGAAAAGACCTTTTGGATAAGTACACCGACACCGGCTATCGCGGCCAAGAGAGCTTCTACGCCGATAACTGGCCAAATTGGCGCAAGGGGCAAGACGAATCCCGCGCGAAGCAGTTGTCTGGCGAGGAACCGATCAAGCTCGAAAGAAGTTGGGAGTACGGAGCTTGGATTATTGAGGCGATCGAAAAGAATCAGCCATTCAAGATCCACGGCAATGTCGTGAACGACGGTTGTATCGAAAACCTCCCTGTTGATGGCTGCGTGGAAGTCGCCTGTTTGGTTAACCACAACGGCATCCAGCCCATTCGCTATGGCAAGTTGCCCAAGCAAATGGCTGCCATCTGCGATTCAAACATGCGCATGTTCGATTTGGCAACCGATGCGGCGATCCATCGCTCCAAGCAGTTGGCAACCTGGGCATTGATGTTCGATCCTCTCACTTCGGCAGTGTGCTCGCCAGCCGAAATCACCGAGATGGTAGACCGGCTATTCAAAGCAGAAGAAGAGTTCCTTCCTGGCTTTAAATAGCGGGATTCGTGAGCTTCTACCTTAGGGTGCCCGTCCCTAAGGTAGGATGCTCCCCGTGCAAAACAAGCGCTCGATAGAGATAGGGCAGTTAGATGCCACCTTGCGGGGACTCATTTTGCCAATGGGCTTGCGCGTCGATAGCGTCAAAATCTTTGGACGCGACCTGACAATCTCCCACGATCCCTTCTCATCGAAATCTGAGGAGAAAGGAAAGCTGGAAGTGTTTGTCTCAGAAGGTGATCTCACTGCCTTTTTGACAAAAATGCCTCAGACCGGCCTCAAAAATGTCTCTGTCGAGGCCAAAGATGGTTCGCTTCACATTCGCGCCACGAAGACGATGATCATCGACGTCAAGGCGTACGCCGTGTGCAGCATTCGAATTGCCGATGGTTCGAAGCTATTTGTCGATCTCGAATCGGTGGAGGTCATGGGTGTCGGCCCCAAGCAGCTCATCCAGTCACAACTCGATAAGATCAACCCCGTTTTGGATACGGCGGACTTCCCTATCAAGGCCACGATGGACTCAGTCGAAGTCGCCCAAGGTGGAATTCTCCTTCGCGGTTGGCTTGATCCAAACGTCTAGTCCCAGTTGCGAAGAACTATTTCGGTGAATGGCACAGGTTTTGCCCTTCGACCGCGCCACTGCTTACCGTTCTGATGGTAGAATTTTGTGCCTCCGACGTGCCGTCGTGGCGAAATTGGTAGACGCGCCAGATTTAGGTTCTGGTGCCGAGAGGCATCTCGGTTCGAGTCCGAGCGACGGCACCACTTCACACCGTTTGTGTCGTGGATTTCCTTTTAGGGACGATACTGATCGCCCCATCAACCTCAAGGACCGCTAGTGTTCTGAGTCATTAATCGTTCGGCATCTATTTACCTTGTCGATTATTGATTCTGCAGAAGCTGTCCACTTGAACGGCTTGGCATCTCTGTTGTGGAGTTTCAAGTAGTCGTTGATCGTATTCACGAGTTCGGTG
>CAILEM010000091.1 GCA_903833215.1 uncultured Armatimonadota bacterium
CCAATGAGAAGCGGAGCTAGTGGAGGATGATCCTTGTAGCCTGTCACAAGGAGAAGACGAATTACACAGGCCGCAAGAAGCGACCAGAACAGGAAGAAAACGCAAATTCCATGCGTTAAGAAACCATTCTTTTACAGCTCCTCAGACGCTGGAGAGGAACGCATTTAGGCGGCTCTGGCTAAAGCGGACGGATGTTGTTGGCACTTCAGCCCGCAAGCCCTGGAACGGAGACGCTTCGATTCCTGCCAATTTGGATTCGAATGAGAGAAAGTCAAATTGGCCCGAATCTCACAGTTTTCCGAGGGGACGCATGCGCGAACCAGTGTTTTCCTCTAGCCCGGCGCCAAGATCATCGCGTTGAGGAGGAGTTTTTCTAGGCCGGGCCACATGGCTCGGTCGGTGGGGTCTTGGAGGAAGAGGACGGCGTGGCCGCGTCCTACGGGCACGTCTTGGAGCCAGGTGGTGCCGGCGAGGAACTTTTCGGTGTCGTCGGTGTATTCCCAGCCACTCAGCAGCTTCGCGGCCTTCTCGTCAGGATCGAGGGTGACGATGCTGCCGCCTTCTTTGCGGGACTGGTAGAAGGTATCGCCTTCGATGGGGAGTGCAATCTCGGTCTTTCCGCTCTCCGACCTTGGATAGCCGTAGCTCAGGAAGCTTCGGTTATCCAAGCGCGCCCGAAACAGCGAGCCAGGCAAACCTTGCGGCTCGCCTTTAACTTGGGTCAACTCGACCAGATTCGAAGAACCCAACGCCCAACCGGGTCGGCCGAGGGCGACCAGTGACCCGCCGGCACCCATCCATTCGCGCAGTTTCGTGTTGAGACCGATGCCCGCCCCACCCGGCACCACCAAGCACGAAAAGCGGCTAAGGTCGCTGTTCACGGCATTTGAGGAAATGGGGGTGAAGTGGATTCCGAACTTGCGCTCCAGCAGGTACCAGATGCTACCGACCTGGGCCAAATCTCCCGTTCGGCCAAATGCGACCGCGATTGAGGGCTTGTGAAGTGCTTGCACGCTCTCACTGCCCGGTCCCTGACGGTCTTCATCGGGGTAGCTCGTCTTGAGGGGAATGAACGTGACGTGCCGTTTACGGGCGATCTCGCTCAGCTTGTCCTGGAATTCCTCATCGTTGTGGCCAGAAAGAAACAGGAACGTTCCCGCCTCAAATCGACGGCCAGCTAACTTCATCGGCTTCGTGGTTACCGAGGCGTGGATATCGTGCTCGAGCGCGTCGTACGCGGCAAGAATATCATCGATGTCGGTGTACTCGAGGGCGTACCCTACCGGTGATGGAGCAACGCGATCCTTGGCGCTGGCGACAACTGGTGTCAGGCTTGATTCGACCTTCGGAGCACTCTCACACCACCATGCTTTGAGGTTATGGGCGAAAGGCAACGCCCAACCGGTCATGTCGTAGAATTCTGCACCTTCAGGACCAGGGTATTTCTCGCCCTCGGGAGCCGTCTTCTTCTTGTTCTGTTGGGCCTTGATGAACTCAGGCTCGAAATTGGCTCCTGGTTCGAGAACGGATTTGGCATACGGCCCCTGGGGCTGGGCCATGTCGATGACCAACGAATTGCTGGGGAAGGTCACGCTGCTTCGCTTGCCGTCCCAATACCCATTGGCATCCGCCTGCTTGAACGGAGCCGGGTTCCAGTACGAGACAACTCCGGCGGAGGCGAGTTGCGTCTGCATCCGCTTAAGAGGTCTCGGATCGTCGGAGACCACGACGACACGCTTGAATTTCCCGGCATGCTCGCCGGTGACAGCCTTCTTCTTGAAAGATGCGTAGCTCGCCATCAGTTCTTGTCGATTGTCGGCCCCAGATAGGACAAGCGCAATCGCTGAGGTGAAGTGCTTCTCGACACCATCACGGAGGGTGAGAGTCGAACCATCGGCTCTTTGCTTACTTAGTTGCTTCCCACCGTCGGTTTCATGTGTCATCCCAATCGCACCGGAGAGGCACGTAAAGGAATCCAAATAGCCGGGATAGTAGAGATCAAACTCGTCTTTGATGAAGTAGCTGAATCCCTGCTGGTCAAATGCTCTCCCCGTCGCCCTTCCAAAAACGTCGGTCCAGTGATTGATCCTTTTGCGATCTACGTTCGCGTTGATCGACATCGGGTTTGGCGGAAAGAAATACGATTCGACCTGACCATGCTGGTCGGCATAGACCTGAGGATTCCATCGAAGGAACTCCGCAACTTCTTGCCGCGTTTCCGGTTGGGACATCGCGACGCGGTCACGGTTCATATCGAACCGGTAGTGGTTTAGGCGACCATAGATCGCGCCAGGCTCACCGTTCTCGTAGGCTTCAGGGTCACTCGAACCGGTTGCGACGGAATCGTAATACACGGCAAACCGCTCGTGTCCATCCGGGTTGTAAACGGGATTCACCATCACAACCACTTGCTTCAGTGCTTCGGAGATCGATTTGTTCTTGGATGCGGCGAGATTGTAAATCAAATACATGCCGGATTCAAACGAGGCCGGTTCATTACCGTGGATGCACTCGTTGATCCAAACGATGGGTGGCGTGCGCTTGATCGTGGCTTCGTCTGCGACTCCGTTGGCGATGGCGTCGTGATCCTTACGGATCACCTCCAGACGGGCAATGTTCTCTGGACTTGAAATCGCGACAACACGTAGCGGGCGACGCTCAACGCTCATGCCGAAGTCGATGACCTTGACGCGCGCTTTGGCTTTGTCGGCGATGCCCAGAATGACTCGCTCTTGGTCTCGAAAATTCGTGATCCGTTCGCCCGGCCCATAGTGAAGAAGGCTGTCGGGGCGGGGTACTGCCGAGTCATAGGGACCGTCGGCATAGAAATCGAGCGGCCCCGGTGCCGTGAAGACGACCGAAGCCAATAAAGCGAGGAGCATTGGGGAATTCTACGCGAATTCGTGGCACTTACGCAGTGCGACGCACGAATGAGGGTGCCGTCAGCCCTGGCAACGCTTCGAGAACGCTTCGTTGATGTTTTCCAGGTTCTTCACAACAATGCCGTGAATCACCTTTTTCACCAGCGGACCAAGGGTTGGTACGTTGTACTCATATTCCAGATACTGGTCGAACCGGGTTCCACCGTTCTCTTCTTTGAATGTCCAACTCCCTTCAAGCTTGTCGTAGTCGCCCTTGAGCTGTTTGAACTTGCTAGAGTGAGTTGCGTCATCCCAGATTTCTTCTTGGCGCCAACGTACTTTGAGCAGGAAACTGGGCACAATTCCGACCCAGTCGGCGACAAATCGGTTGCCATCCCGCTCCACTGGAGTGAGCGATTGGACATCCTTCATATATTCGGGATATTTCTCACTATCCTTGGCGATCTCGTAGACTTTATCGAGAGGCGCGTTGAACCAGGCAGTTGTTTGGACAATTGGCATGTTGCTTCGGTCAGAATCCTATGACTTGGGGCATTCTACCTGCCCAGATTTTATGCTGATTTCAGCTTCAACTCACGAACCTTGAATACATCTACTCCCTTTTCAACAAGTCCGATTCCACCAACGATGGCAGCACTCGTTCTCGAATCGCCTGGACAACTAAGCCTTCAGCAGATACCAGTGCCTTCCCCCGGTCCTGGCGAACTTCTCGTAAGGGTCCGCGCCGCCACGACCTGTGGCACCGATCTGAAGGCGTACCTTCGCGGACACCCGATGATTCCGATGCCAGGAACCTTGGGGCACGAATACAGCGGTGACGTTGTGGCGGTGGGAGACAATGCTCCTTACAAGGTTGGCGATGCCATCATGGGCGTGCACTCTGCGCCGTGCCAAAGCTGCTACTGGTGCTTGCACGACCAGGAGAACTTGTGCGAAAGCATTATGTCCACCAAGGTGCTAGGAAGCTATGCCGAGTACCTCTTAATTCCGGAACGCATTGCGCGCCTCAACGTCTTCCTCAAGCCGGAGTCATTGTCGTATGAGACAGCCAGTCTGCTTGAGCCATTTGCCTGCGTCGCGCAAGGTGTATCGTTGCTTGACCTCAAGCCAGATTCAACCGTTCTCGTGATCGGCCCGGGCGCGATCGGTCTGCTGTTTGTGGCTGCCCTCAAGGCAATCGGCGTCACGAACGTCACTTTGGCGGGTCGCAACACCTCTCGCCTTGAAGTTGGCAACCAACTGGGGGCGACCACCTGCTTCGTCACCGACATCCCGCTTCCTTCGACCCCAGGTTTCGATTTCGTGATCGAATGCACGGGGCAAGTTGAGGTTTGGGAGAAATCCGTCGACTTCGCCCGTCGCGGTGGAACTGTCATGCTGTTCGGCGTATGCGCTGGCGGTACGCGCGCTAGTTTCGATACCCGCCGGTTGCATTACGACCAGATCGAACTCATCAGCCCGTTTCACTTTGGAACTCAGGCGGTGAAGCAAGCTCGTGAGTGGCTGCTAAACCCGGCCCTTGACCTAACTCCTCTTCTCTCGGGCGTACGGCAGCTCGACGAAGCGACTGAGGTGTTCGCCGATCTTCAAGCCAGCCGCGGCATTAAATACGTTTTCAAACCATGAAATTAGCACGCTATATCGGAAACGGCGAAGTCGATATCGTCGATGAGCCAACCCCCAATTGTCCCGCCGGCGGATTGCTTATCCGCACCGAAGCCAGTGGCCTTTGCTCAGGTGAGTTGATGAGTTGGTACATGGATAAGAAGATTCCGCATGTGCTGGGACATGAGGTTGCCGGTATCGTTATCGAATCCCAGGATGAACGCTTTCCAATTGGGTCTCGCGTGTTCCCTCACCATCACGCGCCTTGCATGAAGTGCGACCTGTGCCGCCAAGAGCGGTATGTGCACTGCGATCAGTGGAAACGCACGAAACTCACCCCCGGCGGCATGGCCGAGTTCTTTGCGGTTTCCGCCGAAAACCTAACCGACACTTTGGTGGTCGACGATCTCCGTCCAGTGGATGCGGCTCTTATCGAACCGTTCGCGTGCGTGATGAAATCGATCGGCATGGCATCGGCAAGCGAGACTACCGAGAACCCGTCCGTCATCGGCCTCGGCGTGATGGGGCTGATGCATCTTTTCGCGTTGGGCACTAATGCGGTTGGCTACGACGTAAACCCATCAAGAATCGAATGGGCAAAGAGCCAGGGCCTTAGGGCTGAGACTCCAGATAACCCTAGTTCTTCTGATCTGATCTTCGTGTGTCCAGGGTCGCAGTCAGCGTTTGACTTTGCAGTCACGCTCGCCAAACCAGGTGCAACGATCATCTTGTTTGCACCTTTGGCGCCATCTCAGGTTTTGGTGGTCCCACAAGACTTATACTTCAGGGACATCAAAATCATGCATTCCTACTCCTGTGGCCCTCAAGACACGCTCGCTGCGGCAACGGCGATTCGAAATGGTGTCCTAAGTGCCGAACAAGTGGTAAGTGAGTTCATCGACATACATGGCCTACCGGCGGCGTATCAAAAAATGAAACAAGGTTTGATTCTGAAGCCGATGGTGCTGTTCAGCTAATCCGCCGTTCCTCACTCACTCATGATTGCTGCCCTACTCGCCATCGCAATGTCTTCGGCTTCCCAGCCCTCACTGGCTGCGATTGAGGCAGCCGCATGGCAAGATGCCGATTCTAAGGCCGAGCAACTCCATCAGAGGGATCTGAAGACAGATATCGATGTGGGTGGGAAGTACGCGGTTCAAGTTGAACAGCACGTGAAGATGTGCACCGACCCCGAGATCATCAAGCGCATTCAGCGGGTTGGAGCGGAGTTAGCAGATATCGCAAACCTGACACGATCGATCGCCACGTGGGGTGATAAGCGCTTCAACAATTTCAATTACACATTCAAGGTCATCCAAGATGACGAGCCAAATGCGTTTTCGCTTCCCGGCGGCTACATCTACGTGCAGACCGGACTCCTGAAAATCATCGAGAGCGATGATGAATTAGCCGGTGTGCTCGCTCACGAGATATCACACGCCAAGTTTCGCCATGTGGCGACCCTGCAGAGGAACGCGAACAAGCTCACATTGATCCAATTGCCGATTATCCTTGCCGCGATCCTGTCGGGGTCACCGAATGCCGTTGCCGCGCTTGAGGGAACTCAGCTCGTCAATACCACCCTCCAAAACGGATGGACGGTTGAGGCGGAAGAGGCGGCGGACTACGGCGGAATCCAGCTCATGGTGAAGAGCAAGTACAACGCCACCGGGATTCTCACTGTGATGGAGCACTTGGGAGTGCTTGAAAAGAACCAACCCCAGTTCTCTCGCCAAGGCATTTTTCGAACGCACCCGCCAAGCAAAGAGCGGGCGGACGCGATGATCAAATGCATGAAGCAGTACAACCTGCCGATTCAGAGAAGCAAAGTTTCCACCAGTTTTCGGGCCATCGTGAAGCCGGATGACAAGATCCCAGGCGCGGTTGTGATTACCTTCGCGGGAAAGGACCTCTTTGCTTTTGCTGGCAACGACGCCCTGACTCGAGCCGATGAAGTTTCAGCAAAATTGAACGATTTCCTCGACACCACACCCGAGATGTACGAAGTCTCACCTGGGCCAGACGGTGCCATTCTTGGCGGGTCAGACAGACTGCTCAAGTTCGTAGCCGACGATGCGGCCGCTCAAAACAAGTCGATCCTTGAACTACAGAAGCAGGCGGTGGCGACGATCCGAAATGCCCTGTACACCGTCACATTCCAGATCTGGTCGACCCACTAGAGGTCGCCCGGTAAACTGTAGCCTGAATGATCGACAAGCTTAAGGATATCGAAAGACGGTTCGACTCCATCGAGGCGGAATACAACGACCCCGCCGTGGTGACGAATGCTGGCGAGATGCAACGGCTCGGCAAATTACGTGCTGAGTTGGAGCCCGTCGTCATGGCCTTTCGGGACTACGAAAAGGCCCTCGTCGACCTCAAGGAATCGGAAGACTTATTGACCGATCCCGAGATGAAAGAATTGGCCCAGGCGGACGTCGATGTGCTCAAGCCGAAGATCGCGGAACTTGAAGGCAAGCTGAAATCGATGTTGGTGCCGAAAGATCCGCTTGATGACAAGCCAGTCATCATGGAAATCCGACCGGCTGCGGGTGGAGACGAAGCGGGACTGTTCGCAAACGAGCTGTTTCGGATGTACCTGCGATATTCGGAGCGTCGTCGCTGGAAACTGGACATCGTCGATCACGAAGAGAACGGCATCGGCGGACTGTCTCGCGTCGTTTTCAATATCGAAGCGCAAGGTGCGTATTCCCAACTCAAGCACGAGAGCGGCGTTCACCGCGTTCAGCGCGTGCCACAAACAGAGAGCCAGGGTCGTATTCACACTTCCACCGTCACCGTAGCGGTTTTGCCGGAAGCGGAGGAAGTTGATCTCGACATCAAGAACGACGATCTCGAAATCTCGACGTTCTGCTCATCTTCCGCAGGTGGTCAGCACATGCAGAAGAACGAGACGGCAATTCGAATTATTCACAAGCCCACCGGATTGGTGAGCACCTGTCAAGACGAACGAAGCCAAGCCCAGAACAAGCTCAAGGCAATGTCGGTACTCCGCGCCAAGCTCTATCAAATGGAGCAGGATCGTCTGGACGCAGAGCGGTCGGGTAACCGAAAGGATCAGATTGGCCGTGGGGATCGTAGCGAGAAGATTCGAACCTATAACTTCCCTCAGTCCCGCATCAATGACCATCGAATTGGCTACCAGGTGAACAACATCCAAGCATTCATGGATGGAGACATTCAGCCGCTGATCGACGCATTGAACCAGGATGAGCAGGCTCGACGGTTGGCAGCCCAAGAGGACGAAGCGTCTTAATGTCTGTCGATCCGAACAAAGATCGCAACGACCCAATGGTCCCCGAGTACTGGCTACTCGGGGAAGACTTGCAGGACAAGATCCGTGCCGCCGGATACGACTCGCCCACGGTCGATGGGATTGCCGTCGATCTGCACGATCTGCTGCAATCGGCGGTCAGGATTCAAGAAGAGCTTGCCACCGCGATCGTAAAGTTGCCCGCCGAAGATTCGCCCAAGCTCCTTGAGTTGCTACGCGAACTCAAATTTGAATTCGCGCATGTGGGATGGCACTGCGAGTCGGCCGTTGCGTATGTATCTGCCGCAATCGACCAACTCGAATCAAGCAAGGCTTAGTCGACCAGACGTTCTGAATTGACTTCGAGCGCGCCATCCTGAATATCTCGGAAAAAGCAGCTTCGGTAATTCTCGTGGCACGCGGCACCGACCTGCTCAACCTTGATTAACAAGGCATCTTGGTCGCAGTCGACGCTGATGCTCTTCACATGCTGAAGGTGTCCGCTCGTTTCACCCTTCACCCAAAAGCTCTTTCGTGATCGGCTCCAATAGGTGCAAAGGTTGGTGACGATCGTTCGCTCAAGAGACTCCCGATTCATCCACGCCATCATGAGCACATCGCCGTTTTGATGGTCTTGAATGATCGCGGGAATCAAACCATTGGCGTCATATTTCAAGTCATCTAGCAAATTGGACATCAACCAGAGTGTACCGGCGACAACGAAAACGCCGTCAAATTCATGGTTGGGGGTACCTTGATTCGCAGTGTCGTCCAGAAATCGCTGGCTCGTTGTTTGGGTTTTCGCACTCCTGCCGCTGCTTGGCTGGTGGCTCTACGGGCTGTTCGATGTCGACGAAGGGTTCTACGGGGCCGTTACCGCGGAGATGAACCGCCGGGGCGAGTGGATCACACCGTTCTACAACGGCAAGCCGTGGTTTGAGAAGCCGATTCTGCTTTACTGGCTCGCCAAGCCATGCTTGATGCTGTTCGGCGACATGTTTGGGCCGAGGCTGCCAAGTGTGCTCACAGGACTTGCTAGTTATGGTGTAATTGCTTGGTTCGCCAAGCGCCGGTTCAATGAAACTGCCGGACAACTCGCCGCGTTGATGCTTGCGAGTAGCCTGCTCGTGGTCGGCACCGGTCGGATGATGATGACCGACCTTCCGCTTGTCGCCTGTTTCACAGCGGCGATGATCACCTTCTGGGAGTCACTGGTCGAAAAACCCACTTGGCGCATCTGGACAGCCGGATTTCTTGGGTTGGGGGTCTTGGCGAAAGGACCTGTTGCCCTCATCCTGTTTGCGATCATCGCAGGCTGGACGTATTGGCGAGAGCCCGAACTTCGCCCTGCATTTCGCAAGTATTGGCCGCACGGCATCGCTGTCATGTGTGTCGTTATCGGCGTTTGGTACGTCCCGGCATACCTGCAAAACGGTCAACTTTTCGTTGAGAAATTCCTTATCGAGCAGAATGTCGGGCGCTTCACTGGTGGCGATGCCGCCCACACCCTCCCGGGAATCTCGGGCTTGGTCGCGGGAGCTGGCATGTATATCGGGGTTCTCTTCCTCGGTATGTTTCCCTGGTCGCTGTTTATCTGGAAGGCATGGCCCCGGCGAGCGGCAACTACCATTGACGCCCCTACACCTGGCAACGATGAGGCGCTTCGACGGTACTTGGCAACTTGGGCAGCTGTCGTCTTTATCTTCTTCACGATTAGCGGCGCGAAGTTGGTCCACTACCTCTTGCCGATGATGCCTCCCCTGGCGATCCTTATCGCGGCATACGCAACGGGGCTAGAGAAATCGCCCAAGCGTTGGTTCACTGCCGCGATAGCTTCCTGCGTGGTGATGTTTGGGCTTTCGAATGGCGTCTTCAATTGGTGGTACAAGGCAAGCGGGCAGTCCGAAGTCCACGCGATCTGCCGGTATGTGAAGAAGGAGGGTGGTGCGGTTGCGCTTTACCAAATGGGGCGCCGCAACAAGGACCTCGGCACCGGCAAACCAAAACTCCAAGAGACGAGTCTTCCCTCCCTCCTCATGGTCCTTGACCAAACCGCCATCGACACCGACTCGCTTGACGAAATTCTAAAGGCCCCGACTCCCATCTGGATCATCACACGGGAGAACAGGATCAAGCCTGCCGATTTCATTGCTGCTCAGAAGGCTGGCCGCCAATTGGGAGAGGTCAAACCTCCCTTGCCGGAAGATGCCTTTAAGCTCTACTTGGTTCGGTCGGCACCTGCGGTCAAATGAACGTCATCGAAACCCGCCGGGCAGGTTCGGAAGACATTAGCCAGATCTGGCTGCTATTGAACCAGTTCGCTGCATCCTATTCGCCAGACGAACGGGTGTTCAAATCCACCTTTCAGCGATTGATCGAATCTGAATCGGTGACGTTCCTCGTCATCGAACTCGATGGATCCGTTCTAGGCTATTTGCTCGGGTTCGACCTGCTAACGATGTTCGCGAACGGCACCATCTTTAGCCTCGTGGAATTGGTGGTGGATGAATCCTATCGAGGCCAAGGCCTCGGGAAGCGGCTTGTGTCAGATGCCCTCGTACAAGCCTGGGCTCGTGGTTGCGTCGAGGTCGTCGTGCCAACCCGGCGTGCCGCCACGTTTTACGAGAGCCTTGGTTTTTCGAAGTCGGCTGAGTATCTCAAGCTCAAGCGCCCCTAGATTGGGGCTTGTGACTTGTATGCTTCGTTGCTCCTCCGAACGCCTCTTGCTTGTTCCTTCGTTCTGCTCTCCGCGATAGCTGGGCCAGACGCTCACACCGCTGGGTGCTGTCTCTCCTCTACGTCCCGAACCGTCGCTTTTTCGTTCGTCATCGATGGGCGCGCGCCAAACTCGGCCCTACGGCCTCAAACAGTGGCGCGCTGACTGCCCAGCGACGAGCGAACGGCGATGGTTATGGACGTTGAGGAGAGACGAGTTGGACTTTCCTTTTCCGGACCCTGCGGGTGATCCTTATCTGGCTGATCACGCAGACCAGCGAATCCGCCAAGTAGCCCTGGAGGGGCGTCCCCATACCAGCCCAGGTCGCCAGACCTGGGTACCGTTGGCCGCAAAACCCGGAACCCTGAAAGGGTGACCAATCATGTCGGTGGGTAGCACCCGCCGACTTCGTTGGACGTCACAAGTCCGCATCGGGCCGCTCGATCAGAACGTGATGAGGATGCGCCCGGTTAGGTATCGGCTTTCGGCGTACCGAGCCGCGAATTGGAGAAGGACGGCTTCTTCGCTTTCGGCGACGTAGAAGGAATCTTCCTTCGCTTCGAGGGCATCCGTTGGCCAGATGCGCTTCATTCTCTGGATAGCGGAACGCGGGCTTGCATCGAGACCCATCCAGGTTGCGGTAATTTCAACGATTCCCTCTTTGTTGCTCAGCCGCCGGGCTTTCTGAACGAGCAACTCGGGGACAGTGTCCAACAAAGCGACAATCCTTGCTTGAATCGGAACGATGTCCTTTTCAAGCAAGGGCTTGCCTTCTTTGATCAACTGAACGCGGAACCCCTCGAAGGCGGGCTTCTTAAGCATTCCCATGCGTTATAACACGCTCGCGGCGGTGTTCGCCTTTCGCGCCAATGCTGCCTGAACAAGGCCTTCGAACAGAGGATGCGGCCGGTTGGGTCGTGACTTGAACTCAGGATGCGCCTGAGTCCCCACGAAATACGGATGGGTTGGAACCTCGATCATTTCGATCAGCCGGTAATCAGGCGAGACACCGGAGATCACCATGCCGTGGTTCTGGAGCTTCTCGCGGAAGTCGTTGTTGACTTCGTAGCGATGGCGATGTCGCTCCTCAATTCGATTATTACCGTAGATCTTCTCAGCCAGAGTGCCATGAACGACGTTACACGGATAGGTGCCGAGTCGCATCGACGCGCCTTTCTCCGTCACGTGCTTCTGCTCGGGAAGCAGGTGAATGACAGGATACGGCGGGTTGTCGAGCATCTCTTCGGAGTTCGCGCCTTCCAGTCCGCAAACATTTCTTGCAAACTCGACGACAGCCATCTGGAGGCCAAGGCAGATTCCGAAGAATGGCAAGCCCGACTCTCGGGCGAACCGAATCGCTTCGATCTTCCCTTCGATACCTCGATTTCCGAAACCGGGGCCAACTACAAGACCGTCGACATCCTCTAGGAATGCCTCGGCTGGGGTGCCGTTCTCAAGGTTATCGCTCTCGATCCAACGGATATTCACCTTGCTGTCGTTTGGAATGCCAGCGTGAGTCAATGCCTCGGCAATCGACTTGTAGGCATCCCCGTTTTGGGTGTACTTTCCGACGACGGCAATGGTGCACTCTGTCTTTGGATGCTTCAGCGTGTCGACAAGTTTTTCCCACTGGGCAAGATTCGCATCGCGCTTCTCCAAGTTGAGTCGTGACACCACAAAATCACCGAGTCCGGCAGCTTCGTAAGTCAGCGGCACTTCGTAAATCGTGGGTACGTTGGTCGATTCGATGACTGCTTGGGGAGGAACGCCGCAGAACAGGGAGATTTTCTCTCGGACATCGTTTGGCAACGGCACTTCGGAACGACATACCAGGACGTCCGGCGCAATGCCAATCTCGCGCAGTTTGTAAACGCTGTGCTGGGTTGGCTTCGTTTTGACTTCTTGCCAAGGTCCAACCGTCGGGATCAGCGTTACATGCACGTACATCGTGTTTTCGTGGCCGAGGTCGGTTCGCATTTGTCGAATCGCTTCGAGGAATGGAAGTGATTCAATATCACCGACGGTTCCGCCAATCTCAGCAATGAGGACATCCGCCTCTTGCTCCTTTGCCAGCGCCTGAATCGCCCGCTTGATCTCGTTGGTAACGTGGGGAATAACTTGGACGGTGCCACCGAGATAGTCGCCGCGGCGCTCGGCCGAGATGACAGCGCTATAAACTTTTCCGGTCGTTAGCGAAGATCCAGATGTACAGCTAACATCCATGAATCGCTCGTAGTGGCCCAAATCAAGGTCAGTCTCAGCGCCGTCGTCGGTTACAAAAACCTCTCCGTGCTGATGCGGGCTCATGGTGCCAGCGTCGACGTTGATGTATGGATCAAGCTTCATCGGCGCGACCGTGAAGCCTCGGTTTCTAAGGAGTCTCCCTAGGCTAGCGGTGGTGATCCCCTTACCGATCGAACTAACAACGCCCCCAGTTACAAATATAAACTTCGTCACGATCCCTCAGCCTCCGAAACCAACACAACAGTTTCGTCCCAAAGGTAAATGCTACGCGGGAAGAACGGCAGTGGGGTTTTTAAGATTATACGGTCTTGGAGGCCCCTAAAAGGTGGAACCGAGCCCCCTCTTGCCTTAGAATTAGCAGCATGATCGTAGAGCAGGAACAGACGACGCTTTCCCCGGAGGAAGTTGGTGCCTTCGCCACCCAATGGGCAGAACATCGAAAAGTAGGGGTTGAGGACCTCGCAAATCGCCTTGGCGTTGATAAAAGCCAGGCTGAAAGCCTGTTGCGACAAGCCAAAGGCAGGCTAAATATGGAAGCTTGGATGCGCAAAGTGCAGCCTAAGGAGGCGTGGTGGCAATCCCAGTGGACCATGGTCGGTCTTGGCGTATTCGGGGGAGCAATCCTTGGCTGCCTCCTCACCAAGCTGTTCATGCCCAATCCTGACCTCAGCAATGTCCGAGCCAACCCGCTGCCCGCGCAGAACTTCAAGACCATAATCACTTCGCCCGGTCAGGCCACGCCGCCAAGCCGCCCGCCAAGAGGATCTGGGCCGACACCGGGACCCGCCATCGGCATGGCCGTTCCTGAGTTCCATCCCGCCATTCGACGCGGTGCGGGCATGGCAGCCAGTCCTTTCTCGGGAGGTGGTGGTCCAATGACCCACATCTCGCAAGGTGGTTTTGTCAGTTCGTCAAAAGCGAAAGCTAAAAGCTACTCGATGTTTCTCGCAGCAAGCGTTCCGAAGAACATCATGATGCAGCTTGAATTGCCGGGTGAGAAGAAATTTGAGTTGCAGGGGCAAATCTCAAAGAACTACGCAGATGCAGCTCAGATTACCGATGCCGAAATCACTGCAGGAATTCAAGTTTTGTTGAAGCAGGTGATGTCCGAACCCGCTGTTCAGGAAGCCAGCAAAGACACCAAGGCGAGACTTCTCGTCAATTTGGGCTTGGCCGTTGTCAGTCGAGAAATTCCGTGGGACGCCAAGCATCCGGCTCAATTGAAGAAGTTGCTTGATCCCAGTTCACCCGTTTTGGGCGAACTCTCGTCCTCGCTCGTCACCACAATACAGAGCTATGGACCAGGTCTATTTCCTCGTCCTATGCCTGCCGCGCCAGGTCGAAGAAGGTAGCAATTGCGGGTGCCTGGTAGGGTTGGGCTCATACAGCGGTAAAATCGGCCATTCATGGACTACCGCAGAACCTATGTGCGTGATCTCTTCAACCTTGCTCCGGGCACCGAAGCATCGGCCTACGGGTGGGTCAAGACTCGACGAGATAGCAAAGGGATCTCGTTCATCCAACTCAGCGACGGATCTTGCTTCAAAGACCTCCAGGTCATTGTTAATGACGGCGTGATCGCACCGGACACGCTGAAGCAGATTACGACCGGCGCATGCGTCCGGTTCGATGGCAAGATCGTAGAATCTCCTGCCGCGGGCCAAGCAGTTGAGTTTGAGGCGGCCGGAGTTGAGCTTTACGGCGCGGCAGATCCGGCCATTTACCCTCTCCAAAAGAAAGGGGCGTCCTTCGAGTATTTGCGCGATATCGCCCACCTTAGAGTGCGTGGAAACACGTTCGGTGCCGTCTACCGCATTCGAAATCGCGCTGCCTTCGCCACCCACTCATTCTTCCAGAAGCGCGGGTTCCACTACATTAACACGCCCATCATCACCGCCAGCGACGCGGAAGGGGCAGGAGCCATGTTTGCCGTGTCCACTCTTCTTGAGGCGCACGAGAGCAAGGAGCCGGGCAAACCGACCTTCCATCTAAAGTCGGCTGACCCAAGCGAAGATTTCTTCGGCAAACCGGCCTACCTCACCGTAAGTGGCCAGTTGGAAGCGGAAACCTTAGCGATGGGAATGACCAACGTTTACACCTTCGGTCCAACGTTCCGCGCCGAGAACTCCAGCACCAGTCGACACCTTGCCGAATTCTGGATGATTGAGCCAGAGATGGCATTCTGCGATCTCGCCGGTGACATGAACTTGGCCGAGGAATTTCTCAAAGAAGTTATCGGCGATATCATCGACAACTGCGGCGATGACCTTGCGTTCTTCAACCAGCGCATCGAACCACAGCTTCTTGAAACGCTGAATCACGTGGTTTCCAGTCCATTCGAGCGACTAACCTACACTGAGGCGATCAAGCTCCTCGAACAAGGCGGCGAGAAGTTCGAGTATCCGGTTTCATGGGGCGTCGACCTTCAAAGCGAGCACGAGCGATGGCTGACGGAAGTCAAGATCGGCAGACCGATCATCCTCACCGACTATCCGAAAGAGATCAAGGCGTTCTACATGCGCGCGAACGAAGACGGAAAGACGGTCCGTGCGATGGACGTCCTTGCCCCTCGCATTGGAGAGATCATCGGTGGATCCCAGCGTGAAGAGCGACTGGATGTATTGGAAGCACGCATCACGGAGCTAGGACTTCCCCTTGAGCCCTATTGGTGGTACCTCGACCTTCGACGCTTTGGGTCCGCCCCGCACGCCGGATTTGGTCTTGGGTTTGAGCGGCTTTTGCTGTACGTGACCGGAATGAAGAATATCAGGGACGTGATTCCCTATCATCGAACTCCCGGCCACGCGGAATTCTAGGACTACTGGACGCTTCGGCGCTTGTCACCAAAAAGCTTTGCCAAAGTGGGCTCCATCGCACGAGCCCAAATGGCATAGCCTTTTGGCGTCGGGTGGAGGAAGTCACCCATCATTTCTGAGGAGATCGTGCCATCGCGTTCCAGGAACTTCGAACCGAGATCCAGATACGTGATTCCGCGTTCTTTTCCTAGAATGGAGATCTTCGCGTTAACCTCTGCGATCTGCTTGCGCATGGGCGTGTCTGGCTTTTGATCTCGTGGAAAAATCCCGAGCACGAGGATCTTCATTTTCGGCAGCTTATGTCGTAGCTTGCTCACGATCGTGTCGATGCCGGTAGCGATATCGTCGGACGTGTTCGTGCCCAAGTTATTCGTTCCGATCATCACCACGGCAACTTTGGGGTTCACGCCATCAATCTCGCCGTTCTCAAGTCGCCACAAAACGTGCTGGGTGCGATCCCATCCGAATCCTAGGTTGACTGCGTTGCGACTACCGAAATATTTGTCCCACAAATATTCACCGGGACCGGGTGCCTGGGGAACTCCACCCCACATGTGGGTGATCGAGTCGCCGATCAGCAAGAGATCGACGTTGCCTTGCTTCACTCGACTGACGACGGCGTTGTGCCGGGCCATCCAATCGTAACTTTTCGCCTTGGTCGGCGCCTCGTCAATCACGGGAATGACCGTCTCGGGTAGTCCTTTCTGTTGCGAAGCAACTGCGCCAACAACGCCAAACGCCAGCAAACAAGCTGGCAAAGCCCAACGCCTGATAACCATGGAATCTATGTTATTCGAGTTCACCGGCTAGGCGATGCAGTTGACTGAGTGATTCTCCCAAGATGAGCCTTTTACAGGCTTCACCCAACAGAGGAGCGATTGGAATCACCTTGAGCTTGCCGTGCGAGAGTTCGACCTTATTGCCCAAAGGCACCGAGTCCGTCACCACGAACTCGTCGACGGGAGAATTGAAAAGCTTATCCATCAACTGCTCGTCGGTCAGCCTTTGGTCGGAAAGAACGCCATGTACAGCAAGCATTCTCACCGTGGCCGCTCCTTCTTCCTTCAGCATCGCCGCATCTTTCAACACGGTGTTGCCTGTCAAAATTTCGTCGTCAACGATGAGGCAGTGCTTGTCTTTAATCCGTCCAGTCACGACCTTAACGGTGGGAGACTCGGAATGATCAAGCCTGGATTTATAGATATACGCTGGCTCAATGCCCAACGATGAGGGCACTTCCTCGAACCTCTTCGCGGCGCTGGAATCGGCAAAGACGATGGCGCAATCCTCGCGCTTGAACTGAGTCAGATACTGCGTTCGGATGTAGTCTACGAGCAACGGCAAAGCCGGAACTTCGTCAGCCGTCGGCACGAAATATTGTTTGATGTGCGGATCGTGGGGTTCCAGCAGCATCACACGCCGGACATTTAGCACCTTGTTAAGAATCTCAGGGAGCCGCTGCCCCATGACCGAGATTCGTGGCCGGTTTTTGCGATCCGATCGGCTGTACGGCATGTAAGGGAATACAACGAAGGTCTGACGCGGATGAGCGTTGTTGATCGCGTCAAGAAGAGCCAAGAGCTCCACGATGTGGTCGCTGACGGGTGGAGTTTGGGTGTGAAGCACGACGACAACGTGGTCACGAACATTATCTACCTGAACTTCAATGTTCTGGTTGGAAAAAGTACTAACCGTGTGCTTGCACGCTTCAACGGTGTAGTGATTCGACTCACCGTTAAGACGCTTCATGACTTCCGCTTCCACTTGAGCCGACATGGTTTCCATGCCGGTCGTCGCGAACACTTTTACAATCGTTCGACCATTCGTCTTTGAACTCACGGTAGGGATTGTACAAGCGTTCGCGGCGGATTTGTGGCTCAAGTGCACTTTTGAACAATATGAAGAGGTGTTTAAGCCTTAACGCGCTAAAGGATCTCCAAAGACAACCCCTCGGCCATTCGTACCAATGTACACTCGCCCATAGATTCTTGGGTCTCCAACGATATGTCCCATCGTGCCGTAGCCGTGCATCGGATCCGAGAGATAGATCCAAGTTGCCCCAGCGTCGTCGGACCGGAACGCCCCTTCAACACCAGAGGCGCTACCGATCGCATAGACTGCCGGATATTTGTGACCGGGAGCGGCTTTTCCAAATCCGACCGAACTCACGTCACTCAGGCCCGTAACCTTGGCGAACGCAATGGCACCTGGCTTGAAGTGGAGCAACGACTTGCCTGCTGCGAGCCACAAGTCGGCTGGAGAACCGGGCACGGCTCTGAGTCTTGCTTCGCCTTTGGGAAGGGACGAATGCGCCAACATGAATGTAAGCCCCTTATCCTCGCTCCTGTAAATCGCGCCGGACATCCCGTCATAGCCATAGAAGGCTCTTGGATCCGCACGGCTTGCCACCACCTGCATGTTCCTAGGTGCGCCTTCACATTTTGTCCAGCTGTTTCCGAAGTCCGTGGTTACCATCGGTATGGTTCCGCTTGGCGACCAAACGATCGCGGTTCCATTGCAAGATACGGCAATGCTTCCGCTACCACGGCTGCCTTTGGGTTCTGCACCAAACGGGCTCCATGATTTGCCGCCATCCAATGAGTAACCGCCGTTACGGGTGGCGTTGCCACCCCGCCCTACTCGCGCCATTACACTGGGCTTTAGCTCGGCGAAGTCGATGCTGTCCGTATTGTTGAGCAACGGATTGAGCATCATCCCTTCCTTCGGAGCCACATTGAGGTCGTCGTGACGAAAGCCGCCGATATCGCCAAGTCCGCTGAACAGGTGGGCACCAACCGGGGGGCTCACGAGGTCAATGGTCGCCGTTTCTTCAAGGCCCTGAGCTCGAACTGACCAATGGGTAGCCAACTTCTTGTCGACGTTTGTAGCATCATCGCAGCCCCAAATCGTGGCTCCTGTACCGAACAGAATCTGTCCCGAGTTAAAGGGGTTGATCTGGACCGTTCCCATCCACCATCCGAACTTCGGTGCCTTTTGGCCCCAGTTTAGGAAGGGAGAACCCGAGGCATCTAGCTTGGCGGTGTCCTTCATTCCGGTCCAGTGAGCGCCTCCATCTGTCGTTCGGAAGACGTCATCCCCCAAACTCCATCGGTCCAGCGTAGTAACAACCATCGTTCCCGGGTGCTGAGGATCAAGGGATAGGCCAGCGTAGCCAAACCCTTTTCCAGCGTTTGGAGTGATATCGAGCCACGCTCCTGTTTTGCTGTTGTACTTCCAGACGGAGCCTCCGCTGACGCCGTTGGGACCAGGGCCGTTCGAATAGGTGAGAATCAGGTCGCCATGGTGATCAAACGCAGCATGGTGGGGCGTCACTCCGATGGGCTGCCCAGGGACCGGACTCCAGGTCAGTCCCGCGTCGTTGCTGCGGTACAAGTTTGTTTGGGCGGAAGATACACCGACGTAGATCGTTCGGCTTGCCTGGCCTTTCTTGCTGCTCGCGGGATCAAACATCTCGAAGCAGATGCCAATTCCGTTCGTACGTCCTGTAATCGGGAAGTTGTCTTGCTTCGCCCAAGTTGCCCCAAAATCGGTGCTCTTCCACAGACCGTTGTCGCGCGAACCGAAGTAGAGGATGCTGTTCTTGCTCGGGTCGACGGCTAGTCGCTCACCGATGGAACGGCCGTCATGATTTCCACCCAACTTGAATGGGACATCGGTGCGTTTGAAGGTTCGGCCCTGGTCATTGGATCGGACGATGGCGCCATTTCCGGCCCAGTTATTCGTGTAGGTGCCAAGGGCAAGATAGAGCTTCTTAGGGTCGGTCGGATCGAGACCAATGCTCTCCACGCCGTACAGGTTCCAATCTTTTCTTTGAATCCAGTCTTGCAGCGGAATCCAGGATTTGGTTTTGGCATTCCATCGATAGGCCCCACCGATGTCGGTCCGGGCATAGAGAAGATCCTTCTCCTTGGGGTGGAAGAGGATTCCGCTGACGAAACCGCCGCCAACAATCGTTACGTTTTGCCAGTGATAACGCTGTTTGGCAACCTCATTTGGCTTGGTGGGTGTTGCCAAAATCCCTGACGCAAGGCATACCACTGAAAGAATCGTGCCAAATCTCAAATCCATGCTCCTCGTTGAACCCTCCCCTCCGCAATGAGTGAAGAAGGGCCTGATATACCAATATATCGAACTCGAATGTGCCGGAGGCGTTGGCAAGGTAAGAGAGTTCTAACTCTCTCCTTGGTTCTCAATCTACCCAGTCAGCCACCCGTCTGAAGGATCAGGTACACCATCGATGGTCCAATGAAGGAACTTCTGATTGCGTCTTTGATGGCTGCCAGCATCGTCGCTGGCGCGCAAACTTCTCCATGGGAATCGGAGGTCGTCTACCAGATCTTTCCGAGAAGTTTTGCCGACAGTAACGGCGACCATATCGGAGATTTCCGAGGCATTTCCAACAAGCTTGGGTACCTCCAAGAGCTAGGGGTCACTGCACTGCTGATCAATCCGATTCAGGCATCGCGGTTCTATCACAACTACTTCGCCGACGACTTTTACAGAACCGACCCCACTCTCGGCACCAACGCCGATTTCTTTCGGATGGTTCTACAGGCACATTCGAGGCACATGAAGGTGATTCTGGACATGGAGGTTCAGTACATCGCCGACAAACATCCGTGGTTCAAAGACTTCGAGCGGGACCCAAACTCTCGCTACAAGGAACTCATTTGGCGCGAAGGATCGGCGCTGTTTGGCGCGAAGCTTCCTACATACGACGGGCGAAAAATTGGGTACGCCACTCTCAATCCCAGCAGCACGCAGCTGCGTGACGAGATCTCGAATGTCTTTCGGTACTGGGCGGCGCCGGACGGAAACCCAGCCCACGGCGTCGATGGCTTTCGGATTGACCACATGATGGACGACCTCGACGGCCAACACGTGAAGACTGGGATGCTCGAAAACTTTTGGTCGCCGATAGAGGCGAGTGTGCGACGATTGACTCCGCAGGCGTTCTTTGTCGGTGAGCAAGCGGATTGGGGGCAGGGACGCGACTTGTACCAAAAAGGGCACGTCGACTCGGTGTACGCCATGTCGCTTTGGTATGCCTGGAGTACCCTCGATGCTGCGAAAATCGAGAAGGCTCTGAACAACCTGAGCAAGTCGACGCCGGGCGGCAAAACGCAATTCCTGTTCATCGAGAACCACGATGTGAAGCGGTATGCCAGTCTGGTCCATCGAGACCCCGCGCTCCTACGCCTTGGCGCTGCGATGGAATTTACCGCCAAGGGCACGCCGATGATCTATTACGGCCAAGAGTTGGGAATGGCTGGCATCCAAGGAAGTTGGAAGAGCGACGCCAACGATATTCCTGTTCGCCTTGCCTTCCGGTGGACACGGAAAGTCGGAGGAAAAGAGTCGGCTGATTTCTATCGGAACTCGGGTCCATGGGACAGCAAAGAATTCACTCGGGACAACGACGGGGTTTCGCTCGAAGAGGAAGCCCAGGACCCGAATTCTCTCTTCTACCTATACAAGCGCCTCATCCGCCTGCGACGAATGACGCCAGCGTTGCGCCAAGGCACCCAATTCCCCTTCCCGACTCTTAATCCGGATGTCGTCGGCTACGTCCGGGCCGAGGGGCGCCAACAGGTTCTGGTGCTGCTAAATCTGTCGAACCGCGCCCAGCCGATGCCGCTTCCCTTGGATTTAGTTGGCCTGACCGACCTGCTGACAGGCAAGCGAGTCCGCCCGGAGAAGCACTTCCTCAAGCCCCACGGGTTCTCGATCCTGCAGTTCAGCAGGACGAGTGCGTTGGGAAAAGCCGGGAAAACCTGAATTCCGATCGCACAAGAGCCCGCGAAATGCGCCCTTCAGCGACGATCGGCAGGGCGGCCCTTCACCACCACAGCAGTCGGATGTCATTGATGCCCTCTCCTTTTTTCAAAAAAGGGAGGGTCGGGTGGGGATTATGCCATCCACGCGTCTCGGCGGAGCCGGGACTCCTCATCTCTGGAAACGCTCGTCCCTCCCGGAAATATGGTGTCGCGACTGCGTCACGACGCAATTTAATAACCGGATCACCCCCACCCGACCCTCCGCCCGCTTGGACGCGGTAGAGGGCATCAATGCCTCGCTGCTCCCGTAGAATCGAGAGTTACCAGGCTTTGACGGTTCGATCCTGCACCTTCGCTGTCAACTTAGCCAGTCGGTTTCACAGGAGCCGAATGCCGCTGATGCCCTCTCCTTTTTCAAAAAGGGGAGGGTCGGGTGGGGATTATGCCATCCACGCGTCTCGGCGGAGCCGGGACTCCTCATCTCTGGAAACGCTCGTCCCTCCCGGAAATATGGTGTCGCGACTGCGTCACGACG
>CAILEM010000092.1 GCA_903833215.1 uncultured Armatimonadota bacterium
CCAATGAGAAGCGGAGCTAGTGGAGGATGATCCTTGTAGCCTGTCACAAGGAGAAGACGAATTACACAGGCCGCAAGAAGCGACCAGAACAGGAAGAAAACGCAAATTCCATGCGTTAAGAAACCATTCTTTTACAGCTCCCTTGTCGAGGTAGAGGCGCTCTAGCTTGTGTCTCAGGTCTGCCCGTTCGGCTTCCAATGCTGGTAGCTCGTCAGCCCGTAGGGCCTTTTCCTCGTTGAGGCTTTCTACGAGGGCTTGGCGAAGCAGGCTCAATACCTCCGGCTTCACGGTGATCCCTTCGAGTTTTTCGGCTATCGCATTGGTGATAACCTCTTCTCGCACCGTTTGCCGCGTACAGCCCCTAGCACCCGTACAAGCGTAGTAGGCGTGTCCCTTCGTCCGCTGGGCTGATATGGCACACCCACACCGGGCACAGGTGAAGAGCCCCTTGTAGACGAACTCAAGGGCGGAACTTGGCTTGGCTTGGGTTATGTTTCTTCCGCTCATCACCGCTTGTGCCTTCTCAAACGTTGCTTGGTCAATCAGGGGTTCATGAATGCCCTGATGGGTCTCACCACCCCATTTTATCACTCCGCAATAGACGGAGTTCTGAAGAATCTTGTGTAGTTCACTCCGCGCAACCTTTCGTCCCATGCGTGAACGGAGTCCCATGCCAAAGGCTGTACGGGCGAGTTCTTGGAGCGAGGTTTCACCGTCGGCATAGATGCCAAACAAGCGTGATACCGTTTCCGCACGTTCCGGGTCGATGGCGATAACCCGGCGGGAACCCACCGCCACGTTTAGATATCCAAGGGGAGCCTTGGTCGGCCAAATGCCTTGTCGGGCTTTTTCGAGCATGCCCTTTCGTGCTTCCTCTGAAAGGTTGTCGGAGTAGTTTTTCGCCATCAAAAGCTTGATGCCGTGGATGAACTTCCCGTGCGAGGAACTATTGCGGCTAATGACCTCGCCTTCCTTGACGAGATGCACTTCAATGTCAAGCTCATCGACCCGCACGTAGTCTTTGAGGTTGCGATAGAGGCGGTCGGTTTTTTCAACCAGAATGGCGGTGATCCCGTCGTTCTTGACCTGGGTGAGCATAGCGGAAAAGGCATGTCGTCCGGATACTTTGGCGGTTTCCGACTCAACAAACTCACCGGCAACCGAAAAGTCGTGTCTCAGCGCATATGAGCGAAGCAAGGCAAGTTGGGCATCAATCGAGTAGCCCTCATCGGACTGCTCTTTCGTAGACACCCTGGCGTACACCACGCAGGTTGTCTTAGTCGGTGCTTGAATCTGCTTCTTTGGACGTGCCATCGGTTGCTTCTTGCTTCGCTTTAAGGAGGGCGGAAAAGAACCCAAACACACGGGTCTTGGCCTCGTAAAGCTCAGCGTCGGAATAGTTACTATACAACCTCCGCCAAGCACTTCGGTCCCCTAACGATTCCAATTCTTCTGGAACCGTAGGAGAGCCGGGTCGTTTCATTTCTTCCGCCCTTCGATGCAGTGATAGATGAGAACGCAGGCCTTGCCGGTGAAGCGCAAAATAGCGCGTATCACTATGAACACGTGCCGGGGACTTGGCACGAGTTCTGCCACTTTTCGGCCAAAAAGCAGTTGAAGCACCCATAGAAAAACGAGGAGCGTGAAGAGTGAAGAGACCAAGGCAACATGCCGTTCCCCAACCATAAATGAGACCACGGTCATGCCCCATTGCCAGACAACCCTAGGATGAGCGAAGCCCCAACGAATGCCCATGATCGCCACGGCCCACGCCATAAGCCGTGGCCCAAACGAGAGATTGAGGTAGGGAACGGCCTGGACAACCTCCTCGGTCCCGCAGTGGCTGCAACAAATCACCCGGTTGCCGGGTGAGACATGTCCCTTGGGACAGCGAGCACCACCCATGAGCGAACCGCACCCACCGGCGCAAAACTCGGCACTTTTCTCATTCAAGCGAAAGCACCGAAGGCAAAGCTTCATCGCGTAGCCTCTGGCTCAACAAGCGCAACCATGCCGGAATGCCCTGGGACTTCCCAAATCGAAGCAAGAGCACCGTATTCCCGAAGGCGCTCGATGGTCGTGAAACAAACCCGAACAGTGCTCGATGCTTCGGCAACTCGCTTGAGATTGGCAATGCGCCGACTCCCGGCGGTTGTCACCACAAGGACGGAAAACGTGGCACGTTGGTAGACGTCGGCAAATAAGCCATCGCGTAGGTACGACGCGTAGTGGGCGAATGAACATGCCATTTGTTTGGCGCTGACGTGCCCACGGTCGACTTCAACGAAGAGAGAGCTAGTGTTACTGCCGAATTCAATTTCAAGGTAGCCGTCGGGCTTCAGAACACGCCGTTGCACCACTCCACCGATACTCATGGTGTATTCGTGTCGGCAATACGGTTCGGCTAGATACAGACTAACGGTCGCGCTCGCCTCCATGAAAAGCCGCACCTCAACGGCCAGGAGACTGTGCTCAAGAAACATCCGACCAACCTCTATCCGTGCTATCCGAGCAACCTCATCACGATCAACGCCAAGCTCAATGCTCAGCACATCAATCGAAGCTGGTCCGATCATATAGACACTGGCTGTTGAACAGGCCCCAGCTGAAATAAAGGCACGCCTAAGGTAGCGGTGATCAAATAAGGCTCTCAGCCGGTTCGTTGCCCGCGCAATTGATCCAAATACTTTGAGTGCCAGGAAGTGATCACGGGTTAGGGTGCGATGCTCAAAGGTAAGGCGGAGCAATGCAACGTCCCGCTCAGTGAGTCGGAGTCTGCCCAGAGGCTTGGGAACTGTACGGCTACGCATCGGCTGACCTCCGGATGATCGGCCGCCGTCCATGCTGGATGGCTGTGGCGTTGCCACGGCCCTCTGCCATCGCTTCAATCTCAGCAACCCGAGTAGCTAGTTCCGCATCAACCTCGGAAACAAGTCGGGCATTGGCGTGATTTGATGCCGCAAGAAACGCGGCAAATCCTTCTTGGGATACCTTCGGATCTGGGGGATTGGGAGTACGCGTGCGAACCGCGCCATGCCCACGCCGAACGACAAAGCACTCGCCGGTCCTCAGTTCCATCAACTCGGCGTAGGCTTCCTTCTTGGGAAGCGGGGACAGTTCGCTCGCCAATTCTCCGGCGTCAACCGGGCCAGGAGCAAACAACACCCGAACCGCTGCGTTATTCCGAATGATGTGGCGAAGGCTCGGAGTGAGCTGGCTTTGGCTTTGATGGCATAACGTTAAATTAACGCGAAACCGCCTACCCTCAGCGATGATGGCTTCAAAGATGCTTTGTCCGAAGTTCTGGAATTCATCAACAAAGAGCCGCGTGTATGGCCGTTTGTCTTCCGGAAGATCTGCCCGCGCAACTGCCGCATTCCAAATCCCGGAAATAAGCAGTTCTCCTAAGACGTCGGCGCTCCCTTGCAGTTTGTCGGCCCCAAGGGTCACCAAGAGCACCGCTCCGGGAGTGTCGATGACCCGTTTCAGGTCAAATGAACTGTTCCCGGAAAGTACCCTTCGTAAGCGCTTGTTGCTGAGATAGGGGGAGAGCTTGTTGAGGATCGCCAGTGCCCACGTCTGTTGATGTTCTTTGGAAAGCGCTTCAAAGCGCTTGAAGAATGACAAGGCGTAGCTGTCCTCGACCTTGGCAAGCACGTGTGCCCTGAATGCTGCGTTCGTAAGGAGCGGCTCCATTTCAAGGGGACTGAGTCCCGCTTCAACGGCTACCGTACCGGCGGCATTGAACGTCTCGTCAATTTGTACGCCCCAAGAATCCGCCCGCCGCTTCACTGCGCCTTGGAATGGCCCAACCCGTGTCGCGATTTCGCCTTGTCCCTGGAAACAATTCCAGGGAAGGACATAGTCGTCACGGGTTGGATCAAGCAGGTAGAGATTCTTGGGATCAAATCCAGAGGCAAATAAGCGAAGCGCCAAGCGCTCGTTGAGATCGCCTACGCGATCAAGAGATACTATCGACACAGCCGCACGTCCTCTTCAAAGAGCCTCAGCAAGAGGGTGGTTTTGCCCGTTCCGGTGGCACCGATAATATAAACATGACGGGCACGTTCAGCATCGGAGATCAATACCGGCCCAAACCCTTGTCCGCCTTTGGTGAGGGCTTCGCCGATGACGAAGCCCTCCGCTCTCGCTGTGAGCTTGGGTGTACGTTGCCGCCACCCGAATAACCAAACACACTGAAGAACGAAGGACTCAATCCATGCAATGAAGCTCTCCATGGTGGCTACGCTCCTTTCCGATTGAACCAAGACCAATTCCGCCACCATCGCCAACTGAAGCGCAGCATGAGAGGACCATCGACACGGTTCGCAAATAGTTGTGCGTACCGGTCGTATTCCGATGTCGCACCTCTTGCTTCAACGAGGAGTTGCGCTAGGATTGCCTTTTGCTCAGCGGTGAGGTCAACAACCTCGTCCTTGCGCAGTGCCTCAACGCGAGTAGCTTCCGCATGGTATGCCTCCTGGAGACGCAGCAGTTCCGCCTTCAAGTGGTCAAGCTGCCATGAAAACCCTGCAACGGCGTTCACCGCACCGAACGCATCCTGAGTTTCGATATTCGACCGCTTGTCTTTCCTCAAAGCAAGCACTTCGGCTTCTTGGGCATCGATGAGGCGGTTCAGAACGGCGGTCGTGGGTTCATTCCAGCCAGAAAAGCCCGCCCAAACGGCATAGGCAACGGACACAAACGTTCCCAAACAAAGCATCCACGGGCCGGTACTTGTAGACGCCGCATGGCTGTAGCCGCTGACTGACTGCACCGCATGGCGCATTTCCTCCCGAACCAAAAGCCCTTTGGCCTCGATGAACCCATCCAAGCCAACGATTACCAACCCAACCGTCCACGCTATGGCAAGCTTCATGATGCGTGACGAACGGTCTTCACCACGGTGAATGGAATCAGCGGCATTACGAAACGCTGCCTTCAATCCATCTGAGCCCAAGTACACAACGGCAAAGCCCAGGGCACACGCAAAGAACAACCTTAAGGGTGGATCACGCTCAATGCTCGCGATGTGGACAAACCCAGCAAGGCTAAGGGCGGCCATGCCAGTGAAGATGCCAACAACGGCCTTGGCGACCATTGACACCCAAAGCCGCTTCGGTTTGACAAGCTCGTCGGCGCTGTAGCGCATCTTGAGTCGTGCCGCGTACGATTCCTTCGAAAGTGGCTTCAGTACGTGATCGAGCGTTGCTATCGGGTTATTCGCATCGTACGCCAAGAGTTCGTTCCCGAGTGAAAATCCGGCGATCTGCTGTGCCTCGATGTACCCAGCCGATGCATCCTCGATGAGCTGTTCGACCCGCAGTCGCTCTGATTCAAAGTCTTCGCCAAGCGCCACCAGCTTTGGATCAACATGGGTTTCGTTGTAGTCATGATTTTGCCTAGCTACCGTTTCCTGTTGCAGAAGAAAGCGGGCGAACAGGGTCACCCATTGATCTTTCGTTTCAAGGCACCTGCCGAAGAGGTCAACGAGGTAGGCGGAATGGTGCGGTAGAAACGTTGACGCCTTCACCAACTGGACGAAATGCTTCGTCTCGGGGGAGTCGTTCGACGCGAGCGCCACATGGTATTTCCGATCCTTTTGTTCGGGCGGCTTTAGATCACCAAGAACTGTCCGATTCTCGGGCGGCTTGTACGGTGCCTCTTTGTCCTTTTGGTCCCTGCTGACGCCATTGGTCGAGCAATGGCCGTTCTGACTTGCTCTGGTTGTTTGGAGTGGCGCGTTCATTGGGCAAGCGCCTCCTTGATAACGTCAAGGTCAACACTGTTCGCGTTGAACGGTCGCACCTTGCTATTCAAGGGGCCAAGCTCTTCGGTCATGCAGGCGCTATTGGCGGGATTGACCCCAACCACCACAACGATGGCGACATGGGGGTTGTTGGCAAGAGCGATGCAGGCTTCCTTCAATTCCTGGTGTGCTCGGGCATCCATGCCTTCTTCAAACCAATCGGTTTGGATGAGCAGGGCAACTCGACCGGTACAGGTTTCAGCTTGCTTGGCCGCCCAGGTGAAGGCTAACTGGAGGTACGTGTTATCCCTAGTCGAGAACGGTTCGAGCAAGGGCAACACCTCTGAGAGATACGCTTCATCGCTCGCAGGGACTGGACCCTCCCTGAGACGCTCAAGGGAGCTATCGACGCGATAGTCCAGCTGAAAACAGTCGTGCGGCAAACGCGGCAACACTTCCGCCTCCGCTTGGATCTCAAGCGGCAGATTGTTACGATTGCTCTTGGATGAATCACTGATAGAAATCAGGACAGACGGCGAGTTCTCTGCGGTGACGACTTTAGGGTCCGGGGTTGCTCGGGCAAGCTTCGCGCACCCAGTCATGCTGACTGTTGCAGCGAGCAATGAAGTACAACACGCTAAGGCGACGCGGGTAGCTGTGAGTCGAAATGATCGAGGCAGCTTTGCGCTGCGAATGACGAATCTGATAGGTGACCGTTTCATGGCGCTCCTTAAGAAAGCGCCCGCCGAGCCATATGCAGTGCCGATACGGTATCGCAACTTCTTGACAAAAAGGAAGAAGTGTGAGACTGTGGGGCACGAACCAATGGTCGTCGAGCTGCTCGTAACAGCGAGGCACCGGTTCAACCTGGGGTTAGCGATGTCAGTCGCGAAGCCCCTTTTCCTTTTTAACCGATGCTGACGAACGTAGACGTGAATCGAGAGCTACAAATCCTCCACTTGAAACCGGGGGCAAAAACCTATCCCATCTCCTTCCTCGATTCACGAAGAGATGCACGCGAAGGCCAATGCCACGATGCAAAAACGTGGAGCTTGATCAGGAGTAGACTACAAGCCATACACTCAATCGATCTCCATGGAGGATTCTGTGGAGCGCCCAACCGGGCATAGAACGAAGTTGACAAATGTCGGAAAAACGCTGATCGCCGCCAAGTGAATCGCGTGGCCTCGACGTCCACCGACCTGGTTGCCATCACCCGTGATGGGACTCATCGCACGGCAGAGCACGGCTTATGGCTTTTGGAGGCGAATATCAAGCAGACAAGGAAGGGGAGATCCTGTTTTGGAAGGGATCAAAGGACCCTCGAAACACAGGGTTTGCGGCTGCCCTCTGGTATGCCCGCAGAGCACTTACTGCTCGGGTCGGGCAGCTCATCCCAGTCCGCCTGATCGCAAACGCCCTCGGTGTCTCCGAGGATGAATACACCACCTACGAGAATGGACGGGTACGCGTTAGTCGTGAAGTGTTAGGTTCTCTCTGTATTTTCTTTGCCCTTCATGCCGAAATTGTCGGTGACCTCAAGGCATCCTACGACCTCGCCTATGGAAAGCAAGAAGCGGTAGTCCCATTTGATTTCCTAGTGGACGAGCGGAGTCCCAACCGTACCGACGAATCAATCGAAGCTACAAAGCTCCATATGGAAGCCGTCTACAACGGCGGCGATGTGAAGGGTTCGATTCGTATTGCCGAAAGCGCCTGGCCCCATATTGCTCGCTATGGCGTGACATCTCTCTCCTCAGTGGGATTTGCCATGATCTTTTCGCGGATTGCCTCACAACGTGGCGCTCATGAATCCGCCAGTCGGATATTAGCGGCGGTCAAAGATCGGACGCAAAAAATCGGCAGTCCTGTCCTTCAGGCTCAGCACCTCATGCTGGCGATTCAGCACACAAACAGGATGCAGGCACGGAGCGGCCTAGCGTCAGCACGGGCGTACGAAGAGACCTTTGACTTCATTCGGGCCATGTCTGGTCAAGAGGACCCTTTTCGCGAACCGACATGGAAGCGAGTGTGGAACCACACCTATCGCAGTATGATTGTTGCCCTCACAACCGTGATGGGCGACGATGAAGTCGAATACCTGCACACCTTGCGGGAGCGATATCTGCAATCGGTTGGTGAGGTAGAAGACGATCCTGAATACAGGCTAGCGAATGACCTCATCATTAGCCGGATGACTGCCGCGATTGGGTCTCCCGATCACGCACTCGAAGGGGTCGAGCAAATCAATCGTCGCGATCTGGAATTCACCGCTCAGTCGCTGACCGCACATTCCCGCGTCGTTGCCTTGTACCGGTCAGAAGATGTCGAACAATCTCTTGGAGAGATTGACGCCTGGATTGAACGGTTCCGTGCAACAGACATGGCAACGAAACGGCGACAATTTGAGTTCTTACGTTCCCAGATCATCGCCAAACGACATCCCAAAGACTTCACACCATAGCTGATCCTTTTACCGCTCATTCATCCCTGGTGAATAGGGATAAGGCGTAGGCAGATAGGAGAATGACGAGTAAATATCAGGTTTGGTGAAGGGACCATTTGAACCTGAAAATGACATCCAAAGTCGATTAACGTTAGCCCCCCAAATGATCGAGGTTGCAGGCATTGGCAGGCAATAATTATGACCGGCAGGACTGATACAGCCAACCGATGCAAAACGATATGAGCGCCATTGTAGCCCCTAGCTTCGTCTCTGTATTCACGAACGGACTGGTGGAGAATCTGCTGCCACCTAAGCTTCCAAGTTTTTGAGCGCCATGCTCCTGAATCGCGTGACTGCGCGTGGTAGGAAATCTCCTTGCACGATGATTCTCGAATGGTTGTCCCAAAAAAATAGCAGTGTTCGAACAGTCTATCGGTAAGAATTTGAACGGCAATGAGTAAAGAACCTGAAGAGACGATCAAGGAACTCTTGATCCAGCATGTCGGACGTGTTCCGAGCAAAGAAGAACCCAACGCAGAACGCTTGGGGTGGAAGTTTGATCATCCGCTTGCGTTTGCCGCAATTGACCGTGATTTGCAGCCGCGGCTCACGCAGTGGATTCATGACACCCTAACTCCACGAAAAACAGAGAATGACAGACACACAAGTTACGGGCTCAAACACATTGCCGAAGCCGAACTCAACCAGTATGTTTCAAACGGTGAGTTGAAAGGGGCGATGCTCCTCAGCGGGTACCTGCCTGCTGACTTCAACGTCAAAAACTGGACATTTGCCTTCAAGTTTGTGCGGCATCCGCTGGATAGGGATGGCCTTCCATCGCAGGCTGTTGCAAAGCGAGAGATCGCCGTCATTCAACCCTTGCGAGAAGCGGTATCGGTGCCGCGAGACGTGCTCACCGACGTTCAGCGACTTCGTCCTCTTCTGAGATCACTTGGCCTTACCGTGCCGCCGGACCGCGTCAAGGTGCAGATGTCGAATCCGCCGCTCGTCCCGAGTATCCCTGGTAGGTATGAAATACCGACGTTCGAAGATCCACTCATCCTTGAGCTTGAGGTTGATGAGACGTGGACCAAGAAAGGCAAACAAAACCTTGGCGTGGTTGCAAACTGGATCGAGCTTTACCTAGAGCCGGACTCAAATGTCTCGGTGGGGGAACGAGACATCTGGAGCCTCGTTGAAGGTTCGGTTGGCTGCCCAAGGTTTTTAGAGCACGGTAGCTTTCGGGCGCTGCTGCTTCTCGCCGAATTTAATCCTGAGAATGCCCATGCCAAAGAGTGGAGATTCAAAACTCGCTTGAAGCAGCTTCCCATTCTGCGAGGGGGTAAGAAGTGGGAGCGCTACTATCATCGGAAGATCAACGAGGCTGGCATAGCGCCGAGGGCATCATAAAAGGTGTCAGTTGCCAGTCAGATTGGCCATTTCCATCGATTCCGAAAGAGAAGCGTCAGGTCTTTTCCGGATGCGGTGCTTGCCGCACGAACAAAGTTCACAAGCGCATCGTGCGTGGTTTTGGCGTCCGGTTGTTGATCCACCGCACGCCAAAGCTTCGCGATAAATTGGTCCCCGCCGTATTTCCGGGCGAGGTGCAAACACATCGACGCAAAGAGATCAGTGCCGGAAAGATCCATCGAATTCTGAGGAGCCTTATTGATCCGAAACGTATTCTCCCAAGATAGTTCCGGTGACGCTTCATAGGTATCAATGAGCGATTCGACCGTTGCCTTGAACTCGTCAAAGGGTTGACCATGGAATGGTGCCCCAGCAACCTTTGCGGCATGCATAGAGAGGAATCGCATGAGCACGGCAAATCCCGCCGTTACCGCAGGAGTGTCTTCGCTACCCTTGTAGGCGATCTTCTTGCCATAGAACAGGAAGTTTCGGCCAAATTCGTAGAACACCAACTGGTCGTATTCGTTCCGGCCATCAACACCGTCGTACAGAGCATCAAAACCGGCAGGTACGAGTTCTATCCCGTTTGACCCGACGTACCCGTGCCCAAACCAGTTGTTGCCGTGTACGTTCTCGACTTCAGCAATCGTGGTCAAACCATCGAGTTGTGCGCCTCCACGTGGTGTCCGCCCCGTTGCGTTCGCGTAGTATTCATAGGCCCGGTCGAAGGCTGCGACAATTTTGCGCATCACCGCTGATCGGACGTCTTGTCGTCTGGTCAGCACCGCCACATGGTTACCCTTCCATACTTTGAGGGAAAGGATGTCGCCTTCAAACGTCTTGTAGGTGATTTGGCTGCCTTGGAGAGAACTAGCTTGGCTTCCGGAAGTCTGGCAAAGCCTCAAACCCATAGAACCATGCGCCCCGGCGATTTCCACAAGCACCATCAACGCGACGAGCATGAAGACGCTGCGAACGCTACTCATAGGAAACACTCCAAAGTATGCTGTTTGGGATGCCCGGTCGAAAGGTAATCGTCGTGCGGTGACTCTCAGATAATTCCATAAACGTCTCGACGTTCGCCATGCCTAAGTGAGACTATACTGCGTATGGAGATGTCTTTGTGAACGTTTGTGTCAGCCTGCTGTCTTTCCTGGTTGTCGGGTTCAAACTCCAGCAACCGACCGATAGCCCGTTCGTGACAACGGCGAATCCCAGACCATCCGCGTACTACATCGTTTACGATTCACCCAAGCAGATCACCGCCAAAGAAACCTACACGTTTGACTATCCGAACTATGACATCAGTGATTTTCAACTTTTCTTAGCGAAAGCGCCGTCGATGCCATACCGGCAAAAGCTCACCACGACCCTGAACCTCGACGGATACGGTCCGGTGCAATATGAACAGGTTGAGCCGGGGCCCCTCAAGCGGTCAATGCTCTATGTGCGCCTATTCCCGAACCCGCCGATTCGTCAATTGAAGCTCGATATCGGCTATCAAGGAACGCTTTATCCCTATCACTTCAAGAAAGGGAATTGCCCCTATGCGGATGTCAACTTAAGTGACGACGTCAGGGATGCGTATCTCTCCCAAGACCGGGAACTTACCTTTGGCGATCCGCGCTTTCATAATTGGCTCCAGCAGAACCAACTCGTCATTCGTGAAAAGGAAGATCCCGTTGAATTCGGCTATCGCGTCTATGGATTCGTAGCGAACCACATCAACTACGGACAGGGTGGCGGCACTAATACGGTGACCAATCTCTTGAACCCTGGCGTGGTCAGAGATTGCGGCGGCTACGCAACCCTCTTCGTTGCGATCATGCGGGCGAATCGAATACCGGCAACGATCCTTTGCGGACGATTGGCCTCAAGTGGTGATCCAAACAAACCCTACGATCAGATGCACGTCATGGCACAGTTCTGGGCTGAACACCGTGGCTGGTGCCCCATCGGGTTCTTTGATCGGAACGACGACAGCACCTTTGGTCGGTTCAAAGGCGACTTTATTGTCACCCATGTTGGCATCGACATTGGCTATCTGCTTAGAGGATTCGGTGGAAGCTTGACACGAATGTGTATTGGAATCGCCCAAGGCCCTGTGGTCTTCGTTGGAAGCAACATTGCTGGTGGTAATGCAATCAACACAACAACCGGGCAGTGGATAGTAAACGGGAAGAAGTAACCGCTTTGTGAATCAGGATCCTGCGATTCATTCTGTCATGGTCTAGCAGTTGATGAGAGCGGTTAAGTTAGGAGAATTGCCAGCAAGATCATCCTTCTATCGAGACTTTCGATTCGGGTCGAGCTTGTCGACTCCTCGATGCTATGTTATCATTTGATCAATGAATATGTAGTTATGGATATGCGTAACATCAGATCTAGAAGTCCAGTTACGTTCGCCAAAAACTGGAAATGGCACCGTCTCGGGATAATCAAAAGGGATACGGCTCTATTGTCAGTATTCGTGTTGTTCTGCGCCACCGCTTTCTTTTTCGGAATGAGCCGTTCCAACCAGAATCAGAATCCTAACTGGACTGATCGGAGCCTGACAGCAGTTCTTGTTCTCGCTATTGGCGCTTGGTATATCTACCGGCAATCAAAACAGAATCAGTAGCACTGCAGCAGATTCAGGCTAGGACAATTCACCCATACAGAATTCTCTTGCCGCTCCGTGCCAATTTTTTGGGCTTAGCAGTGCTTCCAGGTTTCCAGATCTGATAGTCTTACAATATTGGACTTAGATCGCCCTACACCTAGACAAATTGCCGAATCTGAGGGAGTGTCTCGCAGACATTTCCTTGTCTTGGCTGCGTTAGCTGGATTGGGCACATGTATCCAGGGTTGTGGTGGTGGCGGAGGCTCGGCGGGTCAACCTTCGGCACCAATCAACGTAAAGGTTACGATCCCTAAAAACGGATTTGGGTCGGGAATGGTGACGTTGACCACAATCTACGGCACCTCAACTGCAATGCCTGGTACAACAACAAGTGTCAAAGTTTCACCCGCACAGGTACACCATCTAGTACTTTCCGATTCGGCGGGGACAGTAAAGGCACTCCTGCTTTCAATCCCTGGCCAGAAAATCACGGTAGATCCGAAAGCTTGCGTAGAAGCTTCCTTGTTTCTGACCGTAGGTGTAGGTATTGCCGATCCAGTAACAGCACAGAGTCGCTTGCAGTTTATTCGAACTCGTCAGAGTTACGCGGCCCTAGTCCAGTATGCGACCACGCAGCTGCAAAGCATGAGCTTCCAATTACTTGCAAAGGACGATGAGTATGTCTCCCTGGGTTTATCCTGCATTGAAGATCTCGCTGCGCCTGGATCTAAATCCCAAGGCATCTTTCAGGGACAAGGAGTAGATTATTTCAGCCTCAGCATTGAGCAATCGAATCCGTCCTCATCACATGTTACGGTGAAGAATGCCGCGTGGCGAAAACTGGAAGTTAATCGACTCGACTTTGACGCATCTGGAACGCTATTGAATTCGTCTTCATTCCTGATCGGCGGAGCAACGGGCGTCTCCTACGGTGATTTAAGGGAAGGCTTGATAGGCACCCCATACATTCAACTCGACCCCAACAAATCTGACTTCACGAATATTGCTAGGAGTGAGTATTGGATTCGCGGCCCCGGCAAGACGGCTTCGATCCCACCGCCATCACAGTTTCCTGCCGATAGTATTGATGCATTAGGCAGCAGCATCGTGGAATACCTCCTGCTTCCTGCAGTCTCATCAGTGCTCGATGTATTGAACCTTCCAGAAGACCCAACGAAGCTAGCGAAAGAGGCGGCAGATGTTTGGCAGCTATTTAGCACAGCATTCGATTTCAAAAACTTAACTCAAGCTGAAGATGCAAAAGCTGCTGCGGCCGCGATGTTGAACTTATTCATTGATATGCTAACGAACGAACAATTCCTGAAATGGCTCGCGTCTGAGTTCGGCATCAAGGAAGCTGCAATGAAGGCATTCACAGAGTTTTTGCTCGTGATTGATCTGGGGTGGACAGCATTTAACGTAGGGTTGATTGCATATCTTTGGTATGGCTACACCCGACTTGAGTTTATTCCTATCACTTCAACGGGCACGGGTGTGGTGGTCATTGGTCCATGATTAAACATGTCTTCCTCGTTTTCTGTATTGTCCTAATCCTCACAGGTTGTGGCGGATCTGGCCAATCGAATCCAACGGTCGCGGAAGGCGGAAGCTTCGTCATGGTGATCAACTGGCCAAAACCAAGGCCGTCAATCCCCAATTCCTCCCAAAGCATCGTGATTGCGATCCTCGCTGGATCAAAGCAGGTGGCACAACAGATAGTTGTCCGCCCGAATGGCGGACAACTGCAGACTACTACGCCATTTTATCAACTGCCTGTCGGCTCGCTAATCGTGACTGTCTCGGCCTATCCAACCACTACTGGTACCGGTGTTGCTCAGGCAACAGGCCAAGCGTCTCTACAAATATCTCCGGGTGTCCGTACATCCGCAGCAGTGAGTCTTGATTCGACCGTTGCGACGCTCAACCTCAACCCGTCACCGCTCCAGGTGATTCCAAAGAGCATCACTACCGTTTCACTATCTGCTCTTGATTCACAAGGTCGAATCGTGTTGCTATCGTCAGCGGCGGGCCAGGATCAAGTCACTTGGGTTTCAGCTAACTCATCGGTAGCATCCGTTACAGGTAGCGCTACCTCGGCAACAATTACCGCAGAAACAGTCGGCAACACTACAGTAACTGCCTCATATGTGCTTACAGGTTTGAACCAGACTATTTCTGCCTCACTGCCAGTATCTGTCTCCAACGCAACAGGTTTGGCAAACACAGCATGGCCAAAGTTTCATGGCAATGCGAAGAACACTGGTATTGGAATCGGAAGCGGTGCTATCGGCATCAAGAAATGGTCGTTTCAGACGGGAGACGTGATAATTTCCTGTCCCGCCATCGGGGCGGATGGCACTATTTATGTTGGATCAGCTGACCACAACCTGTACGCACTCGATGGGACAACCGGTGTCAAGAAGTGGTCGTATCCAACGGGTGACATCGTGTACTCGTCGCCTGCAATTGGCGCTGATGGCACCGTCTATGTTGGTTCAAATGACGGCGTTGTGTACGCGATCAATGGTTCGACCGGCCAGAAGCGATGGTCGTATAAGACCGGCAGCAACGTGTATTCCTCGCCGACAATTGGGACCGATGGAACCATCTACATTGGATCGGAAGATGGGTTCTTTTACGCGATAAATGGCGCTACGGGTACCAAGAAATGGGCAACTTCGCTCAGCTATATTGATTCCTCACCGGCAATAGGCACTGACGGCACGATCTACATTACTGCCCGCTATGGTTTTTATGCTCTTGATCCAGGTACAGGCAAAACGAAATGGAGCATTGGGTTAGGCGGCGACAGATCTTCACCGGCAATAGGCGCTGATGGCACAGTGTACGTTGGGTTGGCTGACAGTTTTTATGCTTTAGATGGCGCGACTGGTGCCACGAAGTGGTCGTATTACGCCACTTGGCCAGTGTATTCATCACCGGCAATAGGCGCTGACGGCACGGTTTATGTTGGTATGGATAGTGAAACTCGAAGTTACGTCCATGCTTTTGATGGCGCGACTGGAGCACTGCGATGGACCTTTACAGCCGGAGTCGGACTTGTAATGTCCTCTCCGGCCATCGGCCCAGATGGAACGCTCTACGTCGGCTCAAACGACATGAGTCTCTATGCTCTTGACAGTGCAACGGGAAATCAGAAGTGGTCATTCCTGACTGGCGGTTTCGTCTCATCTTCTCCGGCAATTGGCGCGGATGGCACTGTGTACATAGGATCAAATGACGGCAATGTCTATGCGATCAAGTAGCGCGTAGACATTGCGACTTGGCGTTCATCGCCATTCCTGTTATATAAGAACTAGCTATCCCTAGTCTTGCCATGTGTCCGACGAACTCCCGCCGCCAGATCCCAACCTCCAAAACGTCGCTCTGGCCTTTACCCAGTGGTGCGTCCGCAACACTGTAATCGAGGATTACCATGCTGCTGGGAAACTTTCCGATGCCGAAATGAAGGCATTCAACATTGAAGTTGCCAACAAGCTCTTCACGGCCCTTAGCATCATGGTTGATCCTCGATTTAAGGGTGATCAGGAAGCCTTTAATGACTTCCTTGCCTATATCTTTCCATACAACTGGAATCGCCCCGTGTTCGATGAGGGGATGTGGAATTCCCTCCGCCATCCCTTTGAACCACGCGCACCCAAGAAGAAATTCAGTCACTCTGGGGACAACCCAACTCGCCCTTAGCGCAAAGAGAAGCCCCTCAAAAAAGACCCTATTGGTCGGTCTTCGGAGGGCCGTTTTCGATGGCGTCGCCTTCCTTGAAGTGGAAGGTCTCTTTGCCGCCACTCACCACGGTCACGGTGAGCTTTTTGAACGTGCTAACCGGCAACGTATACACGAGATTCGTCTCATGCGTCTTCGGATCAGCGAGCGGGTAGGTGACGTACAGTGCCGTGCCATCGATCTGAACTGCGAGCATTGCATTCTTGCAAGGATTAACCGCCAGGGAGTACGACTTTCCCTTGGGTGCTTTGTCGAAGAACAGTTGCACCGGGGGAATCTTGCCTTTAGTGTCGTAGGCATAGACGATTGTCCCATGGGCGTGCTTGGCGGCTTTGGCAAAGCTGGCGGCTGAAATCGTCTTCCAACCCGTATTGACGTTGGCCCGCTGTGCCATGGTGAGAGTGGCGAATGCGGCCACCGTGAGACTGAGCATGATTTTCATGTGCGTTATAAACCCCCTCGGAATCCTTCAAACGATTCCGCATGTCCTCAACCTAGCACATGGTGAATGTGGGGTGAATCTGCGATAAGGTTCTTCGTTCTTCGCTCATCCACTTTTTTGACCATACTGCTTCTCGCCTGTAGCTCTAGATAGAGGAGTCTTGGGTGTACCCCGGCCTCCCAATTCCATTCGGAGGTACAGCACATGTCTTGTTCTCTCGCCGGAGTTCGTCCGGCACAGCGAAAGCGGAAAAGCGGAGGATCTGGTCGGTCATCTCGGACTGCCGATATCCCTCGACGAACAGCTCGGTATGAGGATGAGCCGGGATACCATGAGCCATCTGGGCTCTGGTTCTACGGCAATATCCGGCTTCTGCATGCATCCCTTGTCCACATTCCGCACGCGTTAGGGGCAATCGATGTCCGTCCGTCGGTACTCGATGATATTGAGCGGGAAGCAGAAACGCACGTTCTGCAAAGCCGAGTCCTCGTCTGTGGTTTCCACAACGTAGCCCATATGCGTTCAGCTATCGTGCCGCTGCGGTGGGGATCGCCGCGCATTGTCGTCATGTCTGGTGGATTCAAATACCACCTTGGCGATGATCTTCTGCGGGAACCCTTTCTCTCGGCTACCCTCTGGCGGGAACGCTGGGATTCACGGGTTGATCTTGCCGTATCGCGGCGGGCTCCAAACAAGCTCCCCACTTTTGCTCGCCACAACGCAACCGTTGATCGCCTCATCATGCGATTAGCCCGTGGTGAAATGCCAGGAATCTGTTCACCCTATGACACCCTCACGCCGTTCCTGCAACCTGCATGAACCCAAATTCCTCAGCCTTTCCACCCGAGAGGCTGTTTTTTTGTCACCTATCCTGGACTCCGTTTGCTCAATTCTTCATTCGGATTGGAAATTGCTCGCTGACTCCGTTCTTGATTCGATTGAGGGGTGAAACTTTCAGAACGATCCGCTCGATTTGACCTCGGCAAGACGGTGATCACCGCCACTGCCAACGAGACCTTGAACATGCTCGACGTCGTAGCCTCGCTTGGTCGCCACGCCAGTGGTGATTGGGGGGAGGTTTGCCCGGAAGACGCGGCGGCGAATGACTATGCCCTGCTCACGGCCTCCGCATTCTCTCCGTCTATCGCGACCAAAACTCAACAGCGTTTTGGATCATCACGGAAGCTGATCGGTCCTCCACAACCGTTTTGCTCCCTTCTGATTATTGAGAAATTTTTCTCCATGCTTTCCGAGCGGGCCATCCGGTCCGCTCTTCTTTGTGAAAGGGAAGGTCGCGATGGTCAAGGTGTACATGTTCGGATTGTTGCCTCGAATTCATCCTCTGCAAGCTGCCGAAATATGAAGCCAAATTTCCAGCGTTCACGATTTCATCTTCATTTAAGGTTTAAGTCGATAGGCTCAAATTGCACGACAAATAGGTAACTGTTCTTCATTCGTAGCGATTTTCGACCGCCACTCAACTGGCAGGCAGACTGCGGTCATGAACCACAAACCCACCATCACACCCCGCCGGCGACCGGCAGCGGTTTCTAACCGTGTTGTCGCTCTTATGATCCATACCAGCCGGTATAGCTGCTTTGGGCTTTCTCGGCTTTCGGCAGATACGGGCATAGCGAAGTCAGCCATCTCCCGGTTGCTTCGTGGAGATCCGCAGCCAAGCTACATGGTTCTCTTCAAAGTGGCGGAAGCGTTGTCCAGGGAGATCGGTTTTCCCATTGATCTTCGGGAATTGGCCGTGGTCGATGGCCATGACTATCCCACGAAATATCCTTGTGATTTGTTCGGCTGCCGGTGCATCCCGCCGTGGGGCTATGACGAAAACGGTGATCGCAAGCCAGCATACAAAGACATGGCATCCGGCACCTGGACGTTCACGGCCTCACCCTTCGATCTTGAATCCTAACCCTAATCACAACCATCTATGTCTCCAACCGCTATTGCCTGTCCGATCCAGCCACGCCAAGAACCAACTTCTCCCGAACTCATTACTATCATGCGCCTTCGCCTAACCTGGCTTTCCTACCTCGCTCTCCTCATGCTCATCGCGCGTCTCTTGAATGAAAGCGGCCATGAATCCGTGCAACTCCTGGACCGCCTCCACCTCAAGGGACGTCGGAAGATCAGCGGCATTGACTTGGTGTCGGTGATTCGCACTGACTATGGACGCCAAAAGGTGGCGGTTCAAGTCAAGCGATACCTCTCCACAACGATTTCCCGTGCCCAGGTTGATACGTTTCGCGGTGCCATGATCCGGGAGAACATTGCGCAAGGCATCCTCATCACTACGTCTACGTTTGCGCCCAAGGCGTATCTTGCTGCTGCACAACATCCCACCCATCCCATTTTCTTGGTTGACGGCGAGCGGTTAGCATCCTGGCTGATTGACCTCAAGCTCGGCGTTGAAGACGTGCGGAGCTTAGGGATGGGACCAATGCAGCTCAAACTCGATGTGGAAGCATTTGAACGCTTGGAAATCTTTGCCAAACGATATGCCTCGAACCAGAAAGGAGGGAAATGAATGTCCCATCACTCGGTGAGTCCGCCGAAATTCCCGTTCCCACCCAAGTTGAGACGCGCCGTGACCGACTCATTCGCCTCGCAATTGCGCTACAGCGCTTGGGGGTGAGTAGCCAGCAAGTTGGCCAACTCTTGAGCACCCATGACCTCGATATGGTTGAGCAACAGCTGCTCTGGTTTCCGGCCCGGAAGGCCCGAAAAAAGGCATCGCTGATTGTTGCGGCCATTCGAGACAACTACGAAAAGCCCGCCAACTTTGAGAAATGAGGGGAACGACGCCGTTTCCCAATGAGGTACTTGATACCTACCTGCCCCGCCTTCGCGACTGCGAATGGCGGGTGTTGTGCGTGGTGATTCGTTTGACGTGTGGCTGGACTAAGAAAGACGGTACACGCAAAGATCGGGATTGGATCACCAACTCACAGTTCCGTGCCAAAACCGGTCGGGGGAGTGACGCCGTTTCCTCTGCAATCGACTCCCTTGTCCGGCAGGGATTTCTTGACGTACACGACGAACATGGACGTGCTTTACGGTCTCCTGCGATGCGGAAAAGCCGATTCGGCAGGCTCTATTTCTCATTAGGCTCCGTTCTCATGGAAGCCATTGCAACATCGAATCGGGAAGGTCGAATCGAAAAAGTCGAGACTACAAAAGCAAGCATAACAAAAGAAACTCATAACAAAAGGGGAGTCAAAAATGGTCTTTCTGCTGCTGGTTCCTCACCAAACCGTTCCGGCTGGACACCAGTTGGGGAAATCACTGACACTCGCGCTATCAAGCGAGTGACCCCTGACCTTGGAACATGAGTGTCCGTCTGACCTTCACTCGTTACGATATTTGCTGACTTTCTGCCTAACATGTATTCATGATTCATGGCAACCTGCTACCGCTGTGGTCGGCCCATTCCTTCCACCGAATTTAAGCTCCGCCGCAAGGTGAAGACTGGTGAGAAGATGTACCGCCGCTATCCCAATCCCAACTTGTCTGCGATCCACATTAGCTACGGCATTCGGGTCGTCTGCTCACCGTGCGCAAAGCGCATTGACTGGGAAGAGCGGCAACGAATGTGGCGGCAATACGTTGAACTCGGGCTTGCCTTGGTGCTTCTAATCATCGCGCTGATCCTCCGATACGTGCACTAGGTGTTTGTGAATCTGTAGATCATCCGGTTGATCGTTTGATCTTCACGCGTACGTTTATTTGCATGGTCGCGGAAAGTGAACAAAGCTGGGTTCACGCACCCTGAGGCATTGATTCCAGGGTGCGCCTTACTTCTAACCCCCAAAGCTTCACTTCCGCACGTCGCGTGTCAGAAAACTCCCTATGAGACTGCCAAATCCCACGCCAAAAGCCATCGCCGAGTTCAAAGCCTTGTACAAACAGCGGTTTTCGCTAGACTTGACGCCGGAAGAGGCACACCTCGCGGCCACCTCCTATCTCCATCTCTTTTACATCTTCACCTATGAGCCTCACCTTCTTCCTCTACGCTCGCAAGAGCAGCCAAGGGGAGTCCAAACAGGTCGAGAGTATTCCCGACCAGCTCAACGTCCTGAGAACCGTTCGTGACACCAGCCACCTGACCATAGCTTTCGAGTTCACCGAGTCAAGGAGCGCCATGAAACCGGATACCCGCCCCGTTTTTCGGAACATGCTCGATCGGATTCAGGCAGGGGAGGCCAACGCTATTCTCTGCTGGCACGTCAACCGCCTCTACCGCAATTCCAAGGAATACGGCGAAGTAGCCCACATGCTTGAGACCGGTGTCATTCAGTGCATCAAGACGCCGGAGCGTGAATACCACCCTGAGGACCATGGGCTTTTGATGGCTGTTGAAGCCAGCATGGCGACGCAATACGTCAAAGATCTCAAGCGTGACGCTACCCGCGGTGTGACCGAGAAAGCAGACAAGGGATGGTATCCCTTTAAGCCGAAGGCGGGCTACATAGTCGATCCTTTCACCAAGGAAGTCGTTCCTGATCCGGTGAGCTTTCCACTTCTTCGTACCGCCCTGGAACTTATGCTCTCCGGAGGATACAGCGTCGAAGAAGTCAGGTCTGAACTCAATCGCAGTGGATATCGAACACCGCGCACCAAGTCCGGTGGTGCCAAGCCAATGTCACGCTCCAGCATGTACCGCTTCCTCACCGACCGCTTCTACCAAGGGGAGTTTGAGTTCAAGGGGGTCTGGACGGATGGCAGGCACCGACCGATGCTGACGCGAGAAGAGTTTGCCAGGATTCAGCGGATGCTCAAGCGCCCGCTCAAAGCGCAGCCTCAGAAGCATCGATTTCCCTACACTGGCCTCATGCGGTGCGGCACCTGTGGCTGCCAGATCACCGCTGAAACCCACGTCAAGCACTACCCAACCACCGGCCTCACCCGCTCCTACTCCTACTATCACTGCACGGGAAGGCGTGGCTGCAAGCAGCGGAGCATTGCCGCTGATGACCTGGAAGAACAGGTTCTCGCCAAGATTGAACACGCTCGCCTTGATCCGGCCTTCCTCGATTGGGCCATCGCAGAAGTACAGCGTGACGAAACCGATCAGCGCTCGACTGTCGATCAAATGACTCCGGCGCAAGCATCTTCTCGCCGGACCATCACGATGAAGCTTGACTCCCTTTGGGAGATGCGCCATGCCAGAGAAATCACCCCCGATGAATTCCGGGAACGCAAGGCGCTCTATGAGACCGAAATCAGAAAGCTTCAGGATGAAGCATATCGGATTGCCTCCAAGGTGGAGCGAGATCGGGGATCACTGCTCAAAGCTCTCACCTTTAGCAGGGATGCCTACGCACGGTTCACAAACGGCAACGTTCAAGAGAAACGGCAGGTCGCCATGGAACTCGGCCATGCCTATGTTCTTACTCTGGAATCCCTGGAAATCAGGTCACATCCGGTGATTGAGCAATTCCTCACGTTCGAACCCAAAAGCCACCAGCCCCAACAGATTGGAACGGGTGGCTCTGGCTCAAACAATCCCGATTGGCGGGCAATGCTGGACGCTATCCGTACGGTGATTTCCAGATCAGAACTGCCGTTCCCGATCGAGAACACGGGTTCTTGATGAAGAACTCATTCGACTCCACTTTAGAGGACTGCCGATCCCGAAGCGCTTTTCACGCTCGAAATGCGGGCCAGTTGTCATGCCCCTTGGTCCCACTGTTTTGGATAAAGGGCTTTTTGATATGTTTACACATCAATCAGACGTTTCGACGAGACAGTAAACATTCGCCAACCCTATTGGCTCAAGATCAGAGTAAGTACTCGTTTGGTTGAGTTCATCCTTATAAGCGAAAAGCCAAACAGGTACGTCGTTTTTCGGGAGTCGGTCTTTCCATTGGTAGTAAATCGGGTGCGGTGTGACAATGAGCAAGGATCTCGCTACCATCGATTCATCACGAACATCCTTGATCATTATTAACGGCGGCGACATCGCAAAGAGAAAAAACTCTCGTTCATCACCGTGTAGTTTCTCGGCGCGTACGAAACGGCAGGGGATTCGCTCCCCTGTACCGTCACGCAGTATTTCATAGTTACTTTCAACGTGAAACATAGTGTGCCTGTTACTTGAAGAATCCCGGTGGCGGAGTGAATGAAACCGGGTTGTTCACAGTTCCACCAGGATTTGGTATCTGGATTTGAGAGTATCCGTTTCCAAGCGAATTGCCGTCATAGTCGGTCGCCGGTCCTGGGAACCACGATGAGAATATGCCGCCAAGACTGACCGTTCCCACTGTAACAACTGTTCCGCTGTTATCAGAATGCCTCATTCCATGATGTTCATAGTAATTCGGGTCTTGCATGGGGTTGTCTGGTGACCACCAAGTGCCCTTCGGGTCACCTACTCGGTAGACTGGAAGCTGAGGGTCTGGATCCTCCGGTGGACCATCAAGGATACCAACAATCGCAGCGATTGGAATGCCAACGAGGAGGGCATAGAAAGCCAGGACACCCTGTAAACCTCCGCCTGAACCTCCCAGTCCACCTGCAGTCCCATTAATGGCAGTAATGATGCCATCGTCAACCGCCATTTCTGCAAGTTCAGCTTCGCAGGCAAGGAGTTCTGGTTCAAGTCCAGATCTATCCGTCGCTTTCAAAGGATTGTTATTGCAATAAGTATACCAGTTGCTCCCAGCCATTGCACGGTCTCGAGTGAGGAATCGTCCCGTGCCCGAGTCGTAGTAGCGATGGCCGAGGAGCTTCAAACCAGAGTCACCGTCTTCTTGATAGCCTTGATTGCCAGCGAAGCCAAACGGACTTTGTGGTGTGCCTGAACTCGACTCTAGATTTCCGAACGCATCAATGATCCGCGTTGAGGTCGTCGTCTGAGACGCATTAGTCTGCCGGGTGAACGAACCAAGGAAGTTCGATAGGTCATACGTGGTTGCGCCACTCTTGCGCTCAGAAATACCTGGCGTGTACGCAATAGATCCGTCGCTTAGCACTGGGCTTACAGCAGTCGTGCCGTCGTGCTTATAGGTACTCGTTCCCGTCGAGTCAACTTTCCCAACGCGAGTGTCGAGACCGTTGTAGGTAAATGAGTTGGTGGCCGTACTTGGATAGGTGATTCCTGTGACTCGATCTTCGTAGTCATAGCCCAGGGTGGTCGTACCCGCACTCGTGACAACGGTGTGGGTTCTACCTGCGCCATCGTATGTGTAGCTCTTGATTGTCGAACCGCCCGATGCGATAGAACTCAATTTGTCGCCGTTGTCGTAGCTGTAGGAATAGGTTGTTCCGTTAAGAACTTGGGTTGCCCTATTTCTGTTGGCGTCATAGGTGAAAGTCGAAGAATAACCAGAATTGCTTTCTGTCAGCAACTGATCGATAGCGTCGAATGTGTATGTCGTAGTCAGTGAATCAACGGTCTTCGACGTCATGTTCGAAGCGTAGTCGTAGCCATAGCTTTCAGAGCTCAGCACTGTTCCAGACGAGTTCTTGTGGCTGAGCGAAGTGATTCGGTTGCGCGAATCATATCCCATTACGTCGTACTGACCTGAAGCAAATGTCTTTTGTGCTAAGCGACCAGCGTTATCGTACGATATGCTCGTGGTTTCGGAGTAGGGATTCTGAATGCTTGAGACCCGTGAGTCGGCATCATATCCGTACGTCGTTGTTCCGACCCCCTCCACCATTGTCGCTCGTTTCCCAGCGTTATCGTAGGTGTACGTCATGTTCCCTTGAGGGGTCGAGAGGCTGGTGAGCCGCGATGCGTTGTCATATCCCCAGCTTGTCGTTCCCGTTGCATCCACCATGGATGTCGGACGGTTCGCATTGTCGTACGTTAGGCTCGTGTCTGTTCCAGATGGATAATCGACCGCCGTTTGGCGATTGGCGTTGTCAAATACGTAGCCCACCGTTTGGCTTAGCGGATTGGTATACGCAGTAACGTTGCCATTCCCGTCATAGGCCCATTGCTCTTCGTCACCATCTGCAAGGGTAAGTGTTGCAACCTCACCTCGATTGGTGAACGTAAATGATCGCGTATGGCTCTTTCCGTCGGTGACTGTGGTCCGTCGATTGGCACTGTCATACCCGTAACTCTCAGAATCGGAGCGTGCATTAGTTGCCGAAGTCTCCCGCCCAGCAGCGTCATAGGCGTACGTCGCAGAGTGACCGTTTTCATCCGTCGTACCTACGATATTACTCTCGGCGTCGAATGTCTTTGAGGCCGTTGTTGTGTCGGCGTGGGTAAACGAGGTTGCCCGCCCCCAGGCGTCGTAAGAAACTGATTCGGTATGCGAGAGCGGATCGGTAGAGCTCAGGAGGCGATTCAGCGAATCGTAAGTAGCGGTTGTGACTTTTGAGAGAGGATCGGTTCGTGAATAGGGGTTGCCGTTTGAATCGTAAACGAATTGCGTTGTATTGTTAAGGGCATCCTTAGTGGTTAGGAGCTCACCATACGAATCGTAAGTGTTGGTCTTGACAACATGGGATAGCGGGTCAGTGACCGTTAGGGGACGGCCGGCAGCACTATAGGTATAGGTCGTCGTGTTGGACAAACCATCAACAGATGTCAATATCTGAGATAGGGAATTGAATGTACAGCTCTTTGTGTGGCTTATGGGATTCGTTTCGGAAAGCCTATTTCCCTTTGAATCATACGTAAAGGTCCATGAGTGGGAGTTCTTATCCACCAGCGTTAATACATTGTAATTGGCATCTCGACTCGTGTATGACTCGCTGTAGCTAGATTTATCCTGGATGCTTGCAAGAATCCCACCTGAGTAGTTATATACAGTAGAATGGCCTAAGGGATCGGTGACCGTTGTTGCAGAACCTGTATATGAGTAGCTGGTACTGTGCGATAGTGGATCAGTTTCGGTTGCTACGCTGCCATCTGAATTGTAGGTTGTCCCCCAAACATTGCCGCGTTTATCGGTGTGCGAACTGATACGGTGACTTGTATAGGAGAACGAATCGCTATAGACAGTACCACCGAGTGTTGGCCAGGCAACGTTTGAAAGGTCGCCACTTCCGTTAATAGTGAAGGTCCACTGCCTTGAAAGGGGATCGACAATGCTCGTTACCTGACCGCTTCCGTTTACGTTTACGTTTATTGTGAGGTATTTCCCGGTAGGATCAGTAATCTTGGTGCAGTAATTGCTCGAATTCAAGGTGAACGTGATCTGGTTCGAGTCCAAATCTTGGATAGCCGTGCAAAAGCCAGCCGCGTTAAATTGGTACTTCAGGCCGTTCTTCTTTGTGAGGGTCCATGTGCCACCTGTGTTTTCCACGAGCTGGTCATAAATGCCAGCAGGGGGCGTGAACGTTGGGCCCGAACCGGAATATGGGATGCAAGTTCCGCTTGGCCAGTGGACGGTTGGTGTACTGGTCAGATTGTTAATGTAGATGTCGGTCGAACTGGTCCACCCGTAGCCAAGTTCATCGTTGTAGTTGGTCTCGCTGTTATGGTAGATCGTGTAGTCGATATTCAGTCCTCGAGACTTCCACGAGATGAGATTGAGCTTGTAGAGCCTGTTTCCATTTCCCGAATTAGTGCCAGAGCCACCAGAGCTCGTGACACCACCCTCCCAGGGCAGAGTTCCCCCTGGCGCTGGTGCTACTGCCACGGTGTGTGAAACGAACATATCAAGTGGGTCAGTGTTTGCTTCTAGATTGAGCGAACTACTTTCGGCATTTGCCAGGGCTCGTTTCGACCAAATGCCACGTCCAAGGGCGCGAGCTGGATGAGTTCCGAGGTACGGTTCTCCGGGTGGCACAGTGTAGTGACCATGGGGAATCCGGGCCATTTGCCGAATCGCGTCCTGAATTGAATTCATTACGGCGCCTATTCCCAGTGCTGATGGGATATACGCAGTGTTGGCGGCCACGAAAAGTGAAATGCCCCGAAAGAGTTTGCTTTCAGCGAGCGATGAAATATTCATTTATCCGTCCTCAAGCCGCGCGTCGACATGGCACCTGAACAACTTTACAGGTCCAGCGGCTCAAAGCACAAAACGAATATCCAGGTAAGGATCTATCACTTTGTGGCTCTATGAGGTTTTGTGTGGGTGGAGTTCGAGTTTTCCAAGAAAGAACAGAATGGCAATTCTGAAGTTGTGAAACTTTCTAAATCCTCTAGCGACGGTTTTGATTTCTTGAATAAGGGCATTGATAGCTTCTCCGTAC
>CAILEM010000093.1 GCA_903833215.1 uncultured Armatimonadota bacterium
CCAATGAGAAGCGGAGCTAGTGGAGGATGATCCTTGTAGCCTGTCACAAGGAGAAGACGAATTACACAGGCCGCAAGAAGCGACCAGAACAGGAAGAAAACGCAAATTCAATGCGTTAAGAAACCATTCTTTTACAGCTCCCAAAGCGGGGGAGGCTCTGGTGGGGGAAATCCGGTCCGATAAATGCGTCGCGACGCAGTCGAGACACCATGTTTCTGGTAACGGCGCGAGTTTCCAGAGAACAGGAGTTCCGGCTGTGCCGCGACGCTTGGGTGGCATAATCCTAACCCGAATTCTGCCTTTTATTTGAAAAGAGTGAGGGTTTCAGTGAACCACGGCACAAAGTGATTCCTACTGCCGTTCGTCGGTACGATCACCGCCGGCTACGGTGGCTGCTGATGATGTATTCGGGCGGTGCAATCCAGGGGTCCAACCGGATACAGTCAATTCGGTATGCAAACGTTGTGGGGCATTGATTTGGGTGGGACGAAGATTGAGGGCGTGATCATGCCGATGGATTCGGATGTGCCGCTGCATCGGATGCGAATCGATACGGAGTCCTTCAACGGTTACGACCATATCGTTAGTCGAATTGGGCTCTTGATCGACCAGATGGAGCAAGCCTCTGGCATCCAACGCCCATCTAGAATTGGAGTAGGTACCCCAGGCGCCGAGGAGCCCTCGACAGGGCTGATGAAGAACTGCAACACAACCTGCCTCAACGGACAGCCTTTGCCTGGCGACATTCGAAAGGTCCTGGGGATTGAGGTCAAACTCGCCAACGACGCGAACTGCTTTGCCCTCGCCGAAGCTACTTTAGGTGCGGCGAAGGGAGCCAGCAATGTGTTCGGCGTGATCATGGGAACCGGTGTCGGCGGCGGAATCGTCATCGACGGTAAGGCGCTTAACGGACTCCAGGGCATCGGTGGCGAATGGGGCCACAACGAACTCATCCCCGACGGAGAACCATGCTATTGCGGCAAACGCGGATGTGTCGAATTGGTCCTTTCCGGAACCGGCCTTCAGAAGTTCTACCTTGGCAAAAGTGGTCAGCAGAAGACGCTGAAGGAAATAGTGCGTGACACCGAAACAGACATCCATGCCAAGGCTACTATGGACCGTCTTATCCACTATTTTGGCAAAGCTATCTCAGTAGTCATCAACATCCTCGACCCCGAAGTGATCGTTTTAGGCGGCGGAGTAGGCAACGTCCAAGCCTTGTACACCGAAGGTGTCAAGTCCGCCGAGAAGTTCGTCTTCAACACTAAAATGCGAACCAAAATAGTCCCGCCCCAACTCGGCGACAGCGCGGGAGTCTTCGGCGCGGCGATGCTTGTTCGATAACGCCGAAGGTGTTTCATCCTCAAAGCCCAGGGATGGGCCGTCGACGGCTCTTCCCTGGGTGGTGGTATCGGCAGATCGTCAACGCTGAAAGTGTTGCGTCCGGGAACGTCGAAGGAGACCTCGCTCGGGAGTCATGTCTCTTCAACCGAGGATGTCATTCCCCAAAGTCCGGTGACTCAACACCTTCAGTGTTGGGCAGCCACCGAACCCAGCGTAGCGCTGCTTTGCGGCGCAACACTGGGCTTTGGGGACAGAACGCTGTCAGCGTTCAACCAAAGGTGCGTCAATTACCTGTCCAGAACGGAAGGTCCAAACACAAAAAAGCCCCCTTTGTGGGGGGCTTCTTCAAATTATTAACCGGGCGACGCTCATATCTCGCGGGACCCTGCGGACCAACTACTTCCGACGCTGAGGAGCTTAACTGCCGTGTTCGG
>CAILEM010000094.1 GCA_903833215.1 uncultured Armatimonadota bacterium
CCAATGAGAAGCGGAGCTAGTGGAGGATGATCCTTGTAGCCTGTCACAAGGAGAAGACGAATTACACAGGCCGCAAGAAGCGACCAGAACAGGAAGAAAACGCAAATTCAATGCGTTAAGAAACCATTCTTTTACAGCTCCATGGGTTGGGCGGCAAAGAAGAGTCCCGAGCAGATACCAGCCCAGTTGTTCTTTGTCAGCAGTAAAGCAAAGTAAGCAACGAGCAGGGCGGTAACGGCATGCAACACCAAATTCGTTTGGTGATAAAAGAACGGATTGCCGTGCGCCCAGATGTTTTCGATTGCGAAAGAAGCGGATGTGAACGGGCGGAAGAAGTTTCCGAACGGGTGGGTGAAGGCTCCGAGAAGGTCACGGGTGCCTGATATCGTGCCCATCACCAGCGGGTAATCATCCCAAACGAGCTTTCCGTTTAGGGATGGGAAATAGAGTGCTACGGACAGCGCAAAGACACCAAACAGCCCGATGCGCCACTGGTTAAAGAACGGCTTGACGGGGATGGGCTGATTCGACATTAGAGAAGCGCGGGGTTATTAATGAAGTCTTGACCTGAATTCTAGCCGCTAGCAGGCACCTTAGCGTATGCTCTTGCCCCATGAGCAACCTTGATCTTGTTGAGCGCCACCTGAAAAATGCCGGCATCCCACGCGAGGAGCAGGATGCGACGATTTATACGGAGGACCTGATCGTCGAATTTCCTTACGCTCCCGAAGGACACACTCGAAAGCTGGACGGCCCCGAAGCATTTCTCGCCTTCTTCGCCCGGATCTCCTCTTTCGCCGAAGGATTCAGCATCACCCAGCCCACGTTGATCAGCGAAGGCGATTCGTTCGTCGCCGAATACCACGGCTCCGCAACTTTCAAAGACACCCAACTCCCCTACGAGCAGGACTACGTCCTGGTCGGCACCGTCCGCGATGGCAAACTCGCCCACCTAAAAGAGCACTACGACCCCATGCGTGTCTTGCGAGCCATGGGCGAGATTCCTTAGTCGGGGCGTCTGGTGAAGTTGTTTGTGAAGGCGACTTTGCAGCGTTCGGGTGGACCGTTGGTTCTTTGAAATCGTTGGTTCTTGATCTGGGTGGTGTGTCTTGTTTGTTCTTGGAAGTATCCTCGGCGTGCACCGTGACTAGGACGGTGAGGGGTGCCAAAGGGGAAGGGGTTCGGATGCTTAGGCGTCTTAGCCATCCAGAGTTTGGGTGTTTCTCATCCGTCTGGCTGCTGACGTCTTGGTGAGGTCTGCTGCGTGTGCGCGGACTTCGGGGCTTTGCTTTTCCATCAGCCGGGTTGCCACTTTGGCGATTATCAATGTCAGAACGATAGGGCTCATCATAATCGTTGCCCAGATTTCTAGGTCAGTGGTGTGAAACGAGGCGACTCCCCATGGGACAAGGCAGGAAAGGCATACGGCATGGCTCGTCCAATAGGTGAACCGCATGTAGCCGGGGTTAGTGGCGGATGCAACCTCACCGGGCATCTTGATCAAGTTCCGAATGAGGAACCCAAAGACTACGACTGCGCCGATTCCTGAGATCGTTGAGAGGAAGATTCCCACGGTTGAATGGTACGACAATTCTCTTGCGGATGGGCTTAGGAAGATCGCAGGTTGGTGGCGGCCGCGGTTCCAGGCTAACGCTGTCGGCAGCGCAAGCCTTCGCTGTTTGGAGAAGATCACCTTTGGTGAACCGGATCGTTTGGTGATCATCAGGGGTTGGGTGGTTTTGGCTAGATTTCGACGGTTTTCGGGTTGGCTGCTGTTGGCGATTTTGGTGTGGGCTCTGTTCTATTCGAACCCCAACACACTGTTTTGATCCTGCCGATCCACGCGATCGATTCATAATCGGCACACATGGCTAGGTCTGAGGGAGAAGATGTAGTTCCGGCAATCGAATGGCGAGGTGCATTTGAGAGTGGGGAAGTTGAAGCACTTCACGCCGAGTGCTTTGGGCCCAGCAAGCAAAGTTGTGATTGGTGGATGCGAACCAACAAACACAGCCTTGGATGGGTCTGTATGCGCGAGTCTGATAAGTTGATCGGGTTCGCTAATGTCTCTTGGGACGGCGGGGTGCATGCTTTCTTACTTGATGTGATCGTCGCAAACGCATTTCAACGCAGGGGGTTGGCTACGCTCATGGTTCGCGAAGTTGTCATTCAGTCGAGAGCGGCAGGATGCGAGTGGTTGCATGTCGATTTTGAACCTCATCTATCTGGGTTCTATTTGGAGTCATGCGATTTCGCTCGAACAAGTGCTGGGATTATGGCGCTGTAAGCGCCGTCAGGCAGTTTCGGATGCAACGGATGATCGTGTGCCCTCCGATGTGTCGAATTTCACCTTTCAACCCCTCGGCGGCGTGAGTTAGGAACCTGGTTGGGTGGTTTTGATCGTTTCCGGACTCAACACTTGCAGTGTTGGTATCGTGGGCGGCGGGGGACCCAGGGTAGCTTCGCAACCCTAGTAAGTTAATGAGCGGGACCACTCGGGACCAAGCCGCGTTCAACCCTTGAAGTTTAGCTTCGTAGCCCAGATCGCGGACCCGAGTGCGCTCACGGTTTCGGATGACTATCGTGGAAG
>CAILEM010000095.1 GCA_903833215.1 uncultured Armatimonadota bacterium
CGGATTGAGATGACCACTCAACTCTGGACAGATCAAGCCAAAATGCAGAAGGAATTAACTCCCTTCAAAATCCAGAGTACATGAATTCATGTATAATTCCACTTTCGGGAAACGAAGATCGACGCACGCATTGCGAAGAGGAACCGTTAGTGAATCCCATAAACATGGCGAATCAATCGCATGAAGACCGATTCAGGAAGCAGCCTTCGAAGCCGAAGGAGAAATAACGCTTGACGGCCGGCCGGGTAGCGAAGCCTGCCAGACCTGTCAACGGCCGCCCGATAAATGACCTTCGCCACGACCTCGGCGGAACAGCCTCGCTGGGCTTCTTTCATGGAGATCTGCTCGCAGCGCTGGAAGATGGTCTCGTATTCATGAAGTTGTTCAGGGGGCACGGTCTCCCGATTGCGATGGTAGAAGTCGGTTTGCACCGCGCCCGGTTCGATCAGCTTCACACGGATACCAGAAGGCCGCAACTCGAATGCCAGGGATTCACTGAACCCTTCCACGGCCCACTTGCTACCATGGTAAATACTGTAAAGTGGAAACGTGGTACGCCCGCCCATCGAAGAGATCTGGATGATGGTGCCTCGCCTCTGACTCCTCATTTGTGGCAACACAGCGCGGGTCACACGCATCAATCCGAACACGTTGGTCTCGAACTGACGGGCAATCGCCGAGTCGGTCATTGCCTCAAAGATCCCGTCCACGCCGTATCCGGCGTTATTCACCAGCACGTCAATCTGTCCGAACTCGGAGACAATCCGCGTCACGGCCGTCTCAATACTCTCTGGCAGGGTGACATCCAGTGGAAGTGCCAGCACACCTGGCAATTCAGCCAGTTCTGGGCAGCTTCCGGGGTTTCGGCACGTTGCCACAACCCGCCAACCTTCCGCAGAAAACTTATGAGCAGCCGCCAGGCCAATGCCAGACGCTGCGCCTGTAATCAAGACAACCGGACCGAATGACGACTTGTTGGTATGATGCGACTTTGACACTTTCTTTAACCATCCAGTCAGTCTAACAAGCGCAGCTCATCCGTTCCTGAGTTCGAGCCGCAAGAGCAACGGTGCCGAGGTGCGCAGTGTGACCATGGGCTTAGGCTTTATCGGCGTGGAGTCCCACCTACGGGCGTTGAACCTGTTCAACAGCGTCGCCATGATCAGAAGTGACTCCATTATCGCGAAGCTCTGACCGAGGCAAATTCTCGGCCCCGCGCCAAACGGAAGATAGAGGTACTTGTTCTGGTTCTCTTCCTGACCCGGTTCAAAACGCTCGGGCCGGAACGTGTCGGGATCGGACCAGAAGGCCGGGTTGCGTTGAATTCCATAAGGGCTAATGATCACAAGATCACCCGGCGCGATCGCAGTGGTTCCTAGCGTATCGGCCGCAATGGCCCGCCGGTCGAACATCCAAATAGGTGGGAACATCCGCAAGGCTTCTGAGATCACCATTCTCAGCCGCTTGAGCCGGGGTAGGTCGCCAACCGTGGGAACGCGGTTACCAATCTCGGTGTCCAGTTCCTCGTGCAATCGACTCACTTCATCCGGGTGCTGATCTAGCAGGAACCAGACCCAGGTAAGCGCATTGGCGGTCGTTTCATGACCGGCGATCATCAGGGTCATGACCTCGTCACGCAATTGAGCGTCCGACATTCGCTCGCCGGTTTCCTCGTCCTGTGCCACCATCAGCGTGGAAAGCAGGTCACGCGCATCGGGTGCCAGGGCCTCGATTTCCGCGAGACGCTGTCTGCGTTTCTGAATCAGGCCGTCCACCACTCGGGTCATGCTACCTAGCGCTTCTTTGAACTCTCGGTTGCGCTGGGTTGGCATCCAATCGGGCCAGCGGATCAGTTGAGTCACTCTGAAAGCCAGGTTGTCCAAAACGACGGGAAAGACTCGGTTGATCTCGCTGGAACTCTCCGAAATATCCGCGCCAAACAGAACTTCGGAAACCCCTTCGAGCGTGATCCTTAGCATGTCTTCCGAGGCATCCACCGGCTCACCTCGCCGGCAAAGTCCCTCCCAGCGATCTGCAAATCGACGCGAGATGCGTTCAAGGATAGGGCCGAAGCGCTGAACACGATGACCATGAAAGGCCGGTTGCGCCAGCCGGCGATTCTTCTTCCAGATCGGTCCGTGGCCCGTGAGAATGCCACGTCCTAGCACCAGTTGTATTGCCTCGAACGCCGGCGTCGCCTTATCGTAGTTCTCAAAGTTCTCCAGCAGTACACGCCTGATCAAGGCTGCATCGCTGATCAGGTAGGCTTGCCG
>CAILEM010000096.1 GCA_903833215.1 uncultured Armatimonadota bacterium
CGAATGGTGGTCGCATTTGCGAAACCAACCGATATGGTCTTGCTCCTTTCGACGTCCGGCAACTCTCAGAATCTTTTGGAGGCAGCGAAAGCAGCGAAGCAAGTTGGTGCCCACGTTGTTGGATTTCTCGGCCGAGGCGGCGGCAAATTAGCGCCCCTGTGCGATACGGTTATCATGGCACCAGGGAATACTTCCGACAGAATTCAGGAGATACACATGCTTTGTTTGCATGTTCTGATCGAAGTTGTTGAGGCAACTTTGCCCAAAGAATGATCAATCTTTCTGAAGTTGTTCTCAAGGATTTCCGCCTTCAGCGAGTCCTCGTTATCGGCGATCTCATGTTAGATCGCTATATTCGCGGTACTGCTTCCAGGCTCTCGCCAGAGGCACCGGTTCCGGTCCTTTTGTCTTCGTATCGACACGACACCCTTGGTGGTGCAGCAAATGTCGCTCGTAACGTGGTCGCACTGGGTGGCGAATGTGAATTGGCTGGCTTTATTGGCGACGATGAAGGTGGCGAGCGGCTAACTGAGATTTGTCGTGAAGTCGGAATCGGAACTTCTTCAATAACGATCCGGGCCGAAGGAAGTACGACGGTCAAAACGCGGATACTGTCCGGAAACCACCAACTCCTTCGGATAGATGATGAATTTGTTGGCAAGCGGCCAGCCGAAGCCTATGATTTGCTTGCCAAGTCCATTGCCGAGGTTATTGCCGCAAAGAAGCCCGATATTATTGTGGTCTCGGACTACGCAAAAGGGGTCGTCACCCTCGAGCTGATGCAGAAACTTGGCGAGGTCGCTGGGCCGCTGGGAATACCCATCTGTGTTGATCCCAAAGGGACGGATTTCCGAAAGTACGTTGGCGCGACTATTATCAAGCCGAACCGTGCCGAGATGTTTGACTTTGCTCGCTACTGGGGCTGGCCCACTGATGATCTGATTTCCGCGGCGGGTTCCTTGAGAAAGGAGGCCGGGTTGACTCACGTAATGCTCACTCTTGGCGACCAAGGTGTTGCCTTGGTGTCTGAGTCGTCTGTTGAGCACATCCCTACGCGTGCGCGTGAAGTATTTGATGTCACGGGAGCCGGTGATACGGTGATGGCCGCATTTGTTTTGGCCAAGTCAGCCGGGGTTTCGCCTGAGCTTGCCGTTGATATCGCAAATCACGCCGCAGCAATCGCCATAGCGCGCGTGGGATCTACTGCCGTGAGTGGAACAGAACTTTCCCAGGTCTTGCGAGCAGAGCAATCGAGTCCGTCCTCGAGAAAAGTCTACGACATACAAACGATCGGTCGTGTTGTTGACCAATGGAAAGCTGAAGGGAAGAAGATCGTCTTTACTAATGGCTGCTTTGACTTGTTGCATGCCGGCCACACTTCGCTTTTGCAGGATGCCCGTGATCTTGGAGATCGTCTGATCGTCGGCTTGAATTCCGATAGTTCCATCACTCGCCTCAAAGGACCGAAGCGGCCACTCATGCCTCTTGAAATGAGAACGGCGGTATTAGGTGCGCTTGAGGCAATTGATGCGATTGTGGTTTTTGAGGAAGATACACCGTTGGAAGTGATCAAGGCAGTGAAGCCAGATATCATTGTCAAAGGCGGTGACTATGTCCGCGATACGGTCGTCGGAGCTGACATCGTAGAAAGCCATGGCGGCCGAGTAGCGATTATTCCAATTACGGCAAACATTTCATCCTCGAAGCTCGCCGAAGCGCTTGAAAAACTCTGATAAACCCAATGATTATCTTAACTGGAGGAGCTGGCTTCGTCGGCTCGAACATTCTCAAGCGGCTAAATGCCGCTGGCACTGATGACGTTTTAGTCGTTGACAACCTCAAAAACTCAGATCGGTATCGTAACCTTGTTGGTAAGCGATTCCTTGACTTCGTGAGCAAGGATGATTTCTATGGTCGGCTTGACGCGGGTTTTTGGGATGGCGAGAACGTCTCTGCGATCATACATCAGGGAGCCTGTACCGATACGATGGAGTACGACGGCAAGTACATGATGCAGACCAACTACGAAGCGTCGAAGAGTCTCCTGCACTTCGCCCTTCGGAAGAATGTTCGAATGATTTATGCTTCAACAGCAGCCGTATATGGTCACTCCGCTGAAGCATCAGAAGAACCAGCGAACGAATCTCCCCTCAATATCTACGGATTTTCCAAGCTGGCCTTTGATAATTACGTCCGGCGCGTCGCGAAGGGCGCCCCGAACCTGATCGTCGGACTTCGCTACTTTAACGTGTATGGACATGGCGAGCAGTACAAGGGCCGCATGTCGAGCATGGTTTACCAATTCAGTAGGCAGATCAAAGAAACCGGAGTTGCTCGATTGTTTGGCGGTATCGGACCATTTGGCCCCGGTGAACAGTCGAGAGATTTCGTTTCTGTGAATGATCTTGTCAGCATCAATTTGTTCTTTTTGGAGAGAGACCCGATCGTCACCATCGTCAATGCGGGTAGTGGCGTAAGGTCGACGTGGAATGACATGGCGAAAGCCGTCATTGATGCCATCGGTAGCGGAAGGATTGAGTATTTTGATTTCCCTGAAGCGCTGAAAGACAAATATCAGTTCAACACTCGAGCCGACATCACACGGTTGCGGGCAGCAGGATATACGGCACCTATGGAGACACTTAAGGAAGGCGTTTATAAGTACGTCACCACCATGGATGCCGAGGCGAGCCGGTTCAAGGCCAATCTCTAAAATGAACGAGTCGTATCGGCGGATTGCGATATTTCGAGTCGGATATATAGGCGACACGATCATCGCGTTGCCAGCACTTTGGACTGTTCGAAAGGCGTTTCCGAATGCAGAGATCCTCTATATCACGCAAAGGATCGCTGGGACCACAAATATCCAAGGGGTCGACATTCTGCGAAAAGGCACGGTCTACGATCGGGCCTTCGAGTATAAGTTCTCGAGCGGTGTCACGAAGATGGACATGTTGCGAGCGGCCCTTTCATTGCGAAAGGAGCGAATCGACGCGGTTATTTATATGCCGCCCGATCGGACACCCGCGCAGCTAAAACGGGATGCCTTGTTCTTCAAGATCGCGGGCGTGAAGAACGTTATCGGTATGAAGGGTTACGAGGACGCGAACTTCAAGCCGAGAAGCGTTCCGCTCCCCAAAGTAACCAACGTCTGCGACTTTTTGATCGAGAATTTGAAGAGAGAAGGTGTTTCTGTCCCTGACGATCCATTCACCTTAATGCACATGGGGCTGTCTCAAGAGGAAAGGGACAAAGCGAAGCATTGGCTTTCAGAGCGAGGAGTTAAGCCCGGGGATCTCGTTATAGGTATTGGTCCTGGCAGCAAAATGCCGTCGAAACTATGGCCACCTGAGCGATTTCGCGAGGTCGCAAAGGCGATCGACGAGAAATATTCCCCGATATTCCTGGCCTTTGGTTCCGCTGCCGAAAGAGATGTCTGCGAATCCGTTCTGACAGGTTTGGGTCGAGGGATCAACTGTGCCGGCGAAATGGACGTGCGAATGTCCTCCGCAGTATTTGAGCATGTTTCGGTCTATGTGGGAAATGATACGGGAACGATGCACATGGCTGTTTCTGGTGGAGCGAAATGTGTAGCGCTATTTTCTGCGAGAGACTGGCCCGGAAGATGGAATCCATATGGTGAGGGTCACACCGTATTCCGCGAAGTTGTGCCTTGCGAAGGCTGTATGCTGGAGGTTTGCGACAAGGAGAACCTGTGCATGATGAAGATTCTCCCCAATAAGGTAATCGATGCCGCTCTCAAGACCATCGATAAATCGCAACGACGTGCTCTGCAGTAAAAAACGCCCGGAATGATGATTGTGGACAGGCTCGCTAGCGCACACCGTACGTGGTTCAACATTTTCTTCCGGATGACGTGCTAATCTGTCGACCACCTGGATACGGGCTGTAAAATCAGTGTTCTCCTGAAGGTTCTGTGCCTCTTCTTGCGTACCAAGTCTATTGCCTGAGTGATATACCCTAAGGCGCTGTTAAGATAGGCGATGGGGTCCCTGTTGAGACCACTCGAAATGCGTTTTGTTTCTCGTCGTACACAGCTATGTACCACGAAAAGAGCTATGCCAATCCCAATTTGGCCTTGAAGAATTCGATCGTTTTGAAAAGACCTTCCTCAAGCTCCACGTGATACTCGTAACCTAATTCCTTTCTGGCACGAGTGAGATCCGGGCGACGTTGCTTCGGATCATCGATGGCGGCAGGAAGATAGATGATCTCGCTTGATGAATGACTCGCATTGATCACAGCATGGGCAAATTCGAGGATCGTTCTTTCTTCCTCTGTGCCAATGTTCACGGGCTCCTGATAGTTGTGGGTTGCTAGAAGGTAGACCCCTGTAATGACGTCCTCATAGTAGCCAAAGGAACGTGTGTTACTGCCGTCGCCATAGATACTAAGGGGTTCTCCCAAAAGAGCTTGCCGTATGAAATTGGGAACGACACGGCCATCGTCAAGGCGCATGCGAGGGCCATAGGTGTTAAAGAAGCGGACAATTCGGGTATCGAGCCCACGATAGTTTCGATACGCCATCGTGATGGCTTCGGAGAATCGCTTCGCTTCATCGTAGACGCTTCGTGGTCCGATCGAATTGACGTTGCCCCACAGGGTTTCAGGCTGGGGTGAGATGAGCGGATCGCCATAGATTTCGCTCGTCGATGCCATCATGAACTTTGCGCCTTTGGTTCGCGCCAGTTCGAGGGCGTTGATGGTGCCTAGGGACCCAACCTTCATCACTTCGATTGGATATCGCGTGAAATCGTCGGGCGAAGCCGGGCTGGCAAAGTGAAACACGAAATCGACAGGGTCCTCTACGGCCACCGACTCCGATACGTCTACTTCGTGAAACACGAGACGTGGATCTGATTCAAGGTGAGCCAAGTTGGATAGGCTGCCTGTGATGAGATTGTCGAGGACAAAGACTTTGTCCCAGCCTTCGAGTAAAAGTCGGTCCACGAGGTGAGAGCCCAAAAACCCAGCGCCACCTGTAATAAGAGCGTTCACTTTTCGGATTATAGCTAATTCACCTCTTGGCTAACTTAGATACCGGATGGCGTACATGTCCAAAGTCTTAAATAGAGGGCCTTGCTCGCTACCTGAGGCCGTGCGGCGGGTATAGTTTTCGCGCCAGTGAAACAAGGATCGTTTGACCCAGGCAGAGAAGGCAAATGAAAGTCGCAGTTGTTGGAACAGGATACGTTGGGTTGGTTACGGGCGTTGTTTTGGCAGAGTTAGGCAACGATGTCATTTGTGTAGACAGCGACCTAGAGAAGATTGCCAAGCTGAAAAAGGGAATCTCAACGATCTATGAGCCGGGCCTTGAGGACCTCCTGAATAGGACGCTTGATGAAGGCTTCTTGAGTTTCAGCACATCAATCAAGGATGCAGTTGAGGCTAGCGAAGTTATTTTCATTGCCGTTGGTACACCTCCTAGTGCGGATGGATCAGCTGACCTGACTGCCGTAAAAGCCGTTGCTAATGAGATTTCCAAGGGAATCAACTCCTACAAAGTTATCGTCAACAAATCGACGGTGCCGGTGGGAAGTGGTGGATTGGTCGCCAGCATCATTCTCGCCTGCGGTGTGCCGCAAGAGATGTTCGATGTGGTCAGCAATCCTGAGTTCTTGCGAGAAGGATCGGCTATCCAAGATACGATGCATCCTGATCGAATCGTGATTGGTGTTAGTCGCGAAGAAGCATCGGAGAAACTGGTTGAATTGTATGCCAGCCTTGAAAGTCCATTTTTCATTACGGACTTGGCGAGTGCTGAATTAATCAAATACGCGAGCAACTCTTTCCTGGCGTTGAAGATCTCGTTCATTAATGCGATCAGTCGCATTTCGGAATTGTGTGGGGCCGATGTTAATGACATCAGCAAGGGAATGGGAGCTGATAAGCGAATCGGTACTCAGTTTCTACAAGCGGGATTGGGCTGGGGTGGCTCCTGTTTTCCTAAAGATGTGCAAGCGCTCATTAAGATTTCGGAGGGGTTAGGATACGATTTCAAGCTTCTAGAAGAGGCAGCGAACGTTAACTCCGACCAGGTAACCCACTTTTTGTCTCGCATCGAACGCAGGTTGGGGAGCTTTGAAGGTCGAACGATCGGCTTGCTGGGCTTAGCGTTTAAGCCGAATACGGATGATATTCGCGATGCGAAGAGCCTATTGGTGATCGAAGAAATTTTGGCGAAAGGTGGCAAAGTTGTTGCTTACGATCCCATTGTTAACGAGACCGTTAAGGCTCTTTTCCCAAGCATCGAACTCGTAACGAACACCTACGATGTTTCTGTTGGAGCCGACGCAATTATCCTGGTTACGGAGTGGAATGAATTCCGTCAAATCGACCTTGAAAGACTTGGTGAGAGAATGAAGACCAAGGTGCTGTTCGATGGTAGGCGCATTTACAATCGGACTAAGGCGGAGCGCGCCGGATTTGATTATATGGCGATTGGCTCGTAGCCGACGATCTCTGAACAAAATGAGCGGACAGTCATTACGTGATCGTCCGCTCATTTTTTTTGGGCATCCCTGGCTGAGGAACACGAACGCCTATTTCTTAAAAAGGCGATCCAAAATCGCTGCTACCGCCGGTTCATTATAGGTTTGGTTTTTTAGGACTTTCAGCCGACCACGTGCAGCAATATCTTTGCGTCGTTCGTCGTTTGCCAACAGATCATGGCAAACCTTTGCGCACTCGGTTGCGTCTTTCCAAAAGACAGCTTCCGAACCTTCATCGTACATCTCTGAGTGTTCGGCTGTTCGTTCGGCGCACAGTAACACACCTAGGGCGGGGATTTCCGAGGAACGTGTCGTGTGCATGTCTCGATTCCCTTTGGACAAGAGGCCGATTGACACCTTTGAACACTGCAACGTTTTGCAGTAAGTATCTGGGTCTCCAAGGTGTGTGCCCTTCCAATAGGGTTTGAGTTGCGACCATTCTTTTGCCCTCTCCCATCGGCTTCCGTAGATGGATAATGGAACGCCGAGTGAGATGAGTTGGTTCATAAACGTTCCTCGATCCTCCATCCAGGTTCCTACAAACAGGACATCCGTGCCGAGTTTTTGATAGTCGTCTGCGGTGAGCGCTCTAGGAGCGTGGGCAACTTCGTCGCAAGTCATGTGACGGAAAATGACATCCTTTGCTCCACGCTTGAATGCTTCTTCGACGTTCACTTTTCGAACTACGGCAAGGAGATCGTAGTGCTTTAAGTATCGAAGATATGTGGACCACGAATATCGGTCCCGTCCACCAAATGGGTCATCGATATTGTAATTAACGACACGCCCACTTATCGTTTTAAGTTGTTCGATAAGGGGACCGCCTACATACCTACCACCATCGACCCACGCTACATCAAACTTCGGGTTTGGCGAGACCGAATGAATTTCAGCTAGTGTCTTCACTCCAACTTTTTTGTGGATAAGTAGTCCGCCAGTTTCCCAATGAAACTTCTTCGTCCATCGTTCTGTAGGGACGTATTTCGCTGGGTCCACATGGATCACCTCATGACCGATGCGTTTGAGGGCTTCGGCTCGTTGGATACACGTTCCGGTCTTTACGCCCAAGTAGAGGATCCTCATGCTGCCGCCGATTTTACCTGACACTCATTTCCTCAACTGAATTGGACAGGTCTCAGTGAGCGTCCCCGTCTGGTGCGCCAAACGCGAGCATTGATGAACTTACGTGTTATCTTTTCAACGGCATCTTGCTAAGAAGTCGCGATCTCAAAGAATCCGATAGCTGCAAGAAAAGCGCCTTGGCGAGCCAGAGTTGGAGGAGGAAATTCGCAGCAAAAAAGGCCCATTTTAGGTGAGGAGCGTATGCAATGAACCCAAGCCCTAGCAGTGTGATTGCCAAAGAAACTTGAGATAGGCGCAAGGATTTTGCTGGCCAAACGACACTTAGGATAGACATGAGGCGTTTGGATTCAGCAGTAATCATAACGTAAACGACGGCTTCTCCTGCGAGCAAGCCGAGTCCACCCGTGACTGCCCGGAAGCTTGATGCTGTAGCAACCATAGTAATGACGACTGCTACGGCTGAGTTCAGCATCACTCGGGTCATTCTCGCAAAGTCATTCTGACTTCTAGCCAAGAGCATTGCCGGCATAAATGCGAAGGTGAGAACAACGCTTGCTATCAGTGTCGCCAGTAGCCAGTGATCAAATACGAGTTTCCCATGGGTCCACCAATGGAATAGGTTTCCACCGAACACGGCAAGTATTAGGGCTCCAGGGGATATGAGGACCGCCAACACAATCCATACAAGCGTAAAGGCACCTGATATCTGTGCAGTCTTCTTTTCGCGCACCATGCTCGACAATTCGGGGATGATCGGATTGGTAAGGGTTAATCCAACCTGAAGCATGATGTTGGAGATCGTCCGGGTAGTCGCAAACACTGTCACGTTGGCAGCGTTCGTTAACAGAGCGAGTACGACGCGTACGCCCTGTTGCCGTACCTGTTCAAGAATGTTCTTGGCGTAGCCATAACGGGCCCGCTTGAGTAATAGGAGCGGAAATCCCTTGTGCGGTCTTGTCGGCCGGACGCCAACCTTTGACAGCCTTGTGAAAAGGTCAGCAGTTTGGGCCGAACTAATCAGAAATACAGCAAATAGTTGCCAAAAGGCTGCTGCGGTGATATTGGCACCTCGCGACACAGCAAACGCCGGGATGAACATCGACACAACTGTAACGATGGCTGACCATGTTGTAACCCTTCCGTACATACCAAACGCCGGGACTGCACGGTTGAGGTAGGATGCGACCGACATGAACACGCTTGAACTCAATGCAGATGTCAGAAGCGCGATCCCAGTGCCGTAAACGGCAAGCTGGTCATGTGAGCGTGACAATCCAAACAGCGTAATGTGACTTCCGGTAAGGACAAGTACAACGGCCACAAGGAATTCCACCAGGCCAAAGCACGCACCCAAGAGCATACAAGCGCCTAAGAGCCGTGAAACGGAACGAACGCGGTTGGGCCCTAGCTGAAGCACCCGAAACTGAGCGTAATCTAGCAATCCCCAGTCTGGACATGATAGAAGCGAGACGGTTGCTTGTACGCCGAGCCATGCTCCATACGTCGTCGCAGACCAGTGCGACAAATAAACTGGAACGGCCAGTACTTGGCAAAGCAGTCCTGCTGCCAGATTGGCAATCGTGGCTACTTGGCCGACGGCTAGACGTTTAAACGTGCTCATACCTAGACTGAAGTCACCAGGCTGTTTAGGTGACGTGATGGCTGAGACGCGGACGCTTGCCGATCATTCTTGAAGCGAGGTCGAATGCTCCAGTGTAAGTACATGTGCAAATTAACTCGAGAAACGCACTGACCATGCAACCGATGCGCAGCTACTGCCGGGCAACAGGCAAAGCCAAGGTTTCCGCTTGACGGAGGATACCTTGGCCTTCTGCCTTTTTTGTAACTGGTTACTGGCGGACAGGAAGGTCCGCAGGTTGTATGGTGCCAATGACCGCAGACGTGAGTTGTAGCTCAGAATGCTGTCCCTTTGGCGAGTTATCTCGATTACGAACCGAAGCCTGGGGCCAAAGCTCAATGGTATCGATGCCGCCGGGGTGAACATAAGGGCTGAGGTTTATCAGGGAGATATTCCCGAATCTCTGCTGAGTGATTGTGTTGCTGATTAACGTGCCATTGATGACCAAGGTTGCAAATGGGTTTGGTGACTTCATTTGGATGAAAACGGATTTGCCTTTCCAATCGGCCGGAATCGAAACCTTGCGCTTCAGATACTTGGCGCTGACCTTGCCTGGCGCTGAATATGGTTGCATGGTGACCCAGTTGTCACCAATCGCATCCCAACCTCCACTCACTTCCATTTGATCTGCAAAGCGGGGAAGTGCCGATAACCAAATCGATCCGCTTAGGAAAGGTCCAGCGACTTCATCGAGTGCCGCTAGTCGTGTCACCGAGATCGTTAAGGTGTGAGATCCCGGCTTTGCCATCGCTGTAATATCGAAATTATGGGTTTGGCTGTATCCAAATCCTGGAACCGGATTATACGAACCAACTTCCTTGCCGTCCACAAAGAACTGCGCTTTGCCAAAAACAACCGGAGTGTCATAACTGTAAAGGTTTAGGCTGACTTCATGTCCCTGCCAACCATTTGGTACGGTGAAGGTCGCGCGATACTTTGCGTTACCCTTGTGCTGTGCTTGCTCGGGTGAGAGCGACTTCCATGGGCCATTCTTTATGGGTTTCCACTTGGAATCATCGAAAGCGTTGGATTTCCAGGCGACGTTTTCTCCGGCCGGGCCTTCTGGCTCTGCGATATAGCGCCAGTTTGAAAGCTGAATGTTTCCATTTTCAACTGCGGGCAATGAAAGCGGAACAGGGCTGCTGTGTGCTTGCCAGTATTTGACTTTTTCTTGCCACCAAGTATTCACCCCATCCAGTAACGTAGCCCGCCGCATCGCAAACACGTGAGATTCGTTAGGACGAAAAGCGATATTTTGGAAACGAACCCAGCCATCGGAGGAATAGGTGAAACGAACCGGTTTTCCCGTCTCTAGATCAATCACAGATTCTGGGGCAACCTCGGTTCGCACCGCAAGTTCCGTTGCAACTTCGGATTTTTCGCTGTTGATGGCCACGAGCCATGTTTGCAGGCCATTTTTCGTGATCAGGCGACGAGTCCAAATGGCTTGACTTGGGGAGTACGATGTCCTGGTAGCACCAAGACCTTGGAGAAAGATCGCGGCGACTCGCTCTGGGCTGGAACCACCATTTGGATTGGGTTGAACCAAGCCAAATTTTGACTTTCCTAAATCTTGGAAGCCAATTTGTATTACTCGTCCCTTTCCAAGCGTTCGGACTCCGATTGCGGCAGAGCCATCGGCCCATGTCGCGATTGTCTGGGAGTTGCTTGTTGTTGGGGAGAGCGAATTCCCTTCGGGATCATTGCTGGGGAACTTGATGCCGGACAGAACCGGCGCAAACGGAAAGTTGCTTCCAAACGTTACTGTGCCCTTCTCGTTGACAGGGCGGACAGAAAACCCAGTGAGTTGTTCGATTGGCCAGGCATTAGGACGGGTTGGAGAATTGCGCCCGGAATCTCCGCACGCAACGAATGTTCCACCCTGCTCCACATACTTCGCAAGTGCATCGATCAACTTCTGATCCATCACTCGTGTCCCACAATCCACGATGATCGGGTATCCATTCGCGATGCCCTTCTCAATATCAGTTGGCGTTACGTAGCCGTTGTCGAGATGCATCTGTGGCAGCGGACCGTTTCCAATATCTTGGGTTGCAGGATCGTCAAACCCAAGTCGGTATGTCTCAGGATCTGAGAGGAGGAGCACGCTTGGCTCTTCCCGCATCGATTTGCCGATCAGTTGGAGGAGACGGGCGTTCTTGGTAAACCAGGATGTTTCCTTCTCGATCTTTATGTTGTCGTCAATTTTGTAGTAGAAGACGTGAGAACTATCTGCATCAAGCAGCATCCATCCGAGTTCGGCGTCAAGGGCGGAAATGGATTTGGCAGTAGAGCTTTCCTCACTCGTCCCGTAGAAACCTGCCACGACTCCGTGCCCGGATTGTCGTGGGCGGAAAGATGATTCGCGCCCAGTGTTTTCCACGCCGAGACCATAAGCCGTCGCGAGTTCCGCTTCATAGTCTCCAAGCTGATAGTATTGGTCGCCTGAGAGGATCGTCGGGCGGTTGGGGTCCAACGCACGTAACTCTCTGAATGTGACGTCGTTTTTTGCATAGTAGCCGAATGCCTGCCAATCTTTCATGTCGACGAATCGTGCGTTGGCATGAGCTCCCATATCGGGATAGCGGCTAGGCTTTCGAAGTGTAAAGAACACCGGTCCGAGGATTTTTCCTTCGCTACCAGGGCTGCTAGCAGTTGGTACGTCGATGACCAACTCGTTCTTTCCTGGTTTTAATCGGCCACCAGTCGGCACTGCAAACTGGTCGTGCTTCAACGCCTCAGGCTCGAATGGAAATGTCACTTCCTTCGCTAAGAATTGCCCATTTAGCCAAACGGAAATCGTCGATTTGGCGCGAACGTAAGCGTCAATCACCAGGAATTTTGCGGAGTTCGCTTGGTCTGGAGTCACTTCGATCTGCTTTCGAATGTAGGAATGAACATGCGGCAAGAGCGACGCCCACTGCGATGGGGCGGATTCAAAGGAAACCCATTCCGAGGCGGGCAGATTGGGAAGTGTTGCTGCGCCCGTTGGAGAAATGAGGGTTTCTATGGGAGCTGGTTGCCATTGCCACTCTCCATCGAGTCGAATAGATTCTTTCGCGAATGGATCACCAAAGAATGAGTTCACATCCGGTATGGTTACTTTATCCCAACTGTTAAAGTAATTTGGATCGCCATACCAGCGGTCTCCGAGTGTTGCCAGGCTAAATCCGCGATTGTTGGCGAGCCACTCCCGAAATGCTTGCTGTCCAGGTTCGGAGTAGTCGAGCATGGCCGTTGCTCGGTCATGAAACGCGAACTCTCCGCCTGGCGTTCCGTTCAAAGGCATCCAGGCCACAAGCTGAGGATCATGAGAGTAGCGCTCGACAACCTTCCTCAAGAATGCGAGTGATCCATACTGCCCATCTCCGCTGGATTGCCCAAATCCTTCAAGGGGAACACTGGTCGTTCCAGATCCCCCCCAAGCGTCCATCAACATCGAAGGAGATGGGACGGCTCGGCTAGTGGGATCGCTGTTGTAACACCAAAGGGGAAGTATCCCGCCGACCTGTGGTTCCAAGGTGATTAGGCTGCTGTTTTTCGCCGCCTGGCTAAACATGTAGTCGGTTGGTGACCAATCAATAATTCCCGGTGCCGGACTTGAAGACCAAAATCCCAAAGATGTTTGCTGGATTCCGCCGTCTCCAAACTTCTTTGTGAAGTCCCAATGAGACTGTAGGGAATTAGCGTTCAGTGAACGCATCGGTGTGTCGTGGAACCTTACTGAACGCAAATCGAGGGCATCAAGATAGGCAGGGTAGGGCGCTTGAGGGGCAAATCGAACTTCAGGAGATGTAAAGGTTCGCTCAGACGCGAGTCTCACTTCAAGTTGCTGCGCCGAATCTGCACCAAGAACGGTTACCAGGTTCCGAAACCGAAATACCGAAATTGCTCCATACGGAAGGAACTCGTGAATCACGACAGTGTTCACTCCGACCTTTTTCGTGGTTATGTGGTCCTGCTCACCAGCATCCCAAAAAAAGTCTGCAAGTAACTTGCCTAGAAGAATTTCGGCGTGGGGAATATCCTTACACGTAAATACCGTCTTGCCGGCACTTGATTGCTTTGAAACGGAACCGTATGCCCTAAGCACTGCCGATTCAGCCGTTGGTGCTTGCTGTAACCGATGCTCGCCTTTGATTGGACCTGTCACAGATGCGAACAATAAAAGTGTTGAGAGCATGATCATAGATACCTAAGGGTTACTGCGTAATCGACGCAAAATGGGTCCAAGAGTTCCTTGCAATTCTCTCAAATTGTTCGGCTGTCCAATTTGGACTTTACAACTATCGGATTCTGAGCCCTAGTCTGATAGGGGATGTTTTCGCGAATGACGAGGACCTTGAAGGTATTCTACATGCTCCAGCTGCTTCTCGGAGCCTCAGCTGTTCGTTAGAGATCAAATGCGAATTTTACATATCATTGCGTCTGTTGATCCAAAGCTCGGAGGCCCGATCCAAGCGGTAAAGCAATTTTCGAGTTCGATGGCAAAACTGGGCCACTCCTACGAAGTAGCCACATGCGACGACCCGGCAGCCGATTTTGTGAAGGCGTTTCCTGTCCCCGTCCATGCATGCGGTCCGTCTAAACTTTCCATTGCTTACACCCCTAACATGAAGCCGTGGTTAGTTAAGAACCTCCACAACTACGACGCAGTCATCCTGAGTGGAATATGGCAGTTTAACGTGCTTGCTGGAAGTGCTGCATGCAAGCAAGTTGGCAAGAAGTATTGGGTTTTCACCCATGGAATGTTGGATCCTTGGTTTAACAAGACGTATCCGCTTAAGCACTTGAAGAAGATGCTCTTTTGGCCGTGGGTGCACTCTGCACTCCATGGTGCTGAGGCTGTTCTCTTTACTGCGGAAGAAGAGAGACTATTGGCGCGGGAGAGTTTCCGTCCATATAAAGTCCGTGAGCGCGTTGTTTCCTATGCAGCGGGACGTCCTCCTGATGACACGAACGGCCAGCAGATTGCCGCGTTCCATAGTCGGTTTCCTGAGCTCAAAGACAAGAGATTTCTACTCTATCTAAGCCGAATTAATCCAAAGAAGGGCTGTGATTTGCTGCTCAAAGCGTTCAATGAAGTCTCATCTAGCTCAAAAGATTTGTATCTTGTGATGGCAGGGCCAGTCCCGCCTGAATACAAAGCTGAGCTCGATGCGGTTGAACTCTCAAAGGATGCCGCTTCGCGAGTTGTATGGACGGGCATGCTAGCTGGCGACGAGAAGTTTGGGGCATTTCGGGCATGTGATGCGTTTATCCTTCCTTCTCACCAAGAGAACTTCGGAATTGCCGTAGCAGAAGCCCTGGCATGTTCCAAGCCAGTTCTAATAAGCAATAAAATAAATATTTGGCGCGAGATTGAGTCTGCCGGGGGCGGTATCGTCAAAAACGATGACCTCGAAGGGACGCTTGAACTCATTAGGAATTGGGAATCACTTGATCTAGATGGCCGTGCCCAGATGGGGAAGAACGCACTCGCCTGTTATGAGAACAACTTTACAGTGGAACGCGCTGCTGCAAGCTTGAGCGAAGTCATCAGCCAGAAGTGATGATGCGGTCGTCCGACCAGCGTCCGATCCGAATCCATGCGGGCAAGCTTGGCCTTTGTCCTAGAACTTCGAGCGACCGCTCAAACCACTGCCGTAGCGATATGGATTCGTTGTCATGCGAGAGCTTCGACCGATACCAGCAACGCTGCTTGACGGCGTCGAGGTTTTGTATGCCTTCAAAAATTCAGCGAACTGGCCAGGCTTCAGGTATTTCCTAGCGGCGGTTAAAAGCGTTTCATTTGTTACAGCAGACGTGCTCCCACCCAATCTTCCAACGAGCCGCCCACTTTGGATCCCAGATGAAGTTGCTCCCCCCAGCTTATGCTTGAAGGAATATTCTGCGAACCAAGTGTCAGGCTTTTTGACTTCTCTGATATTGTGGCGACGCTTTGCCTTAGAGTGATTGCCGCCGGTCATGCCCAATTTGGGATCACTGGGGATAATGGCCGTGCCAAAAATAGAGGGCGTCGCTGAGAGCTTATGTAGCTTGGCTGTCAAACCCTTGAGGCGTGAATTTTTCCGTGGTGCCAGAGCATTACTTGACAACCTGCCGAAGCGCTTCTTCTTTCGATGAGTCAGGGCAGAGTCGTGAGTTACATCGTACCAAGCAGCGTGGTCCTTCTTCTTGAGTTCGTACCAGGGTGCACGAGGCTTAGGCGTTGCGGCCCCAGCGAGTTCCTTGGCTTTCTTTAGCGCTTCCACTTTGGCTGCTGCACCGTTTGACTTCGGCGGCGCGGCTGGCAACCAAATTTGGGGTGGCTTTTTACTTGAAAGTTGGCGCCCAAGCATTGGTTTCTTCGCCGGTACCTTCTGTTGACTCGCAGCGGCTTTGGGTTGAAGAGTGTTCTTTGCTGCCTGATCTTTGCCCGCTTGAAGTGGCGACAAAGAATTCTGAGGCACAAAATCACTCACTTTGGTGCCTTGAGGAGAAGCTCCTAGACACAAAGATATTGATCCCAAGACCATAGCGACGGCGAGAGTTTTTATCACTTTGTTATATGAGGTGCGAATGCCTGACTGGGTAGAGAAATGCTACCTGATACATAGTACGTCCACGATTGCCAGCCTATTGCTGGCATCTGGGAAACAGAGCCAAAACGAGATTTGAGTGCGAGTTTTCACCTGTTTTGGCTCTTTGAATGCTTGTTCTCACTAGATGCACATTCGGCCTAGACGATTTTTGCCTGCTTCATCCAGTCAACCGTTCTCTTTACGCCTTCAGGCATTGAGAACTTGCTTGGACCGCAGACGGCTCTCTCCCGAGACAGATCATATTCGAGCTGAATCGTAAGGTTGCTCAGACGAAATGATGTGAGAGGTGGTTGGCTCATTCCGAGTTTCTTGAGGCCATCTCCCACGATCGCCATGCTCTTGAGAACAGAGTAGGGGATTTCACGAATTGGACGAGATCCCAATTCCTTTTGAATGGTTCTGGACCATTCGAGGACTTCAATCGGAGGATAATCTCCCACGAAGAATGCGTGACCCGCAACCAGTTCGTCGGGTGCATCCATGTATCGCTGAATTTGCAGGACAGAGTTACCGACGTATCCGTAGCTCTTGATAATTCGCAGGCCCTTCGGATGCATGTAACGGTTTCTGTTAACCGTCATGAAGAAGTCGCGATAGGGAACATCAAACCATTCTCCCCATATGGATGTGGGGCGGAAAATGACCCAGGGCACTGAGTCTTTTGGCTGCGCCCGAACGATTTCCTCCGTTCTGACCTTGCTCTCTCCGTATACCAGTGCTGGTGAGTAGTCCCATTCATGCTTTGGAATGTTGCCGGTTTTGAACACCATTCGGCTGGAAGCGTAGCTCGCTCGCTTGACGCTCCCTGCTTGATTGACCGCATCCACGACGTTCTGTACGCCCTGTGCATTGGAGCAGTAATCCGTTTCGACCTTCTTGCCTTCGAGGTCCGTGCGTGCTCCTAGATGAACCACCAACTCCGGCTTATAGTCCTTAAACAGCTTGATAAGCGAGTCCCTGTCATTGACATCGCATTTCTTGTAGTACTGACTGTGCTTCGGGTTGAGCGGATCCTTTTGATCGAGATTGAGTACATCCCAACCTTGACTGCTGTACAACTCGACGAGGTTTGTGCCGATGAACCCGGAACCACCGGTAATAAGAATCTTTCCAGAAGACATATTTCTTTATCCTAACTAACTAGATGAAAACGAGAAGGGTACCAGGCTTCAACGGCGAAGCGAATGACGACTAAGGGTCTGTTATCTCTCGTCGACCGACGACTTGAGCGGGTGCGCTCAGGACAATGCTGTCATTGGGTACTGACTTAACAACCAGCGCTCCGGCACCTACAACACAATTCTCCCCAATGGTTACGCCCGGGCCAATGAATGCCCGTGATGCCACCCAGGTTCCACGCTTGATCGTAATGGGCTTGTTTGCGTAGGCCATAGTGCGGCTCCGGATGTTATGGCTGCCTGTGGCCAAGTAAACCTCGTGGGCTATTGCAACGTGATCCTCAAGCGTAACTTGCTCCAAGTTGAGAATTTCGCAGCTATCTCCTAGCCAGCAATAATCTCCCATTGTGAGCTTCCAGGGGAAATGAATGCTAATGCGGGGTCGGATATTTGGACGAAGGCCGACCTTCGCCCCAAACAGAATCAGCAAGCGTCGCTTGAGGCTGTTTGGCCAGGGCCAAGGAGAAAGGAAGAACCAAACTTTCACGAAGTACCAGCAAATTTCGATCCAGCGTGGACGCCCACGGTCGAAATCTCCTGGCGTAAAGAGGTCGTTTCTTTGGCCGTTATATTGCTCTTCAGTACTATTCATCTCATTGTCGGGGATTCTACGGTGGGTGCTGACTGGAACGGGAACAGCGAAATAGCGCACTCGGTGAGATTTATGGCTAGAACATCGTTACGCCAGTGTTTAGGAGCTAATGCAACACTTGATGAGGCCCCCATGATGATCATTCGCATAAACAAGTTGTTGAGTCGTTGTGGGCTCATATGACATAGGCAAAGCCGCAGTAGCATGCATACCTCTGCTTTCGTAGGCCCCAAGCCAAGCCATTTTACCTAACTTCCTTTCTTGTCCTTGAGTGCCTTGCCTGAGGTCAGACTGCACATAACAAACTCATGAAGTAAAATTATATTGCTGGATGTAGGGGCTTGCTTAAGGAAGCGGTTAGGCCTCTGTCTGCGTCCCTATATCTCTGCATTCGTTGCCTGGCATTTGTCTGTAACGTTCTCAGGTAAGTTTGAAAAAAAAACAGCCCAATCCTTTTACGTCTGGTTCAAATGCGGCAGAACTAACCGGCCTTACTCGTGGCGCCCTTCAGTGCAATTTCAAATCGATCCGTTATCTTTTTGATATCGAAGTTTTGCTCAGCAAATTCTCTACTATTCTTGCCCATACGGCTTCGAAGACCTGCATCGGCGTAGAGCTTCTTTGCGTTGTCAATGAAGGCTTTGACGCCATCAGGTGGGGAAGTAAGTCCAGTCTCGTGTTCAACGACGACACGGGATGCAAGGTTCTCGGGAGGTACTGCTAGCAGCATAGGCTTCCCCGAACACATGTAGGTCATCACTTTGCTGGGCACCGAGAAAGCACCGGCGCTTGCGGTTAGAATGGCTACCACTACATCCGCGCATCCAAGCATGTCAGGAAGGTCTTTGAAATCCTGAAAGTCGTAAAGGTGCATATTAGTGAGGCCCTCCAGTTTGGAGTGCTCCTCCAGCCACTTTCGCCCTGGTCCTTCGGATACCACGGTTACACGAACTTCGGGATTGTCCTTAAATTCCTTTGCGATCAGCAGAAGCAGCTCGGGGTTATGTTTCATTCCCAGTGTTCCTGAATACTGGAAATTGAATGTTTCACTGAGCGAGTGGCTTTGCGACCATGGATTAACCTTTGGCTTCAGAGGTACTTCGGCAAGGGGAGCCCAGTTCTCAATAACAGTAATCTGATTCTCGGAAAAGCCCCACTTCAAAAGCTGCCCTTTGAAGTCTTCAGATATCGCAATGATCCTTCGGCTGGCTCGAAGCAGCCGAGATTCCATGGCCATGTAGTATTTGCCCATGACCCAGCCAACAACAGGAAGACGTTCACTTAAGAGAGTAAATGTGGCTAGCCCAATGAAGTCTTGTAGCCAGTAGACCATGGGGATTCCCAATTTGTCACACGTGACTTGCATTTGGCGTTGGCTGTCCAAAGGGCAATTTGACGAGACGACCACGTCGGGTCGGAAGGTCTCGATCTCTGTGCAGACCCGTCGACCATGTTCAATCTCTTGACCACGTCGTGCGATGAGGTTGCCCTTCTTAATCTTCTCGGCAAGCACGATACCTTTGGCGTCAAAGGTATCGGGATCTTCGGATGTTTTGGTCAATCCCGCCTGCGGGGTGATAACGGATCCAGAGTAAACATGGAGCACCGTGTGACCATGACGCGCAAGAGATCTGCTGAGCTCAACTTGAAAGGGGTGGCCAGCGTAGTCGTGAATCAGAATCTTCATTTTTAGGGTTTTCGAATGCGAAGGGATTGGGAGGAAGGAAACGGGCTCAACTTGTCTAGGGTAAGGCCATGTTTATTTCTTCTTGAGGCAGAACAGTAAGGTTGGCCATGCGTGGGCCAAAATCTTCATGTCGAGTCGAAGTGACCGATTCATCACATATTCAAGTTCTGCATCGGGCCATTCCGCGAAGCTGAGGTCGGTCTGTATCCTAACCTCCTGAAGGCAGATGAGCCCTGGCTTTACCAATTGCAGCAACTGCTGTTCGGGGTTCAGGTCAATCGCTTCGTCGTACGACTTGGCCCGTGGTCCAATGATCGACATGTGGCCCGCCAGAACGCTAAGCATTAGCGGCAGGTTTTCGATATCAAAGCGACTCAGGCCCCAAGAAATGAAGCTGGAATCCTGAGTGATCTCTCGGAATTTAGAGACACTAGCCTGGCTTCGGGAGGCTTGATTGCTCGCACCATCGATCTTAGCAAGGTGGCTCAACCTGAATTTGTGAACCTTAAAAGACTTTCCGTGGCGTCCGACTTTTGCCGCTGACTGCAATACGGACCCGTGATCGTCAAGCCAAACCAACAGTGCTGTCAATAACATCACTGGAGACGAGACCAAGATCATTCCCGACGCCACAGTAATATCCGAAATCCGTTTTACTGCTGCTGAACCCCAGCTATCCGCTGGAGGAATTTTTAGGTTATGCGCTAGACACTGATTCGTTAAGGCTAAATTAACATCAGAATCACTGTCTATTACAGTCAATGTGTTGCCCGAATTGCGGGCACCAGCCAATTTTCGCATGTTCCGTACCCCCCTTCAAAATAAGTCGCCAAAAAAAGCGAGATCCTCTCTGATCGTTGAGGTCTGATAGCAGCTTCGCTAGACCCGAAGCTCAAACCACTCCACCCTTGCAGTTGCTCTCGCGCAGGCTACAGTGTACACCTTTGGGTGACATGGGCTCAAGAATGTGCCAAATTCCCTATCAGTTGGCGATTAAGGTAATAAATCAGCAATGGGCGCAATGATCCGAGCCCTTGGAGAACGAGTTCAGCACCCGGACAGCCTAAACGCCGGCCGTCTTAAGGCTCTTGCCGACCATTTTGGCGAGCAACCCGCCGAGAACCAGGACAACAGTTCGAAATAGAATCCATGCGTCAAGCTTTAGGCTCCAATGTTCAATGTAATAGACATTGAGTCGGACGCGTTCTTCGTAAGGGAGCTGATGTCCGCCGCTAACCTGCCATAGGCCTGTTATTCCCGGGCGGACATGGAACAGGATACGGGCTGTTTCTCCAAACTTTTCAAGTTCCCACTGTGCAACGGGCCTTGGACCTACAAGAGAAAGATCGCCCCTCAAAACATCTAGAAACTGGGGAAGTTCATCCAGCCTGGTGGCTCGTAAGAGCTTGCCAAATTTGGTGACACGAGGGTCGTCAAGCAATTTTGCCGTGACCTGCCACTCTAAGGCAGCCTCAGGGTTGTTTTCGAGGTAGGCCTGGAATAAGGGTGAAACTTGGCCATTTTGGTCACACCAAGCCGGATCCATCGTGCGGAACTTCGAGAAGAATATGTCTCTCTTGCCGCGACCTCTCAATCGTCGTCTAAAGATCACGGGTGAACCCGGGGATGTGACAGCCAAGTAAACGTAAACAAAGAGATAGAAAGGAGAGCAGAGAACCAGGAGAAATGCTGCGCCAATAATATCGAGAACTCTTTTGATAACTCGTCCGCCGCCATCCAGCGGCGTTGTCGATACTTCTAGCATCGGCCCGTCAAAGCCGTCACCGGCAAAAGTTGACTTGTGGCGAAACAGGCCGAGTCGGGGAGGAACATACCTAAAGCCGATCTTCTCGGAAAGGCAGTGGTCATACAGTTCGGAGAGATCGTCTGGTGATAGCGCCCCGCCAATAACGACAAGGCTATCCGCAACTTCAGAGTTAATCGTCTCAATCAACTCAGAGACCGGTGTTCCGCTGACAAGGATGACGCGATGCTTTGGTTTTAGTTGGCTAAAGTATTGGGATGCCTCATCGGTCTGGCCCTCAGGCACAACAACATAGACCCTAGAGCGACCTATCCCAGCTCTATACAGCATCTGCTCAATGCCGATCAGCAGCACCCTGCCGACAAAGACCAGAGATATTCCAAAGATCCAAAGCGATAGTAGCGAGGACCCTGAGAGATTCAGGCTGCTCTTTTGTAGCGTAACCAAGATGCCAACGAAGCAACCGCCGGATACTGCTAAAACGATTTTCGTAAATAACTTCCAAATCGTTGGCATCGTACGAGAACTGTACAAGCCTGAAATCAGTAACGATGCCAAGACCGCAAGCACAACGGACAGGGCCATCGAGCCAGGAGAAAGTACGTTCACCGCTACTTGAAGTGAGGAAGCAGTTGCAGTGTGATCTGACTCAGCTCCGTTCGAACCGATCCGAACGCCGTTCGACACTCGGATTGCTGCCTCCAACATGAAGGCGTCCAAAGGCAACAAGACCGCAACAAAGAACAGGTGCATGCGCCTCATAGCGGTTTGATAATAGCACAGGTATCGCTGATTTGCTGGCCCAAGGTATTGCAGAGGTGCAGGGAAGAATTCATAGATTTTACGCAATCATCCGATGGAATCATTCGATCCGGCTGTGTCATGGGCGGGTCAATCGCGGGGACGAACATTGGGGTGAGGATAGGATATCTACCTGGTCTATATCTGTGCCTGGATGACAGGGTAGAGGTACATCTGCGTTGCCCAAACTCCGAAAACTCGACACGGAATATACAAAAGAGTCGAGTGTTATCTTTGAGACGAATGACAACACATTAAGAATAAGGGTGTCTGGGCGCTGCATTGCTTTCAGCCGCGCCCAGGCACCATCCCGCTAACTAGTGTTCTGAGTCGTTAATTACTCAATCGTTTGGAGGCCTCAATTCGTCTCTATAATATGGCTGTGGAGTTGTCGGAGAAGGATAGAACGACGCTGGTGAAGTGGGTTCGTGCGGAGGCTGGGGAGGTACGGAAGGCC
>CAILEM010000097.1 GCA_903833215.1 uncultured Armatimonadota bacterium
CGCTCGCCTTGCGAACCCAACCCACAAGTGTTGCGCGATCCGACTCCGACAGTTCGATAACCATATACTAAAGACGGAATACAGAACTCAATCGTACCGACGACTTAAAGACTCAGAACACTAGATTTTATCAACAGGTACTCGGCCGGTGGCTAACGACTGATCCACTTTGGCCGGGAGCATTAGCCTATGAATACGGTGCCTCCTCACCTGTACAGTTTATCGACGCCACGGGCCTTATTCATTGTATTTTCAGTCCCACCAACACACGAGAGAGGTGTGGAAGGCTGAAGTGCTACGCCGATCCTGGGGATGTTTACCCGTGCACGGTTGCGGGCGGAGCAATTACTGTGCCATGCCAAGCTACCCCAGGTCAACAGATTCTCAATTGTGAAGCGTGTAATAACGCACTTAGTCCTCCTTCTCCGCCAACCCTGGACGGTGGCAACGGGTATGCACCATCTGGCACATATCCACTCCGGCCGCCGCGCTGGAATGATAAGCCCGTTAGGCAAAGTGAAATACCTAGTGAGGGGCCATGCTTTGTGCCGATACCACTTCCAACACGCAACGCCGTTGGCATTCACGGTGGTAGAGGTAATTGCCATCACCAGACTCTTGGATGTATTAGGACTGGTGATGACTGCGCGACTTCACTTGGCGAGTTACTTGGCTATTGGAATCGTGGTGGTAGTGGTACTATAACCATCCTTCCGCCGCCGAATCGAAGATGAACACGGTGGTCCTATGATAAAGCCAATTGCGTATTCGGCTCTACTCCTGATGCATTGCGACTGCGCCGCTACTGGTGGTCGTTGTGCCCCTTACCACAGTAAGGGAAAATCAAATGTCTTGAACGCAAAGACATTTGGGACTTTCATGTCCCCTGACAAGCAGTATTCTGCTACCCTAAGATCAGGTGAAGCGTCTGTTGATCTGGTCGTATCGCAACATGCCCCGAACGGCCGGCAGATCGTCTTCAGTGAGCGTTGTGTGACTGGAATCATCTGGGATCCATCTCAACGTCACCGACTAATATTTAGTGAGTCAGCAATTTATGGAGTTGGCAAGATCGCCGTTTGGAATGGCCGCTTCCAGAGAGTAATATGGAATAGAAATGTTCATATAGAAGCTCTTAGGTGGGACTTGAAGCGGCAGTTCTTATCATTTCACACATGCGATGAATTCAACAAGCATTGGTTGACTCGAACTATTCATTTCAGATAGGATGAATGCAGTGTATGAGTGTGGTTCCCAACTACATTGGACTGAAACAAAGCCAATAGTGGATCTCAATTAATTGATTAGCATTCCTATAGGCCTGGCCGCACAGACTATGTAGTTGAGTCATAGTCTAGCTGAGTTGAATGTATTTGAGGCTCATAGTGAATGCGACGGATTGCAATCGTAAAGTACATCGAAATTGCGCAACAATCTAAGGTGTTATGAGCTGTGTTTGTAGGTTCTGTTGTGGCCGTGTGCTCCATATTCTAAGCCTGCTTGGAAAGCATAGTGGCTGCTTGGCCGTTAGTGCATTTGACGTACCTACCCGTAGAAGTGCTATGAAGCAACGTGTTACATACGGGGTAGGCATTTGAAGTTCAAATCAAAATTTAGCTTGTATGGTTGGATAGTCTTCGGCGTTCTCGTTGGCCTTTTGCTGGTGTTTCCTGTGTTCTGGTGGTCGGCACTCTTATGTGGTGCTGGGTTTGGTCTGTGTTCGGCACTCATAACAAGATCTGAATTAATGGCGAATGGAGTGCCTGCGAACGACGTCAAATTAAGAATCCCTAGGGCAGTACAAATCTCTGTAGGGTGGATGGTTGTCATCGGTGGTCTCCTGCTTTGTCAACAATCACCAGTAGTATTTTTGAGATACGGTGCATTCATCGTTGGATGGTCAGTGACCGCCTCGTTGATCTAGTGTTGCTTGCGCGTTTCGCTCCACAGCGATCAGAGCTTTCTGGTAGGCGATTAGGCTTTATGAGGCTCTATTCGCTTTTCCCGGCCCGGAATTCCGGTGATGATGGATGCCAAGGAGATGTTTGAAGCTGCGCAAAAGACTTGTGGTGCTTGGCCCACGGTTCGAGCACAAATTAACTGCTCGTGAGGCAGGCGCAGTATGCGGCCTGAGCTGCACGAGTGTGCTTGAGTACGGTAACAGAGCGCAGTTCCCAGCCTCAAATGGCCTCTTCCCGTGGCCTTGACGGATGAAGCTCTCGACGCTTTGTTCTATTCGCCATCCGTGCCCTTCGGCACAGATCGTCCCATGCTTGATTGAATTATCGTTCGCTCCGAGCTTGGAAGGAAGGGCACTACGCCGCCCACGGCAAGCATTAGCAAAGCCTAAGCTCGACCCCGGCAAGGCTAGAGCGGAGCTGTGGGACATCGGAACAGGTCAAATGTAAAGGCACGGTCCTACGAGCGAGGGCGGTATCCTCTTGGTCAATATGTCTGAGTTGCTTTTAGAGGTCGGGTGTGAGGAATTGCCGGCTTCCTTTGTCCGTCGCGCTTATACGGACTTGCTGGGAAATGTGACCTCGATGCTTGCCGAGACAGGCATCATCAATACCCCGGGTACGGCGATGGGTACACCACGTCGGCTCGTCGTAAGCTTCCTCGACCTCAACGAAAGACAAGAAGACCAGGTTAAGGAAGTTCGCGGACCAGGCATCAAAGCCGCCTATGGACCGGACGGCGCTCCAACTCAAGCGCTTCTCGGCTTTTGCCGTGGACAGGGCGTTGAGCCGGACGGTCTGCGAAAAGACGACCAATATGTTTGGGCGTCGAAGACCATCATCGGCCGCCCGACGACGGAGATTCTTGCCGAAGTGCTTCCCAAAGCGATCCGCGCGATGACCTTCGACAAAACCATGCGCTGGGGAAGTTCGCGAATGCGGTTTGCTCGACCCATCCGGTGGCTGCTCGCCTCTTTCGGCGGTGAAGTCGTTAATTTCGACATTGAAGGCGTTCACGCGGGCCTCGAAAGCCATGGCCACCGGTTCTATTCGCCGGAGGCATTCCGTGCGACAACCTTTAGCGATTTGATCAGTGGCCTACGAGAGCGTAAGGTCGAACTGGACCCCGAGATCCGAAGAACTCGCATCGTAGAGGAAGCGACTCGAATCGCAGAAGGAAAGCCCGATCTATCTGAAGGGCTGATCGAAGAGAACGCGTTCCTCACCGAATGGCCAACCGCCATCCAAGGTGAATTCAAAGAAGAGTTCCTGGAACTGCCCGAAGCCGTGTTAGTCATCGCCATGGCGAAGCACGAGAAGATGTTCCCCGTCCGAAACGATGCCGGGAAGCTGACCAACAAATTCGTATTCATCCGAAACTCAGGCGAAGATGACTCGGTGCGAGAAGGCAGCCAATGGGTGCTGAACGCTCGATTCAACGATGCCAAGTTCTTCTACAGCGAAGACAGCAAGCACGACCTCGACTACTTCCTGGCACAGACCGAAGGCATCGTGTTCCAAGAGAAGCTTGGCACGGTGCGGAAGCGTGCCGACCGACTTGCCGACCTCTCGGAGTACATCGCTACCATCACGGGAGCGAAGGGACGCGAGATCGAATTTGCTCGATCTGCCGGTCTTTATGCGAAAGCCGATCTGAGCACGGGCCTGGTCAGCGAGCTCGCTTCCCTGCAGGGGATTATTGGTGGCGCCTACGCTCGACGACAAGGGATTTTTGGTTCGATCGCTTGGGCGATTGAGACGCAGTACGACATCTCCAAGAACACCGATCCTGGCGACTGCTCAGGTGAAAGGGCGTCTCTCCGTTTGGCGATGGCAGACCAGCTCGACAAGCTGGCCGGCTACTTGGGCATCGGACGCGAGCCATCGGGTTCGTCGGACCCGTTTGGTCTTCGCCGCGCCGCAACTGTCCTGATCGAAGCGGCTTGGATGTGGCCAGATCCGTTGCCGAACTACCAAGTGATGTTCGACAAGGCGTTGGAACTTTACGCGAGTCAGGGATTCGAGCTCGATGCGAATGCGGCGAGCAAATCGATCGCGACCGTTTTCGCCTCTCGCTATGCTTCGATGCTTCCCGAGGTAAGGCACGACCTGCTTGAGGCAGCGATGCTGACTTCTGACGGGGCTGAGGTGATGTCACCACGCCGCGTCAAGGTTCGAACGGAATGCATGGAAGTGCTTGGTAAGGATGTCGCCTTCGTTCAAACTGCACGACGACCTCTCAACATCGTTGCCTCCGCCCGTCGAGATGGCTTCGATTTTGCGAGCGCAGACCCGCTGCAGGCACTCAATCCCCAGTTGCTGGACTCAGCCGAGGGTCAGGATCTGTTCACGGTGTTGGTCGCTCAGCAAGCATCTCTGGCGGCAGCAGAAGCCAAAGAGGACGTTGCCGAGATCATTCGGCTCACGCAAAACCTTGCCGGGCCGATCAATCGCTTCTTTGACACCACGATGGTGATGGCAGAAAATCCGGAAGTGCGCTATGCTCGGTTAACACTGCTCGTCGCTGCTTCCCAGCAGTTGATTGTTGCGGGAGATTTCTCGAAAGTCGTTATCGAAGGTTAGGACGCAAGGAGTCCTCAAGATGCGTTTCAGTGTCGAAATAGCGTCAAGTCTGGCAGAACTTCCGACTCAAGGCATTTGTCGGGAGTATCCGAACAAGCTCGACCACGTCATCAACGGGCCAACGGACCTGCGGAGTCCGAAGGCACTCCACCCCGCCTTTTACGGTTGCTTCGACTGGCACTCCGCCGTTCACAGCCATTGGATGCTGATCCATGTGTTGCGGAGGTTCGATCTTCCGAACGCAGCCAAAATCCGCCGGTTGTTGGCCGCGAACCTCACCGCCGAAAATATTCGTGCCGAGGTCGATTATCTGGCTGAGCCCAATCGTCAGTCGTTCGAACGGCCTTACGGATGGGCTTGGCTGCTCCACCTGGCCCAGGAGCTGCGCGGTTGGGACGATGATCAGGCGCGGGAGTGGTCCCAGAACCTAATGCCGTTGGAAGCCGCTATTCGGGCACGATTTGTGGAGTTTCTGCCCCGACAGCAGTATCCGGTACGGACGGGGACCCACTCGAACACTGCCTTCAGTCTTTCGATGGCATTCGACTATGCCCTCACCGTCGGCGACGAGGAACTTAGCTCCCTCGTGACGGATCGTGCGCTTGACTACTTTGGATCCGATGTTGGCTACCAGCCATTTCAGGAGCCGAGTGGCGCTAACTTCTTCTCACCCACCCTCATCGAAGCGGACCTATTACGTCGGTTGATGACTCCGGCTGAATTCGAGGCCTGGCTCACAGGATTCCTGCCCGACTTGTTCGGCGGTGCCGAATGCAATCTGCTACATCCCGTTTCGGTCTCCGATCGTAAGGACCCCCAACTCGGTCATCTCGACGGTTTGAACCTGAGTCGCGCGTGGTGCCTTTCCGGGATTTCGAAAGCGCTCGTCGGTAATCCAGAGGTGCATAAGCGACTCGCCGACGCCGCCTATCAGCACGCTGTTAAGGGCCTGTCGCATGTGATCACTGGTGACTATGTCGGAGAGCACTGGCTCGCGACGTTTGCGGTTTACGTGCTGTCAAGTTTTGAGTCGTGATCGATCGCAAATTTGACAAATGAAAATGAGGAGTGCCTTATCCGATCTTCAGTACGCCCGCGGTAGAACAAAGGGACCATCATATTAGACACGGCTCTTAACGCCGAAGGTGTTTTGTCCTCAAAGCCCAGGGATGCGGCCCAGCGGGGACGCTTCCCTGGGACGAGCGGCAGTTAAATTCAACGCTGAAGGCGTTGAGTCCGGACACGCTCAATGAGATCCTGCCTGCGATAAATCCTTGCCCCTGCTTCGATGGCAGTGTTCAAAGGCCGGTGACTCAACACTTTCAGCGTTGACCGGACGGCGATCCCTCATCCCAGCGTAGCATCGCTCGGCGATGCAACACTGGGCTTTGAGGAACGAACACTTTCAGTGTTCGACCCGAAGCAGATGGTGTCGATCAATGACTGCACCCTGCATTCATGTATTTATACATCGGCACGTGAGGACGGGCCAAGGCGTTGTAGCCCTGCTGCCGCGTAGAATAGGCTATGAGTCGTGAAGTTGAAGCGCTGGAGCGTGCGAAACACTTTTTGAAGACGGAAGTCGCCCCCAAAGCCCAACTGATTGACAGGGACGTTTCCGAGCTTCACAAGATCGTCAGGCGGATGGGAGAGCTAGAGCTACTCGCCCTAAAGCGCGCAGAGAGGTTCGGTGGGCCCGAAATGCCGGAACCGTTGTTCCGAATTTACCAAGAAGAAGTCGCTCGAACTTCGGGCTCTCTGGCGTTCCTCACGACCCAACATCAAAGCGCGGTGGGTCTGATCTCGGGCGGTGAAAACGAAGCCCTGAAAGAAGACTATCTTCCGAAAATGGCGAACGGCGACCGCCTCGTCGGGATTGGGTTCAGCCAACTCCGACGCAACGGGCCTCCGATCATGTGCGCAGAACGAACAGAAGGTGGGTACATCCTCAACGGGCATGTGCCTTGGGTAACCGGTTGGTCTTACTTCCCCGAATTCCTGATTGGCGCTTCGCTGCCCGAAGGGCAGTCGGTGTTCGCGGTGGTGCCGCTCGTTGCGACTCCAGTGGATGGCAAAAAGGCTCTCGACGAAAACGCCGCGGATGAGATCGGGAAGGTCACTGTTTCGGCACCGATGGAATTAGCGGCGATGGGCGCAGCGATGACGGTTACCGTCGACTTTGAAAGATTCTTGGTTCCCGATCACAAGGTTGCTTTTATCAAGCCTACGGGTTGGATCAAAAACAGCGACGCGATCAATATCGCATTGCAGGGGCACTTCGCGATTGGTTGCGCGATGGCGGGAATCGACGTCGTAAGGGACAACGCTGGAAAGAAACCTTTCCCTTTTCTCACCGACGCGCTTCACGCCCTTGAGCAGGAACTGGCAGATCTCAAATCGGCAACTGCCAACGCGCAGCGGTCCACGGATGACTCCACCACTCCAGAGAGACTGGCGGTTCGAGCTTGGGCCATCGACTTTGCGGTCCGGGCCGCCCATGCTGCAATCACGGCATCAAGCGGTGCGGCAAATTCGGTTGATCATCCCGCGCAAAGGATTTACCGAGAGGCGTTGGTTTACACCGTTTCCGCGCAGACTCCAGCAGTGATGGAAGCCACACTTACACGGCTAATTGCACGCGGTGGAAGGTAGATTCAAGACCTATGCCGACAGCTCCTCGCATTACGGGCACGTTCCTCGACGAAATCACTCACGACATCCCATCGCAGAACTGGGGAGCCAAACAGTGGCGCAAGGAGTTTGAGCTTTACACTCAAATTGGAATCGACACGGTCATCATTATCCGAGCCGGATACCAGAACAAGTGCATCTTTCCCTCCAAGTCGATTCCCGACTTGCTACCCGTTTACGATGACCTCGGCGAGATGTTCTTCAGCCTTGCCGATGAATTAGGACTGAACGTCTATTTCGGCACCTACGACTCCGGTTTCTTTTGGTATCGCCGAAGCTGGTGGAAAGAGGTCGACCTCAACAAAGCCTTTATTGACGAAGCAGTGGAGCGCTACGGACACCATGCCTCGTTCAAAGGTTGGTACCTCTGCCACGAGACATCGCGCAACGATGCCCACATCATCGAGCTTTTCAATCACATCGGAGGCCACTGCAAGGCCGCAAAAGATGTGCCGGTGTTGATCTCGCCTTTCCCCCAAGGAGCCAAGCAGTTCAGCGGCGGCGCGATCATGTCCATCGACGAGTCATTTGACCACTGGGACCGGATTTTCGCGGACACCCATGGTGCATTCGATATCTGTGCTTTTCAAGATGGACAGATCCACTACCAAGAGCTCCCACGCTTTATCCAAGGCATTGGCGATCTGGGTAAGAAACACGGCGTCACCATTTGGTCGAACCTTGAGACGTTCGACCGAGATCTGCCTATCAAGTTCCCACCTGCAGATTGGCGCTACTTGCGAATCAAGCTTGAAGCAGCGGCACCGGTCGCCGAGAAGATCATCACGTTCGAGTTTCCCCACTTCATGTCTCCCAACTCCTGCTATCCGTCGGCCCACAACTTGTTCGACCGGTACCAAGAGTGGTGCGAATCGCAGTAATGGGTTGACATTCCGGCCGAATTTACCGGCACGTTACGCTTTCGGATAAAGTGATGCGCATGCGTGTCACTCCCCTCCTGGCGTTGCTCGGTCTGTCTAGCGTGGTTGTCGCCCAAGACAACTCCTACCCCGTCTTTGAGACAGACAAGATTCCGATTGAACAATTGAAGGCACGCCGAGAGGCGGTTAAGACCCAGCTTGGCCCGGGTGGAATCGTCCTGCTGTTCACCAATCCCGAGCGGAACCGCAATAACGACTGCGACTTCCGTTTCCGTGGCGACTCCAATTTCCTCTATTTGACCGGCTTTGAAGAGCCAGACTCCGTGCTCATCCTTTCCCACGATGGGTTTGTCGTGAATGGCAAGAAAGTCACCGAACTCCTGTTTGTCAACGAGAACGACCCGATGTCGATCACATGGCTCGGGTACAGGATGGGTTCGAAGGAAGCAGGACCTCTGCTTGGCATGGAAGCTGTGCTTCCAAACTCAAAATTCACCGACACCTTGAAGGCCCTTGAGGTGACATCCAAGCCACAAGTTTGGAGCCCAATAACCCCGCCAAATCCAAGCGGGCTCCTAGGTCGGATGCTAGAGTCTTACAAGACTTGGATCAATCCGCACAAAGACTGGCAATCGACCAAGGGCCAACTTGGAAACGTACTGGCAAAGCTTCGCGTGAAGAAGTCGCCCGATGAGATTCGACTACTAAGACGTGCCGTTAGCGCCTCGGCAGCCGGGCATCGGGAGGTAATGCGTTCCGTAACAGCAGGAGCGAGAGAATATGAGCTAATGGCAACCGTAGAGTACGTGTTTGCCCGGAACGGGTGTGAATCTGTGGGATACAACTCGATCGTAGGCTCAGGGCCAAACGGCTGCATCCTTCACTACGAAGACAACCGACGACTGATCCAGAACGGCGACCTCATCTGCATGGATGCGGCGGGCGAATACCATGGATACTCGGCCGACGTTACAAGGACTTTCCCCGCCAATGGAAAATTCTCTCCTGCCCAGAAGGCAATTTACGAGTTGGTGCTCGCCGCCCAAAATGCTGGGATCGCGGAATGTAAGGCGGGCAAGCCGTTCTCTGCCGCGGGCATTGCCGCGGCAAAGGTCGTCTCCGATGGCTTGATCAAGCTTGGCATCATGAAGTCAGCGAGCGAACTGGGCACGTATCTTCCCCATGGAGTGAGCCACTACATTGGCCTTGACGTTCACGATGCCCACGGCGACAACACACTTCAGCCTGGTTACGTGCTTACCGTCGAACCAGGAATCTACATCCGAGCCGGCAGCCCATGCGACCGTAAGTGGTGGAATATTGGTGTGCGAATCGAAGACGATATCCTTGTCACCGAAAAGGGTCCCGAAAATCTTTCCGCAGCCGCTCCTCGCACCGTCGAAGAGATCGAAGCCCTGATGAAGCAATCCGGTATCGGAAAACACCCCGCTGGACAATAGGAATATGCCTATACTCCCTGCATGGCGTTTGAGCCGCTGCAGACAGACGAGAAGCTTGAGAACCCGGTGGCGCGGCCACCGGATATGGATGCGGCCATGCTTTTTGGCTGCTCTGGCTTCGTGCTCTCGTCCATTGGCGGCTATATGCTTTCGGTGTGGCCATTCCTCGTGTTTCAGGAGACTGAGAAGCTCACGACTTTAGCCACGGCCGCCGCAATAGGGCTTACACCGGCTGCTATTCTTGGGATCGTATCAACAAGAAAATTCCGCCTTGCTGGAGCATGCGGTTTCGTCGGGAGCGCGCTGTCCGTCGGGATCTTCCTGTATTTGCGAATCGAGCAAACCTTCATCTCCTCTCTTGCTCGCCAAGCCCCCGCCCCCGACTACCCGAAGGTGGTGATGTATCTCGCACCGCTAGGCTGGATTTTGATCTCGGCCATCCTAGGGTTACTCTTTCTGCCGAAGCAAGAGGAAGACTGAAAATAGAGAAAATCTGTGTTCGCCCTTCTTGACATGGCCACCACGTTTTGTGGCTTGACTACGGCTTTCATGCGCTGGATATGATTTTTTGGTAACTAGGCTCGCTAGAAATTCATACATCACCGCTAAAAGTGTTAAACTTCGGGGTAAACGCGCATGACGTATTGAGTGAACGCGTCTCAAGAACCATTGAGCAGGGGATGGAAGTGAAGTCTTTGGCTAAAACGCAACGCATACTAATTGGACTCTTGGTGGCAGTCGCAGTCGCAGGAACTGCCTACGCCCAAACCGGCTCGACTACGATAAAGCCGATAGCCTCGTTTAATCTGCCTAAACCGGTCGTTATCGACACGAGAGACCAGGTTCCTCAGATCGCGCCCGTGTCTCGCAGAACGGGAAACATTTCTGAGAACGACTCAGTCAACACTCTGAAGAAAGACGTACCACCAAACAATTTGCCGGTGGGAGGAATGCTTTCCTACGCGCAAGGTTCCGCGTCTAAGCTCCAATTTGCGGGTCCTGGCTTTACAAACGGTTGGCCACCCGACTGTGACATGGCGGTTGGTCCGAACCACGTTGTTTGTGTCGTCAACGAGCAGATGGCGATCTACGACAAGCTGACTGGATCTAAACAGTTCCAAACAAATCTAACCGGCGATCAATTTTTCAGTGGCATTGGTGTTGTTTCTGGAGAGGTCATTTCCGACCCTAAGATCCAATACGACAAGGCATCCGGCCACTGGTTCGTCCACATCATCGAGGTCGACGGACTCGTAACAAGTGGGACAAAGGGAAGCTTCCAGTTGATCGGCGTCTCCGAGACAAGTGATCCGAACGGCAAGTGGAAGAAGTACCGCATCGACAGCAGTATCACTTCGGGTGGAACGCAGTATTGGCTCGACTACCCTGGCGTTGGTACCTCATCCGATGGATTTGTCTTTACCGGCAACATGTTCGGCTTCACCTCCGGATATTTGGGCGGCGGTATCTTCGCAATCAGCAAAGCTTCGCTTATCAGCGGAACCGCTGGAAAGGTCACCGTATTCTTCGATCCAGGTGCAGGCACAATTGAGCCAGCTCGAAACTACGACACCACTGCCCCATACGTTTACATGATGACAACGAATTCCACTTCGTCCGTCAAGACGTATGCCGTCAGCAACTTCCTTAGCACTCCAGTTCTCGTCAGTTCGGTCGTAAATGTCCCAACGTTTACCCCGCCAACGAGAGATGCAAATGGTCCTCAGGGACACGTGATGGATGGATTCAGCGACGCTAGAATGTTCACCGCCGTTCGACGCGGTGGCAGTATCTATGGCGCTCACAACTGCATGTCTCCAAGTGGTGCAGTACTGGCTTGCCGCTGGTATGAGGTTGCCGTTAACAACTGGCCAACAGCTGGGGTTCCTACCCTCGTGCAGTCAGGAAATATCTATGACGCTTCAGGCGTTCTCGATTCGCACATGCCTGCGATCAACGTCAACAAGTACGGAAGCATCTCGGTTGTCTACACTCGATGTGGTCCGAATCTGGAAGCATCCATTCAATATAGTGCACACAAGAAGAGCGATCCTCCAGGAACAATGGGTTTGCCCGTGGCGCTAGGCTACAGCCCTGCCAATTCGGGAGCCCAGCCAGGAAGCAGATGGGGAGATTACTTCAACGTATCCATCGACCCGAGCGACGACGCGAAGTTCTGGGGATTTGGCGAGCTGTGCGTAGCCAACGGCCTCTGGACAACCCAGGTAAATAGCTGGACAGTCGCAGATCCATCGCTGAGCATTCCATATGCTCCATCCGCAGCTAACGTGATTGACGGTAGCTTGGTTTCGGGTAGCGCAGCTTCTTTGGCCGCAGTTGACGGAAACACAATGAACGTCACTTCGGCGAATATCCCCGGTAACTTCAAGGTCGCATCGGTTGAGGCACTCTACACGACGAAGCTGAAGCCAAGTTCAACGGACCTGCTTACGCTCACGACGGCTGCCACAATTCCATCGGGGGCCACCAAGCAGTTCTACGCTTGGGACTGGACAAAGAATAAGTACATCTACCTTGGCGCAGTATCGGCAACGACGACGTCCGATTTCACGATTGCGAATAACACACTCGCTGCTGCTCCGTACATCAAGAGCGACGGCACCGTGAAGCTCCTCTATCGGATCGTATATCCGAATCGGACCTCGGCGGCTCCGTCCTTCACCCTCAAGTTGGACCAACTCTTGCTGAAGGGACTGCCTTCCACTTCGTAAGCCTCCCATCCCTACTCATGGAAAAAATGGCGAACCCCAAACGGGTTCGCCATTTTTTGTTTCCAAGGTATGATCTGCCCATGCTGAACTTTGATCAGCAGGAAGCGCTGTCCAAGGCTCGTGGGAGATTGGACGCTATTGGAGGTCATCTTTGACCTACCTAACCTGCACACCCAGATAGCCGAGCTTGAAGCTCGTTCTTCGGAGCCAGATTTCTGGAATAACCCAGATTTCGCAAACAAGACGCTCCAGAAGCTTTCCCGGCTACGGAACATAAGTCAGCCTTTCCAACTATTGGACAAGGCTGAACGTGATGTCGCCGAGCTATACGAAATGCTTCGTCTTGAAAACGACCCCGCAACAGAAGCGGAAGCCGATCAGATGGCTCTCAAACTGATGGCGGACCTTGACGCGTTCGAACTCAAAACCCTTTTGAATGGCGAACACGACGGCCGTAACGCCCTCCTTGAAGTCAATGCGGGCGCGGGCGGCTCTGAGGCTTGTGACTGGGCCCTCATGCTGCAGCGTATGTATGCACGCTGGGCAGAATCTCACAACGTCAAGATGGAGATCTTGAGCGAAACCCCGGGCGATGTGACGGGCTACCGCTCCGTTCAGATGCTGTTCACAGCTGAGAATGCGTACGGCTTCCTCAAAGCCGAAGCAGGAGTTCATCGCCTCGTACGGATATCACCTTTTGATGCCGCGGCAAGGCGCCACACTTCGTTCGCCAAGGTAGAAGTCCTGCCTGAGATCGAAGAAAATGAAGTTCTGATCAATCCTGATGACCTTAAAGTGGAAACCTTGCGTGCAGGTGGCGCTGGCGGTCAACACGTCAACAAGACGGAAAGTGCTGTACGCATCACGCACCTTCCAAGCGGAATCGTCGTATCGTGCCAAAACGAGCGCAGCCAACACAAAAATCGCGCAAGCGCGATGGCGGTGTTGCTCGCCCGCCTGAGCGCTCTTGAAAAAGCCCAATCACAAGACCGCATTAATCTGCTCAAGGGAGACGGAGGGCCTGCCGCTTGGGGTCGCCAAATCCGAAGCTATGTTATGCAGCCGTACACTATGGTGAAAGACCATCGAACGGGTCATGAGACTGGAAACGTCACTGGAGTGCTAGACGGCGATATTGATGGATTTATTGAAGCCTATCTGAAGCAAAAGCCTTCAGAAGATGCGTTTATAGAATAAGTGCATCGCGCTATTGCGCGATGCCACACCCCCGGGTGAGGTAGGTTCGAAATTAGTATGCTCCTCGCAATCGCATTCGCGGCGCTCAGATATCAGGGTCAGGGGCCTGTCCTCCCACCTTCGTGTAGCCCCTCATTTCAGGCAACCGTCTTGTCTGTTGAAGAATGCCTACAGGCTAGGGACTTTGCCAAGGCAGCAGAAAGATACAAGCTGCTACCGAAGATGAGTATCGATGTGGTTTGGGACGACTCAAAGGTCCCAGCTGCCTATAAGGCCCAGTTCCGTAAGGCTAGTGACGAAGCATTTCATATGTGGAAGGCTCGCTTCGCTGGCATCAAAATCAACCGGGCAAGTAAGGGCGATATTCGAATCAGCTTTGAACCGGTTCTCGCCAAGCGGCCAGATACCAAGCTGCCTGCCGCACACGTGAGTTTTTGGAGCGAAGATCGATCTGGGCCGAGGCTCGATTATGTTATCGGTCTCAAGCGGGGGGCCCCACTGAGGATCACCGAAGAACTCGATATCTTCGGCGACGTTGCGTACTGTATCGGAACCTATCTGGGAATTGCAGACGGCGCGTTCGATACCTACACGATGACGAATACCGATTTGCCTCGTACCGTTCGAACGGCCATCTCCGTCACTGAAGCGAAAACGGTTCGGGACAATCTTCAGGCAGTCTACGAGATCGGCAAAGCAATCCAAGAGCAACGGTCAATTACTCCTACGAAGGCTGATCTGTTCATCGATACCCTGGAGATCACCAGCGAACAGGCGATCCAAGGCGAGCGGGTCGAGTTTCATGTTCAGCTCAATAATCGTGGTGACGGGCCCCTTTCCTTTAGCTCGTTCCCCGATTGTGGTTGCACAGCGGTCACTCCTCCCGACGTTATTCCACCGCAGGGGAGCAAAATCCTGACCTTTGCCGTCGACACCACGGCATTTGACCACAACACCGTGAAGCACGTGGCCATCTCGACAAATGACCCCGTCAAACCGGTTCAGATGATCACTCTGAACGTAAAGATCAAGCCACGTTACCGAGTCATCTCCCCGGCGGGAGAGATCGTCGTCATCCCGGATGGCGGCATGAAATATGCCCTCTATCTCATCCCAGCCTCTGGAACCAAGCTGGAGCCGGTTTCTGTAACCTTGGAAGGTGGTGTCGTCGGAACTGCAAAGTACCAAGCTTGGCAAGGAGTGCTTCCCGATCCCGAACGTCACGAAGGGCCAACGCCTCGTAGCGGCTACAAAATCACCCTCGATATCAAGGGAGTCTTGGCGAGCGGTGTCAACCCGGCCACACTGCAAATCTTTACGACAAGCTCGGAGTTCCCCGACATCGCCTACTCTTTCAGCGTTCAGAAGGGAATCGTTGTCCTTCCCGAGGAGTTGCCGATGGGTGAAGTCGGGAGAGTGCCAAAGTCGTTGAGAATGGTGATCACTCGTCCGCGGAAGCCATTCAAGGTACTCGGCGTCTCGACGAACTCAAAGTACATCAAAGCCAAGGCAGTGCCCGGCGACAGCACGGATACCTATAGCATCCTGGTGGAATATGATGGGAAGGCGCCTTCAGGCGAACTTATCGCCTCCATCACGATCAAAACGAACGACCTAAAGCAAGCCATCATTCATGTTCCCGTCCGGGCCAACATTCAATGAAATGGCCCGCTTATTGCCTTGGCCTCGTGGGTACGGCTTGGGCTGCGGCAAGCAGCCTCCAGGTCGAAAAGCCAACCGTGGTTGTGATCACTGGTGATATCCTCGGCTATCTATCGCCTTGCGGTTGCACGAAGCCGATGACAGGTGGCATAGCCCGTCAGGCAACTTACGTCAAGAAGCTTCAATCTCAGGCCCGCGTGGTGCTCCTCGTCAACGGCGCTTTTGTCTCAGGAAACTCCAAACAAGATGCGCTCAAATCCCAGGCACTCGCCGAAACTTTTGGTGCACTGGATGCAGCCGCGATAAACCTGTCTCCAGAAGACGCAAAGCTGGGTATGGGTGGTCTACTGTCCATCCAGAATCTTTGTAGAAACAAACTCGCGACCGGAAGCATCGAACCCATTGCCGCGTTGCCGATTCGAGCCAACGCATTCACCAATGAATTCGCCATTGGCTGCATTTCGACTCATCCCGAGAATATTGCCCGCCCCCTTGGTGCCCGCCCTATTCCGGCCAGCAGGGCCATTACCGAAATATTGACTTATGCGAAGTCTCAAGAGAGCGCCCCCGTGCTCTTATTGGATGGCGACTTGGAAGAAGCCAAATCCATCGCCGTTAGCCATCCTGAGCTTCGACTCATCGTCTATCGGTCTACTTCGGATTCGCCTCGAACGGAACTGCGAATCGGGCCAACGATGCTCGTGACTCCGGGACAATTTGGCAAAAGTGTCATCACCCTCACCTATGACGGTAGCGCCTTTGGACAATACCAAGTGGTGCCTCTACAACCCGAATTTAAGGACGACGCCCAAGTAAGCCGCTTTCTCCATCGTTATCTGACCGAGGTCGATCGAGGCGGATTTCTTGATCGCCTTCCTCGAAGGCCATCGGAGCCGTTTGCTGGCTCCGAAACCTGTGGCAAGTGTCATGCGGCAGCTCTAAAGACATGGAAGCATTCGAAGCATGCACAGGGTCTAGCGAGCCTGGAAGCGGAGGGACACGGAAGGGACCCCGACTGCGTGTCATGTCACGTTGTGGGTCTGACAGCAGTAGGTGGCTTCAGTTCCAGAGCAAAGACACCCGATCTCGCCAACGTGGGGTGCGAATCCTGTCATGGCCCCGGCGCTCGACACTCTCTGCGACCGCATCAGCTCCGAATGCCGAAGATTGGAACTCAAGCCTGCACGAAATGTCATAACGCGGAGCGCAGCCCAGGGTTCGATGCGGCGACCTCCTGGGAACTGATTCAGCACCACTAGGTGGATAACTTGTGGACATCGTCAAAGATAAGTCAAATTCTGCATCTCTGAAAAACGTCGAGAATGGTCGTTATTCGAAGATAATCAGATAGGACTGAACCTGGTGTTAACGCCCATTCGTCTCTTGACGCCCGTCATTGGCATCAAGACAATGATTCAGGGGTTCAAATTCGATTTGTTTGGCCGATATTTGGACCGCAGAGAATTAAGGAGGATGAGTTTGCTTAACAAGACGGATGCCGTACCACACATACCGAAGCTCTCTCAAGTCCTGTTTGAGCGCCGCGAACATTCGTTCAACTCTCTTGCCGCGCTCCCCTCAAATGTCGAGGCAATCGACGCTGCATTGAAATTTGCTGCTGGCCTTAATCCATTTGTGGTTATTGTCGGACCAAGCGGATGGGGCAAGACGCACCTGCTGAACGCGATTGCTCAACGACTGGCCCATGACCTGCTTGCTGTACCAGAAATCCTTTCTGTCAGCGACTATGTCTCGAATACGTCGCGCGTCGATATTTCAGGCCCGCTTTTGTTGGATGACGTTCAAGAGGCGATGGGCAGGAGCCGCATGAAGATGTCGCTTCGACTCAACCTTGAACGACGTGTGAAGTGCAACAAACAAACCATCCTGGCCTTTACTTCTCCCAAACCCAGCCGAGCCCTAAAAGCTTTCCTGCCTTCAGCTCGCGACTGGACCATCGTGAGCATGGGTGCCGCCGAGCCTGCGGAAAGACTCTTACTGCTTGACCAGATGAGCACTGCGGAGGGATTAGCCCTATCCCCACGGTTGACGAAGGTTATGGCCGACCAAATGCTTGGCAACGGGCTCACGCTGGCAGGAGCGCTGAAGCGACTTCGACTCTCAGGGACGAACTGGTTGGACTCCAACGCGACCTTGCGCGCTCTAGGATTGCTGGATCCTTTCTTTGCTGATAATTCAAGCTGGGATTTGAAACACAAGGTTTTGCGAGTGGCTGAACACTCGAAGTTCCAATTCAGCAAAGTCTCCAGTTCGGACTTGGCCTTATATACGATGCTCCATGAGGCAGGGTTGAATGAGATCGAGGTTGCACGTGCGACCGGGGTCGAACCGGCCGAGGCTTATTTGCGCGCTTCGAAATTCAAAGCGCGTCTCGCTGATTGCGAAACTTCAAGGGTCTATGTGAAGCAATTCGTTGACCTCGTCGTTGAAGAGCTTGCCAGAGACTGAGCTCTTCGCAGATAAAGCCTGTTCGCAGCCCCTTGCCATTGATAGATTGAAGGCGATTCGCGAAAACATCACCTAGGATTTGTTACCGCTTGGCCGCCTCACAACGTACTATTTGTTATGGCATCGGGAGATTCCCCCCAAACTGTGGAACTGCTTGAGAAAATCTCTGAGCATGCACCTAAAGACAACGCGCGCTTGCACAACTACATCTCTGCCCTCCGCACCGCCCTCGCGAGTGAATCCAAAGAACGCGATGACACTTTGCAGATGCTTGCTGAGTATGAGGAAGCCTACAACAAGCTCACGGCACCGGCCAATCGATTAGGGGTTTTCGTCCAGTGGCTCGAGCAAGATGCTACGGATCGAGAATCGGTGGACGGCGAAGTGCCTGTAGAAAAACTTGCCCTGATCTCGGTTGGCGAGCAGGAGTTTGTATCGAGAGTCGACCCAAAGCTTGAGCAAGACGGACTCTCCATTGGAACCCGAGTAAAGGTCAACGAGGCCTATGCCGTCGTCGGAACACTTCCCCCGTCTCAAAGCGGCAGCGTCATAAAGGTTTCCGATGCGATGGAGGACGGTCGATTGCGCGTGGGGTCCGACACGCCTGGGTCCGATGGTCGGTTGATCCTTCGCGGAGCAGCCATTGCAGAGACGAAGATCAATGCCGGAGACGAGGTACGCCTCGACGGCACCGGGCGCATCGCCCTTGAGCACTACGAAAAGCAAGAAAGCCGCGACTACTTTCTCGAAAAGGTTCCAGAAATTCCGTGGGAAAAGGTTGGAGGTCAACAAGACGCCATTCGGCTGATCCGGGACACCATTGAGCAACCACTGCTTTACCCTGAGATTTTCGAGCGCTTTGAGAAAAAGCCTATCAAAGGCATTTTGCTTTACGGACCTCCGGGGTGCGGCAAGACCCTACTCGGAAAGGCAACCGCCTACAACCTCACCCGCGAATATTCGAAACGAACGGGCAAAGAGGTCAAAGAGTATTTCATGGCCATCAGCGGCCCAAAAATCCTCAATATGTGGCTCGGGGAGACGGAACGCATTGTGCGTGAGATCTTCCGCACCGCCCGTGAGAAAGCGAAAGAAGGGCGACTTGTGTTCATCTTCATGGATGAAGCGGAGTCCGTCCTGCGCACACGTTCGAGTGGTAGATACCTAAACATCTCCAATACGGTTGTTCCTCAGTTCTGCGCCGAGCTTGATGGCCTTCAGTCGCTAGAAAATGTTGTCCTAATGCTCACGTCGAATCGACCGGACTACATCGACCCGGCCGTCCTTCGACCCGAGAGAATCGACCGTAAAGTCAAAGTTTCGCGGCCAGATAAGGAAGCGGCCATACAGATCCTTGGAATCTATCTGCACTCAGGCATTCCGCTCGATCCTGAAGTCTTGTCGAAAAACAAGGGGGTGGTGGACTGCGCCCGCAAAGAACTGATCGAAGGGCTCATTGACCAACTTTGGCGAAAAACGAAGGAGACCGAATTCTTGAAGGTCTTCTTAAGAAACGGCGCATCTGACACGCTCCACTTCCGTGATTTGGTCTCAGGCGCGTTGCTCAAGAGCATCGTTGACCGGGCAAAGGATGCGGCGATCAAGCGGGCGATTGCAGAACCGAAGCACGTTGCTGGCGTTTCACTTGGTGACTTGCAGGAAGCGATGTTCCAGGAATATAAAGAGAACGAAATCTTCCCCAAGGGTGACACCCAAGAGGACTGGCTACAACTACTCGACTACAGCGCTGAAAACGTTGCGTCGGTAAAACCCATCGGTCGGCACCATGGAGAAGAGTTCACGCGTAAGTCGATTGTCTAAACTAGGAGCACCATGGTTGTGGTTTCGAAGATTCTGGCATTAGCTGTCCTTGGGGCAAGCAGTCCCATGGGAGGCAGTGGTGACCCACTCAAGATCAAGCCGATTCAAACCTTGGCGGGCGGCGATTCGAAGTTGGATTTCCCGATGGTACGGATGATCCAAACTCAAAAGAGTTGGAAGGACCTCTGGGCCATGCACAAGGGGCTGCCGCTTGCCACATCCCCAGACGATAAGGCTCCTGCCGAAGCGCCGAAACTCCCAACCGTTGATTTCGAAAAGAACCAAGTGCTTGTCATTTTTGGTGGCCATCTAGAAAATGTCCAGGCCTACGAGTACATCAAGACATACGCTAAGGATGAGATAGCGGTCATTCAACTCGGACAGTCGCGGGTCCCACCGACTGCAGAAAAGGCGATGATGCATCCGTTCATCTTGATGGTGATCCCACGAGAGCCGGTAGCCATTGAAGTTGAGTTGGACTCCATAGCAAAAGACGGAACCCACTTTTGGCTCAAAATCGCGGGTTACCGTGCACCGAAGGAAGTCAAAGCAAACGGCTAAATGATCGAAAGGATCGCTTCGTGTTGCAGGACGGGGGCGTCAATCACGGCAATCGCCGTTGAGAGTTCCTTGAGTGCGGTCGTGGCGGTTTGATCTGAAGGTGCGTGAACCCTCAAGAGTGGTTGGCCACTCTTCACCTTCGATCCAACTTCGACGAACAACTCCACGCCCACTGAATGGTCGATCACGTCGTCCTTCTTTTTACGCCCACCACCCAGCGCAAGAACCACACTGCCAACGCAGGCCGGATCCACGCTAGCAACCCACCCTGAAGGGCCTAGGTGAACGAGTTCTTGCATGACAGGAGCTTGCTCCAAGCTTGAATCGTCAGCCATCACGTCGACAGTTGCCCCTTGGGCCCTGAACCACTGACGTGCCCTCTCTGCAGCCCGACCACTCGCAATCGCCTCCGTCGCAACCAATTCACCGGTGGCGCGGTCAGGCTGCAGTCCGCATGCTTCGAGGGTCAAGCCCGCAAGGGCGATGCATAGCTGTGAAAATCGGCTCTGCTCTCCTTTCAGCACACGAATGGCTTCTTGAACTTCAAGAACATTCCCCACCGCAGTTCCAAGCGGTTGGTCCATATCGGTGATCGCGATGCGCATTTGAAGTCCGCACTTCTTGCCAGTGTCGCTGAGTGCCTGTGCGAGTTGTCTCGCTTGTTCGTAGGTTCGCATAAAGCCACCCTTGCCGCACTTCACGTCAAGCACGATTGTCTCTGCCCCACCCGCGAGTTTCTTGCTGAGGATGCTTGAAACGATGAGTGGCACTGAACTGACAGTTGCGGTGACGTCTCTCAATGCATAAAGAACTTTGTCCGCTGGTGCCAAGTCCGGCGTCTGCCCAGTTAGGGCCAAGCCTATTTCCCTCGCTTGGTCCTTCAAACTTTGTGGAGACAAATCGAGCCTAAACCCAGGAATCGATCCCAGCTTGTCGACAGTTCCACCCGTTATTCCCAATCCGCGACCACTCATTTTCACAACTGTCAGACCACAGCTAGCAAGTAGGGGCAGTAAAACAATCGTTGTCTTGTCCCCGACTCCCCCCGTGCTGTGCTTGTCGACCCAAGGTTTGGGGAGCCCGCTCAGGTCGACTCGCTCTCCGCTATCGGCCATGGCGAGAGTGAGCCAAGCCGTCTCATCTTCATCGAGGGGATTCAGATATGCGGCCATCAACCACGCCGCGAGCTGGTAGTCGGGAATGCTCCCATCTGCAGCCCCTTTGGCCAAGAAAGCAAGGCTGGATGCCGTGTGCTTTCGAGAGTCGCGACGGTCCGCAATGATTGATTGAGCATCCATATCTAATGATTAGTTTGACCGGAACCCAGACCTACTCGTCGAATCCATCAAAGCCCTCAAACGCATCGTCTTGAGGTCGATAGCCGACAAGCTCTTTCGCATCGGAGATGTCGAACCAATTGTGTCGATTGTTCGAGAGCCCCTGAAAGATCGCAAATTGAAGCGTGAGGTCGTCGATGCACTTCACGAAGAGCTGACACAAATCACGAGGTGACACCAGAATCGATGGCGGTATCCGGTAATTCGAGGAGGCAAGGGTCTTCCTTGTTTGGAAGGCTCCAATACGAATCGCAATCGCTGATAGGTCCTCTTTGGTGGCGTACAACCGACACATAGCCTCTCCGAAGCACTTACTCACCCCATAGAGGTTCCCAGGGCTCACAGGGTCTTCAGAGCGGATTTGAACCTCATGTCCATAGCCGTTCATGGCGTTGACCGACGATGCAAAGATCACGCGCCGGCACCCCTCTGTCCTCGCCGCCTCAAACAAGTTGTAAACCCCGACGATGTTGTTCGGCAGTAAGGCATCCCACGTCGAGTGGACGTGCGGGTCCGCGGCAAGGTGCACCACCGTATCCACTTCGTGGCAGGCTCGCTTCAAACCATCAAGGTCTGACAGATCACATTCCATAACCTCGCCAAACGGTCGGATTCGATCGATGTCCTTTTCGTCGCCCCGAACCATCAACCGAAGCTCATACAAGCTATTCGTGTGCTGTGCGAAGTAAGAACCGATCCTTCCTGCGGCTCCTGTGACAAGCACACGACGCTTCTCATTCACCGCTTCAAAAGGAACCGTCTTGAGAACATATGCTTTACCCACTGGGGCGGAGTTTACGGCTATTGACGCCCTTGATGCGATGCCTAGAACGCAAACGGAGGACGATGAACGCCCTTCTCGGTAATAATCGCATCGATAAGCTCGCCGGGAGTAACGTCGAACGCTGGGTTGTACACAGGTGTTCTCGATGGCGCAATCTGGACACCTTCGATATGGGTCAATTCCGTGCCATCACGTTCCTCGATAGGAATGAGATCGCCATGAGCGAGACTGACGTCAAAAGTTGAGGTCGGAGCTGCGATGTAGAACGGTATCCCATGGTGCCGTGCTTGAACGGCGAGCGAGTAAGTACCAATCTTGTTCGCAGCATCGCCATTGGCCGCGATTCGATCGGCACCCGCGATCACACAATCGACCTTTCCCGCCCGCATAAGTGACGCGGCCACGCCATCCGCGATACTGTGGAACGGAATGCCTTCGTTTGCGAGTTCGTAGGCAGTCAATCGCAGTCCCTGTTGCCTCGGTCGGGTTTCGCACGTATAAACGTGGATTCCCTTGCCATCGCTATGAGCGGTTCGAATCACGCCTAGAGCTGTGCCATGACCTGCGGTCGCCAACGAACCCGTGTTGCAGACCGTGAGGATATTTGCACCTGCCGAAATGAGGGATGCACCATGTCGCCCAATGGCGTGGTTCATAGCGAGATCCTCGGCTTCGATTGCCTTCGCTTCACTCAAAACCGACTCAAACTCCCAGGCAGGTAAAGCGTTGATTCGGTCGATAGCCCAAAATAGGTTCACCGCAGTTGGTCGAGAAGCGGCTAATTCCTTCGAAGCAATGGTTCGATCAGCATCGTGCAATGCTGCAAGTGCCAGCCCATAGGCGGCGGCAACTCCGATCGCAGGAGCACCTCGCACTGCCATCGTCTTGATCGCATCGACGACATCTTGGTATGTCTTGAGTTCCAGCCACTCTTCCTGTGTGGGTAGGACGCGTTGATCCAGCATTCGCAGGACCGTACCGTCCCAAATCATAGGGGTAATCGTCAATTCTTCTTCCTAAAAACCTGCGTCGGGCAGCACAAGCTGAATTGACGCTTGCCTACTTGATACCTCGCCTCACCAAACACGGCAATGTTCTTTGCCGAGTTCGTTGCAACCAACATTGCTGGTTTGAAGGTGCCTGGCTTGTCGGAGGTCATTGTGATCTTCGCAGCTGACTTATAAGTTGAGTTGCGAAAATCGAGAGAATCTGACTCCGCAGCCCAAAGCGTCACGCCAATGAGAGCGGGTCCAGAGCTCTTCAATGAAAGCTTGAGATTACGCCCCTCTCCAGAGGCAGGCGTGATCGACCATTGCTGCTTCGGCATCGAAAAATCTCCGGCAATGGATCTCGCAAAAGCCCCAATGGACTCGATCGCCTCAATCTTGTTCCCGAGGCCGTGACCGGCGTTAGGCACGGTGACAGCCCACTTCGGTTGATGGAGGCCGTCCCAATATTGACTGAGTGCATCTACGGTCCAGTAGGGGTCATTGGCACCCTTCACGATTAAGGTAGGAACGCGAATATTTTCTCGGTAGGAGTAGGGATCAATGATCTGAGCTAGCCGCCGCCCGCTGGGAGTCGCAGATCTCTTTTGTAGACCACGTTTGGTGTAGTCCTGAATTTCCTCAGAATAGAAACCCCAAGTCTCCATCTGGTGCTTCATCTGCTTCGACACGTTGAGGTTATCAATCACCATCGGGGCGATTCCTTTGACGCGAGGATCTTTAGATGCACCCACAAACCACGTCGTCCACCCGCGCTTGCTGGCCCCGGTTACAACGAAGTTATGAATGGGGTTCGCGCTGTTCTTTGTTAAATTTTCGATAACATCCATCGCACGAATCGCACTCTTCGCCATCGGGAACAACAAAGGCCAACTTGGGTCTTTAGTCTCGAGATATTTCTCAAATGTGTGGGCAATGAGATCGTCCTCTTTCATGCCGTAAATCGGCTGGTTTGGGATATCGAAAAGCATTGCGGTTGGCATGCCAGTAGAGGCGGTGACCAATGAAAGATCCACGTAATCGCCAGCGAATGGACCGTCTCCTGTGATGTAGAGGATCGCTGTGCCCTTGGTTTGAACCTGCCCGGGCTGCCTAAAAATAATTTTGTGCTTCCAGGGGCGACCTTGCCAAGTTTGGCTGACCATTTCAATGAGCCCCTTGGATGGATCCTTCATTTCATAGCGGAATGAATCGTCCTTGCGTCCAAGGTATTCGTAAAATTCATTAGGTGGTCCTAATCTTGTTAAGGATATTGCAATCAGAGCCGTTAGCATGGTGATATTCCGCTCAAACCGAGGGTGTTGGGAGCCAAACAATAGGTTACGCGAACGAAGGATCGCATGGTTCCCGTCATGCCTCTATAGTGACTCAACCTTGACAGCCGTGCGTAAAGGTGAGACAATAGATTTCGCCCGCTAAATCGGCGGGGTTCCGGGGGCAATTTAGGATATGTTAAAGACGAGCAAAGCGATGCGAAAGATGTGTGTGCTCGCAGGAATTATTGTTTTAGGCGCAACCGCCAGTGCAATTCCTTTCGATACACACATTTCTATTGATCGGGCGCTGAACAGCCCGACGCTTACCATTCGATATTCTGGAGCGCGCGCTGCGCTCGTTGAACTGCGAGTCAATGGAGACAGCATCGGTACACGCACCATGTCCGCCTCCAAGGATGCCGGTGAAACAAATTTCAATGTCAATTTGAACGACCTGAAGGACGGAGACAATGATGTAGAAGTCCGACTGTTCGATCGAGCTGGCAAGCTTATCGGAAGTGACAAGACCAGCATCTCGACAGACCAGTCGAGCAATAAGGGACCTGTCTTCCTCGCTAACCCGAAAGTTGGCGCGACAGTTAGAGGCCCGGTTGAGATCAAGCTCTCGTTCAATCGAGATATTAAGAACTCCATCGTCAGCTTCTTTGTGGACAGCAACTTCAAAGCGATGTCCAACTATCCTCCTTACAGCTACATCTGGGACACATCGCGTGAGTCCAACGGCTGGCACGAGGTTGAGGCTTGGGACGTAGACGAATCCAGCCAGACCTACAAGACCAAGAAGACCCGAGTCTTCGTTGACAATCCCAGCGGTAACACTCCTCGAAACGGCGTCAACACCGAAATCAATCCATCAAAGCCAACCTTCAAGGTTCACACCGAAGGCACCGAGAGCCCACTGCGTGCAAACGCTGGCTCTGGAAAGTCTCATGTCGAAACCAGAGTGAACTCGGTTGAGCCCAAGCTTAACGGCCTGACGACTTCAAACCCAAGGCACTACACAGCAGCCAGTGGAGCAAATGGCCTCCAGCCAGCCCCAACAGGTCGCACCATTGCAACGGGTCCCAAGATGCTCACCCCTTCTGGAAACCGCGTTGCGACCAACCACGCCAAGCCCGTAGGCACGATCAATGTGTCGCTTCACCACGATACCGTGGCCATGAGCACACAGAAGCTCGGCGGAGCAAGTGCTGCCGTTCGCGCTGTGAACACAGCTGCGCACATCATGAGCATCACTCGCGGTCAGCGAATTCCGAATATCGGCACTTTCGCGATCGTACTGAATTCTCAGTTCGTAAAATTCGATGTTCAGCCTCGTGTTGACGACGGTGTACCAATGACTCCTCTCCGCTACCTGCTTGAAAAGGGCGGCGGCAAAGTCAATTGGGAGAACATGAGCAAGACCGTAAAGGCTAGCGCCGACGGCAAGTCGATCACGATTCAGATCGGAGATCGAAATGCAAAGGTCGATCAGGTCACCCTTTCGATGGAAGTCACGCCTTACCTTGATCGTGGTCGAACCATCGTTCCCCTCAGCTTCATCCATGACGCTCTCGGCGTAAACGTCGAGTATGACAAGGAAACAGGCCACGTACTCATCACTTCAGCGGCGAAGTAGATCAGTTCAATATAGAAAAGGCCAGTTGAGAATTGCCCTCTCAACTGGCCTTTTTTGCGCGTAAATTCCGTCTCCGGAGTCGGGGCAGGGCGCGCCCTAATGTCAAACAGTTTTGGCAGAATGGTCTTGTTCTGTAGCCGTGGCATGGTTTTTGGCCGCGCACCCAACTCGCGGCTAGAACCCATTTTCGGTCTTGGCGAACGGTCCGAACGCCGGCATAAGCCATCCGGCGCCTACGGCGGCTGTTGAAATGCCAAAACTGTTTGACATTAAGGCACGCCTCGACCCTACGGGTTTGTTAGGCTTTTGACGAGATCCAAAGTGGGTTGAATTCTCTCCGTTGCCAAACCTAGGAGCGGCAGCCGGACATCGGCTGACGGGATCACTCCTAGCTCAAACAGCATCTTTTTGTTTGCGGCGGGCTGGGGACACGATCGTATGGATCTCAGGGCAGGTTCAATCAGCGAGAATTTTGCTTCTGCCGACTCCGGATCCGTTTCCCACTCTCCCACAATCTGGCTGAGCCAGCCTGGGATGAGGTTTGCTGCACCGCTGATCGTCCCCGTCCATCCGCCTTTGAGCACATCAATCAGGAGGGTTTCGTCGCCGACGAACAACACCTTGCCAGTGCCACTCAGTGCGTCGGCATAGGCACCAATGTTATCGGGGTTCCCGCTACTGTCCTTGAGCCCCATCATTTTATCGTGGTGTGCAAGTCGAGCCATCGTCTCAGCCGGGATCGTAACGCCGGTTCTCTGAGGGAAATTGTAAATCAACACGGGAGCCGGAGAACTGTCCAAAACCGCTTCAAACCATTGGCAGATCGCCTCGTCCGGTGCATCTCGGAAGAACCCAGGCGGCATCAGCAATACGCCCTGCGCGCCTGCGGCAGCCGTTTGCTTACAGAGCCAAATCGCTTCATGTAGGCTTGGAGTCGCCACGCCGAGGATGATCTCAAGTCCATCGGCAAGGGCCACCGCGCCTTTCACCAAGTCTCGCTTTTCAACCGCGCTGAGCGATGGGCCCTCTCCATTGGTTCCCGCTAGCACAACCCCCGCGCATCCACCCGCCTTGTACCAAGCCATCAAGCGTACGATGGCGGTGAAGTCAGGCTCGCCTTTTGCGTTGAAAGGGGTTACCGCCGCTGGGTAGACACCCCGCTTCATAGAGACGGCATCACCTGATTCTCCAGTGTGCCAAACCCGATACGATATCCCTTGCCCACGCAGTAACCAGTAAGCCGAACGGTGTCACCGTCTTCGATGAAGCGTCGTTCTTCACCTGTTTCATTCATCACGATGGGCTTCGATCCTCGCCAAGCAAGTTCCAGCATCGAGCCAAACATCCCTTCCTCGGGTCCGCTGATGGTTCCGCTTGCGTATAGGTCGCCCGGCTCTGTCGGCGTTCCGTTTGAGGTTTGGTGGGCTAACTGCTGCGCAAAACTCCAGTAGAGTTCTTTTGAGTTCGTCTGAGAGATGATCTGCGGGGCCGTCATCTTTTCCGTTTGAAGTGATACTTCAAGCACGATGTCGAAGTGATTTAATCGTGGTCTGCGAAGGTGAGGCAAAGGCTCGGGATCTTGCTTCTGTCCGTCGATCCTGAACGGCTCCAGTGCATCCAGCGTGACCAACCATGGGCTAACTGACGTGGCGAAACTCTTGGCCAGAAATGGTCCGAGTGGCTGGTACTCCCACCTCTGGACATCCCTCGCTGACCAGTCGTTAACAAGCACCAATCCCCCGATGTAGTTCTCGGCCTGAGCAACGGGAATCGATTCGCCGAACTCATTCCCCTCGATCAGGAAAAAGCCCAATTCAAGTTCAAAATCAAGCTCTTGTGTTGGACCAAATGTCGGAACATCTGCATCTGCTGCCTTCGTCTGCCCTTTCGGACGGATGATCGGGACTTCGGACGGTACCACGCTCGATGCCCGCCCGTTATATCCAACGGGTAGGTACCGGTAGTTGGGAAGGAGAGCAGGCATGTCGGGGCGGAACATCTTGCCAACGTTGCTTGCATGGTGGATCCCCGAATAAAAGTCAACAAAGGAGGGGACCTCCATCGGAAGCAGCATCCTCAACTCTTCAGCGGGCAGCATGACCTCCTTCTTGAGTTTGGAGTTATCCCTGAGCTTTGGATTGCCCTCCCGCAAGAGGTCGTAGAGTCCTCGACGCAACTCGACAAAGTTCATTTTTCCGATCTCGGAAAACCCCTCAGCTTCGTCGAATCCATACTCTGCAAGTACCCCGCCCTCGATCAGGCCAAGGATGTCGACGGCGAAGTCGCCGATGCGCGTGACCAGCACTTGGGAGTCTTCACCAAGGTCCGCGACACCAAACGGCAGATTCTGAATTGGAAAGTGGGAGTTTGCATCGACCCGAATCCAACTCTTCGCATTCGGCGAAACCACAAAACCCATTAGTTGTCTCGCTCCGTGAGACCGAGAGCACCGAGTTCATCGAGACCCTCTTTTGGAGAGCAGGAGCCGATTGACCAGAACAGTTCCCGGGAATCTTCAATATCTTCAATCGATACAGTGGAATCGCACCAACGAAGCTGCTTGTCCGTAAAGCTCCATGCATCGGATGATTGAGTCAAGAGGAGATCTTCCAACTCACTGCGGGACATGTCCTCAGAGAGGGCAAAGGCGCATGCCGCCAAGACATTAATGAAGCCGTGCATTCGGGCTCCCGTCTCCCGGTCATGCTTAGGAAATGGGTGATGCAGCCCAGCCGTCAGCTTAAAGCTCAAATCGAGGCCCACAGCACCGTGCAGAAATTCAGCTAATTCAGCAGCAGCGGGGAAAGCACCTGGCGTGGGACCTCCCGTTCGAGCTTTGGCACACAACCACTCTGTTTCAGCCAACGCAGCGAGGGAGTCATCAATTCCCATCCCCCAAGGAAGTTCGACAAAGACATCAACATCCTGGAATGAGTTGAGATCTCGAATACAAGCTTCAATGTTCTTGTGGCTGGGAATTCGAACTTCGTAAGCTTCAATGACGGCAAGGTCACCTGCCGATTTCACGAAATCCGTCATAGTCTTCGCATCGTGTTCGAGAGCCGAATGCCATCCATCGAGGTTGTCGTTGGCTCGCCCAATGACCGACACAGGAATTTCTGGTGCATCAGGAATCTGAAGCAGTGCGGCCTTCAGGTCATTCAATTGGGTCGAGGCGCAAACAAATCGCCCCAAGAACCATTCGTCGTCTCCCTGTAATGTTCGAATGTAATTGGCTACGGCAGGGGCCATGTCCAGCTTGGCGGGAGGAAATAAGCCAGCATAGTCGATGACACCATCCAGAAGAGTTTGCAGCGAAGCAACCATACCTAACAGTATTCCGCACTCAGAGCCCTTGTTGGCTCAAAACTAAGCGGAAGGAACCACTAGCCCACCGTCTATCTCTATTTGCTGTCAGAAGTCCAAGTCATCTCCGGGAACCTCGCACCGGGCGGGGTATCATTAAAGGTCTAGTTGAGAGCGTACACAGTGGTGCTTTCCTGAAGGATCCCCCATGTCGAAACTGAAAGTATTAATTGCGGATGACGAACCGATCATCCTTTTGGACCTGAAACAGATGCTGGAGAACCTCGGATACGAGGTCGTCGCCGAGGCAAGCGATGGACAGCAGGCGACTGAACTTGCGAGAGAGACACATCCCGATGTCTGCATTTTGGACGTTAAGATGCCCGTCATGGACGGCATTGAGGCAGTTGGAATCATTACCGAGGAGAATATCGCTCCCACGATTCTATTGACCGCCTACTCGGACAAGGAACTCGTCGACCGAGCTAAGAACGCGGGCGTTTTTGCTTACCTCGTGAAGCCGTTCAAGCCGAGCGACTTGCCTCCTGCCATCGAAGTTGCCCGAAGCCGCTTTGAACAGAATGTTCAACTTTCGAAAGAAGTCGGCACGCTCCAAGAGCGACTCGAAGCTCGAAAGCTTGTTGATCGAGCGAAAGGCATCCTCATGGATGAGCACAAACTCTCCGAAGGCGAAGCATACCGACGCATTCAAGTGCAGTCGATGAACCTTCGAAAGACGATGCGCGAAGTCGCAGAAGCGATCATCCTCGCCAAGTCCATTTAAGCTTCTTGGTCGTGCTATAACCACAGCATGACTGAGATTCTTTGGGCCCCTTGGCGTATGACTTACATTCAAAGACCCACGACAGGCAAGCCGAGCGGAGATATCTTCCTCGACTTACCTGCCGAAAACCAAGACGAGAAGAATTTCATTCTTTACCGCGGAAATTCGGCGTTCGTCATTCTGAATGCATTCCCTTATACCAGTGGCCATCTTATGGTCGCCCCGTACCGCCAAGTCGCGTCGATCGAGCTCCTCGACGATGCCGAACTGCTTGAGATCAACCAACTGGTAGCCAAAGCCGTTGGATGGCTCAAAGCCATTTACAAGCCGGATGGATTCAACATTGGTGTGAACCTAGGTTCCGCCGCAGGAGCGGGCATTCCTGTCCATATTCATTGGCACGTGGTCCCTCGTTGGAGCGGTGACGCAAATTTCATGACCTCAGTGGGCAACCTTAGGGTCATCCCCGAATCTCTTGAGGCAACCTACACGAGGCTGATGCAGGCGGTCGAGCTTGACGCTTGACGATCTGAAGCTGGAAGCGTCGACATGTACGGGTTGTGCCCTCTCCGAAAGACGCACGAATGTGGTTTTCGGCGAAGGTGATCCTCAATCGCCGCTCGTGCTCATAGGTGAAGGCCCTGGCGAGACCGAGGACAAGATGGGCCGACCGTTCGTTGGACGCGCGGGTCAACTTCTCGATAAGGCAATCAACGAGGCCGGGCTCCAGAGGTCGCAGCTCTACATCACCAACACTGTAAAATGCCGCGCTGCCGATTGGAGCACGGGCAAGCCCGTCAACCGAGCCCCAGTTGAGGCCGAAGTGCAAGCATGCCGTCGCTGGCTCGAACCTCAGGTAGCTCTTCTCAAACCGAAAGTCATTCTCTGCATCGGTGCACCGAGTGCGAAGAACTTGATCAAGAAGAACTTCCAGATCACGAAAGAGCGGGGAATCTACTTTCCGTGCGAATTCGCACGCACCGCGATCGCAACCCTCCATCCGTCGTATATCCTTCGCCAAATGAACATCAGCGGCGACGGTGGCTATTCCCTTCTTGTGGCCGATATTACGCGAGCTTGGGAAGCAGCACAAAAACTTGCCAAACAGTCTCACGATTAGTTGAACAAGGCCGACTACAATAGTGGACTATGAGTCGTCCGCGATTTCCGGTGGCAATGGGTCTCCTTGCCCTCTCCTACGCAGCCTTTGCCCAGGTTCATCCACACAACTTCGATCTGCTCGACGTGAAGTGGCATGTTGACCTCAAGACCTATGAAGAAAGCGGTTTGCTGACGGGTGACATCGTAAATACCATGACGGTTCTTTCCGAACCTACAAGTGTCTCCTTCGACTGTGCAAAGCTTCATGTCCAAAGGGTTGAGGTCGATGGAAAACCAGCTAAATTCAGCACGACTGTCACGACCCTGACCGTCAATCTTCCGGAAGGTACGAAGGCCAATCAGACGGTCAAGATTCACGTCTACTACGACGGGCACCCCGAGGCAGGACTGTATCTCGTTCCCGCCGAGCGCGCGTTCCCTGCCCATACGAATGTGATCTACTCGCAGGGCGAGATGGAAGACAACCGTTATTGGCTTCCCACGTGGGATTATCCGGACGACAAAGCAACCAGCGAGGGAATTATCGAAGTCGCGAAAGGCGAAACCGCGATTAGCAATGGCAAGTTGCTCGATGTCCAGGAGAAAAGCGACCGCAGAATATTCCACTGGAAAGTAGATCAACCTCATGCGACGTACCTGATCTCCGTCATTGCCGGCAAATACGAAGGTGGCCACGGAATGTGGGGAAAGATGCCGGTGGATTACTACGTGCCCCAGGGGCTGCTCGAAATGGGGGACGCGACATTCGGACGAACCGAGAAGATCATCGACTTCTACTCAAAGCTCACCGGATTCAGTTACCCGTATGCAAAGTTCTGCCAGAGCGCTGTTCCCGACTACATGTTTGGTGGGATGGAGAACATCACGGCGGTAACGCAGACGATTGGTGCTTTGCACCCCAAATCGGCGGAACCCTTAGCTGACTCGACTGGCCTCGTGGCTCACGAACTCGCGCACCAATGGTTTGGAGACACCATTACATGCAGCGGATGGAGCGATGCCTGGCTCAACGAAGGATTTGCTACCTTCCTTCCCCACTTTTGGTACCGCTTCAAAGGCGACACCGAAAACTACGACCTTGGTCGCTATGGAGATTTCCAAGGTGCCCTCGGCGCACATCGTGATTCGACACGGCCGGTCGTTTGGACAGGCTATAAGAATGCTCTGGATATGTTCAACGGCTTCATCTACCCTGGTGGGTCATCGCGCATGTTCATGCTCATGGATCAACTTGGAGAAGAGAAATTCTGGAAGTGCATCACTGCTTATCTCAACGAGCGCAAATTCACTTCGTTCGCGACCCCGGCTTTTTTCGAGAGCTTGTCGAAGTCGTCTGGAGTTGACCTAACGCCATTCATGAAACAATGGTTCTACACTGCAGGGGCACCCAATCTCAATGTATCCGAAAGAGACGGCAACCTAATTATCAAGCAGACGGCTCCCTACTTCGACCTAAACCTCGACGTGTGGACGCTCGATGGTGGAAGCTGGTTCAAAAAGAAGCTCGCCGTCTCGGGAAGAGAGACGACGATGGCGCGGGGCAACCAGGCTGGAAAACCAGTTTTGGTCGATCCTCGATGCTTTGTGATGGCCAACATTACCGTCGATATCCCCTACTCAGTCGACGAACGAATTCAGCTGTTCAATAACGCTCCTAATGCGGGTGAGAAGGCACGCATTCTCGACACGATGACTCAAGGCTTTAGTGCCGACCAGTGGCTATCCTTCGCTAAAACCATTAAGTCTCCTGTCCTCCTTGAGCGAGTCATCGGCCATCTAGGTGCGAATGCTGAGACCTTTTTGCTTGAACTCACCCAATCAAACGATCGAAGAGTTGCCAATTCAGCGATTGGCCAACTCGGTGGACTGCCCTCCTCTTCTCAGATCGTTTCACGGCTCTCCATACTCTCCGTCAATGATCCCAACGACTTGATTCGCCAAAACGCTCTCAGAGGACTGATAAACCTAACGGGTGATGAGGCTTTGGTGGCGAAGGCTTGGAAGACGGATGCGTACCAAGATGGATATCGCCAGATGGCCCTCGCATGGTGGAATCAACACAAGCCAGATGTCGCCCGGGAGAAGTGTCTTGAGACTCTCACCAAGCCGACCGCTGAACCAACGCGGCAAACTGCCATTTCTTACCTCGGTGGCCTAAAAGATAAGCCGGGAGAAACTCGTGTGTATGACGCACTGGCTGCGATCCTCAAAGAGACATCTTTCGGAGCACGGTCTCGAGCCATCGGTGCCCTGGCTCAATACGGAAATCCAGCGGCGATTCCGCTTCTAGAGCCTTTCCGTAACCACAGCCTCGTGTTCTTCCGTGAAGGAGTCGAAGGTGCACTTGCGACTCTCAGCGCGAAGAAGTAGACGTCATTGGTTGGACGAGTCGAGGCTCGTCCAACCATCGTAAAACGCCTTACGAGCTTGAGTCGCACGCTCAACGCAGCCTGTACCCACCGCATTGACGTGCCCCATCTTTCTCCCCGGCTTGGCGATTTCCTTGCCATACCAGTGAAAGTAGGTATTCGGTATCGCTAGTGCGGCACTGATCGCATCGCTATAGCAACCGGAGGGCGATCGACCTAGTAGATTCGCCATACAGGTTTCTGCGCCCACTGGTTCAATTATTGGCCAGCCCATGACGAGCCGTATGTGTTGTTCAAACTGACTCACCCCACCCCAATCGAGCGTGTAGTGCCCTGTGTTGTGGGGCCTTGGCGCGATCTCGTTGACCTGGAACGATCCATCGGCAAGTTCAAAGAGCTCAACACCGTACAGTCCCCTGCCGCCAACCGCCTCCACTGCAGCATAGGCAGCTTCAGAAGCATCCACTCCAGCCGGGAAAACCAGGTCGCAGACGTGATCGACTTGAACCGTCTCCATCGTGGGAAAACTACCCATCCCAAACGGTCCAACATAGACCATGACCGCCAGCTCTCGGCGAAAGGGCACGAACTGTTCGGCCAGCCAACCACCGCCCTCCCAGGCGGAGCGATTCTGTTCGAGTTCACGCAGATTCTTTATGGATCGCGCGCCTTTCCCGTCGTAGCCCCCAAACCGGGTCTTGATCATCATGGGAAACCCAATGTCTGCAATAGCGCCCGAGGGATCGGCCTCTAACGGAACAGCGTTTGGCGATGGCACACCTGCCACTTGCAAGGCTTGCCTCTGCCGAAGCTTGTCTTGAATCGTATCCAAGGAGGCAATGCTGGGCACGATCGCATCTTCTGAGACACCCGCAAGCTCACAAGCTGCTCGGATGTCTTTGGCAAGGATGAATTCGTTTTCAAGGGTCACGCGTTCACACTGCATCAAGACCTCGGCGATCCTCTCTGGATCGCTAAGTTCACCTTTTATCGCTGCTGCGATCTGTGACGCAGGTGTATTCCACGAGTTATCGAGCGATAAGCATCGCAATCCTGCTCGCTGAGCTGCCTGGATAGACATACGGGCCAACTGCCCTCCGCCAAGAAAACCGATGTCAAACCGTGTTGCCACGGCGAAGAGGGTACCGCCACAAAACACAAGTTCATACAAGATTAGCGTCACACGATGCCAAGCAGGGTAAAACGTTGAGATGCTGCTTGAAGGCAAAAAGGGTCTTGTCCTTAACGTTTTAAATAAAAACTCCATCGCATGGGCGATCGCGGATGCCGCGAACCTCCAGGGGGCGACTGTGGGTATGGGTGTTCAGAATGAGCGCCTATTGGATGGAGCCCTTAAGCTTATTGAGGGCCGCGAGAGATTCGATCCATTTCTGATCGATTTCAGCGATCAAACTCAGTTCGACTCACTGGCCGAACAGGTCGCCGAGAAATACGGCAAGATCGACTTTTTGGTACATAGCGTAGGCTTCGCGCCAAAGGAAGCGATGACCGGTCGTTTCATTGATACGACGCTAGAGGATTACCAGACGGCAATGGCGATCAGCGCATTTTCGCTGGGTCGACTCTGTCAGGTGATGGAACCACTCCTCAATGAGGATGCCAGCGTCATCACACTCAGCTACCTGGGAAGTACACGAGCCCTGCGTAACTACAACGTGATGGGCGTCTGCAAGGCAGCTTTGGAATCTACCGTGAGATATCTCGCAGTAGAACTTGGAGACCGCGGAATCCGAGTCAACACCCTCTCACCTGGACCAGTCAACACCGTCGCTGGACGAGGCGTCTCCGGTCTTACGGACATGATCAAGATTGTTCACGATCGTGCACCGCTCAAGCGCCCCTACGGAAAGGAAGAGGTTGCGACCTCAGCCGTGTACTTGCTGAGCGACTTGAGCAAGGGTGTCACCGGTCAAATCATCTTCATCGACTCCGGCTACACCGTCGTCGGAATGTAGATGCGGCTTCTGGCAGTACCGAACTGGTCTTTCGGTCGAAACACCGCGCTGTTACGTGAGTTTCAGCAGGTGCTTTCGCGGGAAGACATCCAGCTTCATTACTGCCAAGGCGACGTTGACCACAATAGAACCGTCACTGCATTCAGCGGTGAACCCAATGCGATTGAGTCGGCTCTGATCCGACTCTGTGAGCTCGCTTTTGATACGATCGACCTCAATCGGCACGTCGGCGTTCATCCTCGCATCGGTGCACTTGATGTTTGCCCCCTCGTACCGCTCGAATCGGGCCCTCAAGCCTTCTTTCAGGCAAACGCACTTGCAGACCGCATCGCTGCCAATATCGCGGGAAGGCACCGTGTTCCCGTGTTCCTGTATGAACGATCGGAACGTGGCCGACATGAAGCCGACCTTCCATCTCTGCGTAAGGGAGGTTTCGGTGGACTCATCGGTAAGATCCTGAACCCAGATTTCGGTCCCCAACATGCTCATCCTCAACTGGGCGTAACGATTCTGGGTGTTCGAGATTTCCTCGTCGCCATGAACGCCGATTTGACGACGGAGGATATTGATGTCGCTAAGCGAATCGCAAAGCAGATACGCGACCTTCGTCGTGAGGGTGATCCGCGATTTCTTGGGGTTAGGGCGCTCGGCTTCCCTCTGGCATCCCGGGGTCTTGTTCAGGTCAGCATGAACCTAACGTTGCCTGATATTACGACGATTGATCCAATTCTTGAATGGATCGGGCAAAAAGCACTTTATGAGCGATTACGGGTCGTTAGCACGGAACTCATTGGCGTGATTCGAGACGTCGACGTTCCCAACGCAACTCGTCTCCCGATCCGCGAAAAACAAATTGTGTCCACCCAGTAGGGGAGAGGCGTGCCTCGCTTCTTGCTACCGCTGTCACTAAGCACATCAGGGCAGCGAGTGCCCCTACACCCAATCGTCATTCGTTCGGGCGAGGCGTCCCTTACTTCTTGCTACCGCTCTGACTAACCAAAGCAGGTTAGCAGGGCAGCGCCCTGCCCCTACACTGGATGCGGTTACTTGGCTAGACCGGGGTGCGCGGCCAGATACTTGTCCGCGTTACTCTTGTCGACCAACTCGGTTGGAAGAATGATCTTTTTATCTTTTGGCTTGTTGCCCTTGAGAATTTCGGCGGCGACTTCAATCCCTTTAGGACCTGGATCCGGATAGCGGAACGTTGCATCCAACTTTCCGTCCTTGATCATCTGAACGACTTCCTGCTGGCAGCCATCAACACCGACAAAGATTGGCTTTGTCTTCGGTTTCGTCGCAGCATGGTCATAGGCTTGGTAAGCACCAATCGCCATCTCGTCGTTGTGAGCGTAGACAGCATCAAATGGCTTGCCGGTCTGGAGGAACGTCTCCATATAGCTTTGTGCCGCCTGTCGTTGATACTTACAGTCATCGCCTTGGATCACTGAGATTCCAGGGAATTTCTTGAATGCAGCCATCGCACCTTCGCGTCGATCGTTCGTAGCGTCAGCTCCGCCCTTGCCTTGAATCATGAGGACGATTCCCTTTCCATTCAAGCGCTTCGCGATGTATTCGCCAGCTTGCTTTCCGATTTCGACGTTATCACCACCAATATGAACGGTGTACTTATCGCCGGGAATACCACGGTCAAGCAGGATCACGCTCGTGCCCTTATCAAATGCCTTCTCAATCGCGGTCCGAACCGACATCTCGGCAGGACTGACGAGCAGAACCTTGGGCGACTCAAGCATCAGCGTATCGATCTGGCTGATCTGCTTATTCGGGTCATCTTCCGCCGCCTGCTCCTCAAACTTGAAAGCAGATTTGTTTGCTTCGGCAGCTGCCTTTGTCTCGGCATCAAACTGCTGGCGCCATGGATCCGCGCTGTTCGCCTGCGAAAACACTACCAGCGGGAGATTCCCGGCGGTAGTACCGGCTGGCTTCTCCGCCGTTGTCCCAGGGGTCGTGCTCGTTGAGCCACCGCTGTCCCCACTCCCACACCCAACGATCATGATCGCCGCAAAGGCGCTGCATGCCCAGAGTCCTAACTTCATCGTCCTAAACCCTCCGTCCCAAATTCTGTAAATACACGGCCAAGAGAATAATAACTCCCTTCCAGCCCTGGCCGACGTAGTAGCTCACGCCGTCCAAGATCAGCAACACATTGAGGCACACGATAAACAGCGCACCCACAAATGTCCCGACCACATTACCGTACCCGCCCACGAGTGCCGTTCCACCCACAACCGCGGCAGTAATCGCATCAAGCTCGTAACCCATGCCTGCACTGGGCTGGCCATTTGAGTTTCTTGCGGTGAACAAAATGGCGGCGAGGGCGATGCAAAACCCGTTGATCGCAAACGCTCCAATGCGTACTCGATCTACAGGCACCCCGGCATACCTCGCGGCCTCTGAGTTGCCTCCAAGTGCATAGACCCTTCGCCCGAACACGGTTTTGGCAAGGATCACCGTTCCGGCAGCTGTTGCCAATAAGAGAATCCACCCAGCTATCGGAATGCCGAGCCAAGGCGACTCGAAAAACGCAATCTGGTCCTTCATCCCCGAGATGTTCGCATTGTTTGTGTAGACAAACGCGATCCCTCTTAGGCTCACCATTCCCGCCAGGGTTACCACGAACGGCTGTAGTTTCGTAAACCCGATAATCGCGCCCAAGACCGACCCAATCAAGGTGCCGATAAACAGGACATAGGCGATCGTCAGCGGAGTCGAAGCACCATGGACGAGCCAGGTGGCACAGATGCAGTTGAGCAACCCCATCGCTGAGCCGGCGCTAAGGTCAATGCCCCCTACCAAAATGACAAATGTCGCCCCGATGGCCAAGCAACCAGGGACCGCCAACTGACCAAGAACGTTTCGCAGGTTCCCAACCGAAAAGAACACGGAATGGAAGAGTGCACCCGGCGCATCCGTATGGGGTGTATCGAACAGAGCCACCAGCAAAAGTAAAACGAGTCCAACGAGCCCCTGATATTTTTGGAGGATGGGGAAAATCTTGCGAACCGCACCACCCGAACGAACTACCTTATCGATCGCCAATCACCGCGCAATTCCCCTTCCACATTCTGCCAACCCATCTGCTTCCCCCTTGAAGACCTAGCGGAGCATTCTTGCCAACCAGCCAATCCATTTCTAGAAAGGATATCTTCCCCAAGAAGGTGGTATGTTCCTGCCAGACCGTTCAGGAATTACAGTCGATGATGATTGCCGTACTCGCCCTTGCGACCCTCGCCACTTCTGCCGCGTTAGCGCAGCAAGTGTCCGTCAAATCCCTGCTACCGCAGATGACCGATTTGACCTTCCTAACTCATCGCCCAAATCCCGTCTTTACGATGGCTCAGGCCAGCAGTTACGATCGAAGATCTAACCCTGGTCCAAACAGCGATCCGTTTGCGAACGGAGATGCGGGGCAGTTCATTCGAATTGAAGACACCGCTCATGGAAAAGAGTACGTCATGGCCGATCTCAAAGGACCTGGAGCAGTTGTCCGATTGTGGTCTGCGAACCCAAGCGGCACGCTTCGAATGTATTTTGATGGTGAGGCAGAGCCTCGCGTCAAAGTCAAATTGGCTGACCTCTTGAACGGCAAGATTCAACCCTTGGCCCCTCCGTTTGGCTATAACGCCTCCTCTGGTTGCAACTTGTATTTTCCATTTCCATATGCGAAAAGCTTGAAGATCACGGCCGACGGATCGGAAGGCGGTAACCCGACATCGCTGTACTACCATGTTGGGTATCGAACTTACGCCGCAGGTACGACGGTCAAAACATTCACGGCGGACGATTACACGTCCAACAAGGCGCTGATCGCGAAGGTTGGGGCGGGACTGGATCACCCAGCTTCGAAAACCGACCTCAAGGTGCTCGGAGAGGCAACACTCAAAACGGGGGAGGTCCTCACCTCCAACTACCAGCCTCAAATAAGTTCTGCTATTCGTGTCTTGCAGGTCAAGATCCCTGTCCTTTCGCCAGCCGAAGCCAAGGTTCTTCCCTGGGAGGATCCACGCCAAACTCACAACGTCCTCAGACAGCTAAGCCTCTCGATTCAGTTCGACGGCGAGGCATGCGTCGAGACCCCTTTGGGTGATTTCTTCGGGGCCGCTCCCGGCATCAACCCGTATGAAAACGTTCCGATGACGGTGAATGCGGACGGCACATTAACCTGCCGCTTTGTGATGCCGTTTGAGAAACAGGCGACGATCTCCATTCGAAATCAGGGGGCACCCGTCGCTGTGAAGTTAAGCGCGGCCATGCGACCCTTTCCTTGGGGACCCGGCTCCTATCATTTCCATGCGCAATGGCTTGGCGAACATGGTTCGACGCGACCATTCCACGAAATGCCGTTCCTAGACGTGCAAGGCGAAGGCGTCTTTGTTGGCACGAGCCTAAACGTGACGAGCCCAGTTCCAGATTGGTGGGGTGAAGGCGACGAGAAGGCTACCGTTGACGGCGAAAGCTTCCCGAGCACGTTCGGCACCGGTACTGAAGACTATTACGGTTACGCTTGGGGCAGTTCTCAGCTGTTTGATGAGCCATACCACGCCCAAACCCGCTGCGATGGCCCAGGCAGCCGTGGCCATACAAGCTTGAATCGGTGGCAGATATTCGATCCCATCACGTACACCAAGTCGCTCAAATTCACCGTTGAGATGTGGCACTGGGCGGACTGTATCGTCACGTTCGACCACGCCGCATACTGGTACTCCAAGCCAGGGGGAACACCTCCTGTTCATATCGACGAAGCTCTGCTACCACCTTTGAAGATCGATCCAATCAAACCGATTGAAGGCGCAATTGAGGGAGAATCGCTCGTTATCGCCCAAAAGACAGGTGGGGAAACCGAGGCTCAAGATGGTTTTTGGCAGTGCAGCGGAGGAAAGCAACTGTGGTGGCGGGACGCCGCGCCTGGGAATAAGCTTGTGATCCGGATTCCGGTTAAGGAAGCCGGCACTTATGAGGTCATCGCGAATTTCTGCAAGGCAGTCGATTACGGCATTCACAAAATGCGTTTGAACGGCCAAGAGATTGCTCCGATTGACTTCTTCAATGATGGACTTACCTGGAAGAAAGAGACATTGGGGACGTTTGTTCTGCCCAAAGGCGATGCCCTGCTAGAAGTGGAGTGCGTGGGTGCCAACCCCAAGGCGCAGTCCAGAAATATGTTCGCGCTGGATTACCTACTGCTGAACAAGAAGGGCTAGGCGCAAAGAGTCCGGCGAAAATCATAGATCATCGCCGGACTCTGAAATACGCAAATCTTGCGGGCTACGTCACGATCGGGACATTCCCGGTAGTAACAGGTTAGCGAGGCATGCCTCGCCATTACGTTTTTTTACTTGCTGCCGCAACCGCAGCCGCCACCACCGCAGCCACAACCACCACCGCTTCCGCCTTCCGATTGGAATGAGGAGCCACAGCCGCAGCTTGAAACAGCGTTGGGGTTTTCAATCTTGAAACCACCACCGAGAGATTCCTCAACATAGTCGACGGTTGCGCCGTCCATGTAGTTGAGACTCAGTGGGTCGATAACAAGCTTGATACCATCCTGCTCGAATACGCTATCAAGCTCTTCAGGTGGACTGTCGTCAAGGGCCATTCCGTAGGAGAGGCCTGAACAGCCGCCTCCAGCAACCCATACGCGAAGCGCTGCGTCTTTCGCTTCCTGTTCGATCAGACTGCGCAGCTCGGTGACAGCTCGCTCACTTAAGGTGATCATGGGCTCTATTATGAATGATCCAACGAAAAACCGTTAGGAACGGTTGAAGCTGCCAATCACAACGTTATGACCAGCAGCCTCAATCGCGCCCCGAGGGTAACGAGATTAGAACTTAAGAACGTGCGACAGAGTAATCGTCGTACGGTTGTCCTTTGGCGTGTTGTTATCAGCGTTGAACACAGAAGCGTTCGATTTATCGTAACGGGCTTCCAAGCGGAACAGCGAATCCTTGGATGTATTCCAAGTCAGGGTTCCGGTTAGAGAGTTGTAACGAGCTGAGAATCCAACGCCGCGGATTCCATCTGGATCAGAGACGGTCTCAGCGCGAATCGCACCGGAGAACTTGCTGCTGAACTGATCGGTAACGTATGCGGCAACGCCGCTCCACTTTCCACCGCCCGTGCCATCGAATCCTTTGGCATCGGCATAGTCAGCGTTAACAGCCAACTTAACCTTGCCGGAGAGCTGATACGTTGCAATGAAGTCACCCAGATTGACGGTTCGTCCGCCGACAGATGTGAAGCCAGAGCCGTTCACAGCCGCGCTACCCTCTTGACCACCGTAGTAGTTGAAGGTGACGGCAGCCTTGCTGCTTGGAGTCAGAGCAACGGTTGCGCCATAGCTCTTTCCACCATTGGAATCCTGAACTTCATTCCAACCATTGACGAGGTAAACGCTACCGGTTACGTTCTTGGCAATCGTCGTGCTTCCTCGAAGACCGGTGTGATAAACCGGCTGGCCGAGCGTATAGAGGAACGAACGGGAGTAGTTATCATTTGCAGAACTATCTGCTCCTTCATAACCAACCCAGCTCAGGAACTTACCTAAATCAACTGTAGCATCTGACTTAGGTACAGCGTACGTTACATACAACTGCTGAATGAGCTTCGACGAGTTCTGACCCGCCGGCTCGTTGAGGGCGATGATGTCGGCGTTCTTCCCAAGCAAGAAATTTGCCGTGATGCCAAATGGGTTGGTCGCAGTTGCCTTTCGAATCAAGTCAAGCTCGAAAGCGGCAAACCCAAACTGGTTGGGTGAAACATCAAACTGTCGAAGATTGGAGCCAGCGCCAGTGCTTGGGTTTCCAAGATCGAACATGTAGTAGTAATCAAAGTGGCCACTTAATGTGAACCCTTGAAGAAGATCATCCGCAGCGTTTGCTGTGACCGTGCCGCCGAGAGTGGCTACGAGCATCATTGATCGCAGAAATTTAGGATGGGTTAGTTTTTTCATATTGCTTATGCCGGGCTGGCCGGAAAAACATGCGGATTATAAGAAACGAACTCCATAACAACCGCCACTTATCGAATATTTCGAGTGATCTTGCGCCTTTCACGGCAACTTCCAGCGTTTCTCGACCAATTTTATAGCCTGCAATATTACTACCCTGTTAATAGTACGAGCCAATAGGATCATGTTATGACCTTAAAGTCCAGATAGCTGTTTGATGCCAACTGCGATGGATCTTTCACGCATGTTTTCCAACGCCTCGGTTTACCGTTCACTGACCTAAAGCCAGTATCAATACCGGCGTTTTAGCATCAAGAGAAAATAAATCCTTGCAGAATCGCATTTCCTCACATACAATGGCTCCCAACCGCAAAGGCGCGGCCTACCATCTTTGATCCGGAGGGACCTGTGGAGAGGCTTAGCCTTCTTAACAATTTGCAATTCCAGCTTGCCAATGCAGGCGATTTTCCCCTTAAGCGTAGCTACGCATTGCGTTCAATCACGGAGGGTTGTTGTTGACCCACACGATGATTAGCCGACTTAAGGACACCTGCGCCATTAGCGCCATAACCGACATTACGGGAGGTGTCAAGGAATGAAATTCTTACGTACGCTGCTTTATTACAAAGCGCAGAATGAGCGACCGACAGTCCGTCGAAAGCTCTCAAGAGCTGAAACATGGAAGCTAGGAGCGACCGTTTTTGGTGGAAAGATGATTGGAATGGCACTCTTGTTTGCCGCCATTTCTCTTTTCTCTGGAATGACATCAACGGCTCATGCGGCAGATACTTACACCGCCCATGAGACATCGATGATGAACTCCATCAATACGGCGTGGACACTTGTCGCGGCGTTTTTGGTTTTTGGCATGCAAGCTGGCTTCGTGATGCTGGAAGCAGGATTTGCCCGTCAGCGAGAGACGGTAAACGTCCTCATGGAGTGCATCTTCGACACGTGTCTCTGCGGCATCCTCTTCTGGGCCGTGGGTTACGCGTTCATGTTCAGCCATGGCAACGCATTCATCGGTACGCATTGGTTCTTCCTGAGCGGTGCTCCGGATACCTACGAAGCCACAGGAATCCCTATTTTGGCTCACTGGATCTTCCAGTTCGCCTTTGCAGATACCTGCTCCACGATTACCTCTGGAGCCATGATTGGCCGCACCGGATTCCGGGGCGACATCCTTTACAGCATCGGTGTTACCGGCTTCATCTATCCAATCATCGGCCACTGGGCATGGGGTCCAGATGGCTTCCTCGCGCTGATGGGCAGTGCAGACCACTGGATGCCATCACTCGGCCAGGGCTTCCGCGACTTCGCCGGTTCTACCGTTGTTCATACGATTGGAGGCGCCGTATCACTTGCTGGAGCGATTGCGCTCGGCCCGAGACTTGGTCGTGTCTTTGCTCGTGATGACAAGAAACACGGCGGCATGCCACCACCTCACAACTTGACGGTGGCTGCAGTCGGTGGTTTCCTCCTGTGGTTCGGTTGGTACGGATTTAACCCAGGTAGCACCTTGTCTGCCATGGATGCTCAGGGCATCGGCAGAATCGCTGCCAACACGACGCTCGCAGCCTGCGCTGGCGGTATGTCAGCAATGTTCGTGGCCTTCTTCATTGGTGGAACCAAAGGCAAATTCGATCTTGGTTATTCGATCAACGGCTTCTTGGCCGGTTTGGTTGCGATCACCTGCCCATGTTATTGGGTGAGCCCGCTCGGATCCATTCTCCTCGGCTTGGTCGCAGGCATCGTCGTCTACATCGGCGTCAACTTGCTGGAGTGGTTCCGAATTGATGACCCGATCGGCGCGGTCACAGTTCACGGCTTTGCCGGAATCTGGGGAACACTGTCGCTCGGCCTGTTTGCCACTGGCCAGTACGGCGCAACCGGTCCAACGGGTGCGGATAACTCGGCAACGGCAGTCGTCAAGGGGTTGTTCTATGGCGGCGGAATGGATGTCTTGAAAGCGCAGTTCATCGGAAGTGCGATCATTACTCTTGGCTCGTTCTTCGTTGCGTTCGTCATGATGAAAGTGCTCAGAATGCTGCCCCATCCGTGGAACCTCCGCGTTGAGGCACAAGGCGAGACAGGACCTGGCGGTCTGGACGTCTTCGAGCACGGTATCGAAGCCTATCCGCCACAAATCTAGTGGGAGCACAGAGTTAAGAAAATGTACAAAATCGAAGCCATCATAAGGCCACATCGACTGGAAGCAGTCCGCGATGCCTTACAAGAACTAGGTCTGATTGCCGTCACCGTGAGCGATTGCCGCGGTTCAGGCAGTCAGGCGGCCCCAACCCATAGCTTCCGAGGTTCGCAGTATTCTGCAGGTCTCGAAGTAAGAACCCGCCTCGAAGTCTTCGTTGTTGAAAAGGATCTTGAGGGAGCAGTCGATGCAATCCAAGCCGCTGCAACAACGGGTGAAGTCGGTGACGGCAAAATCCTCGTGTTCAAGGCCGAACAGGCTGTTCGAATTCGAACAAATGAGCGCGGCGAAGCTGCTCTGAGTTAGTCAGTCTATTTGGGAAAGGAGAGGCCCCTACGGACCAAAGGTTCGTAGGGGTCTTTTGGTTTGTGATCGCAATGCAGTTGGCGTGATCGCTGCGAAGAGAAGCTCCAAAGCGAGAGAAGAGGCGATCTTGAGTCCGTTTTCTTTTGACTTTGCTGGTTATCCAACTATCTTCTGGTTCTGGACTGGCGTCAAGCGTCGTCAATCGGGACAATATAAGCGTGCCATACGTTGTAACTGAGCCATGTATCGGAGTGAAGGATAAGTCATGCATGACTGTCTGCCCTGTGGACTGCATTTATGAAGGCGATGACATGGTGTACATCAATCCTGACGAGTGCATCGACTGCGGTCTCTGCGAACCAGAGTGTCCGGTCAACGCGATCTTTGTTGACACTGACGTTCCGCCCAATTGGAAGGAATATATCCAAAAGAACACGACAGAATCCAAGCGCATCGCTGGCGAATAGCCTTCTGATGTCCTTTTGGAGCTACCATCATGCTAAGCATCCGCAGCCAATGTCGGCAACGCGGAGGAAGCAAACATGGATGACATTGCTATAGACGTGTTGGAAGAAGCCTGTCCGAAACCAGAGGCCGAGCCGCGGTCCAATTTGCAGCGTGCGCAAGACCAGTTCATTTTGGAATGGGGCCGCATGAGCAGCAGTTGGGGCATCAACCGTACGATGGCGCAGATCCATGCTCTACTGTTCGTGAGTGGAGTGCCGCTTGAGGTGAATGAGATCATGGATCGCCTCCAAATTAGCCGTGGCAACGCCAGCATGAACCTGCGCGAGCTGATGGACTGGGGAGTCGTTCGAAGATTCCGTCAACCTGGTGATCGAAAAGACACCTACCTGAGCGAAACCGACCCCTATCAGATGTTTGTCAGAATCGTCAAAGAGCGGAAGCGGCGTGAAATTGACCCTACCAACGACGCTATACGTGAGGTTCTCGCCAAACTGCCAGAAAACGACATGGGTGAAGGCGTCCAAACGCTTCGAGGTCGGCTCCAAGCACTTCTTGAGATTTTCGATCTCATCGATGCCGCATACAAACAGGTCTTCGGCAACGATCTCTCCCTTGACGAACTCAGCGTTCTCGTCAAGGGTGCAGTTGGCGGCTAATTAACCGCCAACTGCTAGCATTCTTTGTAAGGCAAGCAGCGCAAAATGCTTGACCTTGGCTGGCACAACGATCTGGTTCTGGACGTCACCCTTCACCAAGTTCTCCAGCGTCCAACACAGGAAGCTCGGATGGATTCGGTACATCGTCGAGCAAGGACAAATCTGAGGATCCAGGCAGAAAACCGTCTTGTCGGGATGTTCTTGTGCGAGACGATTGACCAGATTAATCTCTGTCCCTACTGCCCATGCCGATCCGGCCGGTGCCGACTCGATGGCTCGAATGATGTACTCGGTGGAGCCGTTGAAATCACTTGCGCCAATAACTTCCAACGGACATTCGGGATGGACGAGCACATTCACTCCAGGATGGCTTTGCCGTGCCGCTTCGATCTGCTCAACGGTAAAGCGCTGGTGCACTGAACAATGCCCCTTCCACAAAACAAACTTGGCGGCTCTGAGTTGCTCAGGCGTGTTGCCACCCAACGGCTTGAACGGATCCCAAACACACATCTGTGTGTCGGGGTCAAAACCTAGCTTCACGCCAGTGTTCCTACCGAGATGCTGATCGGGGAAGAACAGCACTTTCTCACCCTGTGTCAGCGCCCATTGGACAGCAGCAGGAGCATTGGTTGATGTACACACTGTTCCTCCACGCTCGCCTACAAACGCTTTGAGGTTTGCCGCTGAGTTGATGTAGGTTACGGGCACGACACCCATCTCGGAACCGAGGGTCGCCTCAAGTTCTCGCCAGCAATTTCGAACCTGAAACAGATTCGCCATGTCAGCCATCGAGCAGCCAGCGGCTAGATTGGGAAGGATGACCTTCTGATGATCCGGGGTAAGAATGTCGGCACTCTCTGCCATGAAGTGCACGCCACAAAAGACGATAAACTCGGCATCGGGGCACTTACTGGCATCTTTGGCCAACTTGTAACTGTCGCCGCGAAAGTCGGCATGCTTGATGATCTCGTCCCGTTGGTAGTGGTGGCCAAGAATCACCAACCTCGAACCTAAAGCTTGCTTCGCTGCTGTAATTCGAAAGTCCGCTTCTTCCTGGGATAAGTCGGCGAATTCCTTCGGTAGGGGTGCCTGATACACAGCTAATTATACGTGTATCGAACTTGCCTCATCACGACCACCATATGTGCCGGTAATCTCAACCAAATGCGTACGGCAACCGGGCTCGACTTATTGGTCAACGATGACCTTCGAACTTTGCACGGAAAATCGGTTGGAATCGTCTGCAACCAGGCTTCAGTCACTCACGACTATCGGCATATCCTTGAGGTGGTTTTGCCCTATCACAAGGCAGGCAAGCTCCAGCTGAAAGCGATCTTTGGTCCCCAACACGGACTGTTCGGACACACTCAAGATAACATGATCGAATGGGAAGGCGGCGGGCCGAGCGCCTGGGAAACCCCCATCTACAGCCTTTACGGTGCCAACCGGGAACCGACCCCAGAAATGCTTCAGGGAATCGAAATCCTTGTGATCGACCTTCAAGATGTCGGTGCCCGCTACTACACCTTTATCTGGACGGTTGCCTTGTGTATCCGGGCATGCGAGAAGCTCGGCATTCCGATTCTTATTCTTGATCGACCCAACCCAATTAGCGGATCGGCAGTGGAAGGCACTGTCCTTGACCCCAACTACGCGAGTTTTGTCGGACTGTATTCACTGCCAATACGTCACGGTCTCACGGTGGCGGAGATCGCCAACTATCTCCGAGCGACATTCTTCCCTACAGCCGACGTGTCGTGTCTCCTCATGGAAGGTTGGTCGCGAGATGTCTACCACGACGAAACAGATGCACCTTGGGGAATGCCGTCTCCCAACATGCCCACCGTCGATACTGCCGTTGTTTATCCAGGGGCCTGTTTTCTGGAGGCAACAAACCTAAGTGAAGGTCGAGGAACGACAAGGCCGTTCGAGATCATCGGTGCTCCCTACCTTAATGCGCGAATCTTTTGCGATGCGCTCAACTCCGCTGACCTCAAAGGAGTTCGGTTCCGCCCTCTCCAATTTGAGCCAACATTTAACAAACATGCCCTCAACCTCTGCGAGGGTGCTTTCGTCCATGTGCTCAACCGTCAAGCATTTGAACCCGTTTTAGCTTACGTGGCGATAATGCAGGAATCGATTCGTCAAGCTGAACAGGCGTTCAGCTGGAATCCACCACCTTATGAATATGAGTGGGTAAAGCTGCCAATCGATATCCTTGCCGGAAATGAATGGCTTCGAGCATCAATTGAGAACCTCGAGCCACTACACACCATTCGGGATCGATTCAAGGCCGAATGCGAAGCTTTCGAACCGACAAGATCGGAATTCTTGAGCTACGCCTAATCAGCCCAACGATACAAAATGCGATTTCAATGGGCAATTCCTCGTTGCATCGTATAATGGGGTTTGTGAAGCTCGCCGTTTGTATCGTGCATAACCGTGATAAAGGGCGCGTCACTGACGAGCTTGTGAGAGCTGGGTTCAAATTCACCGTCATTGGCTCGACCGGTGGCTTTCTTCGTGAAGGAAATACCACTTACCTGATCGGCGTTGAAGAGTCTGAGTTAAGCGGACTGCAGAAGGTTATTTCCCAGAATTCGCAAAGCCGAGAGCAGTTGGTTAACGTGATGCCTTTCGAGGCTGCGCCTCCCGGTGCCTTTATTCCAAGTCCAGTCAAGGTCCCCGTCGGCGGTGCCGTGATGTTTGTGATGAACGTTGAGCAGTTCCACCGTTTCTAAGCTCGACGACCTGATCGGGTTGTCGACGGCTAAGAACGTTGTCCGCCGCCTCGCCCTTGATGAACGGGGGATTCACGCCATTCTCCTATATGGAGCAAAAGGCGCTGGCAAAAGACAACTCTCTAGATTGATCACCCAGCAATGGTTGTGCACTTCGCCGACCGCTGATGGAGCCGATGGAACCTGCCGAGCCTGCGGATCCTTTGGTCGCGGCAATAGCCCAGATCTTCTCAACATCGAGCCTCAGGGTCTCAGTCGGATCATAAAAAACGACTCGATCATTAACCCCAATCCGAAGGGTGATGACCCTACACCGCTATTAACCTTCTTCAGAACCCCACCGATGTTCTCTAGACACAAGGTAGCCGTCATTCACGATGCCGACCGCATGAACTCCAGTTCCGCAAATGCACTGCTGAAAACTTTGGAGGAACCCCATCCTCACGCCAAGCTGCTGTTGATTACCGACACTGTCGGCAGCCTTCTTCCAACCATTCTTTCTCGCTGCCTATCGGTTGCCTGCGAAGCACCCTCGAAGGCAGAGATCGAGTCCAGGTTTCCCGATGCCACTCCCGAAGAAATTCGATTTGCAGAAGGAACTCCGGGTCGGTTGAGCACCGTCATTGCACACCGAGAATTGTACGAACGCCTCTTTCAATTCGCCCAAAGGCTGCCAAGTCGAAAGCCGGGTGAAGCGCTCGTAGCATCAGAAGAATTTCAGTCAATTGCGGAAGGATTTCAGACCGCCTCAGACTCTGGAGCAAGGGCGGCAAACGCAGAGGCACTCGACGCCTTGGCGATATTCTTTGCCAGGGAGCCATCCTGTCCGCCTCACTGGACACATCAGATCATTGAAGCCCACCGCAGAATCGTTGGAAATGGCGGAGCATCGATCGTTTTTGATGCATTGTTCACCGCAATGCTCTCTCGATAACTTACCGATCAGTCTTGGAAGCCCGGGCGACCGCACACGCTCCCACTAGGAAGAGCTCCTCTACAGGCTGGGCAATGAGCGGAAGTAACCAGTCAAAGTTCGTGGCACTGTGCAGCCCGGAGAGCGCGGCACCCTCATCGCCAGCGGCATATCGCTCCAGCGCCTCGTTAAACCTTGGCGACTTGCGAGTCAACGGCCTAAGCATTTCGATCAGCGCGGTATCGCGGTCCATGCCGTCCCGAAGCAAAAGCCGATACGTTTCTTGCTCGACATCCAAAAGCCGGGCTACTCCCAATAAGCAGCGCCGTCGTGTGATGAGCGAGTGGCTCTCAGCGGCTTCACCCAGAATAAGTGGAAGGTCGGTAAGGGCCCCAACGACACCCAAGGCGTATGCGGCCTCGCTCGAAGCTTCGTCCGAGAACTTTTCAATGGCTGCCCTCAGTTCTGGCGCAGCGGCGGTTATGTTCAACTCGGCGACCGCTTCTGCGGCGGCAATTCGAACGCTGGGAAGCGCGTCACGCAACGCATCACTGATCACCTCGTCTGAATCTCGAGACGACAACCATCTAAGCGCCTGGAGGGCGGCACGGCGCAGGTCGGGATCGTTCGGATCTGCGGCGGCCCGGTTGAGGGCGAGCGTCACATCGGGATTGTCCTGGGCCCCAATACGCGACATGGCATTGGCGGCAGCTCGACGAAGAAGGGGCCGGGGGCTTTCTAGGGTGCGGATGAGCGCGGGAGCGGCGGCGGGGTCCCCCAACATGCCAAGCGCCCAAATCGTTTCCTCCTCCAGCAAGTCAGGGTGGTCTTCGATCTGGTGGATCAGCTCAAAAGTCGCTCGCGGGTCACGCAATCTCGCTAAAGCGGCGGCGGCTTGACGCCTTACTCTTGGAAGCGGATCATGCAGGGCCTTGATGATATCGTCGGAGGCGAGCGAGGTGCCCTCTTCTCCCACGCGCTCAATCGCACTTTCCCGAGCTTCGGCATCTGAGGTGCGACTCAAACTTCTCATGGCGCGATAGCCGCGCGGCGTCACTGATCTGAGGTCTCGAAGCGTATTCAGGACGCCAGACGATCCTTCCTCCTTTACCGGGATCAGACAGGCCACTGCGCCAAGGCGAACCACAACACCCACCAAGAACACGATCTTGTAGGCGACTTCGGGACTGCCATGGGCACGCAGGGCAGCCATGAGAAACGCTCCCATCAGCGGACTGATGCCACCAAGGATGGAAGTGACGGTCATTCCTGAGCCGATATAGTTAGCGCGGTCCTTGGGGTCCGCCGTCGCCAGCATCATGTTGAACTGGCAGATGTTCACGCCACTCCAACCGAAGCCCATGATGAAGCTCGTAGAAACGAGGAGCCAAATGTTGAATACGTTGTGCCCAGGGATGCAGAAGACCCACGGAAGTGGATTCGTCGCCAACAACAGTCCGGCCAGGATCAGGGACGGCTTGTTTCCGTACTTGTCGGAAAGGAATCCCCAGAACTTGGCCGACAAAACTTGGCCAACGGCTTGAACCGTTGTCGCGCCAACCAAAACCACAAACGACAGTGATAGTGTTTCTCGTCCGAATGCGAAGTAGAAGTTGCCAGCGAAGGTTTGGCCAAAAGTCGCTACGGCAAGGAAGACGAGAACCTTTCGATATTGACTGTCGCCAAAGGGGGCACCAATCGCCTTGATCCCGTCCCGGAGGTTTTGACGGATGGGATATTCGCGTGGCAAGTCCTGCATCCGAAGGAACATCGTCATGCTGGCAACCGAAAAGAGAATGCCGATGCCAAAAATCACTCCAAAAGCCAAGTCGTCGTGGTGAGCACTTCGAATTTGATCAAGAAGCAAGGCTCCGAGGATTCCAACTGACGCTCCGACGGCGGTGCAAATCGCACTTCGCCGACTGAAGTAGAAGCCGCGCGAATTCAGCGGCACCATTTCTGCGAGCCAATCGTTGTAGATCGGATTCACCATCATGGTCGAGATGGAGGCCACGAGTACACAAACCGTGAGCACGGTAAGTTTTGCCGCGTTTGGGATCGGAAGGAATGGCAGGACGATCAATGGTGCGTACATGAGACGCCATATCAAACCGCCGGGAAAAATGTAACGCTTGTACGAGGAAAAGCTCCGCCCCCAAATCGCGCCGGGGATCTGGAGAATGCCTACAAGGTTTGGGATCGCGGTAAGCAGGCCAATCCAAAGGTCAGAGCCACCGAGTCGCTGCACAAATCCGACCAGGAAAGCGCCCGACACCAAGGTGCCAAAAGCCGTAGCAAGCGCACCATCGGCGTTTGCATAGCGAAGGCTTCGGAGGTTTTCAAGGCGATTGACTGCCACAGCTTCTGTATCCCACTCACGGGATACAGAATTGTAGCGCCCTTAGGTTCTAACTGGGTGCTGAACTGCGTTAACCCTGATTGATTTCGCAAGGTCGCAACCCATACAAAACATGGATGCCTCACGCCTGAGGCAACGCCGAAGCCGTGAGGCATCAGCGCTGGTCAGATTCTCCAAGCTTGGGATTCTCAGCGACACCGATTCGTATAACATACAACGATGACCAGCCTCTTCCTCGGGATCCTCCTTCTTCTCGCACCCAAGCAGGCGGATGCTCGACTGGGCTCGGCTTATCGTAAGGACGAAGCCGGATGGATCTACCTTCATCTCCAGGGGAAGCCGAAGGACATCGGCTACCAATATGGGATGCTGGCTGCAGCTGAGATTGATGACGCTCACAAGGCTCTGGCTCTGAGCTTTCGGCACGCACCATACGATTGGGCTTGGGCACGCAAGGCGGCCAAAGAGGTCTTCTGGTCGAAACTTGACCCTGAGTACCAAGAGGAAATCGAGGGACAAGCTGAAGGTCTCAACGCGAAGGGATTCCGTTACGATGCGTGGGACGTACTGGCATACAACGCATACATTGAGCTAAAGGACTACTATGCGCCTTACCTTCAGTCTCAAAGAACGGGCGTGAGACAACCAACCACACGCGAGTCATGCAGCGCATTTATCGCCACGGGTTCGACCACGAAGGATGGAAAGATCGTGATGGGGCACAACCTCTGGTGGGACTATGTCATGGGTCAGCGCTGCAACGTGATGCTCGACATCACTCCTGACAGGGGAAATCGGGTGTTGATGGACGCATTCTGCGGCTTCATCCACAGTGGAAGCGACTTCGCACTCAATTCAGCTGGAATTGTCCTATGCGAAACAACGATTGCTGGGTTCTCCGGATTCGATCCATCGGGCATTCCCGAGTTCATGAGAATGCGTAAGGCGATCCAATATGCCAACAATCTTGAGGACGTCGCCAAGATTTTCCGCACCGGTAACAATGGCGGCTATGCAAACACCTGGTTGATGGGTGACACCAAGACGAATGAGATCGGCAAACTTGAACTGGGTCTCAAAAATGTGGAGTTCGTTCGCAAAACCGACGGATTCTACGTTGGTAGCAACTTCCCAGAAAGCCCCAAGTTGATCGCCGAAGAGGTACCTGGCGGGTGGAATCCGGATCCGAAATCGAGCGGATGTGAAGCTCGCCGCCTGCGATGGATGACACTACTGTCCGAAAACAAGGGCAAAGTCGATGCCGACATTGCAAAGACTTTTCTCGCAGACACCTATGATCAAGCGAATGACGTCCGTGGTGCCAGTGGTAACACCCTTTGTGGTCGAATCGATGAGGCACTGCACGGGGCAATGAACACCAAGGTCATCACGACCGAGATGGCGACGAAGTTCACCTTCTGGGCCAAGATGGGTTTCTCGAACGGCAGCACCCTGACCGCAGCCGACTTCCTAAAAGGCAACGCCTATATGGCGGAGTTGAAACCGTTCTTGCACGACATCAAGAATCAGCCCTGGACGGTTTTCCCGTTGAGCACCACAAAATAAACTCGGGGCTCACGCACTTCAAACGTTGATGCCCTGAACGAGAAACCAACATGGACAGCTATGAAACTATATACAAGAAGCTGCTCGCCAACCACGAATAATCGCTCGCTTCCTCACCCTGCTAGCCGAACACGTTTGCGACGGAGTGCATCGCAGTCAGTCTAGGCTGCAGGACCGTTCGTGATCAAATTCTGATTCTATAAAAATGCGAATGGGCAGGTCACTAGGATATCAGTCAGTAGGATTCCGTCGTGAGTAGTGGGTTCCAGGGATATTCAACCTTAGTGGTATCGTGACGTAGTGCTGACGTTCGAATGGGATGAAGCAAAGAATTCGGCAAACTTTACCAAACATGGGATTGCGTTTGAACAAGCTTGTGAAGTTTTTTTGGACCCATTTAGCGTCACAATTCCTGATCCGGATCATTCTGTCGTTGAAGAGCGTTTTGTAACTATAGGGGCTGTTTCTACTGGCCCAATTGTTGTCGCATCACATACTGACCGTGAAAATGTTGTCAGGATCATTTCGGCGAGGCGGGCTTCACGGAAGGAAAGACGAGAATATGAAACAAGCTGAAATGCGTAAGGAATACGACTTTTCGAAAGGCGTGCGCGGAAAGTACGCTTCTCAAGCGGCTGAAGGCACAAATGTGATTCGATTGGACGCTGATGTTGCGGAAGTCTTTCATGATGCGAAACAAGTCAATGACCTGCTGAGGTCGATCGCACATTTAGTTAAAGCGAAGTCGTAAGGCGGATCTGCATCAACTGCGTTTCAAACCGCACAGCGACATTCGGATCAGAATTGACCTGAACAGATTTTTTCATTTCCGCATCGAGTTGCTCGAAAGATTGACGGTGGTTAATGAGCTGTGGCGATCAAGACCAAGCGTTCGGCCTCCCCGGATGATTCGACGAGCTTCGTCCGCCGACCCGCGGAATCGCAAGTGATCGTCTGGACAGGATTACCCAGAGGTGTTGGATCTAGTGAGAACCCTTCTCTTCCCCTTCGCGCCCCTTAGCGTCCTTTGCGCGATGCTCTTCCGACCGGCCAACGCGACTACCCGAGAGGCTGCTCAAAATACTCCTCTCGAGTTTTCGACCAGACCATCGTGTCTTGTGCATTACCGAGGGGGTCGACACGCTCGCACCGGAGGACGCCGTCGAGGCGATAGCCCAGTCGCTTTGGAATTGCGGCGCTGCGATCATTGAGAGCATCGCACTTGATGGAAACGCATTTCCCACCCAAACGTTCAAAGACCTCTCGCTCCAGCGCCGACACGGCTTCAGACATATAGCCATTGCCAACTGCCGAGGTCCGTAACCAATAACCAATTTCAAAGGCTCCGATCTGCCAATCGATCTTTTCTAGTCCACATGTTCCGAGAAATCGGTCGTTGTGAGTAAAAAGATGAAAAAGGTGGGATTCTTTTAGCTCCCATGACGCGCGAGTTCGAGCGATATGGGTTTCAACGGCGGCCAAACTTGGCATTTCTTGCGCCCACGCCTGCCAGCGGGCGAGTTCAGTGAGCGATTCTTCGGCTGCAACCAAGATAAGTTTCGCATCTTCGCGTTTAGGGCGCAGTAAGACCAACCTTTGAGTCACAATACGTTCGGGAATGTCCGATGCCGAAAGGCTATCCACGCACAAAAACTACCCCAAGGCGCGTCCAGAGACAATTCAGGCTTGCCCCAGGGGTTGCACGTTGGGTATTCTCTACTCTTGCGTCAGCCAGCGGAAGCTGTCGGCCATAGCGATGCTATGACCGAGTCTCAAGATAGAGACGGACCAAACAGGCGAAATTGATATGAAAGTTAGAGCCAGCGTCAAAAAAATTTGCGATAAGTGCAAGATCATCAAGCGCAACGGGGTTGTACGGGTGATTTGCGAGGTGCCGAAGCACAAGCAGCGCCAAGGCTAGTTAGGTAGGACACAGGAAGAATTTAAAGCATGGCAAGAATTGCAGGTATCGACCTTCCCCGCGACAAAGCGGTGCTATACGCACTGCCGGTGCTGTATGGCATTGGCAAGCACAACGTCCACGAACTCGTGGAAAAGGCGGGAATCGATCCGCGGAAGAAGGTAAAGGATTTGACAGAGACCGAAATCGGTCACCTTCGCGAGATCCTTGACAGAGACTTTCAAGTCGAGGGAGACCTTCGACGAGAAGTTAATGGCAACATCCGCCGCCTGATGGAAATCGGCTGCTATCGTGGACTACGACATCGCCGTGGACTGCCTACTAGAGGACAGAACACTCGACATAACGCGCGAACTCGAAAGGGCAAGCCGAAGACAGTCGCAGGCAAGAAGAAGGCGAAGAAGTAACACCGAAGTAACATGGCACGAAAGCAAGTACAGAAGGGCAAACAGAAAGAGCGCAAGAACATCCCGGTTGGTGTTGCGCACATCCATGCGTCGTTTAACAACACGCTGGTCACTATTACCGACACACAAGGGAACACGATCTCTTGGGCAAGCGCAGGCAACGTGAACTTCAAAGGTTCCCGAAAGGGCACGCCATTCGCTGCGCAGGTTGCTGCCGATAAGGCAAGCCGCTTGGCCCAGGAGCATGGTCTTCGCCGCGTCGACGTTCAAGTCAAGGGTCCAGGATCAGGTCGAGAGACCGCCATCCGAGCTCTGCAGGCATCTGGCCTGGACGTTACAAGCATCTGCGATGTAACCCCAGTTCCCCACAACGGCTGCCGACCTCCGAAGCGACGCCGTGTCTAAGCGGGGTCCCGATTCTCGGGAAGCCCACATCCTGCGGACGGATTGTCCGCAACCAAGAAATCATGCCACACATATCCACGCTTGACCTCCAACAGGAATACGGAAAGTTTGTTCTTGAGCCTCTCGAGAGAGGCTACGGACAAACCATCGGCAACGCTCTCCGCAGAGTACTTCTGAGCTCAATCCAGGGCGCAGCGATCGCTGCTATCCGGGTTGACAAGGTATTCCACGAGTTTGCCCCGATTGCTGGAGTCAAGGAAGACACCACCGAGCTTCTACTCAACCTTAAGGACGTTGCCATTCGATCGACTGGCGAAGGTCACTTCGATGAGCAGGTTGTTCGGATCGATGTTAAGGGACCTGGCCGAGTCACTGGCGCAGATATTATCTGCCCAGAGGGACTTGAAGTTGTCAACCCTGAATGCTATATCGCCACCATCAGCGACCCGACGGTAACGCTTACTGTCGAGTTGTACGTTGGCTGGGGTGCTGGATACGTTCTTCCTGAAAAGCAAGAGAAGTATCGAGGCATCATCGGCGTGATCCCAACCGGATCGCAGTACACACCGGTCAAAAAGGTCAACTACACCGTTGAGCAGACCCGTGTTGGAATGCGAACCGACTACGAGCGATTGGTTCTCGACATCTGGACCAATGGAACCGTTCGACCCAACGATGCGCTGTCGCAGTCGGCACACATCTTGGACAAGTATTTCCGCATGTTCTTCGATCTCGGCGAAGCCGGGTTCGAGGCGGACCTCGACATCGACGAGGAGAACAACGACGAACTGCTGAAGAACGTGCCCGATCTCAGGATCGAAGAGCTCGACTTCTCGCAGAGAACGTTCAACTGTTTGCGAAGAGCCGGCATCCTGACTCTTAAGAACCTCGCGGTCGCGACGGAGTCAGACTTGACTGCGATCCGCGGCTTCGGCAAGAAATCGCTGTTGGAAGTAAGAGACAAGCTCGTCGAGCATGGTCTTGAACTCAAGCCACCGAAGGGCGGTTACCGATCGCTCGATACACTTGACGACGAGGACGACGAAGACTTCTGATAAAGGCCGTGCGCCCAAGCCCACCGAACTAGAACCATGACACACAAGATTGACCACCGCAAGCTGGGGCTCCCGTCCGATCAGCGTATGGCCCTGTTGACTAACCTTCAGCGCCAATTCATTCGTCACGGCTACACCCGAACGACTGTCGGGCGAGCAAAGGAACTTCAGCGACTCGTTGAGAAGCTGATCACCCTCACGAAGATGGAAGACGGCCTCGAAGCCCGACGCCGAGCCCGAAAGGTGCTCGTCGGTCACAGCGCTTCGTCACCGAAGCCTCTGAAGAAGCTTGCTGGCAAGACTGCTGGCGAGAAAGTTCAGATTCTTCAATCGATGAGCTTGATCAACGGCGAAGATCTCGTGAAGCACCTGTTCGACGAAGTTGGACCTCGGTTCAAGGATCGAAACGGCGGATACACCCGACTTACCAAGATCGGACCACGACGTGGCGACGGAGCTCCTGAAGCCGTCCTCGAACTCGTCGCCTAATAGATGTAGATGGTCCCGGCTTAGCCCGGGACTTCGACTTTCAAGGCACCTCAAGTGCCAGATACGATGAAAAGAATTCAGCTCGTTGTTTCATACGACGGCACCGAGTTCTGCGGCTGGGCCGCACAAACTGGACGGAGAACCGTTCAGAGTACATTGAGAGAAGCTGTTCGCCGTGTCTCGGGCGAGAAAATCGAGATCGTAGGGGCTAGCCGCACCGACAGTGGGGCTCACGCCAAAGGCCAGGTGTGTCATTTCGATACCGAAGTGAACATCGAACCGGAGAAGTGGGCACGAATACTGAACAAGGTGATGGAGCCGGATATTGCTGTCGTTTCGTCGAAACATGTTTCGCAGGACTTTCACAGCCGATTCAGCGCGAGAGATCGATTCTATCGATATCGAATTCTCACCGCAGGTCGCGATCCCGCTCGGGCTCGATTCGTACACGAGTACGGTCGACCGCTAGACATCCCCAAAATGCAGACTGCCGCTATGGCTCTGCAGGGCGATCACGATTTCAAGGCGTTTACTGAAGAGTTAGATCCCGGTGTAGAAAACACCCGGCGAATTCTCTTTTCAGTCGATGTTCGCCAGTTCCGAGATGAGGTGTGGGTGGACGTGGTCGGAACGGCCTTCTTACGCGGAATGATGCGAAGGATGGCTGGGTCGCTCCTAGAAGTAGGACGCGATTATCGCCCCGTCGAAGAGGTCGGCAAACTCCTCACAGAGGAGCGGTACAAACTTCAGTGGCCAGTAGTGCTTCCTGCAAATGGGCTTTGCCTAATGCGGATTCGATACGGTCGCCATCCCATAGACAATAGAGCTGCTTCCCAATCGATCTGATTTCAGAGACAGGATAACGGAAATGAATAGGACATACACGAATAAAGAAGGAACGATCGAGCACAAATGGTTTGTGGTTGATGCTGCTGGCATGCCAGTGGGTCGACTTGCAGCACAGGTTGCTCAGGTCATCCGTGGAAAGCACAAACCGACGTTTGCGTACAACGCTGACTGCGGCGACTTTGTGATCGTCATTAACGCCGATAAAGTCGTTCTCACCGGCAACAAAGCCGACGAGATCATTTACTGGCACAGCGGTTGGCCAAACGGTCTCAAGAACATCAGCCGAGGCAAAATGCTCGCCGATGATCCCGTAAAGCTCGTCGAGAAAGCGATCTGGGGCATGACGCCAAAGACCAAGCTCGGCAAACAGTTGTTTAAGAAGCTAAAGGTTTATGCCGGCAGCGAACACCCCCATGAGGCGCAAAACCCACAGCCACTGAACATCAAGAAGGATAAGAACTAACCGATGGCATCTACGCATCAGAACTACGGAACCGGGCGTCGAAAGTGCGCCATCGCTCGAGTCTGGCTCACACCAGGCGAAGGCAAAATCTCGATCAATGGTCGAGACTTCAAAGAGTATCTCGGACGACCTGTCCTTGAGATTCTCGTTAAAAGCCCACTCGTCCACCTCAGCATGGACGGACGATACGACGTTAAGGCTACGGCCAAAGGCGGCGGAATCACGGGTCAAGCAGGCGCAATCCGACTCGGCATTGCACGTGCTCTTCTCGAGATCGATACCGAACTCAGGAAAGAGCTTCGAGCTGGTGGTTATCTAACACGCGACTCGCGAGTTAAAGAATCTAAGAAGTACGGTCGAAAGAAAGCTCGACGTGGCTTCCAGTTCGTTAAGCGCTGAGATCCAACTCTGCGGTTCCGACAATTCGGTTCCGTACCTGTTTCTGCGAATAGCGTTCGAGGGATATGGAATTTCCATCCCTCGAACGCTTTCCGTCAAAAAGGCCCCACTAGGCGGCTCCCGAGGAACATGGGCCGAGTTTTCTCAGACTTACGGTGTTCCTGTGCGCCTATTTCGTAAACTGGCTGCAACGGGATAGCCTTCAATCCCGCATCAATTTAGGTCGATGGCAACAACGGTCACCGCTCCCCAGCCGCAGAAAGGTAATTCTCTTCTGCGACGCCCAGCCGTCCTCAAGCTCCTGCTCATTGCACTGCTTGCAGAAACCGGCTACGCGGTGATGAATCTGTCGACGATGCAGGTCTACCTTCGCGATGACCGCCACTTTGGCACCGGCACAATCGGCCTTGTCATTGTCGCCTTCCTCCTTGCCGAAGCCGTTTTCAAAAGCCCCATGGGGCATATCTCCGACAAGATCGGGCCTAAGAAGCTCATGCTGATTGGTCCCGCGATGAGCGTCGGTACTGCCCTTGTAGGACTCGTTATTCCGCGCACCGGTGGCGGCTTCCTTGAGGTCCTTGCATTCCTTGGCCTGCGTAGCTTAGACGGCCTTGGTGCCGCGATGCTGTGGCCTGCGGCCTATACTGCCGTTAGTAACGCTGTGGATGACTCCGAACGACAGGAGGTGATGTCGTTCCTCAATCTTTGCTACATGGTCGGCATCGCCATCGCTTTTGGAGTGGGAGGCGTTGCCAATGACCTCACCCATACCAAGTGGGCAGGCATGATCATGGCCGCAAGCCTATTTCTCGCCGTAGCAATCATGTCTTGGCGCTTTGTGCCTGAGATCGACCCCGCGCTGGCACAGCGAGATCGACCTGGTGAGAGCGGGCTCTCTGACTTCGCAAAGTCTGCAAAGCACATCCCCACTTACCTTCTGCTTTCGCTGATCACCTTTGCAGGCATCGGATTCCCTCTCGCCATCTTCAAATTCTTCCTCGCCGACCAGTTCCAACTTAGCGAGTCCATGATTGGAGCCCTGGTGCTTCCCTGTGCCCTCGCAATGGCCGGTGCCAGCGTGCCGATGTCCAAGCTGGGTGAGCGTATGGGACGGTTCCGGGCCGTACACCTCGGACTCATGCTATCTGCCGTAGGCATGTGGGTTGTGTCCTCCGGCGCTTTCATACCGCTGTTGAGGCATCCGTGGATTCTAGCTATTGGCGGTATTCCCCTCGGTGTCGGCTTCCTGCTGACGATTCCCGCCTGGATGGCCAGCGTCAGCGACATTGACCCGAATTGCCGCGGCGCGAATCTCGGCGCTGTAATGACCGCTCAGGGCCTCGGCGCCATCATCGGCGCACCCATCGGCTCCTACATGTACGAGCACCTCCAAGACGTCGGTCTCGGCCACTCCTTCGGCCGCTACTCCCCCTTCCTAGGCTGTGCCGCCTGCCTAACCCTCGGCTTCATTTTCAGCCTAAGGGTCCTCCGGACTCCGAAGTAGTCCTTGTCCCGCGCTTCTGATATGCACTTGACCTAGAGGGATAGCATTTTCAAGTTGGTTGTCACGCGATCTCAATAAAATTGAGGAACTCGCGAACTATTGGGCTCTAAAAATCCCACATACATGTATCGTGACCGGAGCGACACTATTCTGCTTTTTCATGCTGCATTCAGGTCCTCTAACGCAGGATGACGTAAAGATTGTCTCGGCCGATCAGGCTGCAAGGACCCTCGGTGTTGAAGCGCACGTTAATGTCGAAGTTAGTCGAGAGATGCGCCAGTTGCCTGTCCTACTCGATGGTAGGGGCGCAAAACCGACGGAATTGCTGCGTGGGCTGGCTTCGGCACTGCACGCCTCGCTGGTCCAAGATGGGAATATCGTTCGGATTACCCGAACTAGAACGGACCAGACAGCACTAAGGGGCATCGACCGTAAGTGCTTCATTGAATCCATTCAGCAACGAATCATCTCCTGGGACAAGGAACTGGACAGAGTTCCAAAATCGGGCTCTAGGGGTGCTCTGATCGCCAATCAAGTGCATCTTAATGCGGTAGCGATTTCGTCCCATTCCTCATTTCCTGGGGTCGGGATTCCACGCGGAATTGACCCGGCACTTTTGGCTCCGGCGGGACAGTTACTTCGGGGTCTGGTCGCTCGATTGCCCATTTCTGAAATGTCGGAAATTGGACCAGGGGAGGGAAAGACTTTCAGTAACGAGCCAACACCCGTTGAAAACAAACTTCCCAACACGGATGACCTGCTACGCCAATTTGCTGCAGACCAAGCATCGTTTGCTAAAGACCCTGCGCTGACAGTTTCGCAACAGGACCGAAGGGCATCGACGGACGAATATCTCCTCCCAAAATCGAGTGTCAGTCTAGAGGGTCTCAAATACCTGTTAGTCGTTGTTAGAGACCCAGGCGGCAGTCGATTCAGCTTAGCAATTTATAATGCGACCGGTTCGTTTGTCTCCGGCGCCTGGGTTGGGACATTGGCCCGCGACAACGCACTGCCCTACCAAAAGGCGCGTTTGATTGCCAACCAGCGGAAAGAGGCAACAATCGATCTCCAACCGGAGCAGGTCGAATTTGAGCGCGCGACCTCAGTACCTCAGGTGCAAGTTCCTCCAAACTCCTCCCTTTGGAGCCACCTCCTTCACCCAGAAACCTACGATCCGGCGAACTACCTCGTCCCGACCGCATTGAAATCCTGGATCGAATCCGACCAAAAGCCAGTGATCGCGGTGATATCCGACGATGTGGTCATGGCGGCCCACTATAGTGTGGTCGGGCAAACACTGAACACGGCTGCATTTGAAGCCTTGACATCGAACTCAATTGAGCATCTTGATGAATCTGGTATCAGGATTTTCAGACCTCGCAATCCTCTTTGGGCAGAGAAATACACATGTAACCGCACCAGGTCTGGTTCTGCTCTCCGCCGGTTTGTCCGCGAAGGTCAGGTGGACCTAAGGGGCTATTCCATGTTGTGCTATGAACAGAGTGACGCAATGTCCTACGTTCCACGACAATTTCTTGGAGCTGTCAGATTCAGCGCGGTGCTTCCGACATGCGAAATGAACATGGATAGCGGCTTCTTTGAGATGCTTGGCTCCGTGACCAACGAGCGCTGGGAGGCGCTGGAAAACGGTCAGACAATCGAACTCAACGACGACGAATTTCGCGCAAGGCTATGGAGGGTGCTGCAGCGCATTCCATATAAGCCGGATGACCAGGATCGACTACCTGAGATCGCGCAACGAGTAACAGTGTCGCTACCGAATGGTGTTCCTACGAGCGCAAAGCTGAGTTTGAAAAGTCGGACTGACCTAGCAGTGAGGATGCTCGGAAAGGACTCTCAAAACGGGCAAGGCGATTTGGATATGGCGAGTTACCTCAAGATCTTGCATACGCCGCTCGGATCTCAACTTCATATTCCATCGCAACTTCGAATGAATCAAGACAGAAGTCTTTCCGAGCGTGCCAACCACGCATTTGTGGCTCCTGCCACTCGAACCACGACAGGGCTGACCTTCGACATCGCCCCTCACTTTGGTTTTTCATTCGATCTGAAATCTCCCTGCCGAATTCTTGGCCCAATGGGTCCCTTTGAGAAGCTACCTGCCGCTCATCTTAAGGCTGCGCAAGACGAATGGAACCGGCTGGAAGCGGCTGGAAGTGATTCTCAAACTGGAAATGGTAAGGGCAACTGACGACGTAGTAGCCGGCCGACTCTGTCGAGCTTCCACCTGTCTGTCCAGCCTAACTATGGTGGAACGACCAGGTCCTATGGGCCAGGATTTCATTGCAATGGCATTTCGTCGAAGGAATTCGGCAGCACCGTAGGTGAATATGCAGGAATTCCGTACGCAACTCTCCTAGTTTGGCCTTTCTGTATTTCTGGAAGGCCGCTAAGGTGTGCTAATCTCGCCAGATACCCACGAAAGAATATATCCTGCATATTCCTTTTTCCACTATATCTCTCCGCAGCTAGTGGATAATGAGGCCAATTATGCTCAGTATAGTGTTCTGTTCTTTGCTATGCCAGTCAGAAAGTGCGTCGGACATCCGCACAGACAGAAAGCTGGACAAAACATTGTCGCTGACCTTTGTCATGACTCCACTGAAAACCGTCGTTGCTGCCCTTGCAAAAGAAGCAGGTGAGACGATATCGGTGACGCGGGAGTTGTCAGAGCATAAAGTGAACCTTATTTTTCATGATCGCAAAATCAGCGACGTCATGAGGGCCCTCGCAGATTGTCTATGGCTGGAGTGGATCCCCACCAAGGGAAGCGGGTTTCAACTGCGTGCTCCCCGGAATCTAAAGTCCGACATTACCAAACAGGAGCTGTTTGAAAAAGATCGGGCAAGGACTGCCCTCCAGGCGCGCGTCAACAGACTTTCGCTCTACGTTAAGCCTCTTGACGAATTATGGAATATGTATTTAAGTGCTGCAAGCGCACTGGCGCTACATGGAAATAATCCGTTTCCAGGTCGCGAGAAGCTAGAACAGACTGCTGAAGATCTTAAGGTGCCCTATTGGGTTCCAATCGGCGAGTCTCTCAAAATGGGTTTGGGTACTCCCATTCAGGATATTTTTGAAAATGGCCAAGTGAGTCTCTTTTCCGATGGGGGTTCTGGTAAGGCAAGTCTCGATTGCGCCCGCCTCATGCCGGTAGCACTCCTCAATGGAAAACAGCAGGAATTCTATGGTTGCTCAGCTCGACTCACATGGAACCCGTTAGGGCAGGAAGTGAGCGGAGAGTTCTTTTTTGAATCGGACGTTGAAGACATAACGTCATGCAAACGGCTGAGTCTCCCCTTGACTCTGAATTCTGATATCATTCGTGGCCCACTGACGAAGCGATTCGACTCATGGAGCCGAGCCGATGATCCTACTTTGCTCGGGCGGAAGCTTGATTCGGATAAGGCCTCCTTCGGAGAGTCACCCTACCGAGTTGGAATGTCGTCGTTGGGTGATCACCTACGGTACATTTCTGAGGCGGCAGATGTAAGCGTTGTATCGGACGCATATCGCGTCGCCGTCTCATATCCAAAACCCTATACGGGACGAACTGTCGGGGCTTACTTAAACCAACTTGTACACGAGGCGGTAGAGGGAGCACCACTTATCAAGCCTGGAGGATATCGCACGAATGATGGATGGCTTATGGTCCGCCACCAATCGTTTTGGCACCTGGATGAAACAGAAATTGCTGAATCCGATCTCGCCCGCCTGGAAAATGCTCTTAAGAAGAATCAGCCGCTCACAGTCGATGAGTACGCCGACTTTGCGACTCAACTCAGGCCCGAGCAGAGTGCAGCGTTCGGTACAGACCGGATCGGACTCTTCGAATTCTCAAACCGACCATTTGAGTTTAGTTGGCCTATCCTACGGCTTTGGGGTGTGCTTTCGCCAGAGCAACGCGCATTCGCGAAGGAGAATGGTCTCGACATTACTACACTCAGTCCGAATGCTCTCCACTACCTAGGAGATGTCCTCGATTACTGGGCTTGGAACGTTGGCCGGCCTCATGTCCTCGCGGGCAAAGTTCGCCGGAATCCGGCACAACTGAACACCGGAATTCTTAGGTGTGCGGTGAATCCATCTCACGGGTTGGACATGGAAATATTCCCATTGGGTGGCCGCAGAAGGGTCCCTTCGAACTTCGGTCCAGATCAAACCTTCACGATAAACCTCAATTTAGCAGTGCAGCTCAGGCTCGGGACAGTTTCAACGGACCTGCCATGAAATTCAGAAAGATTGCCGATTCAGACCCTTATGCCGTCTCTTTCAGGCTGAGCCGTTGGGTTGTACTGCTTCCAGCTTTCAAATACGAATCAGTCTTCAAGCGACCGCGGGAAGTCTCCTTTCAGGAGTCGGGACATCGCGCGGTCGGCGAGGATTTTGCCGCCGGTTTGGCATTGAGCGCAGTAGTTGGCTTCGTTTTCGGAGTAGCGAATTCGTTGAACAGGCTTGCCGCACACGGGGCAGGGTTGGCCGAATTTGCCGTGGACGGCGAAGTCGGGGCGGAAGGCGGTGACGTCGCCTGCACCTGGGAATTTGTCCGCGAATTCGGTGAGTAGCTTCGTCGTCCAGTGGCTCAGCACTTGGACACAACATTGATGGAGGTTCTCGACCTCCTCTGGGGTAAGCGCGAGCGTTCGCTTGAGAGGTGAGAGTCGAGCGGCGTGAAGAATCTCGTCGGAATAAGCGTTCCCAATGCCGCTAAAGAACTGGGGTGTCGTGAGGGCATCCTTCACGGTGTGGCTCTCACTCTTCAAGACGTGCTCAAACTCCTCTGGCGAACATGTCAGCACATCGATTCCACCGGGGTCGTGTGCCTTCAAGCCGGCATCCCCTTGAACGATGGCGATCGAAGCTCTCTTCTTTGAACCCGCCTCGGTTAAGAACAGCACACCGTTCTCAAAACTTAACGATGCCATCGCGATCTTCCCGCCCAGCTTTGCGTCGGGAACGGCACCTTCCATCCAACGAAATCTGCCCGCGATCATGAGGTGGATCACGAGGAACATCTCGCCATCGAACTCGAGGACGATTCGTTTGCCAAGCCGTCGCACCGACTTTACTTCCCTGCTTTCCAACTCATTTGGCGTCGGTGAGACAGTCCGAAGGAGGAACGGCGTAAAGGCTTTGAGGGCAATCAATCGGCGTCCGACAAGCCGCTTTGAGAGCAGACTTCTGTAAAGCTCAATGTCTGGCAGCTCCGGCATACAGCTAGATTGTAATACGTCAATCAAACCAACGACACTCCGTGAAGGGCTCGCGCGGTAAACTTAGCCTATTCTTGGCAGCGCGGCCACGAACCTTAAAGGGGGACTATATGGCAATACGTATCGGCATCAATGGCTTCGGTCGCATCGGGAGACTTACACTCCGCACCATCCTCGCTCGATACCCAGATACACTCGAAGTCGTCGCGGTTAATGACCTTACAGATACAAAGACCAACGCGCACCTGTTCAAGTACGACAGCACTTACGGCCCATTCAACGGCACTGTCGACTACACAGCAAACGAGATTATCGTCAACGGCAAACCGATCAAAGTTTTCGCAGAAAGAGATCCAGCGGCAATTCGTTGGGACGAAGTCGGCGCAGACATCGTTATCGAATCGACGGGTCTTTTCACTGACGCAACGAAGGCAGTTGCACACAAGACCTTCGGCGTCAAGAAAGTCATCATCTCCGCTCCTGCGAAGAATGAAGACTTGACCATCGTTCTCGGCGTTAACGACAACGTTTACGACAACACTAAGCACCACGTCATCTCGAACGCAAGCTGCACAACCAACGGCCTCGCACCTGTCGCCAAGGTTCTACACGAGAAGTTCGGCATTGAGAAGGGTCTTCTGACAACGGTCCATGCGTTCACAAACACGCAGAAGACTCAGGATACGGCTGCCAAGGATCTTAGAGACGCCCGCGCCGCCTCTCAGAACATCGTTCCAAGTTCCACCGGTGCTGCACGAGCAGTCGGTCTGGTTATCCCTGAGCTGAAAGGCAAATTCACGGGTATGGCCTTCCGAGTTCCAACTCCAACCGTTTCGGTCGTCGACTTCACCGCTCTTCTTACCAAAGAAGCTTCGGTCGAAGAGATCAACGCCGCAATGAAAGAGTACGCCGACGGCCCCATGAAGGGCATCCTTGAGTACAGCACCGAAGAGCTCGTTTCGACGGACTTGAAGGGCAACACACACTCCTCGATCTTCTCCTCAGTCGACACCATCGGCCTAGGATCTATGGTCAAGGTAGTTAGCTGGTACGACAACGAGTGGGGCTATGCCTGCCGACTCGCCGACCTCGCGACGTTCGTCGCCAATAAGCTGTAATTCGAAGAATTCACAGTGGTCTGAAACGACCTGATTCGCCCTTGGCGAATCAGGTCGTTTTGTTGTTGGCCATACCATCGCCTGCATCCTGCGATGATGCCTCCAGCCGGAACGAAGTGGAGCCTAGAGGCAGCCCAGCTTAGCTGCACATCCCGCGCCCAATCA
>CAILEM010000098.1 GCA_903833215.1 uncultured Armatimonadota bacterium
CCCGGAATTTGAACTCGGCAGTAAACCTGCGACGATTCTTTAGCTTTTCTGTAGGCACACTTACTCCTAGGGGGTGATACCCCCTTAGACAGGTGGCGAAAAACTCGGGATATTACAGGCATCATCGGCGCCGTGCTCTCGTGGAATCGACTGGACAAGTTGACAGCGGAGGTGCAGTATCGAACAGTCAAAGCCTGAGAACTCTCGATTTTACGGGAGCTTTGCGCCACCGATGCCCTCTACCGCGTCCAAGCGGGCGGAGGGTCGGGTGGGGGTGATCCGGTTTGAAAGTTGTGTCGCGACGTAGTCCTGACACCATATTTCCGGGAGGGACGAGCGTTTCCAGAGATCAGGAGTCCCGGCTCCGCCGAGACGCGTGGGTGGCATAATCCCCACCCGACCCTCCCCTTTTTGAAAAAAGGAGAGGGCATCAGCGGCGTTCTGCTCCTGTGAGATCGGAGGAATTTATGGCCGATAGTAATCAATCGGACGGAAAACCCGCGACCGAAAACCTTCGATTCCACGGAAGCAAGTCGCCAGCGATGCCCTCTACCGCGTTCAGGATGCCGGACGGTGAGCAAACCCTACGCCTTGTACTTCGCCCGCTCTTCCGCGGCCATGAGGAAGGTGTGGGACCTTTCTTCGTTCCTGGCAAAGATCTCGGCCAGAAATCTGCCAGTGTGGCTTCGCGGGACCCTCGCGACTTCTTCGGGAGTGCCGACGGCCACGACCTCTCCACCACCGTGGCCGCCCTCGGGACCCATGTCGATGAGGTAGTCGGCGGTCTTGATGACGTCGAGGTTGTGCTCGATGACGAGAACGGTGTTGCCTTGCTCAACCAGGCGATGCAAGACGCCGAGTAGCTTCTTGACGTCTTCAAAGTGCAAGCCAGTGGTCGGTTCGTCGAGAATATAGATCGTGTTGCCGGTTGAGCGCTTGCTCAGTTCGGCGGCCAACTTGATTCGCTGTGCCTCACCGCCGGAGAGGGTCGTCGCAGGCTGGCCCATGCGGATGTACCCGAGGCCGACTTCTTGCAGCGTTTCGAGCTTTCGGTAGATCTTTGGAATCTGCTTGAAGTACTCGCAGGCCTCTTCAATCGTCAGACCGAGCACCTCAGAGATGTTTTTTCCTTTGTATTTGACCTCGAGAGTTTCTCGGTTGTAGCGTTTGCCCTTACAGACTTCGCACGGCACGTACACGTCGGGCAAGAAGACCATCTCGATCTTCAACACGCCGTCGCCTTTGCATGCTTCACATCGCCCACCTTTCACGTTGAAACTAAATCGTCCGTTTTTGTACCCTCGGATTTTTGCGTCCTGAGTCATGGCAAACAGCTCGCGGATCATGTCGAACGTGCCCGTGTAGGTGGCAGGGTTGGATCGCGGGGTTCGACCGATAGGCGATTGGTCGATGTCGATGACCTTATCAAAGTGATCGAGTCCAGTGACGCCATCGTGAGGTTCCCACACTGTGCGCGTTCCATACACTTCGTACATCAGCCTTGGGAAAAGGGTGTCCTGAATGAGGGTGGACTTACCCGAGCCGGAAACGCCAGTGACGCAAACGAACATCCCAAGTGGGATCTCCACGTCGATGTTCTTGAGGTTGTTGCCTCGTGCGTTCTTGATCGTGATCCACTTTGGCGAGAGCATCGTGGGTGCGCGCTCAGGCTTCTTCTTCTTGGTGACCCGCTGGATGTGATGAACGACGGTGAGGTCGTCGCGACTGGCCGGTATGCGGCGAACGCTCGGAGTCTCAATCTCCATCTCGCCAGTCAGGTACTTGGCGGTTACGGCGTTGCTCTTTAGAAACTCTTCAACGGTGCCTTGGGCGACCACCCAGCCGCCATGTTCACCGGCACCGGGGCCGAGTTCCATCAGGTGGTCGGCCGCCATCATCGTCTCTTCGTCGTGCTCTACAACCAACACCGTGTTGCCAAGGTCGCGGAGTCGAATGAGGGTCTCGATCAGCTTGCGGTTGTCGCGTTGATGAAGGCCGATCGACGGTTCGTCAAGGATGTAGAGACAGCCCATCAAGCCAGAGCCGATCTGAGTTGCCAGACGAATGCGTTGGGCCTCACCGCCCGCAAGCGTCCGTGCGTTTCGATCGAGCGTGAGGTAACCAAGGCCCACATCGGTCAAGAATCGGAGCCGCTCAAGAACCTCTTTCACCGCACGTTCACCGATCGTCATCTGCCGCTTTGTGAGCTTGCTCGTTAGGCTTCGGAAGAATTCGAGAGCATCGTCAATGGAAAGAGTCGTGACCTGAGACATGTCTCGGTCGGCAACTTTGACGCTAAGAGATTCGGGTTTCAGACGTCGACCACGGCACACCGGGCACGGCTTGGTCGACATGTATTGTTCGAGGTCGCCCTTCACCCACTCGCTTTCGGTGCTGTCGTATCGCTTGCGCAGCGCCCCAAGAACGCCGTCCCATCGTGTTTGGAATTTGCGCTCACCTTTTCCGTAGCGCATCTTCACCATGATCGGGTCGGAGAGACCGTTCCAAACCGCGTTCATGGCTGCTTCTGGAATGTTCTCGATGGGTTGGTTGGCATCGAAGCCCATCGCCAATCCCACCGCATCCAGCATCTCCGGCCACCACTCTTTGACTTCTCCGGATTTGTAGACAAACGGGAGAATTCCACCATCGCGCAGAACCTTTCGGGGATCAGGTGCGATGAGGTCGGGGTCAAATTCGGTCTTCGTTCCAAGTCCCGTGCATTCCGGACATGCGCCGTATGGCGAGTTAAACGAGAACATGCGAGGTTCGAGTTCGGGCAGCGAGTAGCCGCAGACAGCACAGGAGTAGCTCTCAGAGAACAAGAGGTCCAAAACACCGGGCAAACCAGAAACCTGTTGCTCTGCCTGTTGGGCGGCGATGCTTTTGACGATTTCGGGAAGTTCCGCATCTTTCGGCGCTTCGATGGAGAGGGTTACGAGCCCCTTGCCCATCTTAAGGGCGGCTTCGATGGAGTCAGATAGCCTCCGCTCGATGCCTTCCTTCACCACGATTCGGTCAACGATGACTTCGATGGTGTGGTTCTTGTACCGGTCCATCGGGATGTCGTCGGTGACTTCGTAGGTCTCGCCGTCGACGCGGACACGGACATATCCAGCCTTATTGATGTCGACGAGAACCGATTTGTATTCGCCTTTTCTACCGCGAATGACGGGCGCGAGAATCTGCATCCGCGTACCGCTCGGAAGGGACTTGGCGATGTCGACGATCTGATCGGTCGATTGTCGTTCAATCGGCCCGTGGCCATTGATGCAGTAAGGGGTGCCGACACGAGCGAACATAATTCGCAGGTAGTCGTAAATCTCGGTGACGGTACCGACGGTAGAGCGTGGGTTTTTGCTCGCGCTCTTTTGGTCGATCGAAACTGCAGGGGAAAGGCCATCGATGTGATCGACATCTGGCTTATCCATCTGTCCAAGGAACTGGCGGGCATAGGCACTGAGCGACTCCACGTAACGTCGCTGTCCTTCGGCGTAGATGGTATCGAACGCTAGGGAGGACTTTCCAGACCCAGAAAGCCCGGTGATGACGACAAGACGGTCACGTGGAATTTCCACGGTGATGTTCTTGAGGTTGTTCTCACGAGCGCCGACGACGACAATCTTGTCTTGAGGCATAAGTCGATATTTCCGGGGAGTTAGTAGACAGAGATGCACATATTGTGCGCCGTCTCACGGTTGGGACTCAACTATCTACGAGGAACTTTTCAAAAAAAGTTCAGCACCTTCGGCCCAGAACCTTCGAATGGGAAAGTGGGCAAAAGGATGCCACGAAATTATCGCAAAGGAACACCGCTGTGATCGCCCCTTACCCTTGCGGTCTTGAGTGCATCCCGCCCCATACTATGGCTCCATGCCCCGTATTATCGTGGAAGCCGCAGAGGCGTTGCTTGATCAGGAGATCAAAGTTCTCGACAAAGGATTTGTCCGCCTTGTGGATTACATGGGTGGCGACCAACGGATTGTTCAAGCGGCGAGGGTTAGCTACGGCTCCGGCACCAAGTCTTACCGCCAGGATCGGGGGCTTATTCACTACTTGATCAAGAACTGGCATACCAGCCCTTTTGAACAGGTGCAGCTCACTTTTCACACCAAGATGCCGATCTTCGTGGCCCGGCAGTGGGTCCGGCACCGAACCGCACGATTGAACGAAATCTCTGGCCGTTACTCGGTGATGAAGGACGAGTTCTACCTACCGGATCCAGAGCACATCCGTCCTCAGAGCGACAACAACAAGCAGGGAAGAAGCGACGAGCGATTTACCGAGGACGAAGAGCAAGAGATCATTCGACTCTTTGCCGATGAGCAGCGGAGCGTGTATGCGAATTACGAGCAGCTTCTGGAAAAGAATGTAGCTCGCGAATTGGCTCGAAACAACCTTCCTCTGAGTCTGTATACGGAGTGGTACTGGCAGATCGACTTGCACAACCTGTTCCACTTCATTCGGCTTCGAATGGACCCACACGCTCAGTATGAGATTCGTGTCTACGCCGAGGCGCTGGCCCAGTGTGCAAAGGCCGTTGCGCCGATCGCCTATGAGGCGTTTGAGGAGCACATTCTAGGGTCGGTTAACTTTAGTCGCGCCGAGTGCGAGGCTTTGGCAACGATGCTCGCGGGTGGGGTTCCGGAATTGACCGGAAAGAACCTGCAGGCATTCGAAGGGAAGCTCGCAAAGCTCAAGTCGGCGGTGCCAACCGATACGCCTGAAGAACCGGTCCCGCCGACTCCTTAGGGGCGCTTGCCTTGCTTTTGGATGCTCGGCTTCTGGGTCAGATACTTTGGCGCTGGATAGAGCTCGTTGAGTATCTGGAGCCCCGGCTCGTGCGACCAAATGGCAAGGCATTTTTCGCGTCGACCGACTTGGCCATCCAGTCCGAGTTTGAACTCAAAGGCAATGCCAGATGCTTGTTCATCAAAAAGGGCGACCTTGGTTGAGAACTGCGGAGACTGGTACTCGGCAATCTTTGCGATCTTCGGAAATTTCTTTCGAACATCTCCAAAGGTGCTGCCAACCTTGATCTTCTCTCCAGTGGTGAACGTTGGAGAAGTGGATCGAATAAGGCGGATTTGATAGTCGCCCGCGTCATTGACGGATGAGTAAACATCAAGACTGTTAATGATTTTGTTGTTCCTTGGGTCAGGCTTTTTAGCTTCCCACGTCTGCCACTGATGACCGGAGGCAGCATCACCGTAGTCGGGCTTCTTAAGCCACTTCATGTTGCCGATCACGTCGCCAACATTCATCTTGCCAAGTTGCTTTCCTGGCGTGATCTTCTTTGGATCCGCTTGAGCTCCGGCAATGACTACCGCGCAAATCAGCCCGACGCAAGTAACGATTCGGTTCATGATCATTGAGTTATACGCGCCAGAACCCCAGAAGGAACGGCGCGAATTCTCAAGAGTTTGGATGATTGAGCGATCCGATTACCAGCCAAGATCGGCGCGAATGGCTTGAACGAGTCTTGCCGCCATGTTTTGATGGGTCTTTATGTTCGGGTGCCAGTCAGAACCGATCCCGTCGCGCTGTTCGTTTTGAGTCTCGAATTCGATGACTTTGATCTTGTGATCCCCTACCGAGGCACGCAGAGCCACGACTTTCTGGATGTACTTGCGCAAGGTTGTCAGGGCCTGATTCTTAGGTGGCCAATTGTCCGTCATCATTGGGCCAAGGGCGCAATACACCGTGGCGTTTGGTGACCGCTTGCGAAGTCGGTCGATGAATGCCGAGTAGGCCGAGGTCCAGCCTTTCTCATCGGGGTTTGCCTTCCCGAAATCGTTTGTCGCGAGATTGATCACGAACACATCGGGCGTTTGTTGCTTGAGGTCCCACGTGGTCGTCCTTATGTCGGCAATGGCGAGGTCGTAAATCTCGGGAATCGAGTTGTCCGGCCACATCTTTCTGCCGGACCAGGCGATGTCGACAAGGTCGGCCTTTAGGGCTCGTGCCGCTATAGCCCCGTAAGTCATGTAGGCGTTCTCGGTCTCGTTGGAGAAGTGCTCTTCCTTAACCTTGCCTTCGTTCCCGTAGCCACAGCTGATGGAATCGCCGATGACCTCAATAATGTGCTTTGGCTTCTTTGGCGTCAAAAGGGTTCCTGTGACGTCGAATCCGAGGAATTGGCTCGCACCGGTGAAGGTCTCCGTGCGTTTCACGAGCTGAACAAGGTGGCTACCCGTGCTCAGGTTCGAAGCCACCGTGTATTCCAGCGTTCCTTGCTGAAGCTTGAGGACCTGGGTGGGTGTTCCATCAACGATCACTTCGAAGCGATCTTTGCCACCGTCGCGGATTTTCGCTTTGAGGGCGGAGCCCCGGAAAGCGATCTCAACCGTACTGGCTGGCCATGCGCACCGTGGACCCGCGGCATCATGGTAGTCGAATCGTCCCACATAGCGGATGTGAGGATCGGTCGGCTTAACTTCCGACGCAACCGCGGCGGAGGTTCCTACGACGGTGGTGAGAACCAGGAGGAGACGGAATGGCTTCATTGCGTTTTTATTGTGTCATGCGGCGCGCACACTGGGCGTAATTTGCGTGTGTTCCATCTTGCGCTTATCCTTCCGTGGGTTCGTTATGCAATTCCCTGATGGGCACATGGTGCGTCAGTGCTGCCGGTTTTGGTGACGCCTTCGGAATTGGCACGTAGAAACGGTGATGCCCACCGTTCCACGTAGAGCGCTTTGCTGGATTCGGCGTGATCTTCGCTTGCATGATCACGCGGCACTCACGTTGGCGACTCAACTCGCTGATGAGGTGGTCGTTACTTTTGTGTTTGACACAACCATCCTGGACCTCTTGGTTGACAAGGATGACAAGCGTGTCTCTCTCATCCATCAGTCCCTGCAAGAATTGGATTCTAAGTTGCAGCGTCACGGGTCGAAACTTGTCGTTCGGCATGGCGATCCGGTTGTTGAGATTCCAGCGTTGGCCCAAGCATTAGGTTGCACAGATGTCATTGCCGGACGTGACTATGAACCGTCATCAATTCTCCGAGATGCGTCGGTTGTGACTGCACTAGGCGCGGCTGGCATACAATTTCAAACGGTCAAGGATACAGTTATCTTTGAAGGGGGAGAGATGCTGAGTCAGAGTGGTACTCCCTTCCGGGTCTACACCCCTTACTCGAACGCTTGGCGTGGAAAATTTGATCAGGAGACTTGTGCGGGACCTCTTAACCCAGATCTGAACAAACTCGTTCCGGCGGCGGACCTAGAATCTCATTCAAGCAGTTGGTCCTTCGAGGACCTAGGGTTTTCTGAGAATTCTCCTTCCGTCCCTGCCGGTGAAGACGTGGGCCTGGCCTCTCTTGACCGCTTTGTTGGGGTTGTTCCTCGCTACTCTGAAGATAGGGATTTTCCAGCGAAACAAGGCACCAGCGGCTTGTCTGTCCATCTGCGGTTCGGCACGATTTCAATTCGAGATGCCGTGAGGATGGCCCTCAGTCAGGACTCGAAGGGAGCAGACAAGTGGCTCGCCGAATTGATTTGGCGAGATTTCTACCAGGACTTGCTCTTCCATAATCCGCATGTGGTCACCCATGCTTTTCAGCCTCAGTTCGACTCCGTCGAATATCCTGGCGAGACCTCATGGTTTGATGCATGGTGTGAGGGGCAAACGGGGTACCCGTTGATCGACGCGGCGATGCGATGTCTTCTTGCAACGGGTTGGATGCACAACCGACTGCGAATGGTGGTCGCCAGCTTCTTGACGAAGGATTTGCTCATCGACTACCGGCGGGGTGAATCTCACTTCGCCCGATACTTGCTGGATTTCGACCTTGCCTCCAATAATGGTGGCTGGCAGTGGGCAGCCTCAACCGGCGCCGATGCCCAGCCATATTTCCGAATCTTCAACCCGGTGCTTCAGAGTCTAAAATTCGATCCGGATGGGGAGTTCATCCGAAAATGGGTTCCGGAGCTTTCAATGCTCTATGGCAAGTCGATTCACTGGCCCCACGAAGCATCGGCAATGGAGCTTGGAGGAGCAAACGTTGTGATCGGTGAGACCTATCCGCACCCGATCGTGAACCACCACCTCCAGCGCGACAAAGCGATCAGGCTACTCGAAACAGCCAAGAAGCAGTAAGTAGCTAATCGGCTCGCAGGGGCTTACCGCGTGTCTCTGGAGCAAACGGTAGAACCAACAGACCGAAGAGATAGATGCATCCGGCGATCAATACGCCAGCCGCGATGCTTCCATTCAGGCTGGCGATGACCAAGCCCGTAAGCCACGGGATCGGAGCCGAAAAGATTCGTCCCACGTTGTAACCAAGGCCAGCCCCGGTTGCCCGCAATCTGGATGGAAAAAGTTCTGGGAAGTACAACACAAAACCGGCGCTGACCCCGATGGATAGGAATGTTGCGAACGGAAGCAGCAGGAGCAGTCTGTTGTAGTCCGTACCACCATAAAGGGCAAGGGCTGTCGCAACTGGGCTTAACGCAAAGAATAGACCAAACGCGCGCTTGCGGCCGATTCTCTCAGCTAGCAAGGGGAAGGCAAATACCCCGAGAAGAGTGCCGACGTGAATGGCCATTGTGGCGTTACTCGTTCGGTGCCTAATGGCGATTTCAGCCATACCATGGCTCGCCTCTTTCACGAGGTTTGGAATCCAGAACGGAACCACACCCGCACCGGTGACGCCTACAACACCAATTCCCATCGCAACGATGGCGTTGCGCCGCAGTTCCTTGTTGCCGAAAAGCTCGGACAGCATCGCAAGCGGAGATTCAGGGTTCGATTTTCTAGCTGTACGTTCTGGCTCCGGCACCTTGGTGCGAATGAGGACGCACAGAAACGCTGGAGCAATTCCGACCAAGAACAGCATTCGCCAAGAAGAGCCTGCGAGTCCAATGTTAGCGAGAGCGGCAAGGACTGGCCCTATCGCTGCCGCAGTCTGCAGGAAGGAAGCCGCTCTTGCCCGCAAACCGTCTGGCAGTGATTCGGCAACAAGGGCCGCCCCTGCCGCCCATTCGCCGCCTATTCCGAGAGCGGTAAAGAAGCGCGCTACCATCACTTGCTCCGGTGTGCGGCACAGGGCGGTGAGCCCGGTAAGGCCACAGTACATCAGGATGGTGACGATCAGCGTTCGGGTCCTGCCCCATCGATCGGCAAGGATGCCAAAGATCAGTCCACCGAGGGCCCATCCAACCAAGAACCAAGTTTGAATCTGGCCCTCCCACCGCGGACCCTCAAGTTTGTAGCGGACAGCCCCAAGCATTTCCGTCATCATCGGGACCTTGGCGAAATTGAACAGAGCCGTATCCATGATGTCGAAGACCCAGCCGAGCCATGCAACCAGCAGAATTGTCCATTGCAGGCGAGAAAGAGAGTTCATGGGGCCGTAGTCGATATAATTCTCAGCAATGAGTGGGCGACACCCTGTATGGTACGCGTTTGTCCGAGCGGTGTTGAAGTATCTCTACTTTGGCACGCACGGCGGCATCAAATCTGTGGGGCAAGAAAACATCCCTAAGTCCGGCCCCGTCCTTGTCGCTCCCCTTCACCTCAGCCATTTGGATCCCCCGGCAGTTGCGTGCGGAATGCGCCGTCGTATGCGGTTTATGGCCAAGGAAGAGCTGTTCCATCATCGACTTTTTGGAGCGTTGATTGCATCCATTGGCGCGTATCCCGTTCGACGAGGCGAGACAGACCGCGAGTCGATTCGTAAGTCGATCACCTTGCTTGAAGAGGGAGAGGCATTGCTTGTGTTCCCCGAAGGCACTCGCGGTGACGGTGTGGAGATCCAAGAGCTCAGTCGCGGAGTGGAGATGCTGGCGCGTAAGACGAAAGCTCTGGTCGTGCCAGTTGGAGTGATTGGGACCAACGTCGTGATGCCTAAAGGGAAGCGCAAAGGTCAGAAGTGCCTTGTGATTCTCGCCTACGGAAAACCATTCACCTACGAGGAGGTCGCAACTTCCAGCAGCGAACGAGAGAATCGTGAACTGTTTGCCAACGAATTGAGGAACCGGATCGTCGCTCTATGCCACGAAAACGGTTCGCCCATCAAAATCGGCCAGAAGCACTTAGACTCAGCAACGTCTCTTGATTCCTGACAATAAACCGGAGTGACATTCTGGGAGAGGGCCGAAACTCAATCCCGGTATTGAGTCGGAATCCGCTGTCTTCAGCGAGCAAATACACGCTCGGTGCGAATGGGACGGCGACGCCGACAAACGGCGACGTTTTACTTCCGACCTGAAATCCAAGGGTGATGTCGGCGTAAACGCTTCCTGCGATTTCGTCCATCGTGTTTCGGAAGGTCGTTACGGCGAAGAAACGTCTTCCGTCCTGCGTGAGGTTTGAGCCATCCTGCACACCCAAGCTGATCCCAGGGATTTCTCCCCCAGGAAATGCCGCCATGAAGTTGTACGAAAAATCAAAGCTGGTGACAGGTGACATTCCGTAGTCCTGGACTTCCCGAATATCCAGTTCAAAGGATTTTCCAAGGCCGATTCCCAAGAAGTGCTGCATATCGCCCTTTGTGATCGGCTGAGCACGGAACTCGTAGCGGAAGTCTTCCGTGGCAATCTTTCTAGCAGTCGGAATGTCGATCAGTTCGTCGGCAAAGGCGATGCCACAGACAAGCGACAAACAGGAGACAGCCAAGAGACGCATCGTGCCAACATACCAGACTTAGCCCCGCTGAATCGTTACTGTTCCTTGTCCGTTTTCCGAACCGCGAACAGTGATGTGGATGGGCAGGAACTGCTTCACAACCCAAACGATGGTTAGGAAGCGTTGCGTCAATCTTGAGACAGTGAAGGTTGAAGAGGTTTCGGCCATCACTAGCGGCAGCAGAATTTGATCGGCCAAAAAAGGATCTGTGGTACTTGTCCCCCGCATCCATTCGAATAACTCTTCGAATGCGGTTTGGGCGAGTGTCTCAGCACGTACGCTAGTGGAACCCATTGCGGTCCCTCCACCCATGCCGCGATCATACGTAGCCCAGGTCGTCACAAAGATCCCTCGACTTTCAGCGTTCGATTCCCCAATCTCGATCCGCACCTTGACACCTGCATTGAGTGCCAAGCGTGAAAGATGGGATGCGACGCGCTCACCCACTGTCGGGGGGAGCGACGCCGTCGTGACTAGGGCCCTGACGCCCTTGAGAACTCCGCGATCCGACCACTCAATCCCTGAAAGGCTGCTTGGCTCTACATCGAGACTGACTTCGCCGCTGGATTCTCTGCCAAACCCTGGTCGGAGTAGCTCGGGAAAGCCGTACAGCCCCGCCTTCTGAAGGGTTGGAAGAGTGACGTTCGCAAAGTAGTCGTAGCTGAGGGCATTCGATCCGTAAGTTTCCCCCTCAACGGTAATGCTGGAGTAGACGCCGCTTCGGGCCAGAACTGGGAGCAGGCTGCCGAGGACGACAAGGGCATTGGCACCTCGTTTGGATTCGTTCCGCACGGACAGGACTTGGCCTTTGTATCCGCGAGGTCGCGATGTTGGAAGGAAGCTGACTGCCGTTGATCCCAGTTCAACGCCGACGGTCTCTGCACCCGAAATATCGGCAAGGATCCTAAGGAGTGTAATGTCCTCAGCATCGAGCCCTGGATACTTGGTGCCCGCTCGAATGTCCTGAATTCGAGTGGGCTGTTGGGTGAGCACAGACATCGCAAGGGCAGTTCGAACAAGTGCCCCTCCCCCCTCACCGTGGGATCCGTCGATAAGAACGAGTGTTTGGGACCCGTTGCGCATTAAACCTTGATCTTAAAGATCGCGAACTCCAGGAGTTTCATTGTGTACGTGAGCGCAATGAGCATGACAACCGCGAGCATGGCTTCGACGAACATATCGGGTGGCTTGTAGTTTCCGCCAGCGCCCAAAGTCGCGTGATTAACAACTCCGTTGATTCGGATCAGCAATCCGTTCACTGCTGCGAAAAGCAGACCATGCAAGACGGCGTAGCTCACAAAGAACCCTGGGACCGTAATCCACATGCCGACTTTGTATTTATGTCGCTGATGCTCGTTGTAGATTACGCAGCTATAGCAACGAGACTTTTTCTGCTCCGTCGACAGCTTGTGGTTTTGTGGGATGAACTTGGCAGCAAGGAGTTCGTCTTTCGGGATGGCTTTATTTTCCATCGCATTCCGAATGACTTGCTCTTCGCACATACAGCCGACAAGTTCCTTCCAGCATGTCCTTCGAGCATGATAAATGGGGCACTTGTCACGAACAAATGTTCGGCAGTACGGAAGCTGCCAGCACTTGCCCATAAGGACATTCTTCTTCTGGCCCTCTTCCTTAATGCCTTTGCCCAGCTTGATGTGGTCAGCCTTTGCGCCTGTCTTCACTCGCTGGTTGACGCGAATGGCGATGTCCGTGAGTAGGACCAGCATGCCAAGAACGCCAAGGATCGTGCCGCCGGTTTGGAGTGCGGCAAGTGCACTCTCGCTTGCCTGGTTGGTTTTGTCACCAACGATACTTGGCAAATAAAGGGGAGCAAAGAACAGGGCTGCCGCAATCATCAGTTGACCGGCACCAAGGAGTTCCTCTCCCCAAAACAGGAAAGTTGAACCCACAGCAAGCCCAATCACGCCAGCCACGAGAACCTTCTGGAAGATCTCTACATTGCGCACTGCATCTGCGACTTGGCTGGCAGATCCTGCGTCCCCGCCTACTCGGAAGCAGGTGAAAACGAGCAGGCCAATGGAAATAAGAGTCGCAACTGCGCCAAGCCCTGCAACTACTTTTGCAGTGCCGCTGAGGAGTTCCTCAAGAGTCTCCGATAAATCTGCCGCCCCAAACCTGCTCATAGGCCTTTACTTCTTGACGCGCTCTAGATACGAGTCGGTGCGCGTATCTACTTTAACAATATCTCCTACGTTGATATGGAAGGGAACATTGATCGTGGCACCAGACTCAAGCTTTGCAGCCTTCGTGCTTCCGCCGCTAACGGTGTCTCCTTTGAACCCTGGATCAGCTTCGACGATTTCTAGCTCAACAAAGTTCGGTAATTCATAACCAAGGGTTTCGCCATTAGCCGTAAGAGCAATAATTTCTACGTCCTCTTTCAAATACTTCGCTTGGGCGCCAACCGTTTCTTCAGCGATGGGAATTTGCTCGTACGTGTCCAAATCCATCACGATAAGGTCGCTGGCCTGACGATACAGGAACTGCATTTTGACCTTTTCGACAAAGGCTGGCTCGACGCGCTCGCCTGATCGGAAAGTTTTTTCAAGTTGCTGCCCCGTTTTAATCTTTTTTAATCGTGTTCGGACAAACGCCCCACCCTTGCCTGGTTTGACGTGTTGAAACTCGACGATGGTGTATACATCGCCGTCCAAATAGAAGTGCATCCCGTTCTTAAAATCGCTTGTATCTATAGCCAATCTAACCGCTCCTCGAGGGTCATCCCCGAAACAAGCATTAATTGTGACATGGCGAAACCACAGCCATGCGCGTTATGGGTGTCACAACGCCTCCGGACGCACACGAAGAGAGTAACTGATGAGCAGGCGTTGCGTTACGGTGAATGTTCTAAGCATTTTTGTTTGACTCTCATTAGTCGAGATTTGAGGGTGTTTCGTTCAAACATTCCTGCCGAGGATTGGTGATATTTGACCAATCGAGTGATGCAGGCGTAAGTACAATACGTGGGTTCCCTAATGACGAAATCTCAGTCGACCCAAGCTCCTTTTCTGGCTCTATCTGCGCCAGTGGGTCACTTAATGCGTCCGGCCCAGTGGGCTGACGCTCAAGATTCGCTTGGGGTCGCGATTGACGAGTTTCGTCGCAATGGCGGCGGATTGCTCCCAGTTGTGTCCGAAGGCATTCTCGTAGGAGTTTTGACCGAAGCGATTCTTGCCGAATCTCTTGGATCAGGTGCGAACCTCAATGACGCATGTGTCGGGTTCATTTCAGAACCGTTCACTATCGCACCGTATGCAAGCGGTGCCGAAGCCTTAAGACTCTTATCGGAGATGGATTTGATGACGCTTGTCGTCGTGGACGACAACTATGGCGTGGTCGGGCTGATCAGCCCATCAGATTTGTATCCCCGACGTCGCGAGATGCAGCGGCCCTCGCCGGTCGGTGGCATGGCAACTCCTTTCGGCGTTTACCTCACGAGTGGGGGGCTTCACGGTGGCGTGAGCCTTTACGCCGTGATGGCAACGGGGGCAGCAATGTTCTCGATGTTCACAGTGAGCATTATTCTTGTCAGCCTGGCCCTCTCACCTTTGAGCCATACGCGTTTGACGAATGACGCCCAGATAGCAATTATTCAGGGCGTGTCCTTACTTGGCTTTTTGGCGATCATGCGACTCGTGCCCCTTTCGGGAACCCATGGCGCAGAACACATGGTTGTGCATGCGATGGAACGAGGGGAAGATTTGACCCCCGAAATCGTGGCACGGATGCCGCGAGTGCATCCGCGATGCGGAACGAACCTTGCCGCAGCCGCATTTCTGTTCCTAGGCGTTTTTTCGCTGCCAGTGCTGGACGACAGTTCGAGATTTATCATCGCAGCGCTATTAACGATGTTCCTTTGGAAACCAGTAGGCTCTTTTACCCAGCAGTACATCACAACCCGGAAACCCACTGACCGCCAGTTGCGTAGCGGTATCAAGGCTGGAACGGAGTTGATTGAGAAGTACTCAACCGCCCGCCACAGCACGGCCAGCATCCCAAAGAGGATTTGGAACAGCGGTTTGCTACACGTGATGACGGGCTCTGGACTCGCTTTCCTTGTGGTCAAAGGAATCACGTTGTTGTTCCACTTCAATCTCCCAGGTTTGGATTAGGTCATCGGCAAGGTACAATCAACAATTCGAGGTCCAATACTTCCGTGCATACCGCCTATAACGTTCTACTTTTCCTAGCCCTCATCGTGGCCACAATGTTTTCCGTCTTGGTTCTGATTACCGGAAAGGGCGATGCAATGTCGGGCGGCGGCAGTATCCGAACCTCTTTCAAAGGTAAAGCGAGCTTTGACGACTATATGTCGAAGTTGACTTTGATCCTCGGTGCTTCGTTCTTCGCATTGATGCTGCTTATCGACGGCGTGAGCAATCGCATTGACTCTGCTGCCCAGAACGGTCCAACACCAGCGCCCGTAAAGTCCACTACCAAGACTGGCAAGTAAGTCTCGAATTACAAAGTAAAAAGCCCCGGAGTCCAATGGATTCCAGGGCTTTTTTGTTCGGTCTGATGGCAAATGAACTTCCTAATATAGGAGGATTTGCCCGCAATGTCGAAATTGTCGGCGTGGTTTCTTTTCCCCTTGCAGGGGTAGAAGGTCAGGAAGAGGGGTTAGCCACTTTCGGTTCCGACTCAGGCGGGACTTCCTTTTCGCATTTGGCCTCTAGAAAAGTACCAAAAAATGCCCGCTAAGACCCCAATCATTGTTGCTGCCGACCTTCAAGACTGCTTCACAATTTGAGCATTTCTTGGGTTAAGCAATTGCCCGAATCGATGTAGGAAAACTGAATTTTGGCGTCGGACGACTCAACTAGCGGTAGTTACCGCGATGTCAAGCCGAGCATCCATTCATCGTGAGTTTCCAGAAACAACGGAGCCAAAGGCGCATAGATGGCATTACCCTCACCTGGCCCCCTGTTAAAAAAGGAGAGGAACCCGCCTTAGAATTTGGGGGGTTCCTCCGAGAGTTTGCTGGCCTTCGCCCAACAGCATTGGCCACCTAACCAATTAACTACTTGGTAGCTTTGGTTGCTTTTGGAGTTGGGATGTGAGGTGCCTTGGCGTACTTGGCTGGATCCTTCTTGAATGCTTCTGGGCAGCCGCCGCAGCAGAAGAAGTATCGGTTGCCTTTGTAATCGGCGAACATCTTGGTCTTGGTTGCTTTCTCAACGTCGACCGAATTCTTGGTCATGACAGCGCAAACCATCTTGGTGGTAGGAGCTTTCTTAGGGCCCTGGGCGCCAGCGAAGCCTGCGATGGCAGCAATGAGGAGGGTTGGAAGGATGATTTTGTTCATGGAAGTGTTTAGCCTAACTAAGCTTGCGCAACATTGCGCCCTGTAAGTATAACCTGGTTCCTTTGGGATGGCACAATGTCATTGCAGTGGGCATACGCATCCTTCACACCAACGACATGCACGGGACGCTGACGCCTCAAAGGTTTCAGTGGCTACAAAGTTTGAGGAGCGGAGCCGATCTCTACTTTGATACCGGGGATGCGATCAAAACGGGCAACCTCGGAATTCCCCTCCGGCCAGAGGCAGTATGGCCACTACTCGATCAGTTGAAATGCACCGCAAGTGTGCTTGGTAACCGTGAAACGCACGTTCTTGAGTCTGCATTCAAGGCAAAGCTCAATGGTTCCAAGCATCCAATTCTGTGTGGAAACCTGAGAGGGAAGGACAATTCTCGGCCTCTACCACGCACTTTGATTGTCGAAAGTCGCGGTTTGAAAGTGGGTGTCATCGCCGTCATGGTGCCGATGGTGACAGAGCGGATGGCCACCAAAGCGGCCAGTGCCTATCTGTGGGACCCACCGATTCCAATTGCCTGTGAACTTTCTAAGGTTTTGCGACCAGAGGTCGATTTGCTCATTTGCCTCTCACATATTGGGCATCGGCAAGACTTGGAGTTGGCCGAAAAGTGTCCCGAATTGGATGTGATATTGGGTGGGCACTCCCACACGGTGCTACAGTCTCCGGTTAAAGTTGGGAACGTCTCGATCTGTCAAGGCGGATCGCACAACCGCTTTGCTGGTATCTACGATTGGAGCCCAGGGAAAGGGATCGTGGGAACCCTGATGGCCGCTCCTGCGCAGAAGTAGGTTAGCGACCACCAACGATCATTGTTCCGACGCCTGAGTGAGTGAAGACTTCGACAAGCAGCGCATTGGGCAACCCGCCATTGATAAGGTGAACACTCCCGACGCCATGATCAATGGCGTGCAGCGCGCCTTCCAATTTAGGAATCATTCCGCGGTCTGCCTTGCCTGAGGTGATCATCTCGCGCGCCTCGGCGGCACCAAGTTGAGAAATGGTGGAATTCGCGTCGTGTTTATCTGCCAAGACACCGTTGGTGTCGGTAAGCAGGATGAGCTTAGAGGCTCCTACCGCTGCAGCAATGGCGGCAGCCGCGCTGTCGGCGTTCACATTTAGAGCCCGCTTCTCGAAATCTGTCGCGACACTGCAAACCACCGGAATGAAGCCGGCTCCAGTCGCGACGGTTAGCACGTGGGCGTTCACTTTCACCACGTCACCAACTCTGCCGAGTTCGTCGGAAATTCGCTCCGCTTCCAGGAGATCTGCGTCACGCCCAGAAAGACCGATGGCTTGGCCGCCTGCCTTTTGCACCGCCGCCACAAGCGCTTTGTTTGCTCGCCCAGCGAGTGCCATCTCGACGACATCCATGGTGTCATCGTCCGTGACCCGAAGTCCATTCAGTGTCTTCTTTTCGATGCCCAGTCGCCCGAGCCATGTATCAATCTCGGGCCCACCGCCGTGAACCAAGATCGCTCGAATTCCGACGAGTTGAAGCAGCAAGACGTTGCGGATGACGCCTTCCATAAGACTTGCATCACGCATCGCGCTACCGCCGTACTTGACGACGAACGTTTGGCCACGAAATTCTTGTATGTAGGGAAGCGCCTGGTTTAGGACGTCGCCTTGAGTCTGTGCATCGACCACATCCCGATTATGCCCCAGGGTTCTGCGGATGATGGAGCTGGGTCGCAAGTATCGTAAGGATTCCCTTTACCGGGTCCTCCATAACGATGGTTTCGCCGTTGGCAAGGGCTGAATCCTGCTCAGACAGAGATCGAGAGAACACTGTGATCAGAAATCCACGCACAACAAATGATGCCAGCGAACCGGGATAAGCGGCACTTCCCAAGAATGTTGGAGCCGCAATTCGGGAAGCGCTAAGAGCACCGTCAAATGCCACCGTCGATTGCACCTTGCTTGCGAACCGGTCGTCAAAGATACGTAGCACAATGCGCTGTTGGCCAGGCTCCTCTCTTGCGAGCAGGCCCACGCTCAAGTTGACGATGTCGTCACTTGTCGTACAAATGACGGCTGCGGCGTTTTCGAAATTGGCTTGCTCAAGTATTTCGGGTTCTCGGGCATCGCCAGTGATAACCGCCATTTGAGTTCTGAGCGTGGTTACGAATTTGGCATTTTCTGCCAAGTCGATACCTACAGGATCAATTCCAAGCCTCAGTAACTCTTCGCAAGTGCGAAATCCCACATCACCAAGCCCGACCACGATAACGTGACTGGACTCGGGCACGGCATGACCAATCGTCAATTGTCGGAATCGTGCCGAAATGAGGGCATCTGTGATAATCGAATACAGCGTTGCGACTGCCGCTGATCCAACGAGCATCACCAAGCAGGTGTAGAGCTTGAGCCAGATCGAAGCATCTTTCGGGGTGATGTCTCCGTAACCTGTAGTCGTCACGGTAGAGACTACGAAATAGAACGCATCAACTGGAGTCAAGCCAAGCCCAAGCCGAAACACGAGCGTACTCAGCATCATAAAGATGATTAATCCGAGCAGCAGGTACTTCAAGTCGATCGGGGCATCGCGCCAAATGGTGCCGAGATCGACGCTTTGGAATGCACGCTTTTTCGCAGGACTGAGATCAGGCTCCGCGTGCTTTGGCAAGGTTCCAAGGGCAAGGATTTCAGCCTCAGGCCCCACGAACTTAATCGTTTCGTTAACACCGAGTTTGTGAGTCAAATCAGGGTGGATGGTGGGGTGAGATTCTGAGTCCACAACGAGTAATGCCGAAAGGCCGGTCTCGTCTTGGACTTCCTTAATGGTCCTGCCAATGAACCGATGTCCACTCTTGAGGGATACACGAACCACGCCAAACCGCAATTCCTTCCACTTGAAAGAGGCAACCAACTCATCGCCGAAAGCAGCGGAAATGAAGGCGGGTGCGGCAAGCTGTGACATGGCCAAGACGCGGTCAATGCCAAAGCTGGACTCAAGTCGCGATGCGAGATATTGATCAAAAGCCCGAGCAACAGTTCGGACATGAGGATGCAATCGCTTCGCGTCGAGTGCGATTTCAATGTTCGTTAGGTCATTTGTCGTTGCAGATACCAGCCAACTGACATCTCGTAAACCCGCTGAAACAAGAAAGTCTTCATCGCGTGCGTCGCCAAGGAAGATCCTCGCTCCCGCAGCCCGCAACTCACGTTCCCACTCGGGTCGGGCGACGATGGTAACGACCGTAATTCGATGCCCAGATTGAAGCGCAAGGAGGGCAACCCGGTAGCCAACTTGCCCCAAACCGCAGATCATTCCATGCATCGGCTAAACGATACACCTAATGGTCTATGAACGCATTCCATCACATCCGTTACTAGGGAATTCCGAATGATTTTCGGGGGTAACGTTAGCTTGATGCTGGCTTGTATGGCTTTGCTCGTCGTCGGTGCAACTGGATCTCAAAAAGAGATCTTTGTCGCGCCCAATGGTGCGGACAAGAACCCCGGTACTTCAAGATCACCCCTTGCAACTTTGGCTGCGGCCCGAGACCTTGCTCGAGCTTCACACTGTCATCAAATTGTGCTCAAAGGCGGCGTCTACCGGCTCATGGATTCGGTGAAGTTGGAGGCAGCGGATAGTGGACTGACGATTCGAGCTGGTTCAGGTTCACGCCCTGTGGTTTCGGGTGGCATCGATGTTCCGCTCAATCTCGTTCACCCATGCCAGGATTCCACCGTTTTGAGCCGAATCATCGATTCGAGCGCACGTGGAAAGGTGCTTGAAGTCGATCTCAAGGCCCTGGGGGTTTCGACCATTGCCACGATTGAGCCGAGGGGTTTTCCTCATCAAGCCAACAGCAGTCCGAATGAGCTGTTTCAGGGCGACTCTCCGATGAACATTGCAAGGTGGCCAAATACGGGTTATGCGAAAGTTGGAAAGGTCACTGAAGCAGGAAATGGCGAGCACGATCATGACAAGCCGAAGCGCTTGCCCGTGTTTTCTATCGGCGAGCGATCAAAGGGTTGGCTGAAAGCTGAAGAAGCATGGATGTACGGCTACTGGCATTTTGACTGGGCGGATGAGAGTATCCGAGTCAACAAGATCGACCCTACTACTGGGACGATAACCCTACAGGAGCCAGCGGTCTACGGGGTCGATACGGGAATGCCTTTCTTTGCCGAAAACTTGCTCGAAGAACTCGATGCACCGGGTGAATACTATGTGGATCGCCAGACCTCTCATTTGTATTTCATCCCGTCACGTCCGTTGAGCGCCAAGGAGCCGCTAACACTTTCTATCACCTCGCAGCCGTTCATCACGGTCACAGATGCCGCAAACGTTACCGTGCGGGGTATCGACTTTGGGTTCTCACGGGGCACGGCCGTCCGTATTCACAATGGCGATCACGTAACGTTTGAAGCCTGTCGATTCAAGGATCTCGGTGGTCGAGTCGCGGAAGTTGAACTCGGGCACGATTCCGGATTCCGCAGTTGCGACATGTGGGACACGGCAGAAGGTGGTGTTGCTCTTTCCGGTGGAGATCGTAAGCTCCTGACGCCAGCTCGAAACTTCGTTACGAACTGCGAGTTTAAGAATTTCCAGAGAAGGTCGCAAACTTACCGCCCTGCGGTTTGGATCGACGGCGTCGGTAACATCGTTTCCCACTGCTACATGCACGATGCCCCCCACTCGGCGATCATCTATGGTGGTAACGACCACGTCATTGAGAACAACCGATTCTCTCGTCTCCTTGCCCTGACGGGCGACGGTGGTGCCGTTTACACCGGGCGCAATTGGACGGCACGAGGGACGACCATACGAAACAACTGGTTCGAAGACAATTTTGGCCAACGAAAGTGGGAGCCAGCAATCTACGTCGACGACCTAGGCAGCGGTATCAAAATGATTGGCAATCTGATCGAACGCTGCCACTGGGGCTTCTTGATTGGCGGCGGGCGAGACAATATCCTTGAGGGCAACATTCTTGTGGATTGCAGCCTCGCTTTTGCTTGTGACGCACGCGGTCTCGGTTGGGCAGCAGATTCACGCCCGACAATGGTTGCGGGCCTAGACGCAGTTCCTTACCAATCGGCGATCTGGAGAACGCAATATCCGATGCTGCCGAACATCCTCAACGAGAACCCAATGGCACCTTCAGCCAACGTTCTTAGAAATAACATCCTCTATCGCTCAGGAACGACGACCAAGCAGATGGAGGAGCCATTCAAGAAGACGGCAATGATCGAAGGCAACCGAGAAGGAACAACGATCTCTCCGGCAGACCAGGCTAACATCAAGAAGATCCGTGAGAACGCCGGCCTCCAAAGAGACCGGCTGAGGGATTCGCTCAAAGGCAAGTAAACCTGCTCCCTTGTAGGGGCTGGGCGTGCCCAGCTAACCCTAGGTTGGGCTGTTACAGCGGTCTCAAGAAGCGAGGCACGCCCCTACTTGAGCTAGTTCTTGAACAATAGCTGGGAGAAATCGATCAGATTTCTTCGCCATACCATCCATGCGTGACGCCCCGGAGTCTCGTGGTATTGGACTTTGACGTTCTGATTCTGAAGCCACTTGTAGAGTTCGCGGTTGAAACCAATCAGCCCGTCATCGACTCCGCACGAGATCCAAAGTGATTTGAGTGCCTTGTTAGCCTTGGCTCCGTCAAACCCTGGGAGGTCTTTGTCGAAAGTGGATGGGAGATTGCCTGAACTGAATGCCCCAACGTAAGAGAACTTGTCGAGATTGTTCAGTCCGACGAAGAGTGTTTGAGCGCCGCCCATTGACAGGCCTGCGATAGCCCTTTGAGACTTACTTGAGGAGGCCCTATACTCTTTTTCAACGACAGGGATGACCTCGGAGAACAGTGCCTGACGATAAAGTTCGAAGTTCTTGGACCGGATATTTGAACCTGCGTAACCGCCTCGAGTTGGGCTGGCAAAGTCCGGTACCCCGTAGCCAAGCGTCATCACCACAATCATGGGCTTGGTCTTGCCTTGGGCGATGAGGTTGTCTAGGATCGTGTGAGCCATGCCGATCGCCGTCCAGCCATTCGTCATGTCGCTGAATCCGTGCAGAAGGTAGAGAACGGGGTACTTCGTGCGCCCTGAGGCCTGGTAGCCAGGGGGCGTGTAGACAAAGAAATCCCGTTCGTCTCCGATCACACCCGACCTGTAAAAGTGTCGATGAAGCTGACCATGTGGAACATTTTGAACTTCCCAGGGCAGGGGTGGATTGCCGGGCACAGTGACCATATTGCCGCACCAAATGAGGTTGGGTTTGAACGCTGAGTTATGGATATCCATGCGTGTTTCGCCATCTGCGGTGAAGCTGTAGCCATAGATATCGGGTGCAAGCGGGGCAGTTGTAAGTGTCCAGATGCCGTTTGCTCCCTTGGCCATGGGCACAGGATCTGAACCTTCGAGTGAGAGTTCCACCTTCTTTGCCGTCGCGTCTCGGTACCGAAATGTGACGGTGCGATCGGCATGGACTTCCGGTGAAACGATCGGTGCTTGAGTTGCAGCTGCGGCCGCCGCCAAGACCGGAATCAACAATGATAAAACGAGCCCGGTTAACGCCATAACGAACCCAGTCTATCTCCACGTGCCCCATTGGTAACCGCAAACAGAGGTTCGTTTCCGCTAACATTAGGTAATGGATCGGGAAGAAGTGCGTCCGGACCCGCTGGCAGAGCTATTGCCAGCACTAAGCGACCATGAGGCGACCCTTGAGGCTAACCGGTGCCTTTTTTGCTTTGATGCGCCTTGCACACACGCTTGTCCGACCCACATAGACGTCCCGAACTTCATTAAGAAGATCGCCACAGGAAACCTGATCGGATCGGCGTCCACGATTCTCAAATCCAACCTTCTCGGTGCGACGTGCGCGCGTGTTTGTCCTGTTCAAGAGCTTTGCGAAGGGGCGTGTGTGCTTGGCGCAGAACATCGGCCAATCACCGTCGGACGACTTCAGCGTTATTCGATGGATTTCGCTTCCGACAAAGGACTCGAACTGATCCGTCCAGGAAATCCCACAGGAAAGCGGGTTGCTATTGTGGGCTCCGGCGCTGCTGGGCTCTCATGTGCGGGCGAATTGCGGAAGCTTGGGCATGAAGTCGTTGTGTTTGACAAGCGGGGATTGCCTGGCGGTCTTTCGACTTACGGGATCATCAAGCTGCGAGAGCCCATTGAGGTTGCCTTGGCGGAAGCAGACATGATCAGCAGCTTGGGTGCCCACTTCGAATATGAGCGGGAGCTGGGGCAGAATCTTGATTTCAAAGAATTACAGGCTGAGTTCGATGCAATATTCCTTGCGGTTGGTCTTGGTTGGACTCCAAGATTAGGCATTCCGGGCGAAGAGCTTATTGTCGACGGTCTCGCTATGATTGAGCAGTCCAAGACGGACGAAAAAAGGGTCGTCGTTGGTGACAAAGTGCTTGTGATAGGAGCCGGAAATACGGCGGTTGACTGCGCCACGATTGCCAAACGCCTCGGAGCACGCGCCGTAACGATGGTTTATCGTCGAACCGAATGCGAGATGAGTGCCTACGACCATGAATATGACTTTGTGAAAGCAGAAGGAGTCCGTTTCAAGTTCTTGACCCAACCTGTGGCCGTTCTCCACGACGGTGAAAAAGTAGTTGGGCTTGAGTGCCGCTCAATGCAGTTAGGTGAGCTCGATGAATCTGGGAGGGCAACACCAGTTCCGATTGAGGGTTCCGAGTTCATCATCGAAACAGACCAAATCATTAAAGCGATTGGGCAGGAAAAGCCTGCTCTTGCCGCATTACTGGGAATCGATACAATCCGTGGATTCCTAAAGGTCAACGAAGAATTCGAGACAAATCTTCCAAACGTTTTTGCCGGTGGCGATTGTATTCGCGCCACTGGTTCGGCCTCAACGGTGATGGCTGTGCAAGACGGCAAAATGGCCGCCGACTCCATCCATAAGAAACTGAGCTTGTCGTCAGGAGGTTAAACCGTTGGCTGATCTATCCACCGTTTTCGCAGGAATCAAATCCCCAAATCCATTTTGGCTTGCCTCGGCTCCCCCGAGCAATTCCGGGGAACAAGTACACCGAGCCTTTGAAGCGGGTTGGGGCGGTGCGGTGTGGAAGACAATCGGTGCGCCGGTTCTGAATGTTTCCAATCGTTACGGCGCGTTTCATTACGGCGGCCAAAAAATGGTTGGGATCAACAATGTCGAGTTGATTTCCGATCGCCCCCTTGATGTGAACTTGCGAGAGATCGCCGAAGTGAAGCGAGCTTGGCCAGATAGGGCGTTAATCGTCTCTGCGATGGTCGAGTCGAATCCGGATGCCTGGCGTCAAATCGTCAGGCAGATCGAAGACACCGGAGCAGATGGGATCGAGCTGAATTACGGGTGCCCACATGGCATGAGTGAGCGAGGCATGGGGAGCGCCGTCGGACAGGTGCCCGAGTACTGCGAGCAGATCACGAGTTGGGTGAAAAACGTCGCGACCATTCCGGTCATCGTAAAGCTGACGCCAAACATCACCAATATTGTCGGCCCCGCGCGGGGAGCTGTTGCCGGTGGCGCCGATGCGATTTCCCTAATCAATACGCTCAACTCGATCACGGCTGTCAATCTCGATAACTTCGAGATCTCCCCCAACATTGGCGGCAAGGGTGGCCACGGAGGTTTCGCCGGACCCGCTGTGAAGCCGATTGCGCTCAATATGTTAGCGGCAGTAGCGTCTGATGAGGTCATCGTGCGATCAGGCGTGCCGATTTCGGGAATGGGCGGAATCAGCGCTTGGAGAGACGCTGCAGAGTTTGTGCTCTTGGGAGCATCAAGTCTTCAGGTCTGTACCGCCGTTATGCACTACGGTTTTCGGATTATCGACGATCTTTGTGATGGGCTTTCGAATTGGATGGACTCAAAGCAAATTGAGAGTCTGAACGATATCCGAGGAAAGAGCTTGTCGAGGCTGTCTGCTTTTCAGGATCTTGACCTGGCGTTTCGCGCCGTCGCGAGGATCGATCAAGAGAAATGTATCCAATGCAACCTCTGCTATGTGGCTTGCAACGATACCGCTCACCAATGCATCGATTTACACAACGCGATTGGGCAAGTAGTTCCGCCCGGACATGATGTGAGATCAAACGGAAAGAAAGAAGCGACTGTGAATCGCCCTCGTCCCGTGGTCCGCGAAGATGACTGCGTCGGCTGCCGCCTATGTCATAACGTTTGCCCTGTCGAAGGTTGTATTGAGATGGTCGAATTACCTCCAAGCCGACCGGCAGTCACTTGGAGTGAGCTATCTCACGTTCGGCCCGACATCACACAGGATTGGGACGCGATGAAGCGTTACCGTGAGGAAACTGGAATCCACATCCACTAGCGAAGGAGTTTGTTCATGCCATTACTCATCAAGAATGGGGAGATCGTTACTGCCGACTCTCGGTACTACGCAGATATTTACGTCGCTGACCAGACGATCTCGCAGATCGGCAAAGACCTTGAGGTTCCGCCAGACACGGAGATCATCGACGCCGCTGGCAAGCTGATCTTTCCGGGTTTTATCGACCCTCACGTTCACATCTATCTCCCGTTTATGGCGACCTTCGCCAAAGATACTCACGCGACGGCGAGCAAGGCCGCTCTGGTTGGAGGCACCACGACCTTCATCGAGATGTGCTGTCCGTCGCGACTCGACGATGCATTGGAAGGCTACGCGCTTTGGAAATCAAAGGCGGAAGGAAATACCGCCTGCGACTACACCTTCCACATGTCGGTGACCAAATTCGACGACAAGACAGAATCGCAACTACGGGAGATCGTGGCTGACGGCATCAACTCCTTCAAGATCTTCCTCGCGTATAAGAACTTCTTTGGGATCGACGACGGTGAGACGTACGAGACGATGAAACTGGCAAAGAAGCTAGGTGTGATTGTCACCGCCCATTGCGAGAACGCGGAGCTTGTGAGTCGACTCCAGGCGAGCCTTTTGGCAGAAGGCAAAACCGGACCCGAGTGGCACGAGCCAAGCCGACCGGAATCCGTCGAAGCGGAAGGTACGAACCGATTTGCGACATTCCTTGAAAACACAGGAGCAACCGGTTATGTCGTTCATCTGTCGTGTCAACCAGCACTGGATATCGCGATCGCGGCAAAGGCACGTGGCGTCAAGTTGTTCGTGGAGTCGGTACTGCCGCACTTCCTCCTCGACAAGACCTATGCAGAACGCCCTGGAGTAGAGGGATTCAAGCATGTGATGTCCCCACCGCTCCGCGATAAGCGAAACCAATCCGCGCTTTGGAATGGGCTGTCGGCGGGATTTATCGACACGGTTGGCACCGATCATTGTCCGTTCGATACCTCGCAGAAGGAACTCGGCAAAGACGCTTTCACCCAAATCCCGAACGGCATTCCTGGAATCGAAGAGCGCGTGAACCTCCTTTACACTTACGGGTACAAAGCTGGCTTGATCGACATTCACCGATTTGTCGATGCAGCCAGCACCCAGGCGGCCAAGATTTTTGGACTCTTTCCCCGCAAGGGCACCATCGCGGTGGGCAGTGACGCTGACTTGGTGATTTACGACCCGAAATACCGTGGTGTCGTCTCCGCCAAGACTCAGCACACGAACAACGACTACAACGGCTTCGAAGGGATGTCGATTGAAGGGCGACCGTCGGTTGTCACCGTCCGGGGCAAGATTCAAGTCAAGGATGGCGAGTTTGTCGGCGAGGAAGGCCGCGGACAGATGATCAAGCGGGAGCCTATTTACTAGGACTCAAACGATGAGCATTGATCCAAAACGAACGATCGCCGAACTCAAGGAACTGCGTGCCCTGACCGGCGACGAAAATGGCGCCCAGAGAGTGGCTTGGACCGACACTTGGCTGAAAGCAAGAGCCTGGTTTGAGGAGAAGTTGGCCGATCTTCCCGTCGAACAACACTACGATGCAGCTGGAAATGGCTGGGTGACTCTCAAAGGCGAATCGGAAAAAGCGCTCATTATTGGTAGCCATCTCGACTCCGTTCCCAACGGAGGTTGGCTCGACGGTGCCCTTGGCGTGCTTGCCGGACTTGAGATCCTTCGCCGTTTTGCCAAGGAGTACAACGGTTGTCCTCCGGTGACCATTCGAGTGGTGGATTGGGCCGATGAAGAGGGTGCGAGATTCGGAAGGAGTCTGCTGGGATCCTCTGCGTTTGCCGGAACCGCATCTATCGAAGCCGACCGAATTCGGGTCGATAAAGACGGCATCCGACTCGAGGATGCCCTTCGTCGCTGTGGAGTCGACGTTGATCGCTTCAAAGAATCTGAACAGGAGCAGGCCAATGCAACCGCCTACCTTGAACTCCATATCGAACAAGGGCCTGTATTGGAAAGACTAGGGCTGCCCCTTGCCGTCGTGCTGGGGACGAAAGGCGTTGAGCGCCATGCGATTACGTTTCATGGGCAGGAAGCACACTCTGGCTCGACTCCGATGGGAGATAGGCGCGATTCACTCGCTCCACTCGCGAAGCTTGCGTTGGAGATCTACTCGATTGCGGGCAAGCATAAAGACGCCGTCTGTACGATTGGCAGTGTGAAGACTTATCCCGGAATTGTCACTGCCGTTGTTGGCCGTTGCGAGGCGACTCTAGATCAACGGGATCTCGACCCTGACGCTCTTGCTCAGATGTACCGAGAAGCAAAGTCCGCAAGTGAGCAGTTCGCGGCAGAGCACGGATGTTCGGTCGAGTGGTCGAAGATTTGGAGCATCGAACCGATTCCATTTCATCCGAAGCTCTTGGAGTTCTGCGAGGCAGCGATTCAAGAAACCTCTTGTGAGTTCGTCGTTTTGCCTTCTGGGCCCCTACACGATGCGGCAGAAGTTTCTCGGGCAGGAATTCCCACCGTGATGATGTTTGTTCAGTCGCTGCACGGAATCAGCCATAACAAGATCGAAGATACGAAGGAAGAACATCTTGAATTGGCCATCGACGCAATGGATAAATTGGCGACCAAAACGGTCGCTTGGATTAAAGAGTTGAACTTATGACAACCGATAACACGGGCAATGAAGTGCGTACGATCGATCACTGGATCGATGGCAAATTCACGGCTTCGCAGTCCGGTCAATATGCGCCAGTCTGGAACCCAGCATTAGGCACAATTCAGGCCCAGGTCGGACTGGCAGATGCTGGTGAAGTCGATCTAGCAGTAGCCGCCGCGAAGAAGGCATTTCCAGAGTGGAGGGCAACTCCGTTATCTCGACGCGCGGAGACGATGTTTCGACTTCGAGAGTTGATCGATCAAAACCGCTCCAAAATTGCTGCCCTGCTGACTTCCGAACATGGGAAGACCCTCGCAGACGCGGGTGGGGAAGTCGCCAGGGGCCTTGAGAATATTGAGTTCTCCTGCGGTGTTCCAAATCTCCTCAAGGGCGGATTTACCGAGCAGGCCAGTCGAGGCGTCGACGTTTACCAAATACGTCAGCCCCTTGGAGTTGTTGCCGGAATCACGCCGTTCAACTTCCCCGCGATGGTCCCGATGTGGATGTTCGCAAATGCGATCGCATGTGGGAATACATTCGTGCTCAAGCCTTCCGAACGTGACCCCTCAGTAAGTCTTTTTCTGGCAGAGCTGATTCAGCAAGCCGGCATCCCTGATGGCGTTTTCAACGTCGTTCAAGGCGACAAGATCGCGGTCGAAAGGTTGCTGGAGCATCCTGACGTGAAGGCGGTCAGCTTTGTCGGGTCGACTCCCATCGCTCGGCATATCTATCAGACGGCTACTCAAAATGGCAAGCGTGTTCAAGCGCTCGGTGGCGCAAAGAACCATATGCTCGTTTTGCCTGATGCTGATATCGGTATGGCAGCTGATGCCGCCATTTCTGCTGCTTATGGATCGGCGGGTGAAAGGTGCATGGCGATCTCGATCGTTGTCGCGGTTGGCAATGTCGCGCAACCGCTGATTGAGGCGATCTGTGAGCGAATCAACAAAGTTAAGATCGGCCCCGGCAATGAGCCAGGCAATGAAATGGGGCCGCTCATTACGTGCGAGCATCGGGATCGAGTCGCTTCGTACGTGGCCAAAGCCGAAACTGAGGGTGCAAACCTTGTTGTCGATGGCCGTGCAAACCCATCGGCTCAACGCGAAGGATTTTTTCTTGGGTGCTCGTTGATCGACAATGTTCGACCTGGAATGCAGTGCTATGACGATGAGATTTTCGGACCTGTTCTTGGGGTCGTTCGCGTCGAGACCTACGACGAAGCTCTCAGCCTGATCAACGACAACCCCTACGGCAATGGCACCGCGATCTTCACTCGCGATGGAGGCGCGGCTCGACAATTTCAGTTTGATGTCGAAGTTGGCATGGTGGGAATCAACGTTCCAATTCCGGTTCCGATGGCTTATTACAGCTTTGGAGGATGGAAAGCGTCGCTCTTTGGCGACCTCCACATGTATGGCCCCGATGGCATCCAGTTCTATACACGGGCGAAGTTGGTCACCAGCCGTTGGCCCGATCCCGGCACCAGCAAAGTCGATTTAGGGTTTCCGCAAGTAAGATAGTTCTGCCGAAGCTTTTGGTGGTTTGCAGCCACTGACGCGGAAGCGCAAATTGTAGGTGAAAGATGTCTGACACAGTCCGCAAACATAAAGAGTTCCTGTTTCCCGCCGTAGCGATGTACTACAAAGAGCCGTTGGCGCTCGTGAGCGGAGAGGGAATGTATGTTTGGGATGAAGCGGGAGATAAGTATCTCGACTGCTTTGGTGGCGTCCTTACGATCAGCGTCGGCCATGCCAATCCCGCCGTCGTGAAGGCGGAGGTCGAGCAGCTTTCACGCCTGTCGCACACGTCGACGCTTTACGCAAATCACAACCACGCCGATCTCGCAGAAAAGATGGCGGGCATCACGCCAGGTCGCCTAAAGAAGAGCTTCTTCAGCAACACCGGAACTGAGGCTGACGACATGGCAGTGTTGGCTGCAAAGCTGCATACCAAGCGGCACGAGATCATCGTGTTGCGCCACAGCTACAGCGGACGATCGGCAACCGCACTTTCTGCGGTCGGTCATTCTTCTTGGAGGCCCATCGCCTCCCAAGTAGCAGGCATGGTTCATGCCCACGCCCCGTATTGCTACCGCTGTCCATTCGGCCTGAAGTACCCAAGCTGCGGAATCAAGTGCGCGGAAGACATCAAGAACCTCATCGACACGACAACTACCGGCGAAATTGGCGCGTTCATGGCCGAGCCGATTCTCGGTGTGGGTGGTTTCATTGTTCCCCCGCCCGGTTACTTCGAGATGGCAGTCGGAATCGCACGAACTCACGGCGGCCTCTTCATCGCAGATGAAGTTCAGACCGGCTTTGGACGAACCGGCGACAAGTGGTTTGGCATCGAGCATTGGGATGTCGAACCCGACATTCTCACCACAGCCAAGGGCATGGGCAACGGCGCTCCGATCGCTGTGACGGTTGCGACCCCTGAAGTTGCTGACAGCTTCCCCAGCGTCACCTTCTCAACCTTCGGCGGAAATCCCGTTTCCACCGCCGCAGCGCTGGCCGTCATCAAAGAGATCGAGGATAAAGACCTCCGAGCGAACGCGAAGGTCGTCGGCGACTACTTCCGAACTCGTCTTGAGGAACTGAAGGATAAGCACCCGGTCATCGGTGATGTCCGAGGTATGGGTCTGATGCAGGGTGTCGAGTTGGTCAAGGATCGCGAAACCAAAGAGCCCGCCCCTCAAGCCGTCGCCCAAGTCTTCGAAGAAACCAAGAAGCGCCGTGTCCTGATCGGCAAGGGCGGCCTCTACGGAAACGTCCTACGCCTCGGCCCACCACTCATCGCCGATAAGAGCAACATCGACGAACTCATCGAAGCCCTCGACGCCGCGTTTTCGACAGTGCAGTTATAGTTTTGAATCGCCATTGGAAGGCGGTCCTTCACGAACGCTGATGCCTCCAGCCGAAGCGATAGCGGAGCTTGGAGGCTCTCGATCCGACCAGCAATCGAAGGCGTTTCCTGAATGTGGGCACCAACGCATTTGGCCATGGCTGGGGAATGAACGATGCGAAACAGCCCCAAACACCAAAGGTGTTTTGTCATCAAAGCCCAGGGATGCGTCCCCGAGGACGCTTCCCTGGGTTCAGTAGCAGGCAAACGATCAACGCTGAAAGTGTTGAGTCCCTAAGCGGCCGACGAGAACATGTTTTCGATTTATCTCGCAACTCCGAGCATTTGCCAAGTCGCGAGGCCGGTGACGCAACACCTTCAGTGTTGATCGGATAGGGAATACCCATCCCAGTGTAGCCTCGCTTCGCGACGCAACACTGGGCTTTGGGGACCGAACACCTTCGGCGTTCGACCAGATCGCGATTTATCATTCCCTTAGGGTACGTCAGCAAGCCGCATGGTCTTTCTACGGCTTTTCCAAACCGGTGTTCGAGTTCGCCGTCGAGATGGCGGCGAGGGATTTGATCCATTCACCGTCTTTGTAGAGGTCCTGCCGGTAGAGGCACTCGGGGGAGGCGACGAGGACTTTGTCTTTGGTGACGGTCCAGGCAAACTGGCCGTGGGGACTCTTCATGTCGAGTCGGAGTCCGGTACTCACTCGGTAAGTTGCGAATTCACCTGAGGCATTTCGTTCGTCGAGATCGACGCGCTCGAAGTATTGAGGACCGAGTTTGATTTCAAGCGACCGGGGCCATGTGTACGGTTTGCGACGTGTGAACACGGCGACGACCGAAAATATCCCGTTCTCACCTTGGGCAATGTCGACATGCTTGGTGAGGAATCCATCCATCTCAATCATTCGCAACGGTAGGGGTTGCTTCTGCGTGAATTCGACGATGGCATCGACCATCCCAAGGGTGTGCTGACCGTTGTAATACTGGTCGAGCGCCAGTCTTGTCCTCTCAGCAGTCGCCAATTTGGCAAAGCTCTGCCGAACCTTCTGGGTCTCGCTCGACTCTTTGGGTAGTGGCGGCGGCGAAAAACTTCGACTTACCCCCATAAAGAACCCAAACCATACGCACCCAAGCGCGGCACAAATGAGGAAACCGCGCATTTTCGAAATCACAAACATTCGACGCTCAATGTAAGCCCGGGGGGCGCACCAGAATCAAAAATAACTGGGTGCCAGCATAGTTGTTGGACACCCTTCAAAGGCCCAAGTGCTCCCTAAAATGTGAACCCCAGATCTATCCACTCTCGGTTCAAGGCTTGAAATAGGGAGTTCGGAGAAGAAAGCTCTCAAGTGCGATGCCCGTCGCGACTAAGGATTCCTTGGAACAATGAGCAGGAGTGTCGTCCTGAGTGTGCCATTGGTCGTAGCGGAAGTCGATCAGGTCGAGCGTTGGAACACCACGTTGGATAAGTGGCCAGTGGTCGTCTTCGATATCATCCGCCTCTTGATCAGGGAACGTCTTTCCTAAGCCGACCTCTTTAGCGTTGGCAAAGAACGCCTTCGTCAGTTTCTCAGCGTACTTCAGACTCTCAATCTCCTCACCAACAACCATATCTTTCTTCCCGATCATGTCGAGCAAAATTCCGTAGTCTGGCTTGGGGGACGGCATGTTCTTGGCGAAGTAGTCCACTCCCAGTAGCATCTCTGACATGTCTGGACCAAGGTCCTCGCCATCGTCGAGCAGATAGAGAATGCCTACATCGGGGTGGCGACCCTTGAGTGCTTTGGCGAGTTCGAGAAGAACGGCAACGCCGCTTGCACCGTCGTTGGCACCGGGAATCGGTTTGTAGGGATACGGTTTGGTGCGGTAGGAAAGGGGGGAGTTCGGTCCATCCGCAAACGGGCGGGAATCCCAGTGGGCAAGCAGAACGACACGGACTTTTGCATCCTTCCAATTTTGCGTGCCAATAACGTTGTAGATGGGGACGACCTTGTTGGTGAAAGCCCACCTGTGACTCAACTCCTGAATATGAGCGTCGTCACAGCCTTTGCGAAGTTCTTCAAGCAGGTATTCCTTGCATTTCTCCTGGGGAGGTGTGCCCGGAACTCTTGGTCCAAAGGCCACTTGCTTCACCAGGCTATCCCATGCCGCTTGACCGTCAAACTTCCATTTCGTCTCAGCCCTTTGTGGTGAGGCGCCTTGTGGTGCAGCATTCTGAGACGCTCCACACGCAGCGGCAACGCTCAAACCCACGAAGCCGATGGCTACAGCCAAAGACCTACCCTTCACGTTGGACGTGAATCGCGAGACGGACTGAAATCTACTTCTGAAGTGACTCATCTGTTTCCATATACGACGCATGAGAAGCCGTGAAGCGTCACGGGACGAATTTTCGCGTAGTCATTTGCTGGAAGCGAGAGTTCATTGTGTCTTGGCAGGGCTATTCATATGCTGGAGTCAACAAGCTTCGGACCGAAACCTGCGGAGTAGCGCTAGCGATGATGCCTCACGCCTGAGCCATAGGCGAAGCCGTGAGGCTAAGAGACCGACCAGCCATCGGAGGTAAGTCCGAAGGAACACCACCTGCGATGATGCCTCCAGCCGAAGCGATAGCGGAGCCTGGAGGCTCGAACCGACTGTTTTCGATGGAGACCGCATGTGCATCACAAATACGACCTGCGATGATGCCTCCAGCCGGAGCGATAGCGGAGCCTGGAGGCTCGAATCACCTGCTTTCGAACACGAACGCGCCGTTTGCCTTCCGAGCACTCTGTCATTTAGCCTCACGGCTTCGGCGGTGCCTCAGGCGTGAGGCATCAATGTGGAGGGTGGCTGAAAGGTTCGCCTGCCGAGCACTCTATGAGGAGCCTTCACGCTCCGCCGATGGCTCCGGGTGGAGGCATCATCGCGGCTGGTGTTCGGTAAACACAGAAACGCGAGGTCCATTGATTTGGACCTCGCGTTTCTGCTGTTTTGGGGTGAATCGTTAGGGACTAGTTTCGG